>CAUVBV010000065.1:0-2600 GCA_963550405.1 uncultured Atopobium sp. | reverse complement strand
TTGAGCTCTGCATCAACCAATGTTGCACCAAGGGTGTTCTTAAAGTGCGCAAGTGCAAACTGATGGTTCTCTGGCGTCAGCGATGCAACTGCTGGCTCAACAACCTCAATGTGATAGCCCAAATTGTAAGCGTCAACCGCTGTGTGAAGCACGCAGATGTCGGTAAGAACACCGGTTAGGATAACCGTGTTAATGCCGCGTTCCCTCAGACGAATATCAAGATCAGTTCCCGAGAAGGACGAGTAGTGACGCTTGTCCATCCAGAACACATGGCTGTCATCTTTGTGCTGATGATAGAAATCATTCAGAGGGCCAAACAGGTCTCTACCACTTGTGCCAATGATATTATGGGGTGGGAAAAGCTTAGTCTCTGGATGGAAGTTGTCTTCTGGATCGTGAGCATCAATAGCAAAGAAAATATAATCGCCACGATCAAAAGCGCACTTTGTAGCCTCATAAATAGCATCTGAAATAGCCTGAGCTGGCGCACCTGCTGTCAGCTTTCCGTCATCTGCTACAAAATCATAGGTGTAATCAATCGAAATCAAAGCTTTCTTCATGTTTGGTCACGCTTCTTTCTTGAGTTTAAAAGAGCAGTCAGTAAAAGAATAGACGCCACCCATTGTACAGGTGACGTCTCTGTATTCCACGTTTAACACGTAAATGTTTTATGTGTATGTACTTGGCTCATTGCGGCAGTCCACTTACTTCTTCTGAGAGATTATCAGGTCAACGTTTTCTGTCTTAGTATCTTCCATACTCTTACCGCCTTTGATGTGGTAGTACTCAACAACTGCATTTACCTCAGTCTGATCATCAAGAGGCTTTTTCTGATAAGAATCGTTAATAACAAATGCAAAGACCCTCTCGCCGCTCTCAAGATAGTTAGAATCGTTAGCCCATACGGAATTCTCAGAATTATCTAACTTAAAGGTGCAATTTACCCAGTTTTCAGATCTATTGATAATCTCAAAGACGTAGCCTTCAGAGTAACCATCTGGGGATTTAGCAATACCAACATACCTGATATAGAGATCGTCATTATCGATAAGTACCTTGTCCACCTCGGTCTTTAGCTTAAAGCGCATCTTGTCTTCGCCCTTAGTAGAAGAGAAGTTATACGCAATAGTACCCTTGTCTGCCATTGCATCAAAAGGCTTGTACTTAAGGCTGGAATAATCACCTGAGGTTTTAGTGATTTGCTTCAATACTGCCTTGGAACCGTCGGAACCCTCAACGGTCATCTGACCTGAGGAATCAACAGTTGCTGTGTAACTTCCAGCATTACCTGCAAGGGTGATAGTGAGCTTTCCGTCGGCATCAACAGACCAGGTAAAGGGCTTCTGAGCGCCAAAACGGATGAAATTGCCCGTGCCGTCGTCAGCAAAGTCATAACCATAAATTGACTTCATGGATTCTACTGCCGTTGGGTAAACGCTCTCGGGGATATCTCCCTGGCTAGGATCACTAATAGACTTTGCTTCCCAAACGCCCACAAACGGAGCAAGAGCAGCTTTCTTCTCTTCTGCTTCCTTCTGAGCTGCAATCTCTTCAGGAGATGGTCCGCCGATGTTAGGAGTGCAAGCCGTAAACATAATGCTGGTAGAAAGCACAAGTGTAAGTACAAGCATAAAAAGTAGTCTACGCTGTTTCAAGAAAGTTCCTCCAACACCAAAGCTCTCTAGATTGACAATGTCTTTTCTTGGCGACACTTTTTTAACGAAGTTCAGTCTGCTCAATCTAGGTATCGTCTGAGTGCATTACTTATTCTGTGAAACCGTCAGATCAAACTGCTCGGTCTTCTCGTCTTCAAGACTGCTTCCATCTGCAACATGGGAATACTTAAAAGTTCCCTTAGATTCAGAAAGCTTAGCCAGAGGTACATCTGCGTTGGAGCTATTAACTACAAACTCATAGAATCTCTCGCCAGGCTCAAGAACATTAAGAGCTGTTCCAAACACAGTGGAGTCCGAATTATCAATGCTAAAGTCATATGAAGCCGTCTTATCAGACTTGTTGATTACCTCAAAAACATAACCTTCGGTTTGACCGCTTGGTGTTGTAGCAATTCCAACATATCTGACGTACATGTCGTCATTATCAACAACAACCCTGTTGACCTCGGTAACAACCTTAAAATTCATGTAGAAGTCATCATGGGAGGAATAATTTCCTCCAATAGTTCCCTTGCCCGTAAGTGCATCAAATGGAGCATATTTAAGAGAAGAGTAATCACCTGAGGTTTTAGTTACTTGGGTAAGCACTGCCTTGGAACCGTCAGAGCCCTCAATGGTCATCTGGCCTGAGGAATCAACGGTTGCTGTATAGCTTCCGGCGTTGCCAGCAAGGGTAATAGTAAGCTTTCCATTAGCATCAGCGGTCCAGGTAAAGGGCTTCTGAGCACCAAAACGGATGAATAGTCCAGTGCCGTCGTCGGAAAAGTCATAGCCGTAAATGGCCTGGAATGTGTCTCTTGCTGTTGGATAGACACTCTCGGGAATCTCGCCCTTCTTTGGATCACTAATAGACTTTGCTTCCCAAACGCCCACAAACGGAGCAAGAGCAGCTTTCTTCTCTTCTGCTTCCTTCTGAGCGGCAAT
>CAUVBV010000064.1:0-2713 GCA_963550405.1 uncultured Atopobium sp. | reverse complement strand
GCTTTATCAGCAAGCGAGAAGGACAGTGGGATGCGAAGAATATGACGCTTATCGCCTGGGACATTGACGTTTACAAACTGACCAGGCTCCAAGGACTTACAAAGACCCGGTACCTCAAGCTGAGCTCTATACAGATTCTGGGCAACCTGGGTATTGCTCAGAACTGTAAAGTCAAATACCTGTACATTTCCACGTAGTGGCATTACTTTTCCCCTCCAGGAACAACTACCTCATTGGCAAGAACACGCTTGCCGTCAACAAACACATCAGTTGCAACGCCATAAAGCTCGGCGCCAATAAAGGCCGAGTTCTTAGACTTGCTCTCAAAATACTCTGGCGTAATCTGAACCTTCTTTTCTGGGTCAAAAAGGGTCAGATCAGCCTTATAGCCAGCAGCAATCTTAACAGGCTCAAGGCGTAGAATACGACGAGGATTAACGGCCATAGCGCGGACAAGGCCCGTAAAGGACAGCTTGTTGGTGCGCACCATGTTGGTGATCATCAGAGGCAGCGAGGTCTCAAGACCAATGCAGCCAAAGTAAGAGATTTCCCACTCACAGTCCTTCTCGTGAGCTGCATGAGGTGCATGGTCGGTAACAATGCAATCAACCGTACCATCTGCAACAGCGGCCTGAAGCGCAAGGGCATCCTCAGCGGTTCTGAGTGGTGGATTCATCTTAAGGTTGGTGTTATAGGTATCAGTGATGTCGTCCTCAGACAAGAAAAGATGGTGAGGGCAAACCTCTGCGGTAACCGGCAGACCTTCCTTCTTAGCTGCGCGTACCAGCTCTGCTCCCCTGCCCGTTGAAATGTGGCAGATATGCAGAGGACAGCCGGTAAGGCGGCAAAGATCAATGTCTCTGGAAATCTCCAGCTCCTCGCCAAGTGCTGGCCAGCCAAACATACCAAGTCGCGTGCTTGCGCGGCCCTCGTTAACAACGCCGCCAGCACTGATAGACTCAATCTCGCAGTGAGCGGCAACAACGCGATCAAACTGGGAAACGTACTCCATAACGGTACGCATCATACCAGCGCTTTGGACGCCGTGGCCGTCATCAGAGAATGCGGATGCTCCCTCGTCAACCATGTTGCCAATCTCAGCAAGCTCTTGTCCCTTAGAGCCCTTGGTAAGGGCACCCATAGGACGAACATGAATCAAACCAACCTCATTGCCGCGGTCAATCTGGAAACGAACAGCTGGTCCGTTATCGGTAACAGGATTGGTGTTTGGCATAGTAGCAACATCAGTAAAGCCACCGTGAACCGCAGCTCTAGAGCCCGTCTCAATAGTCTCTTTGTACTCAAAGCCAGGATCTCTAAAGTGGACGTGCATATCAACAAGGCCAGGTGCTAGTACCTTGCCTTTTGCATCAATAACGGTATCTCCCTCTTGAGGCGCAACAGTTGCTGCAACTTCAGCAATAGTTTCTCCCTCAATACGAACATCCATTACGGCATCAAGGTTAAGCTGTGGGTCTACAACACGTGCGCCCTTAAGCAGAAATGCCATCAGAGTCTCCTCCCAAAAGCAGATACATTGCGGCCATGCGCGTCAAAACTCCTGCATTGACCTGGTCAAGAATACGAGAGCGAGCACAATCGGCCACTTCGCTGTTAATTTCCATACCGCGATTCATAGGTCCTGGGTGGCAGATGATTGCCTCAGGCTTCATCAACTTACTGCGGCGCTCGTCAAGGCCCCAAAGTCTGTTGTACTCACGGCGAGAAGGAATAGGCGCTCCTTCCATACGCTCCAGCTGCACGCGAAGCATGTACACGACGTCCACATCGCCAATAACTTCATCAAAGTGCGAGGTCTGAGAGCAACCAAACCAACTTGGATCGTCTACGTGGAATGTTGGAGGACCAACCAGAACAACTTCTGCGCCCATAGTCTTAAGCGCTGGCACCAAAGAACCAACAACGCGGCTGTGAGAAAGGTCGCCAACAATGGCAACCTTAAGGCCGTCTAAGTGTCCAAAATTCTTGCGAATGGTATAGAGGTCAAGCATTGCCTGCGTTGGGTGCTGATGCTTACCGTCGCCAGCATTGATGACAACGGCATCGGTGTGCTCGGTAATCTTTTGTGGCGTACCTGCAAGTCTTGCGCGGCAGATAAACATATCAACGTTCATGGCATCGATAGTCTGAATGGTATCTGCCAGCGACTCTCCCTTAACAACAGACGAGGTTGAACCTCCCATGTTCAGAGCATCAGCTGAAAGGCGTTTCTCGGCAAGCTCAAATGAAGAGCGAGTCCTGGTAGAAGGCTCCAAAAACAGATTGACAATGGTGCGACCGCGAAGTGCTGGAACCTTCTTAATGTCTCTGTTATTTACCGCTTCAAACGACTGAGCAGTATCAAGAATCTGCTGGATGTCGTCACGAGTCAAACTGTTTGTATCAATCAAATGTTTAACCGAAAGCATTAGTTTCCTCCCTCAATAAAGGGGTCAGAAAAGTCAGCTTCATACAGCAAGACGCAGTCCTGACCATCAATTTCTTTAACATTTAAGCTGACTACCTGGCTCTTTGATGAAGGAACGTTCTTTCCCACATAGTCAGGTCTAATAGGAAGCTCGCGGTGACCGCGATCAACTACTACGGCCAGCTGGACACGCTCAGGGCGGCCGTAATCAATGAGGGCGTCAAGCGCTGCTCTGATAGTTCTTCCGGTCTGAAGAACGTCATCTACCAGCACAACACTTGTGCC
>CAUVBV010000063.1:0-2966 GCA_963550405.1 uncultured Atopobium sp. | reverse complement strand
TTCAGACATGGCGAGAAAATCAGGCTCCATGTGAGCGCCCATGGAAGGGCAATCTTGGGTACGTTTCAAAGTCCGCCTAAAATGTGCAAAGAATCTGTATTTGAGCCACAGATTCTTTGATGAAATCAGGCAAATCTACAGATTCTTTTATGGTTTTAGGCAAAATCCACAGATTCTTTGCAGAAATCAGGCGCGCTAGCAGCCAAAAATAAAATCCTAGCGGTCAAAGCAAGTCTGGCGAGAAAATCGGTCTTCTCGAGGTTGCAGTTATTGCACAGGGTGTGCAATAATACTCAGTATGTGCAATAAGTACGGCGTTGTTGCGCCGCTCGCGCCCGTGCTGCTGCGCAGTCCGCGCCCGTCGCGCCCATCGCGCCCGCGCCTACCGCGCCCGCGCTGCTCGCATGCACCCAGCGCGTACCTGCAACCAGGAGAGGCTTCAGAAACGTATGACAGAAACATTGTCTGTACCTGCTGTTTTTTCAGCTTGCAAGCTTGATCGACGCACCGCAAGAACTCGCGCGGCGCTCAGAAAAGCCCTGGCAGAAGAGATAGACGCTACCGGCGACCTTACTTCCGTGACCGTCACGGGTGTAACGGAGCGCGCCGGCCTTACGCGTCGAACCTTTTACTCCCACTACAAAGACATACCTGACCTGGTGCTTCACATCGAAAAGGAAGCGCTGGCGGAGCTTCGACCTGCTGTTGAGCAGCTCGCTCGCGTGAACCTTGCCGAGCTCAAGGAGGCAATCGACTCTTACAAGCCATGCCCTGGCGCAACGGAGATGCTCCGAAGCATTCGCAAGCACGGCTTCTACCTGCGCCCTTTGCTGGGTAACGGCGGCGACCCTGCCTTCCAGGACAAGCTAAAGCACCTGGTACACGAGGTTATCGCCCAGCGCGCCCTGCACGATCTTGATCCGCGCGCAATTGGTCCCTTCTTTGACTACTATCTGACCTTCGCAATTTCTGCCGAGGTCGGCGTCCTTATCCGCTGGTTAATCGGCGGGATGCGCGAGAGCGACGAGCAGATGGCAGGCCTTATGACCGGCCTCATGTTTGTTGCACCTGGCGATCTGTACGGCAAGCCAATCAAGCTAGACGTTCCACGATTTGCGCTTGCAACTCTTGTTCTCGGAGAGGAAAACAATGATTAGTCCAAAGTTTGATCTGGTAGAGAATGGTGCCGAGCTTGCACCAAACGTCCCACTTGACCTGTCTCAGGCCCATCTTATGCTGGGCATCGACGTTGGTTCCACAACCGTAAAGCTGTCCGTCATCGACGAGGACGGCACGCTGGTTTACGCAAACTACGAGCGTCATCACACTGACGTCCGTGCAACCGCGCGCTCCCTGTTTATCAAAGCTCAGAAGCACATTGGCGAGACACCCATGTACGCCGCAATCACCGGTTCCGGCGGAATGCTCTTGGCGCAATGGCTTGACCTGGAGTTTGTCCAGGAGGTCATCGCTTCTAAACGCGCTGTTGAAACGCTGATCCCTCAGACTGACGTTGCCATTGAGCTGGGCGGCGAGGACGCAAAGATTATCTACTTTGACAACGGTATTGAGCAGCGCATGAATGGTACCTGCGCTGGTGGTACCGGTGCATTCATCGACCAGATGGCGTCTCTCCTCAAGACCGACGCAACTGGCCTCAATGAGCTGGCAAAAGACGTCAAGCAGATCTACCCAATTGCATCTCGCTGTGGCGTTTTTGCTAAGTCCGACGTTCAGCCGCTGCTCAACGAGGGTGCCGCTCCTGCCGACATCGCTGCTTCCATCTTCCAGGCTGTTGCAAACCAGACCGTCTCGGGCCTGGCTTGTGGTCACCCCATCCGCGGCTACGTCGCGTTTCTCGGCGGCCCTCTGCAGTACCTCTCTGAGCTGCGCCGTCGCTTCTACATCACGCTTAACCTGGACGACGAGCACATTGTCTTGCCACAGAACGCCCACCTCTTTGTTGCGACGGGCGCTGCTCTGGCGGGCGAGTCCGACCGACCAATCACCTTTACGCAGGTCATGGAGGCGCTGGACAACCTCAAGGACATCCAGGGCTCCGAGGTTGCTCGTCTGGACCCACTCTTTGCTACCCAGCAGGACTTTGACGACTTCAAGGCCCGCCACGACCAGGAGGTAGTCCCCAAGGGCCAGCTGGCCAACTACCACGGCCGCGTGTTCATCGGCATCGACGCAGGTTCTACCACTATGAAGGCTGCTGTTGTTGGCGAGAAGGGCGAGCTGCTTTACACCTGGTACGACAATAACAACGGCGATATTCTGGGTACCGCTCGCAAGATCATGGACTCCATCTACGACGAGATGCCTTCCGACTGCATCATCGGCCACGTCACAACCACCGGTTATGGCGAGGGCATCCTGATTGAGGCTCTGCGCGCAGACTCTGGCGAGATTGAGACCGTCGCTCACCTGCGCGGTGCTAAGGCATTTGTCCCAGACGTTGATTTCATTCTTGATATTGGCGGCCAGGACATGAAGTGTCTGCAGGTCAAAGACGGCGTCATTGAGCACATCATGCTGAACGAGGCTTGCTCTGCAGGCTGCGGCTCCTTTATTGCATCCTTTGCTGACTCTATGAAGATGGACGTCCGCGAGTTTGCAACCGCTGCAACTAAGGCAACACTTCCTGTTGACCTGGGATCCCGCTGTACCGTCTTCATGAACTCCCGCGTTAAGCAGGCGCAGAAGGAAGGCGCAACCATCGGCGACGTTGCTGCTGGTCTTTCATACTCCGTCATCAAGAACGCCCTGTTCAAGGTCATCAAGCTCCGCGACTTCAGCGAGATTGGCGAGCACTGCATCGTCCAGGGCGGTACTTTCATGTCCGACGCAACGCTTCGCGCCTTTGAGCTGCTCACCGGCAGAGACGTCATCCGTCCTGATATTGCAGGTGTCATGGGTGCCTACGGCGCCGCTCTTCTCGCCCGCGACCGCGCAGGTATTGA
>CAUVBV010000062.1:0-3024 GCA_963550405.1 uncultured Atopobium sp. | reverse complement strand
TAAAAAATCTACTACAAACTGACTTAGATTATGTATATAAGTCAGACATAGGGGTATAAGCAAAACCGTAAAGCAGAAACACGGTATGTGTTCACGGTTAGCTTGTGCCCCTTTTCAGGTCATCTACCTGTGGGGTTTCTCGCCAAACGGAACACGTACATAGGAAAGGATGATTCACAATGGGTAAGATTCTTGGAATTGACCTGGGTACTACAAACTCAGCTATGGCTGTCCTTGAGGGTGGAGAGCCAACTATTATCGTTAACGCAGAGGGAGACCGCACAACTCCTTCCGTCGTCGGCTTCCGTGCTGACGGTGACCGCATTGTTGGTAAGGCAGCAAAGAACCAGGCTGTCACCAACCCTGTAAACACTGTCTTCTCTATCAAGCGTTTCATGGGCCGCAAGTTTGACGAGGTTCAGTCTGAGATCAAGACAGTCCCTTACAAGGTTAAGGCTGGCACTGACGGTCGCGCTGTCGTCGAGATTGAGGGCGTTGACTACACCCCAGAGCAGATCAGCGCTATGACACTTGCAAAGATGAAGGCAGACGCCGAGAAGTACCTCGGTGAGCCTGTAACCGACGCTGTCATTACTGTCCCAGCATACTTCAACGACGCACAGCGTCAGGCAACCAAGGACGCAGGTAAGATTGCTGGCCTCAACGTTCAGCGTATCGTCAACGAGCCAACCGCAGCAGCTCTTGCTTACGGTCTGGACAAGAAGGACCAGGACCACAAGGTCCTCGTTTTCGACCTCGGCGGCGGTACCTTCGACGTCTCCCTGCTTGACCTTGCAGACGGCGTTGTTGAGGTTCTTGCAACCAACGGTGACAACCACCTGGGCGGCGACGACTGGGATCAGCGCGTTATCGACTGGCTTGCAGACAAGTTCAACTCCGATAACGGCATTGACCTCCGCAAGGACCCAATGGCACTTCAGCGCCTTAAGGAGGCTGCAGAGAATGCCAAGAAGGAGCTCTCCAGTGCTCAGCAGGCACAGATTAACCTGCCATTCATCACTGCAGACGCATCTGGTCCTAAGCACCTTGACTACACCCTGACTCGTGCAGAGTTCGAGCGCATCACCCGCGATCTTCTCGACCGCTGCAAGGCTCCTGTAACCAAGGCTCTCCAGGACGCAGGCCTTCAGCTCTCCGATGTCAGCGAGGTCATTCTGGTCGGCGGCTCCACTCGTATGCCAGCTGTTCAGGACCTGGTCAAGAGCATGACCGGCAAGCAGCCTAACATGTCCGTCAACCCAGACGAGGTTGTTGCAGACGGCGCAGCTGTTCAGGGCGGCGTTCTTACCGGCGACGTCTCCGGCATCCTGCTGCTGGACGTAACTCCACTGTCCCTGGGCGTTGAGACCCTCGGCGGCGTTGTTGACAAGGTCATCGACCGCAACACCACCATCCCAACCTCCAGCACAAAGGTTTACTCCACCGCAGCTGATAACCAGACTTCCGTTGAGATTCACGTCCTCCAGGGCGAGCGCGAGATGGCTTCTGACAACAAGAGCCTTGGTAAGTTCAACCTTACCGGCATTCCTGCTGCTCAGCGTGGTATCCCTCAGATCGAGGTTACCTTTGACATCGACGCAAACGGTATCCTGAAGGTCACCGCTAAGGACAAGGCAACCGACAAGTCCCAGGAGATCACCATTTCTGGCTCCACCGCTCTGTCCGACGATGAAGTTGATCGCATGGTCAAGGACGCAGAGTCCCACGCAGAGGAAGACAAGAAGCGCAAGGACGAGATTGAGGTTCGCAACCAGGTAGACTCCCTGGCATACAGCACCGAGCAGACCGTCAAAGACCTTGGCGATAAGGTCCCTGAGGATCAGAAGAAGGCTGTTGAAGAGGCTGTTGCTGAGGCAAAGACCGCACTTGACGGCACTGACATTGAGGCAATCAAGAAGGCTGGCGAGAAGCTCACTGAGGTTGGTCAGAAGCTCGCAGAGATTGTCTACGCAGATGCTCAGGCTCAGACCGCTGGCAACAACGGCGCAGCAGGCAACCCTTCTGAGCCAGATGTTGTTGATGCAGACTACGAGGTTGTCGACGACGATAAGAACCAGAACTAATCTGAGTTTCTCGGCATATGCGCTTGGGTAACTTGGTGCAGCAGCTGGTAGACAATGTGATATGACTCGGAGGCGGCTGGCGGAAACGTTTGGCCGCCTTCTACACATAGGGAGGTGATGGCGGTGGCAACAGAAAATCAGAACAAGGTTGACACTACCTTTGATAACGAGAATAACGGTGATGAAACCGTAGGCGCCGTCGGCGTTGTGGGGGATGGTTCCGCAAGTCAGACGCTTGACGGCAACGATTCCGCTGCCAACGGCGCAGCCGATGCAGGCGCAGCTGGTACAGGTCGTCCGATGACCGAAGAAGAGATGGTTGCAGAGGCAATTCGTCGCGGAGAAGAGACGGCAGAGGCAGAGATTGCCGCTGACGCCCAGCGTGCAGCTCAGGAGCGTGACCGTCTGCAGAACGAGCTGGACTCGGTTTCCGACAAGATTGAGGCAGCAAAGCAGCAGGCAGCTGAGGCAAATGATCGCTTCCTGCGTCTGCAGGCTGACTGGGATAACTACCGTCGTCGTACCGCTCAGGAGCGCCTTGACGAGCGCCAGCGTGCAACAGAGAAGCTGGTAGTTGACCTTCTCCCTGTTATTGATGACCTGGAGCGCGCAATTGAGCACGCGGACAACCTGACTGACCCTGCAGCCAAGCAGTTTGTCGAGGGCGTCTCCGCGGTATGCAATAAGCTTGTAAGCGTCTTGAACAAAGAGGGTGTTGAGGTAGTCAACCCTGTTGGCGAGGCCTTTGACCCCCTTTCTCACCAGGCAGTGAGCCAGATTGAGGACACCGAGGCGTATGATGAGACCGTCGCTCAGGTGTATCAAAAGGGCTATCGCATGGGCGGCAAAGATATTCGTACTGCGATGGTTGTTGTGACCCACGGTGGCCCAAAGCGCCCAGCGGAGCCTGAAGCCGCAGACGGCGCCGCAGACGGTGCAG
>CAUVBV010000061.1:0-3028 GCA_963550405.1 uncultured Atopobium sp. | reverse complement strand
ATTTCTCGTGTCCAATAAATGGGAGGCAGTTCAGATACAGAGGCTTTTGCATACAATTATTCACTACGCTGCGCCTAGGAAGTAAATTTCTTCCACAAGCGCAAACCATAGCTATTAGGAAGCCCTGCCTCAATACGAATAGCCAAGTACAATCCGGAGGCGTTGTAAACAAGCTCAAAGATATCTTGGCTGGTTACGGCAGGAATACCCTGCGTTAGTGCCGTAAAAATAATTCTTGCTACGTCAAACAGAACGATAACGATAACAGCAAGAATATACGGTCTAATAAATCGGGCATCATTTGAACCCTTGAGTGCTAAAAGGCCTGCAATAAGAGAAAATGCCGCACCAAGCGTCACCAAGAAAATGGTAAGGATTCCCTGTTGAGCTAAGAATTGATTAACGGTTATCAGGGCAGGCAGATTCACAACCCGAGAAAAATCATGCAATCCAAGCAAAATTAGTACCAGAAAAAGAGCAATGCCACTAAACGTAATGGATACCAGTGCAAACAAGTGAAGAACTCGCTGGTGACGAGAGCGCCAATACGTAGTTCCCACAACGCCTTGGTCATGCTCTTTCTTTACCTTGTCCGCAAGATTAGAGCAAATTACCACGTATACAATGGTGTTGAGCTGGATGAATGGATCCAAGATAATCAAGTCTCCTCTACCCCAGGCCCACAAAATTCCTACCAGAATAATCAAGCCAATCAGATAGCAAAGAAATCTGTATGGTTCAACTTTTGATGAGTCTTTGGCTGCACGTAATCCAAGTACCGAGGTGACAACCTGCAACACACCAATAAGCAATACAAACACATAGCCTAGAAGCACGTTATTGCTGAACGTAAAATACACACCGCTGAACTCAAGCTGTTCCAAAGGAACAGCAGGCTGTAAGCCCATAACAGTTGCAAAAAGAGATGCCGACGTAGTCAGAACATCTGCTGCACCTAAAATAATCAAAACAATTGAAACAATGCGCAAGATATGTTGAGCAGGGGTTCTAGGGACAGTGGCCTTAACTCGGTCAGATGCAGGACGGTTCAGCGGCTGATCCTCATCAACCACAAGGATTTTCTCGGCACGCTCTGCTACTTCAGAAACGTTTTCTGCCAGCTCAGATGATGCCTCGGTAACCTTTTTAGAAAGCTCTCCTACTCTTGAGTTTTCAGCCAGCTTGGTTAGCTCAGCGCCGATGTCTTTCTTTTGTTCCGTTGGCACAACAAATCCTCACACTTGTCCAAAATGTTCAAATAAATCATAGCATTAGCTACTTTGCTGTGTTAGTATGTGCAACTGTCCGTGTACCTGCAAGTATGTAAGGAGGCTTGTTCGATGCTTTTTTAATCTTCTCGTGAGCGTGTCGCATGTCCACACCACGAGTTTGTCTGACATGTTCCACCATTAATCGAGGAGAAGTATGGAATCGAATAAGCTTTTTGCGGAAACACCACCATTTAAATTATTTTTACGAGCAGCCCTTCCGGGTGCTATTGCTATGCTTGCGTCGATGCTCTACGACACTGCAGATGGAATCCTTGTTGGACGTTATCTGGGTCAGGAGTCTTTTGGTGCAGTAACCATTGCCATTCCACTGGTTATTCTCTGCTTTGCCGTTGCCGACCTTATTGGCGTTGGAGCCTCTGCGGTCATTGCGGTTGAGCACGGCAAGAAGAACCACCAAACGGCTAATAATATCTTCACCATCGCGTTTATCATGCTTATTACCACTGGTGTTATCAGCGGCATTTTCTTCTTCTTTTGTGCACCAAACGTTCTGGCGCTGATGGGTGCTCAGGGAAAGATTGCCGAGCAGGGAACTATCTACCTGCGCGTATGGACTCTTTTCTTACCAGTTATGTGTATCTCGTACGCCGTTGATAACTTCCTTAAGATCTGCGGAAAAATTAGGCGCTCTACCAGCATTGCCTTTATCTCTGCAATTTTGGGAACCGTACTTGAATACTACTTCCTGGGAATTTTGGGATTATCCGTTGAGTATGCAGCACTGGGTTACTGCATCTCTATTACCTTCTCGTCCCTTTACGGTGTTTGGCCCTTTATTGGCAACAAGCAGATTCTCAAATTTGTGAAGCCACACTTTAATTGGACGCACATAAAAGAGATCTTTGTAAACGGCTTTCCTATCTTTATGCAGAACATCTCAAGTAGGATTTATTCCCTGCTGATGAATGCTGCTCTGCTCACCCTTGGTGGAGATATTGCCATTGCTTCTTACGGCGTGCTTCTCTATTCTGGCGGACTCATTCAGCCGCTCATTTATGGACAAGCTGATGCCATGCAGCCAGCTATTGGTTATAACTGGGGCGCAAAGAAAAAAGATCGAGTGCTTGCTATCGAGAAGTACATCTTCTCCACAGGTATCATCATTGGCATCTTTGCGTTCTGCGTCTCGTTCTTCTTCTCGGAGTTCTTGGTCAAGCTCTACCTGCCAGAAGGAACACAAGAGCTACTTAACATGGCCATTCCAGCCATGCGTATCCATGCATTTATCTTCATTTTTAGCTGGATTACTATGTGCACCGAGAGTCTTGCCATTGCGCTCAAGCAGACAAAGATTTCCAACCTTCTGAGCGTCTTTATGGCACTTATCTTCCCTATCAGCTCGCTTATGGTGCTGAGGCCATTTGGTCTGGACGCGCTTTGGTACGTCTCAGTTGTATCCAACATACTCTCGGCGCTGCTTTCCGTTGGCTGCCTCATCCACATCTATCGCAAGCACTTTAGGGATGTAGGTACTGATGACGCAGACGATGCGCCTGAGCTCCAGGGTGAGGATACCCAGTTCGCCGATGCAGAGCTCGCAGCTTCCGAGCTCTCTGGTCCAGAAGATCACCTGGACGGCGAATCCATCTCCCGAGCTCAATAGACCGCGCACACGCAACAACCGCAGTTCAGCGCACCCAAGCGGCCACAGTCCCGGCGCCCGCGGCTCCGCACGCCCGCGGCTCCGCACAACAACGTACTCCTCACAAAAACATGGCGAGAAGATCTTCTGATTC
>CAUVBV010000060.1:0-3182 GCA_963550405.1 uncultured Atopobium sp. | reverse complement strand
TGAAAGCCACATGTCAACAAGCCACTGTGCCGGGCGTATCTATACTTCATAGAAAATACAAATGCTAGGTAGCCTCAATCTCATCAAGCTCAATTTCTAAGCCTTGGATGAGTTCTGTTTTCTCGCTAGAACAGTAAGGGCATGTGCGACCATACGTTACCGTAGCGTACGTTTTATTGCACGATAAACACTGTGTTAGAGCTGGTACTTCTTCAATTTCTAGCTGAGCTCCATGTAGCAGCTCCGTGCGATCAGCTGCCCAACGCCATACATCCAACAAGTACGTTGGAACAACTCCAGATACCTCCCCGAGCTGCAACTTTACGCGTGCAACTGAGGTTAGGTTGTTCTGTTTTCCCAGGTCCTCAACCATATCTATAAGGTAAAACGCAATTCCCAGCTCATGCATGTCAGTTGATTTCTATGAGCACGTTAGCTTGAAATACCCGTACTACCAGCAGAAACGGGATTACCAAGCTCATCGGTTGTGATGTGTGACTGAGGTTTAGGAGTCTTTGTTTTTCTCGCGGGGTTCTTAATAATCTTTACCGCACGTTTTCCAACATACGAGAGAATCTTTCCTGCCTTATGCTCTGCGGCAACCATATCTGAACAGTGAGGATTGTCTCGGAACAGGTGAATTGCATCAAACTCGCAGCGTGTAGTACAGAGACCACAACCAATACACTTATTTGCATCAACAATTGAAGCGCCGCACTTCAAGCAGCGTGCGGTCTCGATTCTGATTTGCTCTGGCGTAAAAGTATGGCTAGGATCTGTCCAGTTATGCCTGATGTTTTTAACTGAATCGCATGCGGAACGCTGACGACCTGCGTGATCGTATCCACAAGACTCAACTGCTGCGTCAGATTTATCAAGCTCAACATAATGGCGCTGGTTACGGCCAATAGTCAAAGAAGAGCCTTTCTGCACAAAACGATGTAATGAAACAGCAGCTTCATGACCTGCGGCAATAGCATCGATAACAAAGCGAGGACCCGTGTACACGTCTCCACCCACAAAGACATCGGGCTGAGCAGTCTGATACGTCTGGGAATCAGCACGCGCAAAATTGCCGCGCGTAAGCTCAACTGCCTCTCCCTCCAAAAGACTTCCCCACTCAACGGTTTGTCCAATAGACAAGACCACTGCATCTGCCTCAAGATACATTGTTTGCTCGTCATCAAAACAAGGCGAGAAACGCTTATCATTGTCAAAAACCCGCATACAGCGTTTAAACATCACGCCGCAAACGTGTCCTTGCTCATCCGTGGCAATAAAAGCAGGTCCCCAACCATTCTTGATTGACACACCATCTTCCTGCGCTTCTGTGATTTCTTCTGGTAGTGCAGGCATCTCATCTGGCTGCTCTAGGCACACCATAGTAACTGACTCTGATCCGCAACGAGCAGAGACTCGAGCCGCATCAATGGCAACATTACCGCCGCCAATGACCACTGTCTTTCCAGGTACTTCATGCAGAGGATGTTCGGTTACAAAATGCAAGAAATCAACAGCAGAAATAACCCCATCGGCGTCTTCTCCAGCAATAGTGGCCTTTCTACCGCCCTGGCAACCAATGGCAACATAAAAACCAATAAAGCCTTGAGCACGCAGTTCATCAAGGGTTATGTCTTTTCCTACCTCAACACCACAGCGAATCTCAACGCCCATTTCTTTAAGAACGTCAATCTCTGCGGCAACAACGTTTTTCTCGAGCTTGTAAGAAGGGATGCCATATACCATCATTCCGCCAGGAAGAAGGTTCTTCTCAAAAACAACGGGGTTGTAACCGCGTTCTGCCAGGTAATATGCACAGGACAGGCCGGCTGGACCTGCACCAATAATGGCAATTTTCTGGTTGAATCGGCCTCTATTTGACGGGATAACTGGCTCTGGAATAAAGCGATGTTCTGCCTCAAGATCTTTTTGAGCAATAAATTTCTTAACGTCATCAATGGCTACTGCCTGGTCAATAGTTCCTCGCGTACACGCTGCCTCGCAACGTTTATTGCAAACGCGACCACAAACAGCAGGGAATGGATTTTCTTTTTTGATGAGCTCAAGCGCATCTCGATAGCGACCTTCAGCAGCCATGCGCAGATAACCCTGAACAGAAATATGCGCTGGACAGGCAACCTTACAAGGAGCGGTACCGGTATCGTGACACTCAATACGGTTGTTATTTTTATAATTCCAATCCCAATCAGACTCTCCCCAGAACTTATCATCTGGAAGATCCTGCGTTGGGTAGGAAATTTTGCCCTTCCTGGTAGGAAGTTTCTGACCTAACTGAGGGGCTCCAGCTGGACAAACCTCTACGCACCCACCGCAAGCAACACATTTTTCTTCATCAACGTGAGCCACAAAAGCCGAACGAGACAAATTAGGCGTATTAAACAGCTGAGAAGTTCTGAGTGCATAGCAAACATTTACGTTGCAGTTGCAAATAGCAAAGATCTTATCTTCACCGTCAATGTTGGTAATCTGATGAACAAAACCGTTTTTCTCGGCCTTTGTACAGATATCGATAACCTCATCGTAGGTGATGTAGTGGCCTTTTCCTGTTTCTACGCAGTAATCAGCCATATCTCCAATGGCAAGACACCAATCTTCTGGATCGTCAGCACAGCCGTCGCCACGAACTCGCTCAGCAAGGCGACAAGAACAGGGAGTTGCAGCATATCTATCGTATTTCTTGAGCCAATGCGAAATATGCTCAACAGTAACTGTGTGATTGACCTGCTCAATAGAACGCTCAACAGGAATGACATGCATTCCAACACCTGCGCCACCCTCAGGAACCAGCTTGGTGACATTTTTGAGCGGTAGATAGGTCATACGCTCGAACAAAGAAGCCATCTCGGGGTGTTCTTCTAGTTGGCGCTCGTTCATCACGGTAAACTCTGCGGAGCCGGGAACAAACATGGGAAGAACATACTGCTTTTGCTTGCTCTTATTTTCCCAGTTGTACTCGATCATGCCCTTTACAGACAGGGTGTCTAGGAAAGGTTGAAGCTCCCCCGCAGTTTTGCCGGTTCGCTTGCAAAGCTCCTCTAAAGTAACTGGCTGGCGAACCTTCATATGTTTGGTTACCGCAGCCTCTTCCTCAGTCATAATTGCTGCAATTCCCCAATATTCTGGGTCATCTTTTACAATTTTGTGACCAAGGCGGCTGGTAA
>CAUVBV010000059.1:0-3238 GCA_963550405.1 uncultured Atopobium sp. | reverse complement strand
GCCTTAGCTCAGAACAACGCCACCAAGCCAGCCCCACCTTGGAGTACTCAAAGCACCAAGTTGAGAAATCCAAGAACTTAAACTCTGGCTTCTTACAACACCAGAGAGGCAGTGTCTAACCATGCCGCCACCGATGTAAATGCCAACATGACCGTAAATCAAAGCTGCAGCAGAGCCACCAAGGGTAGGAACAGCAATAATCATGCCGGGCTCAATAGCGCTCTGGTCGGTAGAGTAGCACCAGGAGTAATACATATCGCATGCATTGCCATAGAAGGTACCAACGCCTGCGTTTGAGAAGACATTGGAAACCCAAGCAGCACAGAAGCCAGCACCGGTAGATCCGGTATAGCCTGCAGCATTAACAACTGCAGCAGCAGAACCAGAACCAGCAGAAGAGGTTCCTCCTCCGCCACCGCCACCATAGTAGCTACTACCGCCATCGCTGTCGCTTGATGCGGCAGCACGCTGAGCAGCAACACGCTCTGCCTCCTGCTGAGCGGCAAGAAGTTCAGAATCACGCTGAGCGATAAGTTCTTTGACGTTGTCATCAAGATTTGCAACAACGTTTGCAGCGTCCGCCTGACGAGCAGAAATATCATTAAGCTGAGACTCCTGAGAAGCACGGAGATTCTCAAGTTCAGCCTTCTTATTCTCTAGCTCGGTCTTCTCGGACTGAAGAGCAGCCTTATCAGACTCAAGAGCGGCCTTCAGGTTCTTAACTTCCTCAATCATCTTCTGATCGGACTCAGAAATCTTGTCGAGGTAGTAAATATTAGAAGTGAGCTCCTCAAAGCTTGCAGAAGAAAGAATCATCTCCAAAGCACCAGCTGGACCAGCCTTGTAGTTGCTGGACATACGAGCGCCAAGTTCTTTTCTCTTCTCGGCAATCTGAGTTTCCTTTTCAGAAATCTCTTTCTGCTTAGCATCAATCTGATTCTGCTTATCTGCAATCTGATCAGAAATAGCGCCAATCTGAGAGTTAGTGTCATTGAGGCTTGCTTGCATGCTAGAGACCTCATTAGAAATCTCATCAAGCAGCTTCTGAGCAGCATCGTAATCGCTACGAGCAGCATCAATCTGAGCCTGGGTAACACCAAAAGCAGGACGGGTATTAATCAGGGATGCAGTAACGGCAGCGGCAGCAATGCCCATGCCGGCAAAAATCTTAAGAGCATCACGACGGTTGAAAAGAGCAGCGCTCTGCTCCTCAATGGTTGTGCCTTGCTGTTTCTTTAAACTCATAAGGGTCTCCTAGAACGTTTAGTAGTACGGTGTGACCTTTGAAAGACTATTCTACCCGAGATACACGATGATATTCAAAAAGATACGTAATTTACAAACTTCCCAAAACGAATTTCGGGGAGTTTTGACTCTAAATTGTGAGGTCAGAGATAGGATTTAGCGGTTTTCAATATGTACAACATTTTTTATTGATATGGTAATCCTACCGTCAGACTCGTGAGAAAATTCTAGGTAACCTGGACGATCCGTTAGGTTTGAAGGGAATGAAATCTCAATTCCTGTATCGGTGCGAATCTTATGATTCTTTGCAATTCTGTTAGCAACACCCCGTTTAACAGGAACTTCTTCGGGGAGCTCTCTACTTGCCACCTGAGCCTCGTACTTTTCCTGAATCTCAGGACGCTCCTCAAAGATACGCTTACCAACCTTGATAGGGTCTACTACCTCTTCTACCTCTGCTGCTTCTGCAACGGCAGCCTTAGCACGAGACACCTCAACGGCAGGCTCAAGGCCATACTCTTCAGCCAAATCTTGAACAATGACGGTTACCTCGCCAATAACCTCATGGCTTGATGCCTCTGACGTGCACTCAAGGAAAAGCTCTGGAATGATGAACTTTCCCTCTCCTGCTACAGAGCGATCATGATCGTGGAAATCAATAGCACCAGTATCCAAGTCAATGACTGCATACGAATCAACTTTTTGCGTAGGAGAAGGCAGCGTTGCATCTTGGCGCAAAATCTCGTTTGCCGAGCCGTTAACATCATGGATAAAGGCCTGCTTGCGTGGGAGAAGCACAATAGCAAAGAGACGTCTTCCCTCACCCTCAAATGCCTCAGCCTGAGCTTCCTCGTCATCTGCAGCAGCACTAGCAAGCGCCTGACCAGCATCAGTATCAATGTAGTCCGCTACAAGAAGATCGCACTGCTCGACATCATCTGCACGACGAAGCTCTTCCCAGAACCACTGAGCAATCTGGTGAGAAAACTCTACAAACTCAACGTCTCCGTGAGCATACTCCTGAAGACCTCCAGCAAAATTGCTGGTAGGAGCAAACTCTCCGTGCCTGGACTCTGGATTTGCAGTAATTTTACGCAGTCTACGCTGCACGTATGACTTTGTCTGACGGTCCTCCAAATCCAAGGTAGATTGAGAGAAGTATTTAGTTCCCGTCTCAAAATCAAAGACGTGAAGAATTGCCTTAGTAACTCTAAGCATGTAAAACCTCGTTTATTGCAGATGTTTAGCTGGCGAGAAACCCTAGTGCTTGACGCACATCAGAGGATCGCCAATCTTAACCAGTGGACGACCACCAATCAGTGTTCCGGACTCGCCAATAAGGTCAATGCGCTCATACTGATCTGCATTAACAACGGTAACAACTACAACATTCTCATATCCTGCTTCTTCAATGGCAGCAGCATCAAATGAAATCAGTGGAGTACCGGCCTTGACCTCATCGTTAGCGTGAACGTAACGGGTAAAGCCCTTGCCGTTCATCTCGATGGTGCCAACACCAATGTGAATCAAAATCTCAATACCAGTATCAGTGGTAAGGCCGATTGAGTGATTAGTTACGTTAGTTGCGGTAACGCGAGCATTGCAAGGAGCATAAACGCAATCAAGACCAACGGGCAAAATGCCATAGCCCTGGCCAAAGAGACCGCTTGAGATTACCTCATCGTGAACCTCTTGTACGCTTACCAGGACACCAGAAACTGGTGCATAGATAGTGTCTTCCCTGGTAGCAAATGTAGCCTTCTGAGGCTGCTCTGTTCCGTTAGAAGGAACAAACACATTTTTAACCTTTGACCAAAGACCCATGATGCCTCCTTGAGTATGTGCTCTGCACAGATACCATCTGACATAACGTTTCTATTTTACCTAAGCGAGAAGGACGAATGCCCCACAGAGGAACATCCGTCCTTCTTTCACGAATTTACAACACGAAGATTTAACACGAAGATGCAGACTATTGCATTCTCTTAGCACC
>CAUVBV010000058.1:0-3377 GCA_963550405.1 uncultured Atopobium sp. | reverse complement strand
GAATTTATGCAGGAAGGAAGGGCATTCTAGGAGGGCAATGCCTCCTTTCGATACTTGCAAGTATGGTAAACAGTGGATTATTAACCGTGACGCTATGTTGCGTGAGTATGGCAATCCTGTGTGTTAAGGTCTACAAATATACAACCTCAAATACTGTCCATTTCAGTGGACAGTATTTTTTATATGTCTACGTAGACTGGTATTTCTATAAAACGAAGTCTTTTAGTAGGCATTATGAGATGGGAGTACCAATGGAAAAGCAGAGTTCAGATAGCCCCGTATGTCCTAAATGTAATAGTACGAATGTCGCAAAATATCTTTGGGGTTTACGACTGCTGGACGATCAATTAGAGCGTGATATTGAAGAAGGTCGTGTCATTTTAGGAGGCTGCGTTGTATGTGTAGACGATCCCAAGTTCCATTGCAATGATTGTAAGTACGATTGGAACTAGCCGTAGTTTTGAATTTTGCCGTTATCGGCAAGAAATAGCCTCTTTTGCTATAATAATCTCACCAGTTTTTTGCCGATAGGGAGGTGAAGCTCGATGGGATTTCTTTCTGCAGTAGAGATTGCTGAGCTCTGGGGCATATCCGAGAGAAGTGTTCGCAATTACTGTTCAACAGGTCGCGTACCAGGTGCTTTTCTCGTGGGAAAAACTTGGAACATACCAGGCGATGCCGTAAAACCTTCTCGAAAAAATGCCAAAGCGTCGTCAACAAGTCCGCTGCTTACGCGCTTGATTGAAGAAAAGACCTCAAAAATAAAGGGTGGCATTTACCATAAGCTCCAGGTTGAGCTTACCTACAACTCTAATCATATTGAGGGAAGCAAGCTCTCCCTCGATCAGACACGTATGATTTTTGAAACGGCGACTATCGACGTTGATGGAAATCCTGTTCACATTGACGACATTGTAGAAACTCAGAACCATTTCCGCGCTATCGATTACGTGATTGACCACGCAAAAGACCCTCTTACAGAGGTCATCATCAAAGAACTGCACCGTATTCTAAAAACGGGAACTACAGATTCTGCAAAGGACTGGTTTGCAGTTGGAGGTTACAAACATCTACCAAATGAGGTTGGTGGGCGAGAAACCACTCTTCCAGAAAATGTTGCCAAAGAGATGAAATCGCTGTTAAAGGCATATAACTCAAACAGCTCCCATTCCTTTGAAAATATTGTTGATTACCACGTTCGCTTTGAGCGCATTCACCCATTCCAAGATGGCAACGGACGTGTTGGTAGGTTGATTATGCTTAAAGAATGCCTTGCTTATGACGTTGTTCCGTTCGTAATTACTGACGAAATGAAGTCTTTCTACTATCGTGGATTCTCTAAGTGGGATAAGGAGAATGGCTATCTTCTTGATACGTACCGTACGGCTCAAGATAGATTCAAAGCCACACTGGATTACTTCCGAATTCTGTACGGTGATAAGTAGGTTTAACTGCTCTTTTTAGAAATCTGCCAGCCTTCAATACGCGAACGAGCTTCAACAAAGTCATGGTAGGGACCGTTGTGCGAAATAAGCTCCTCATGGGTGCCCTGTTCTGCAACGCGTCCATCCTTAAGGAAGAATATCTGGTCAGCTTCCTCAATTGTTGAGAGACGATGCGCAATTTCAAGTACCGTTTTTCCCTTACAAAGTTGGGCAAGGGCTGCTTGAATCTCTGCCTCGTTTTCTGGGTCAACACTTGCTGTTGCCTCGTCAAGAACAACAATAGGTGCATCTTTCAAAATCGCGCGGGCAATTGAGATGCGCTGTCTCTCACCTCCAGAGAGTCGCGCTCCACCTTCTCCAACTTTTGTTTTATAGCCCTCGGGCAGAGCTTTTATGAACTCATCGCAGCGTGCTGCTTTAGCCGCCGCAATAATCTCTTCGAGCTTTGCATCAGGTTTGCTCAGAGCGATGTTACGCTCAATCGTGTCATCCATAAGATAGACGTCTTGGAAGACCATGGAGAAGTCGGCAAGAATACTGTCGCAAGAAAGCTCGCGTACATCGTGGCCTCCTATGCGTATGGAGCCGCTTGTTACATCATAGAAACGTGCAAACAGCTTGGCAACAGTTGTCTTACCTGAACCACTTCCTCCAACAAGAGCTGCAGTTGTTCCTTCGGGAATGGACAAAGACATTCTGTTGAGTACAAGAGGTCCATCTCCGTAAGCAAATGAGACGTCATGCATCTCAAGGTTGTGATGCTCAAGTTTTACAGCTTTGCAATTGTCATCGATTGCAGGTGCGGATTCGATAGCGTCAAGACGGTCGATAACTTCTCCGATGTGTCCAATTACGTAGGCAGCATCGCCACAAGCCTCGATTGATTGGAACAGCATAAAGGAGAACATCACCAGCGTGCAGAAGTTAAGAAGAGATATCGTGCCGTTCAGGAAAGAGATACATACGATAACAATGACGCCAATCGAAGCACTGCGTGTCACAAATAGAAGCAAGGCGTTGAGGGGTTGGAAAGCAAGCTCGGTTTTGAGATTTACATTTCTAGAACGTGCGTATGCGGAGCGTACTGCTGAAACAGCAGCATCTACCTGCCGGTAACTCTTAACAACGGGCATACCGTGGATGTATTCCAACGTTGCTTGAGCCATATCCTCGCGTGCGTCATTTTGCGCGGGCGACAAACGTGCGGAATTTTTGAACATTAGCTCCAGCACCACCGTTGCTACCGCAATCGCAGCCAATGCGAGGATGCAGGCCCGCAGATCCACAAAGGCGAGAAACGCTACCATTGCGGCTGCGGTTATGTATCCGTTGCCAAGCATGTCTACCATACGCATACCATGGATTTCCACGAATGAAAGCTCGGTTGTGAGTGCCGAGAGAATTTCTCCTGATGGGTGATTGTCAAAGTAACCAAGAGGGACGCGTTTCAGTGCTTCTCCGATACGTATACGCACCTCGTTGGAACGTTCTGCAGCTACGGTTTCCTCGGCTCGTGCTCTCAACCACATAAGTGCAGCGCGTAGCGCAATCGAAGCAATAATGGCTAGTCCAGCCGTAAGTGCAATTTTAAGATCGGGTTTCTCGCCATTTGATAAGCCGAGAAACCCACACATGGCCCAGGCGGCAATAGCGATGGGTGCTGCAGAAACAAGTGAGATAAGAAAAGAGTATGCAAAGCCAAAGAGAATTCGCGTTTTCTTGTTACCCGTCCAACGCACCACTTTTATAAGCACACTAAACATTACGCTGCTCCTTTTTCACTTCATGAGTTCCATTGGAAATGTGTGCTTCCCACATGCGGCGATAGAGATCACTTGAACCAAGGAGGTCCGTATGTGTTCCCTCAGCGACGATGTTTCCGGAATCCATGACTACTATCTTGTCAAAATTACGCACCGTTGAGATTCTGTG
>CAUVBV010000057.1:0-3425 GCA_963550405.1 uncultured Atopobium sp. | reverse complement strand
TTCAAAAATCTGAGGTGCATAAGAACCATATTTAATAAGAACAGACACGGTAACAATTAGCGAACTATCAGGCTGCACTTCAACAGTGACACCTTTAGCCGTATCAGATGCACCAAGTACATCTTGAACCCTGTTAAGCCAGTTTCCACGAGCACCCACCACGTTAGGGACATCACGAAGAGCCAACGAGACGATCTTCTCGACAACTCCACCAGAAAACGTTAGGGAATCTGCATCCTCAAGATCTGCATCGGAGGGAACATCTGTTGTTTCTTCTGCAGGAACAATTTCTTCAGAGGTGGTCTCTTGCGAATTAGTAAGCTCTTCTGCCACAGCTCTCTCCTATCTAATTTCTATCCGTAAATAAGGAACGAATCTTTGCCAAAATTGTTGCCTTTCCGTCAAAGATCTGACCAATGGCAACTCCTACCAGTACAAACAATGCAACAACCAGCATTTTAAAAAGGCCAAACGTAAACAAAAAAATTGCAAACAAGAGGCCCAAAAATCCACCAATAATGGCACCTGGATGGCCAACGACATATTTTTTGCACTGTTCTTGCATCTTTTGGAAGAAGCTTTTATCCATTGTCTTTGACCTCCTTTGCGTCTGGCTCTGAAATGCTCAATCGAATGTCTTGACCAGTCTGCTGCGCAGAAGCCTGATTGGAAGGCTGTTCATACGTTTGCTCTTCTACAATCTCTGGTTCTGGCACAACCTCTTTTGACTGCGACGAAGACGCACCTTCTTCATCTTTTGGCGAGAAGGAACTTGGCTTGATAAAAGAAAGATTGATGCTAGAAACACAAGGTCCGCACACAATAGCAAGACCAGACTGAAGCGCGTTGTAGAACTCAGAGCCCTTTGCAGTAACATCAACAGGCTCTTTAGGGAGAATATCAATCTGTACAGCTACAGAATTATTCTTAGAAATCTGCACGTTAACACGGTGAGCTAGGCACGTTCCATCTTCTTCAATGATATGTGCTGCCTGAGAAGAAATAGCATCTTTTGTGACAGAGATTGTTCCGCCCTCAACAGTGGCTACCGTGAGCTTTACCGTTTTTCTAATAAAGAGAGCTCTAAACAAAACCACTACAAGACCAAAGATACTAATAGCCGCACAAGCGTTAAGCGCAATAAGGTATGGCTTGGTGAACAAGAGGTTAGTTGCCTGATGTGTCCAAGGACCAAACCACGTTAAGGCAAGAGCTAAAAATACAAATGCACTTGCAAGAACATAAAGTATGTAGCAAAAACGCTTGAAGCCGCTCATGGCACCTCCACTTTCTTTTATATAAACAGTTTAACCCCAATACCGGACAAAAAGAGAATATAAAAACTGCCTCCCGGCGGAAGGCAGTTTTTAGTCTGTATATACCGTTAGCAGAAAACGAACTTAAGCGTTCTTCATAACAACGGAGCGAACAACTCCCGCCGCGTCATCACAGGAATCCAGAACAGTCTCCATGCGGTCAAAAATACGAAGCCAAGCAACGGTGTGGCGACCAGGCATTTCATCACGGAACAAGCGAGAGAGTGCGTTGTGGTAAATAAGGTCTCCTTCGTCCTCAACGTGACCAACGGCAATAGCCTTCTCCATAACGGTAGGATCTTTCTTGTAATCACTCAGAGCACTCAGCATCTCCTGGACCGTCTTGCATGCGCGAAGGGTAAGTTCAGCAAGCTGCATAGCCTCTTTACGAGTGTCGTCAACGTTAAAGAGGTCAAGACGCTCTGCAACAGAATTCATTCCGTCAACAATGTCATCAAGACGAAGAGCCAAGTCAGAGATGTCCTCACGCTCAAATGGTGTGACAAAGGAAGCGTAAAGCTCCTTCATAATGTGCTGGACCTTCTCGTCACACTCACGCTCGTAGACCTTCATCTGAGGAATACGTGCGGCAGTCTCAGGATAGCCTTCCATAATGACCGCATACTCTTCAGCGGTTTCTACAATTTTGTCGCCAAACTCGCGGAACATAGTGTAGAAGACGTCCTCTTTTGGCTTACCTAGCATGAATCCTCCAATAAAGTTGAGTGGTTCAATAGAACTCGTAAAAGACAGTTATACGTACTTAGAAAAACATCAGGAACAGTTTTGCAAAAAGAAAACCAATAAGTCCGCAGCCAGGGAAAGTAAACACCCATGCAGCAACCATTTCTTTTGCAACGCCCCAGTTAACTGAACGAATATTTTTTGCAGCACCCGCGCCCATCATGGCGGTCATTTTTGTATGAGTTGTTGAAACAGGAAGACCAGTCAGTGTGGAAAGCAGCAAAGATGCAGATGCCGAGAAGGACGCGGCAAAGCCCTGATAACGCTCAAGCTTTACCATTTCCATTCCGACTTTTTTAATAATCTTTCTTCCGCCAATTGCGGTGCCGATAGACATAAGAGCAGCACACAGTACCTGCAGCCAGAGCGGGAACACATCTGCACCAGCAGCTCCATGACCTGCGGAAAGTGCAATTGCAAGCATAGCAATGGACATGAACTTCTGACCGTCCTGTGCACCATGCATAGCCGCAACAAATGCTGAGCCAACAACCTGCAAATGGCCAAACATCTCATCAGCGCGCTGTCGATCAACGTTAACGCAAAGCTTGTTAATTGCTTTAACAATGATCCAACCAGCGGCAAAACCTAATGTGGTTGAGAAGAGTAGACCAATTAAAACCTTGCTCCACTCACCCCAGTTAACTGCACCAAAATCTCCATGAATAGCAAGTGCTGCACCGGTGAGACCTGCAATAAGGGCGTGTGACTCAGAAGTTGGAATACCTAAAGCCCAAGCTCCTACTGCCCAAGTAACAATACCAACACAGCCTGCGGCAAGAGCAACAAGAGCCTCGTGGTTATTGCTACCAAAGTCAACCATACCCAGAATTGTGTCTGCAACTGCAGTTGAAATGAGGCACATAGCCACCAAACCAACAAAGTTGCATACAACACTCATGGTAATTGCATGGTTAACTTTAATTGAACGAGTTCCAACAGCCTCTGCAATAGCATTAGCCGCATCGGTTGCACCATTTACAAAGATGCATCCAAAAACAAGGACAATGACGAGGGCCAAAAACGGATTGGCAACCAACATCTCAAAAAAGTGTCCGAGGGTTATCATTCGGTACCTTTCAAACCACTTTCATAACGGAACAATGATAATCGATGTATCGTTCAATTATATTTAAAAACATTCGAATAGCTAAATAAGCGCAAGTTGTTTCTTACGCCCCGCCTTCCCTCTTATGAAAAATGCAAACTGACCCGGAAGAGCTACCCAGTTAACCCAGAAGAGTTGCCTCAAAAGGACACCTCAGGTTACTAGGCAAGCTTTTTGATAATAGCTGCAGTAATTCTGGCAGAGCGCTCAGAAGCCTCACGCTCAAACGTCAAATAATCAACGCTTGAAGTAGTGCC
>CAUVBV010000056.1:0-3795 GCA_963550405.1 uncultured Atopobium sp. | reverse complement strand
GGCGTGGGGATGTTAGGGGTTCCGGCACCCGCACCAGCAGCATCCACAGCGCCAGCGGAACTCGCGCCAGCAGCACCCGTGCCTGCAGCACCCGTAGCGCCCACATTTCCCTCATTGGCTTCTTGCTTTGTATCGTGATTAAAGTGAAGCATAGGCCCCTCCGAAATCCATGCTTAAACACACAAGCAATCTCAGAAGAAATCGATTTGACCTTTTAGTTTATATAAAATTTTTCAGCAGAAGTTAGCTTGCTTGAACAACTACGGCGAGCGGTATAAAAGCAGCGGTCTGTGTCAGCGAGTTACTCAAACACAAACGCGCAACCACCGTAACTATCCAACGTGTTTCTCGCCCCTATTGCACCACAAGCTCAAAGTTGCCATGTATTTGCTGGATGCTCCATTTTATTGAGGTAGCGGAATCAATCAACGAGAAATCATGTGAGACCAACAATAAAGCTCCTGGATAGTCAGAGAGCAAACGTTCAAGCGCTACGGTTGAGGCGAGGTCTAAATAGTTAGTTGGCTCATCCATCACGATAAGCTCTGGTGAATCGAGCATTCCTTGCGCAAGCATAAGTTTTCTCATTTCACCTGGACTGGTTGACTCACCCACAAGAACACAATCAGGATCTGAGTTGAGTTGCGCCACAATAGACAACACTCTTCCGCGTTGGGAGTTTGATAACCCTTTAATTTTTCTTAATGTCTCTTTTTCCTGCAGTTCAGTCGGCTCCTGAGGAATATATAACGTTCGCACATCGTCAGAAATACTTGAAATAATTTTCTTTATCAGCGTTGTTTTACCACAGCCATTATCGCCAACAACGCCAATATGATCCGTATTGCCTAAAAATAGCGGTGGCGTTTGTAGGCAGCACTCTCCCATGAGAATGGTAGTAGGTTCCATCCTCAATAGAACTTTTCTTTTGCTTGCCTCGCTATCTAGCCAAATATTGGAATCGTATTGTTTCTCAACTCTCATATCTGTAGTTTTAACGGTAGCTTTCTCAAGTCTATCCAACATACGAACAGCCAGTCTACCTGCTTTACCGTCTTGGCCTGAGACTATATAACCTCGCTTTTTTGCACGCGCATCGCTGTCATGCTTGTCAATAGTTCTTCCACTTTTGCGCGCCTGAACTCTAGAAGCCTCTTCTCGGCGCCGCTGGGCTTCTCGCTCAATGCGAGCCTTCTCTTTTTGTGCAGCTTCCTTTGCGTGTAATGCGCTAGAACGCTCAAGCTCAATCTGCGATGACGCTTGAGAATATCCGCCGGCTCTCATACTTGCCGTACCGTTACCTATAAACAAGCATTGAGTACAAAGCTTATCCAACAGCTCCCTATCATGCGAGATAAGCACCCCAATACCCTTAAACTGCGATAACGCCGCAACAAGAGCATGCTTTGTTGATGCATCTACATGATTGGTGGGCTCATCTACCACAAGAACGTCAGGTGAAGCCCATAAAGCGCACGCTACCTGAAGTCGCTTCTGCTGGCCGCACGAAAGCGTTTCAAAGTGCCAAGGCCAATCTTCTTCTAACGAAAGCTCTCGCCTCAATTTAATTGCCGCATCATCATAAGCAACAGCAAAATCAAAAAGATTAAGTGGGACCTCTGTTGCATTTTGAGCGCAATATGCCGAGAAAAACGATGGACTCACCACACCATTGTCAGGTTGCAATAAACCACATACGATACGTGCGAGGGTTGTTTTACCAGATCCGTTATTGCCAACGAGAGCGGTCCATCCTTGTGGGAGTGTAATAGTCACATCGTGTAAGGTAGGCTCTACCGCTGATGGATAGGTATATTCAATATTTGAAAGATTGAGCTGCATGATACCTCGGTTCTGCCGAAGACCACGCGGAGTAGCATGCAAGTATGTATAGATAAATGGCTATGAATTAAGACATGAATGAGCAATACTACACCCGCGATAGTGTCGTCAGCGACGTTACGTGAATTCGGGCTTTATGAGTATCGCTAGTTGTTCATGCACCTAATCCCTTCTCTTGCCAGTGCTTGCCAAAGGCTCCGGCAATTCAATTGAAACCATAATAGCTTTGAGAACGCACTAGTACAAGAAGAGATTACTGAGGTAAAAAATAGTTTTATCCTAAATCTTCAACTCAAACTTTTTCTTTATCCAATATTTTGATTGCCGTTGCTGGACTTTCAGCCACAACTATTCAACCGTTACTGACTTTGCAAGGTTTCTTGGCTTATCAACGTCACAACCACGTGCAAGAGCCACGGAGCGCGCAAAAAGTTGGAGAGGTACCGAAGCAATGATTGGCGAGAAGGCATCTCTGACTTTAGGCACGTAGATGATATAGTCGGCATGCTTTTTGATTTCCTGATCACCTTCGGTCGCCACGGCAATAATCATGGCGCCGCGTGCTCGAGATTCTTGGATATTGGAGATCATCTTGTCGTATACCGGAGAGTTAGTTGCTACGGCAATGACAGGATAGCCTTTGGACAAAAGTGCAATGGGGCCATGCTTCATTTCTCCTGCAGCATATGCCTCAGCATGAAGATAGCTAATTTCCTTGAGTTTAAGGGCACCTTCGTAGCAAATAGCGGCTCCCATGCCACGACCAATGAACAAAGCATTATTGGCATCTTTGCAGGCCTGCGCGGCAATGTCGATAGCTTTTGTATCGCTGAGGACTTCTTCGACCTGCTCGGCGGTATCGGCAAGTTCTTTAAAGAGCAAGCGTATCTGAGCAATTGAGAGCTTTCCTTTTGCCTGTGCAAGAACCATAGCAAGAAGCGTTAGGCTCACAATTTGGCCAAGGAAAGATTTGGTTGAGGCAACGGCAATCTCCTTGTTAGCCTTAGTGTAGATAACACCGTCAGACTCACGGGCCACGGGACTACCAATAACGTTGGTGATGCCAAAAACCTTAGCGCCTTTGATGCGGGCGTCGCGGATGGCAGCAAGAGTATCAGCGGTCTCACCGGACTGAGAAACAGCAACTACCAGCGTTGACGGAGTAATAATGGGATTTCGATAACGAAATTCACTCGCAGCTTCAACTTCGACAGGTATGCGTGCCCAACCTTCAATAAGCTGACGGGCGATAAGACCAGCATGATAGCTAGTTCCGCAGGCAATGATATAAACGCGATCAATTAAACGGAGCTGTTCCAAGGACATGCCCAGTTCATCAATGGAAAGTACACCGTTGGTCAGACGTCCTGCAAGGGTATCGCGGATGACACGAGGCTGCTCATGGATTTCTTTGAGCATGAAATCGGGGTAGCCGCCCTTCTCGACAACATCAACATCCCAATCAACATGCATGACCTTAGGTTGAATGGGATTTCCATCAGCATCGGTATAGCTGATACCATCGGGCTCCATAACAGCAAACTCATTGTCGCCAAGAACAGTGACATCTCGGGAGGCTTCGATAACCGCAATGATGTCAGATGCAACGTAGCTGCCCTTCTCGCCATGTGCAAGGACAATGGGAGAATCTTTGCGAGTAACTACAATGCGACCGGGTTCCTGAGAGCATATAACAGCAAGGCCATAGGTTCCTACAATTTGCGAGCATGCCTTGGCAACAGCATCGCGAAGGTTGCCTCTGTAGGCTTCTTCAATAAGGTGAGAAACGACTTCAGTATCGGTATCGCTGCGGAATTTGTGCCCCCGAGCCTCAAGCTGCTCACGGAGTTCGGCAAAGTTCTCGATGATGCCGTTGTGTACGACGGCAATTTGATTGTCACAAGAGGTATGTGGGTGGGCGTTGCGCTCACTTGGAGCGCCGTGCGTTGCCCA
>CAUVBV010000055.1:0-3842 GCA_963550405.1 uncultured Atopobium sp. | reverse complement strand
ATCACCCGCATATGAACTGCCTCCCATTTCTTATGTCCAAGAAATGGGAGGCAGTCAAATCAAATGGAATACAGAGGCTTTGTTTTAGCGTTTCTGCTGTTTAATTAATTTACAGGTCAAGCTGCATAAGGCGAGCAATACTGACAATGTAAATCTTGAGGGCGCGCTTGAGCCACTCCTCAGAGATTCCCTCGTCAGGACCGTGCTCCATACCAACCCACTCTGGCAGGTCTTTTGCGGCCTTGCTGTCATAAGGACCAAAGGCGACTGCACGCTTAAAGTGACGTGCATAGGTGCCGCCACCAATAACAAACGCCTGCTCATCGCTGCCGGTGTACTCATGGAAGGTATCAAGCAGGGTAGTAATCTCAGGGGAGCTTGGGTCAATGTAGAAAGGTACAGCATCGGAGAGAACCTCAAAGGTGCAACCGTGATCCTCGCCAAGTTCAGTCATGCGCTTAGTGATAGCCTCGCCAGTAGTGGAAGTAGGATAGCGAGAGTCAATGGTCTGTACGTAGACATCGCCCTTGGTGCGAATAGTACCAGAGATGCAGGTCAGAGGACCAAACTTGTCGTCTGCACTCTGGATGCCCGTACCAGTACCATCAGTAGTTGAGCAAAGCTGCTGCGAGAAGGTCAGGAAGCCGCGCTCTTCTTCTCCACAGAGGTTGTTATCAAGCAGGTAGGTCACAAGCAGGCCAATTGCATTGACGGTTCCTTCTGGCATGGAAGCGTGTCCACCCTTACCTGTTGCGTTAATGCGAGCAAGCTTGGTGCCATCATCTTCAACGCCTGCGTCCTCAACCTTGATGGAATCAGTATCAGCCAAGGTAGATGCGTCAGCGCGGACAAGTGCGCTTGCAAGACCTGGAATAGCGTTAGGTACGGTACCACCGTCAAGCTCAACGATCTTCTCGCTGTGTGCACCAGCGATTTTTGGAGAAGTGAACTGTGCGTGGTACACGCCCTTCTCGCCGCAGATAAGGGGGAACTCAGCGTCTGGCGTGAAGCAGAATGCTGGCTCTGGATACTTGGAGAGGTAATAAGGGACGTCACCCATGCCGGTCTCCTCGTTGTTACCAACAATGGCTCGCAGGGTGTAAGGAAGCTTCTTGCCAGTCTTTTTGACCTGCTCAACAAAGAAGTGAGCTGCCCAGAGCGAGAGGGCAAGAGGGCCCTTATCGTCAAGAACACCACGACCCAGGATGAAGCCCTCACGACGGGTAACATCAAGCGGGTCTACCGTCCAACCCTTGCCCAGAGGGACAATATCGGAGTGAGCGATGGTAGCAAGGTACTTCTCGGACTCACCAGGAAGGTCGCCAAAGCCAAGGTAGCCATCTACATCTGTAGTCTCAAGACCCAGGCGCTCTGCAATCTCAAGACCGCGACGAAGTGCCTCATAAGACTTTGGACCCCAAGGCTTGCCAGGCTCTGCTAGAGACAGATCCTCAACAGACTCTACCTGCACAAGGTAGCGGATATCCTCAATAATCTCTTCCCAGTGCTCGTTAACAAACGCCTCGGCGCTTGCTTTGAGTTCTGCATCAGTCATGAAAAACTCCTCTAATTCAAACGTTTGACCTTGAAACATATGGAGAGCAGCGGTTTTAGCCACATCCCGCGTATGAAATAGACAAGGTCGGGAACAAGGTACTAGTTACACTATACTTAATACCCCTTATCAAAGGAGTTAACTATGACGAAAAAGACTTTTATTGGAAACGCATCATTTCTTGGCGTTTTAACGGTTTTGGGAATTGTTTTGATGGTTCTGAGGCAAACGCTGCCTCAAGACCCTTCCACCCCGCTGTTCTATTCCTACATTGTTGCGCCAATTATGCTGTATTTTGGCATTGCTGGCCTGGTGGGTCTCTTTATTGCACGCAATACCGGCTTCTCGGTAACTAAGACAGTTGCAGTTGTACTGCGCACGCTTGCTGCAATCCTTTTTGTGCTGCCATTCTTTTTCTTCCTGATTGTGGTGCTCCCTTGGGTTCTTCTTAGAGGACTTTTTGCCATCCTTATGGTTGTCATGCTCTATGCACCATGGTTCTGGGCGCTCTTTGGCCTGCTCTACGGCTTGAGCTGGGCTCAGCAGAAGGTTATTGAAGACATTACCACTGATCCATTTGCAGAAGATACAGCTGTTCAGAAAGCCGCTGGCGAGAAGACCGATGTAGCTGACACCGATGCAGCTGATGGAGATGCAATCAACTAACGTCACAGCTCCGCGTTCCAGATAGCCCAACAAGAAAGAAGTAACCTGTGCTTGAGCTCAAAGGCATTTCAAAGCGTTACAACACTGGTGGATTTGAACAAACCGCAATGGACCATATTTCCGTTGCTTTTAGGGATAACGAGTTTGTAGCAATCCTTGGTCCTTCAGGCTCGGGTAAGACTACTATGCTCAACGTTATTGGTGGTCTTGATCGCTTTGACTCAGGAGATTTGCTGGTAGATGGCATTTCTACTAAGAAGTTCAAAGAGCGCGATTGGGATACGTACAGAAACAACCGCATTGGTTTTGTATTTCAGAGCTATAACCTTATTCCGCACCAAAGTGTAGTCAGCAATGTTGAGCTTGCATTGACACTTTCTGGTGTTCCTAAGGCAGAGCGTCATGAACGTGCACTTGAAGCGCTTGATAAGGTTGGTCTCAAAGCACACGCAAACAAGCGACCAAACCAGCTTTCTGGTGGACAGATGCAGCGCGTGGCTATTGCCCGCGCCCTGGTAAACGATCCAGAGATTTTGCTGGCAGATGAGCCAACAGGCGCTCTTGACTCTTCAACCTCCGTACAAGTTATGGACTTGCTCAAAGAGGTAGCCAAGGACCGTCTGGTTATTATGGTTACGCATAACCCAGAGCTTGCTCACCAGTATGCAACGCGTATTGTCGAGCTGGCAGATGGTCGGGTAACTGCGGATTCAGATCCATTTGACATTGCAAGCGTTGCTCGCCGAGAAGCTAAGCCTTCTCGTAAGACCTCTATGTCGCTTCTGACTGCACTGGGCCTCTCGTTTAACAACCTCATGACCAAAAAGGGTCGCACGCTTATGACGGCGTTTGCGGGCTCTATTGGCATTATTGGTATTGCGGCAATTCTGGCTCTGGCAAATGGTACAAACGAGTACATTAAGAAGGTTGAGGAGGATACGCTTTCAATGTATCCACTCACCATCTCTGAGCAGTCCGTTAATATTTCTTCCTTTATTTCTGGAAGTGGTAGCAGTTCTGACTCGGCTGATTCTCAAACGCAAGACGCACAAAGCGAGATGACGCAGAATCAGAAAAACGCAGAAGCTGCAAAGCTAGAAAATCAGCCCGCTGAGGGCGCTATTCCTACCAATAATAGGTTGGGGATGCAGGCAGAAAGTATCGGGTCTAATGATCTGACCAGCTTGAAGGCTTTTCTCGACAATAATGGTGGCGGCATTAACACCTATGCCAGCGCCATTACGTATGGTTATTCCGTAAGCCCTTTCATCTACCTGCCAGCAGGCGCGGACTCCGGCTCTTCTAACCCTGTTCAGGTGCAGCCAGATGTTACCTTCTCTAAGGTGTCGCCTAAGATTCCGTCATATAGTCCGCTTGCTTCATTTGCAAGTACCACGCTGTTTAGTGAGCTTCCGGGAAATCCTTCCATTTACGAGGACCGCTATACGGTTCGTGCTGGTAGATGGCCGACTGCTTGGAATGAAGCTGTTCTGGTACTGCGTCCAAACGGCACCATGGATGACTTTTTGGAGTACACGCTTGGCCTGCGTGACTACGCTGGCCTGCGCTCTACCGTTGATAAAATTGCAAGTGGAGAATCTGGCACTATCGAAGAGTCTCA
>CAUVBV010000054.1:0-4000 GCA_963550405.1 uncultured Atopobium sp. | reverse complement strand
ACGGTCCAAAATCAAGGCCAATCTCTCCCACGCCAACGCAAAGAGGGTGCTCAAGTAACTCAAACAAGCGCTGTTCAGCTTCTTGGTTGTAGTCTGGTGCACTATAAGGATGTGCGCCAACTACAAAATATGTATGCTCAAACAAATACTCTGCAGGTAAATCGCAGGGTACGCAGAGATTTGCCTCAGCCAGCTTTGTATAAGCAGCGCGAGCCTGGCTCAGAGTATCCTCAAACCAAGCGATAAAAGCGCTGATATCTGCCCACTTACGAGGAAACTCCGTAGCAATATCTACGGGAACAATAAGCATCCGAACGCCCGCTGCTGCTGCACGGGCAAGAGACTCTGCAGCGCTGTGCTCGTGGAGGCTACCCAAATGACCATGGGTATCGGCAACAGGCGCCAAAACACGCGGCGCTGGGCGAGGCGTACCGTAAATATCATGGAATAACTGACCGTCAGAAAACGAAAGCGCTTCCACTTCTTCTGCTGGTAGATGATGCTTTTTCTTACTCACTTAAAGGCTCCAAAGCAGCTGCAAGACAAATAAAATCTTGGCTGGTCAAAACTTCTGCGCGCACCGTAGGCGCAATTCCTGTGGCGAGAAACGCCTGGTCTAGCTTGTCTTTATCAAAACCAGAGGCGCTCATTGAATTACGAATGGTTTTTCTACGCTGTGCAAAGGCGGCGTCAATGACGCTCATGGTATGCAAGAGCTCTTCTTCAGAAAGAAACTTGGAGGTCACCGGGTTTCTCGCCTGGGTGCGATCAAGACGGACCACAGCAGAGTTGACGCGTGGTGGAGGCATAAAGTTGCCAGGACCCACTTCAAATCTGCCAGTAACCTGCGCAAATAAAGACAGCTTTGCGGTGTAAGCGCCATATGCCTTGGTAGAAGGCTTGGCAGCAATTCTGTCGGCCACCTCAGCCTGCACCATGACCACCGCGCGCTCAAGCGAAGGAAGCTCCTGGAAGAACTTAAGGATCAGCGTAGCTGCCACCTGATACGGCAGATTAGACACAAACTTTATTGGCATCGGGGCAACCGGGATTGCGCTCTGAGCAACAGCAGGAAGTGCACTGTAGGCCTCAGCAAGCTTCTGCGGCGTGATTGCCAGAGCATCTCCCATAACCAGCGCAAACGAGTCTGGATGAGGCTCCTTGCAGGTTACCGCCAAGACTTGCTCAAGCTCAGAGTCTGCTTCAAGCGAGCACACTGCACGGGCGCGGTCGAGCAAGGCCACCGTAAGGGTACCCAAACCGGGCCCAACCTCAACAATCACATCGGTAGGCTGAACCTCTGCAAGCTGGACGATCTTCTCGATAACGTGATCTTGCACCAAGAAGTTTTGGCCCAGCCTGTATTTGGTGGCAAGGCCAAAACGTTCCAGCGTTTCTTTAGTGGCGCGCTGATTAGCAAGCCACGATGTCTGATGCGATGCGTGCTCCGACACGATTACTTGCTTGCAAGACGTGGGAACAGAGCGTCTCCCTTAGAGACAGCCAGGCCGCCCTGAAGCTTGCCCCATACGCACTCGCTGCGGGTATCGGTAGAGGTAATCTCTGCCTCGTCAAGGCTCATACGACGAAGAACCTCTGCGGATGTGGTAGGCATGAATGGCATAAAGAGATGCGCACAAATGCGGATAGACTCAAGCAGCGTATAGATAATCTCCGCAAGCTCAGTTGCGCGCTCTGGGTCTTTTGCCACCGTCCAAGGAGCAGCGTCCTCAATGTAGTGGTTAGCTGCGTGAACAAGCTCCATGATGATGTTCTTAGCGCCTACGTAGTCCATCTTCTCCATGCACGCAGCGTAGCGGTCATAGATGCCCTCAGCCAGCTTGCGCAGAGGATGGTCTGCAGCAACAGAAGATCCATCAAAAGTTGGAGTGACGCCCTCAAAGTACTTATCGCTCATATTAAGGGCGCGAGAAACCAAGTTACCCCAGCTATTTGCCAAGTCAGCGTTATAGACCTGCTCCATGCGCTCGAAGGAAATGCCAGAGTCCTCACCAGGAGTGACATCGGTCATGAAGTAGTAGCGGTAGCCCTCAACACCCAGCAGGTCCAAAACGTCCTTAGGTGCAATGGCGTTTCCGCGAGATTTACTCATCTTCTCAACAACGCCGGTCTCAGAGTTGCGGACGTTAAGGAAGCCGTGAGCAAAGATGTGCTCAGGAACTGCCTCACCAAGAGCCATAAGCATTGCAGGCCAAATGACGCAGTGGAAGCGGATGATGTCCTTACCAACAACGTGCATCTGAGCTGGCCAGAAACGCTTTCTCATTGCAGCAGCCTCTGGACTGTCATCGCCATAGCCAACAGCAGTGTAGTAGTTGAGAAGAGCGTCAAACCAGACGTAGGTTACGTGAGACTCATCAAAAGGAACTGGAACACCCCAGTCAAAGCTGGTGCGGGATACAGAAATATCCTGGAGGCCAGACTCAACAAAACTGCGGACCTCGTTTGCACGGAAATCTGGCTCAATGAAATCTGGGTGCTGAGCATAGAGCTCAAGCAGTTTATCCTGGAATGCAGAGAGCTTGAAGAACCAAGACTCCTCAGAGACACGCTCAAGCTCACGATGGCAATCTGGGCAGAGGTGTGCGCCCTTGCAACCAGCCTCTTCGTCTGCCTTCTCTACCTGAGTCTCGGTGAAGAAGGTCTCCTCATGGATGCAATACCAACCATCGTAAGATCCCTTATAGATGAAGCCAGCCTCACGCATGCGCTCCCACAGATACTGGACAGCTTTTACGTGGCGCTCATCGGTAGTACGAATGAAGTCGTCGTATGAGACGTTGAGCTCTTCATAGAGTCCCTTAAAGAAAGGAACCTGCGAGTCACACCATGCCTGTGGAGACAAACCGTGATCAGCTGCAGCAAGAGCTACCTTCTCGCCATGCTCGTCCATACCGGTGAGGAAAAATACATCGTAACCAGCAGCGCGTCTAAAGCGAGCCTGGATATCGCAAAGCAGGGTGCAGTACGCAGTTCCCAGGTGTGGCTTTGCGTTGACGTAATAAATTGGGGTGGTAATAAAGTATGACGGCTTGGCCTCGGGCATAATGACTCCCTTTGTGTAAGTTGCAATAACTTATCCAGTATAGAGCAAATGCTGGGAGTTCTTTGTGTTGCTATGGTAATTATGCCTCGTGAGCAAGAATTGCCTGATATGCCTCGTCACGTGCAATACCAAACTTCTGAGCAAGCTCCTTGGCCAAGGCCGATTTTCTAGTGCCAGCAGCAAGACCAGCCTCTATTGCATCTTCAAGCGAGAGCTGAGACTCTCCTTCTACCTGCGATGATATTGCGACAAGCTCTTCTTCTGTGGGAGCCGCGATAACCAAAACACACTCGCCTTTGAGGTTCTCTTTTGCTGCAAGCGTCTCAACAAGGCAAGGCGCCACGTCACGCACCACTTCTTCGTGCAGCTTAGTAAGCTCTCTGACAAGAGCCACCTGCCTGGTTGGAAACACCTCAGCTATAGCCTCGACCGTTGCAAGCACTCTAAACGGAGACTCATACAGCACAATAGTGCCAGGAATTGGTGCAAGCTGCTGTAAGCGCTGAACAATCTGCCCGTGTTTTCTGGGCAAGAATCCTTCAAAGAAGAAATGATCACTTGCCAGGCCTGATGCAACAAGCGCGCAGGTCACCGCAGAAGGACCCGGAATAACTTCCGTTGCAAGTCCTTCTGAAAGCGCCGCATCAACCAAATGCTGACCCGGGTCAGAGATGCCTGGCATACCGGCATCTGAAACAAACGCAACACGCTGACCCGCACGAAGTCTCTCTAGCGTTGGTTCAATTTGCGACTCAATAATATTTTGATCACAGCGCTGCAGCGGTACATGAATGTCAAATGCCGAGAGGAGCTTTGAGGTCACGCGCGTGTCCTCACATAAAATGACATCTGCTGCTGCAAGCGTTTCTTTAACGCGCGGTGACGCGTCCGAAAGGTTACCAATAGGCGTGCCCACAATAGACAGTTTACCTG
>CAUVBV010000053.1:0-4025 GCA_963550405.1 uncultured Atopobium sp. | reverse complement strand
ATAAAGGGGGAGTGGATTACTCTTCAACCTCGAGAAGCTCAATGTTGAAGTTAAGGTCTTTACCAGCCATTGGATGGTTGGTGTCAAAGACGATAGTGGTGCCGTCGTTAGAGACAACGGTTGCCATAACAGGGTATCCCTCAGGGGTGCCAAGAGTAACCTGCTGACCTGCAACAAGATTCTCAGAGCCTGGAAGCTGAGCTACAGGAACAGGCTGTACTGCCTCCTCATGGCGCTCACCATATGCCTCTGCTGCTGGAATGTGGACGTCAACAATCTGGCCAACGGTCATATCTTTGACAGCCTCATCAAAGCCTGGGATCATCTGACCAGCCATGCAGGTAAATGCCAGTGGCTCGTTGCGATCACGGGAGGAGTCAAACTTAGTTCCGTCATCAAGCGTGCCTACGTAGTGGACCTTTACCTTTTTACCTTCGTTGCTCATGAAACTCCAATCGTTAAAAACATATCTTTGGCATTCTACCCAAGTGAGGCGCAAATCAACCTTTGAATGATAAAGGTATAAAATACTTTACATTCAGTTTGAAAGGTTTGTAATGGAAGCTCGCTTAGCTCCTCATAATTTTATTGGTGTATTTGACTCGGGCGTTGGTGGTATGAGTGTGCTTAAACACCTTGTTGCCCAAATGCCTCACGAGGAATTTCATTATTTTGGTGATTCTGCATTTGCTCCTTATGGCACTAAACCAAAAGCGCAGATTGCCCAGCGCTCTTGTGCTATTGCTAAAAAGTTTATCGATGAGGGTGCTAAAGCGCTGGTTATAGCTTGCAATACTGCTACAGCTGCTGCTGCAGACGAGCTGAGGGCAACCTATCCTCATGTACCTATTGTGGGTGTTGAGCCAGCTCTTAAGCCTGCAGTAACTACATATCCCCATGGAACAGTGGTTGTTCTGGCTACAAAAGCAACGCTCTCTTTGCAGAAGTACCACAACCTTGAGTCACGCCTGCATCCTTCTGCAAAGGTTATCTCTATTCCAGGAGAAGGCCTGGTGGAGCTTATTGAATCTGGTCAGGCTGATTCAGAACAGATGCATAACCGCCTGACTGAGCTTTTGGGAGATTATGCTGGCCAGGTAGATGCCGTGGTTCTTGGGTGTACCCATTACCCCTTTATCAAGAAGCAAATTAGCTCTGTTTTAGGAGACGTAGAATTTTTTGACGGTGGCGCAGGCGCCGCTCATCAGCTTAAGCGTTTGCTTGGACAGGCAAAATTGCTTGCTTCTGCAGATGCCGCTGCTGACAAGAACAATAGCGCCGTAGAGTCTGATATTTTATTCTCATCAAGCATAGATACTCCTGAAGAATTGAAGTTCTACCAGGAGTTCTTCTCGCAAGATATGTAAGCTGGCTGGGTAAGCGTATTACTTAAGCTCAGTCTCAAGCCACTTTTTGAGCACTACTGCGTTGTTGTACGTAGTGTCTTTGTCCGAGAAAAGCAGTGTCACGGTAGATTGATCAAGCTTTTTAAGCTGTTCGACAAAGGCATCTGCGTCAGGATTGCTGTCAAGTTCAGCTGTATAGGTAGACACAAAGCTCTCAAAGCGCTCTGGATCGTGGTTGAATGCTTTTCTGCACTCAGTAGTAGGAGCAATGGTTTTAGCCCATTCATCAGCGTGTAGGTTCTCTTTTTTGATACCACGAGGCCACAGTCTATCTACCAGCACGCGATACCCATCGTCAGCTTCTGGTGCATCGTAAGTCCTCTTAAGGTTGATATTCATTTTTGCTCCCTTCAGCTCATGTACGTTATACCGCAAAATATCTATTCGGTTACAAACTATTTAATAGGACTAGGTATTCATATCCGCATGTTTATGATGAAGTTCATTCTTTAAAACCCACGGAGAAAGGAAAGCCATGGCAAACTCAGTGGAGAAGAAAGATATCGATTGGACAGCGCTTGGCTTCGCATATACGCAGTGTGACTACAGCTACGTTGCCCACTACAAAGACGGTGCTTGGGATGAGGGTGGCCTTACCACCGACCACAGCATTACGCTGTCTGAATGCGCAAACATCTTCCATTATTGCCAGGAAGTTTTTGAGGGTTTAAAAGCTTATACCACAGTTTCTGGCGATATTGTCTGCTTCCGTCCAAACCTTAACGCTCAGCGTATGGTTGACTCTGCATCCCGCCTTGTCATGCCGCCATTTCCTGAGGATAGATTTGTCGCTGCTGTTAAAGAGGTTGTTTCTGCAAACGCAGCATGGGTTCCACCATTTGGCACGGGCGCTACGCTGTATGTTCGTCCATTTATGATTGGTACCGGAAATACTGTTGGTGTTAAGCCATCTCCTACGTATGAGTTCCGCATTATGGTCACTCCAGTTGGAGCTTATTACTCTAACGGCGTTGCTCCTGTTGCACTGACCGTTTCTCCTTATGACCGTGCTGCTCCTCACGGAACCGGCAATATCAAGGCCGGCCTCAACTACGCTATGTCTCTGTATCCAACCACCTGGGCACATGAGCAGGGCTTTGCAGACAGTATGTATCTTGACTCTGGCTCTCGTACCTATGTTGAGGAGTCCAGTGGTGCAAACTTCCTCTTTGTTGATAAAGAGGGAACCCTGGTTATTCCACAGTCTTACACAGATTCCATTTTGCCTTCTATTACCCGTCGCTCTCTGGCAACGGTTGCTAAAGACCTGCTTGGTATGAAGGTTATTGAGCGTCCTGTCCGCTTTGACGAGCTTGACCAGTTTGTTGAGTGCGGTATGTGCGGTACTGCTGCTGTTATTTCTCCTGTTGGCAAAGTTGTTGACGACCAGAAAGAGATTGTCTTTGGCGCTGGTATGGAGGCTGTTGGACCAGTTATGTCTAAGCTCCGCAACACGCTGACCAGCATTCAGTCTGGCGAGATTGAGGCTCCAGAGGCAGACTGGATTTGCAAGATTTGCTAAGGTTTGCGTTTTCAACAACGCTTTGCTTTTAACACAAAGGCGAGAAGATCAATCGATCTTCTCGCCTTATTTATATCTGCAAAAGCAGGATACGTGCGACGGCTATGCCTTGACGCTTATGCCTTGTGGGAAGAACCCAGGTTATCCATGTGGCTTGCAACAATCTGAGTGATTGCTTCCATACCAGGAACGGAAGGCTTCTTTGGATCAAAGTTGCCAGGGTTTTCTGACATGTACTTCATGAAGGCTGCGGTAAAGACCTGGCGGAGCTCGGTTGCGTAGTTAACCTTGCAAATACCGTTCTGAATTGCCTCTGCTACCTGGTCATCTGGAACGCCCGAGGTGCCGTGAAGAACCAGAGGAATATCAAGGCGCTGACGGATAGCCTTGAGGACACCCTGCTCAATGTGAGGTGTACCGTGGTAGACGCCGTGAGCGGTACCAACGCCAACTGCGAGAGAAGTGCAGTTAGTGCGAGCGACAAACTCCTCAGCTTGGTCTGGATCGGTGTAGGGGTTCTCGCCCTCAACAGCTGGGCCATCGTCCTCTTTGCCGCCAACTTTGCCAAGCTCTGCCTCAACAGGAAGGTTGATAGGGCTAGCAAACTTGGTTACGGATGCGGTAAGTGCAATATTGTCCTCAAATGGAACGTGAGAGCCGTCAATCATGACGGAGGTGTAACCGGCACGAGCTGCCTGGATGCAGCGGTCAAAGCCATCACCGTGATCAAGATGAAGAGCAACAGGAACAGTAGCCTCTTCAGCAGCACAACGAACCATTGCAGCAAAGTAATCAAGGCTTGCGTACTTGATGGTTCCAGGAGTGGTCTGAAGAATAACAGGGGAGCGGCGCTCTTCTGCTGCCCTAACAACAGCCATTACAAACTCAAGGTTCTCAACGTTAAAGGCGCCAACAGCATAATGGCCAGCCTGTGCGTCAAGAAGCATCTGCTTAGTAGTAACGAACATCTATTGCTCCTTTCGCCCTCATGGGCTCTTTAATTGACTGAAAAAATTGTAACGTTTCTCTTACTCTGTTATGCAACTTTTCTAGAAATCGTTTTGTCTTTGTAACCTTTGGCGAGAAACCCGTCTTGC
>CAUVBV010000052.1:0-4171 GCA_963550405.1 uncultured Atopobium sp. | reverse complement strand
GTGTGAAGCTGCAGGATAGAGGCTGGGCACTGAGGCGAAACGTTGCCGTAGCACATGTCGTAAACAGCCTTAGCCTTGTCCTCACCGCTAGCCACAATCAGAATGCTGCGCGCGAACATGATAGTCTGCGTGCCCATAGTGTAAGCCTGACGAGGGACGTCCTCCATGCGCTCAAACAGGCGGCTGTTTGCCTGAATGGTGCTCTCGGTAAGGTCAACGCAGTGCGTACCCTTGGAGAAGTGGTCGTCAGGCTCGTTGAAGCCAATGTGGCCGTTGTGGCCAATACCAAGAAGCTGCAGGTCAGGATAGCCAGCTTTTGCGACAAGCTTGTCATACTCAGAACAAGCTGCCTCGACGTCAGAATTAGAGCCGTCAGGCACGTGGGTGTTCTCAAGATCAATATTTACCAGGTCAAAGAGGTTTTTGCGCATGAAATAGTGATAGCTCTGAGGATCATCGTGAGAAAGACCGCGGTACTCGTCAAGGTTGTACGTAGAAACCTGCGAGAAGTCCAGGTCTCCCCTCTTGCACCAATCAGCAAGCTGGGCATACGTACCAATTGGCGTTGAACCAGTTGCCAGGCCAAGGACGCAATTTGGCTTCAAAATAATTTGTGCAGAAATGACATTTGCAGCTTTTCTGCTCATGTCCTCGTAATCGCGGGTACGAACAATCCTCATGTCTACCTCCAAGACAGAAGTCACAGTTACATTAAGTTTAACATTTGAAGTAAGCAAAAAAGTAACCGGTCGGCGAGAAGAACAAATATCTCGCTGACCGGTTTTGACCTGTTATATGGCGTGTTTCTGTCGCTATTCTGTCGCGATTCTGACGTGAAGCTGACAGAGTGGAGGTTATCTGTCCGGAAGCTGACGCAAACCTGACGAGAATCTGACGCGAAACTGACGCAGGGCCTCCGTTGTCTAGCTCAGAAGCTGCTTGGAAAGATCTTGCAGAGCGTGGAAACGGTGAGAAATAGCGTTCTTCTCGTCAGGCTCAAGCTCTGCCATGGTCTTACCTGGAGCATCCTCTGGCCAGAAAAGTGGATCGTAACCAAAACCGTTGTGACCCTTTGGCTCGTGGCCAATAACGCCCTCGCAGTCGCCCTCTCCTACCAGCACAGATCCGTCTCTATGGACCAGAGCAACCGTGGAGTGGAAGCGAGCAGTGCGGTCCTCATCAGCAACGTTGGCAAGCTCAGCCAAGAGCTTCTGATTGTTTGCAGCATCATTGCCATGCTCGCCAGCATAACGAGCAGAATAGATTCCAGGAGCTCCGTCCAGAGCGTCAACGCAAATGCCAGAGTCGTCTGCAATAGCCGCTACGCAATCTACCTCGTCAAGCGCAGCCATTGCCTTGATCAGAGCGTTATCGCGGAACGTTTGACCGTTCTCCTCTGGATCAGGAAAATCGCCCAGCTGGCCAAGAGCTACAAAGCTCATACCAGGCATTACCTTAGAGAGGATAGCCTCAATCTCAACAAGTTTGTGAGCGTTGCCTGTTGCAACTACCACGGTTGTATTTGGATCAAAGGTCACAGCGTTAGAACCCTGATTTTCACTGTTTTGACTCATGGTTACTCCCTAAATCCAGTCACTTGATTTTGCAGGTCAACAAGGTGAGCGATGCCAGCTTGACCAAGGTCGAGCAGCTGGTTAAGTTGCTCGCGATCAAACGGACCTCCCTCGCCTGTGCCTTGTACTTCAATTATCTGTCCAGTTTCTGTTCCGACAAGGTTCATATCAATGTCCGCATGAGAATCCTCGGGATAATCAAGGTCCAGCAGCGGCTTGCCATTCACATATCCCATAGAAATCGCAGCTACCTGACCTGTAAGAGGAAGTCTAGGCAAGAGGTCCTTCTCGACAAGTGAATAGAGTGCGTCATGAAGTGCCACCCAGGCGCCGGTGATACTTGCGGTTCTGGTACCGCCGTCTGCCTGAAGAACGTCGCAGTCCAGCGTGATGGTGTGCTCACCCAGGCGATTGAGGTCAACAACGGAGCGCAGCGAGCGACCAATTAGGCGCTCAATCTCCATGGAGCGGCCTTTGCGGTTGGCACGCTCTCGCTTGGTGCGGCGGTTGGTCGACGCAGGTAGCATGGCATATTCGGCCGTTACCCAACCCGCGCGAGAACTACGTCGCCATGCGGGAACGCTTTCCTCGACGGTAGCGGTGCACATCACGCGCGTGTCGCCAAACGTGACCAGGCACGATCCGTCAGCGTTCTTCATAACGTTGCGCTCAAGGGTGACGGGACGCATCTGGTCCCACGCGCGGTTATACGAACGTAAAACTTGCAAAGAAGCGTTAGATTGCAGCGTAGAGTCAGATTTCATAGCGTTCCTTTTCACATCTGCATAGAAAAGCAGTTAATTCTTTTTGAAACGACTCTAGTATACCTGTCTGTAAACCGCCCTCTGAAACACTTTATTGTTGCTCTTGTTGGTATTACTTTGTTGCTATTTATTGCTATTTGTTGCCACTGCCTTTAACGTAATGACTAAATATGCATTGATAATGCGTTCTTTTTTGCTCCGATATACGTAATAAAGAAATACACTACAAAACCAAAAAGTGTGAGTAAAGCAACAGGCCAAATGCTTGGCTCGATGGCAGTTTGGAACATTTCTACGCTCATAAAACGAATAACATTAAGTCCAAAAATTGCATGAATCACGGTAAAAATACCCGGAAACAAAAAATTACACAGTACGCCAGTAAGCAAACTTTTTGAAAGTATTTCTCGAGAAGCCCCTAATTCATACAGCTTGTAATACCTCTCTTTATTGTCTGCAGCAAGCGAAAGCTGTTGAACTGCCAAAATGACGGAAGAAAATACAAGTAACACAACCGCATAAAAAGAACAGGTGAATACAATAACGCCAAAAGGTCCAGAAACATCCGAAGCACTCATATCCTGTGAAGAAATTACCTCAAAAATTTGAGTGCGAAGAACAACAGCAAAGACAAACATGCACATACCTACAGAAGATAGGGCTGCTGAACACGTCATGGCTTTGGAAGCGTTGCGTGCCACACCTTCAGCTTGACGCACAGAAAATGCGTTTAACCCTCGATACCATATACCTGGAATTTTCTTAAGAACGCGTGGAAGTAACACAAGTGTTGAACGGAACACAAAAAATGATCCAAAAATGGCACAGGCACCAAAAGGAATCATGAAACCAATAAAGGCAAACGGAATCTGAGCGCACACAACATAAACAATTGCCAGCAACAAAACACCTATACATGCATCAAAGATTGCTCGTGAAATTGAAAGTGGTTTTGATGAATCATTTTCTTTTTTTGCGGACATCATCTGCAATAACGTAGACTTCTTTAAAATGCGCTTACTACCCCGGGAGAGCACGAGCATCGTTATAAAAAATATTATTGTTGTCACAATGGCACCCAATGGAGAAGCAACAACAACAAATTTCATTGGTAGGGCGTATGACCAGCTTACAATCATTTCTACAAACGGCGAAATAGCAATACCTACTACAATTCCACCAATAAGCGCACTTCCTGAAACCAGAATAGTTTCATATCGCAATATGCTAATGACATCTTTCTTTTCAAGACCCGCAAACTCATATAAAGCAAATTCGGGAAGACGTCGACGAATCAAAAATTTATTTGCGTATGACGTAACATTCAAAAACACCAAAAAAGGCAAAATACCAAATGCTAGGCTGTAATTTGCCTCCGAAACAAAAAGTGAACGGACCGATTCGTCATTCACTAAGGCAAATAAATAATCTCCAGATGCTGCATATGAATACATGAGGCAGGCACCCGTTGCCAATGCAGCAAAATAAACCCCAAAGTCGCTAAGATTACGGCGTACATTTCCAACTACAATTTTTATTAACAAATTCATAGTATATTGCCCTTACTCTATTGGCTTTAACAACATCGTCTTTATATTTATCTGCATTTTTATAATGCGTCACATACCTAATTGATACCATCGAACTAACTTACAAAAAGGTGACGATCTTATAAGAAAAAGAGCAGCCGATAAAAAACGCGACACCCGAAGGCGCCGCGTGAGGTTCCATGGTGGGCGATGAGAGATTTGAACTCCCGGCCTTGTGCGTGTAAAGCACCTGCGCTAGCCGCTGCGCCAATCGCCCGTGACTGTAGAAGTTTATCACAGCTTC
>CAUVBV010000051.1:0-4210 GCA_963550405.1 uncultured Atopobium sp. | reverse complement strand
GCACGATAGTCCTCGCCAAAAGCGGTGAGCAGACGAACGTCGCTGTCGAGAAGGGCTAGGTTGTGGGCAACATTTCTGCCAACGCCACCAAAAGACATGGTGACCTTGCCAGGGTTTGAATCTCCAGCCACAAGGGAAGTGTCTGGGCGGCCAGCAATATCCATGTTGGCAGCACCAATCACAATAAAGTAGGGACGCTCGCTCAAAATGTAGCGGCGGCCCAAAATTGCGCCCTTTGCGGTAAGGTTGGAGATGTGAACCGAAACAGAAGAACGCGAGATACCTGCACGCTCTGCAATTTCCTTCTGAGTAATGGAAGGCTGCTCTTTAATCCAGTTGAAAATCATCTGTTCTCTATTGGTGAGCATCAGGCCTCCTAGCAGCAAAAATAGAATCCGACTAAACAGGTGCTTATATAAAACTTCTAAACAGGTGCTTATCTTATTTAAGCTAGTGCTTAAACCTTGCTTTGGACAACGATAAGACAGCAGCTAGAGTCTGTAAAGAATGAATTCATTAAATTTTTTCCCTGGTGAGCTCAACGATTTTCTCGTTACATTGGTTTTACCTGCTTGATTTTTCTAAGCATTTGCTGCGTACCGTTTACAGAATTTTAGTATCTGCAAACGGTTGTATCGTGAAAATCTCTCTAAATTGGGCGTCGGCGTTATGCAACTGTAATAATATATTTAATGAATAGTAATGACTCGTCCACATAAGTTAGCTTGCGCATGTATCGTGCGCAAATGCTTATTTCGGGCGTTTTAGGAGGTAGTATGCCTAAACGTGTTTTTGTAGTTGTTCTTGATAGCTTTGGCATCGGCGAAGAGCCTGATGCAGCGGCATACGGAGACGAGGGTAGCAATACCCTTTGTGCATGCGCAACAAGTGGCGTTCTTAACATCCCAAATATGACAAAGCTGGGCCTTCTTAATATTGATGGCGCGCTTGATACTGTGTACGACGTTGATCTGAAGCCAATTGAGTCTCCTGTGGGCGCATATGCTCGTATGCAGGAGAAATCAGCTGGTAAAGACACCACCGTTGGCCACTGGGAGATGGCAGGCGTCATTTCTCCAAAGAAGTTCCCAACCTATCCTGATGGTTTTCCACAGGAGGTCATTGAGGAGTTTGAGCAGAAGACAGGCCGCAAGGTTTTGTGCAACAAGCCTTACTCCGGAACCGATGTTATTAGAGACTTTGGTAAAGAGCACGTAGAGACCGGTGCTCTGATTGTCTACACTTCAGCAGATTCTGTTTTCCAGATTGCTGCACACGAGGACGTGGTAAGTCCCGAGAAACTCTATGAGTATTGCCGCATTGCGCGCGAGATTCTGCAGGGTGAGCACGGTGTTGCTCGCGTTATTGCTCGTCCTTTTGAGGGAGAGTGGCCATACCAGCGTACTTCTCGCCGTCATGACTTCTCGCTTGAGCCAACGGGCCCAACTATGCTTGATCGTCTTAAAGAGAATGGCTTTGACGTCCTTTCTATTGGCAAGATTTATGACATCTTTGCTCACCGTGGCATGACTGAGTTTGAGTTTACTACCTGCAACGCAGACGGAATTCAGAAGACTATTGAGGCTACCAGTAAAGATTTCAACGGTCTGTGCTTCACCAATCTTGTTGATACCGACATGATTTATGGTCACCGCAACGATCCTGTGGGATACTCCAACGCTCTTTCTTACTTTGACGAGCGCATTCCTCAGATTATTGAGGGTCTTCGTGAGGATGACCTGTTCATTATTACCGCAGATCATGGCTGCGATCCGGTAACACCATCTACTGATCACTCTCGTGAGTACGTACCACTGCTTATCACGGGTCCGAAGGTCAAGTCAAACACCAACCTTGGCACGACCACCACATTTGCTGACATGGCCGAGACAATCCTTGATTATTTTGGCGTTGAGCAACTTGGTGTTGGAACTTCTCACCTGTCAGAGATTCTTAAGGAGAACTAATGGCTACTACCCCAACTCCTCATAACGCTGCTGTTGAGGGCCAGATTGCTAAGACTGTCCTCATGCCAGGAGACCCTCTGCGCGCAAAGCTTCTTGCAGATACCTACCTGGAGAATGTTGAGCAGTTCAACACCGTTCGCAACATGTTTGGCTACACCGGCACCTACAAGGGACAGCCTGTCTCCGTTATGGGTTCTGGTATGGGCATGCCTTCCATTGGTATTTATTCTTACGAACTCTTTAATTTCTACGGAGTTGATAACATCCTCCGCATTGGTAGCGCTGGCGGTCTTTCTCCTGAGGTAAAGCTTAGAGACATTGTTATTGGCATGTCTTCCAGCACTGATTCTAATTATCCATCACAGTACGGAATGCCTGGAACCATTGCACCTACTGCAGACTTTGGCCTGTTGAGCAAGGCTGTTGCTGGTGCAGAGAAGCTGGGTTATCCCGTTCGCGTTGGTAATATCCTGGCAAGCGACGTGTTCTATACCGTAGACAACTCGCTTCCAAAATGGGCAAGCATGGATGTTCTTGCCGTTGAGATGGAGTCGGCAGCCCTGTATCTCAACGCCATGCACGCTCATAAGCATGCGCTTACGCTGCTAACTATCTCTGACCTGCCTCTTACAGGAGAAGCACTCTCCGCTGAGGAGCGTCAGACTAGTTTCACGCAGATGATGGAGGTTGCTCTTTCTGTTGTTGCTTAAGGCATTTGTTGTGTAAAGCATCGCAGATAGGCAGTTTGCCATTGCTGTTTGTTTTGGAACCATGCGGATTTTCCGCTTAAGTTAGGGGAGTTTGGTCAACTTCTCATAAAGATCCAGCGCACAAGCTGGACGTTCCCGCCACATGAGGTAAGGAGAGCACGGAATGAACAAGAACGTTTCTCGTCGTAGTTTTGTGACTGGCGCAACTGGCGCTGGCGCACTTGCAGCACTCGCAAGTCTTGCAGGCTGCAACCAGAAGAAGGACGACGGCGGCCAGAAGGCATCAGGTGACAAGAAAAAGAAGCTCACCATGGTTACCGATACTGGTGGTGTTAACGACCAGTCCTTTAACCAGTCCGCTTGGGAGGGCATGACCGAGCTCAAGGACAAGAACGGCTGGGATGTCAGCTACCTTGAGTCCAAGCAGGATTCCGACTACGCAACCAACCTTGATAAGGCTGTTGACGCAGAGTCCGACCTTGTTTGGGGTGTTGGCTTTGCTATGGCAGACGCAACCCTTAAGGCTGCTAAGGACAATCCAAACACCCAGTTTGCCATTATCGACAACGGCAACGAGTCTCAGGTTGCCAACTTCACCGGCGTTATGTTCCGCGCTCAGGAGCCTTCCTTTGTTGTTGGCTACATTGCTGCTCGCACCACAAAGACTGGCAAGGTTGGCTTTGTTGGCGGCATTTCTTCCGCACTTATCGACCAGTTTGAGTATGGTTACCGCGGCGGCGTTGCTTTTGCAAACAAGGAGAACAACACCAACGTTGAGGTTTCTGCACAGTACGCAGAGTCCTTCTCCGATGCTGCAAAGGGCAAGGCTATTGCTAACTCCATGTACTCCGATGGTTGCGACGTTGTCTTCCACGCTGCAGGCGGCGTAGGAACCGGCGTTATTGAGGCAGCTAAGGACGCAAACAAGCTTGCTATCGGCGTTGACCGTGACCAGGCATATCTTGCTCCAGAGAACGTCCTGACCTCCGCTCTTAAGCGCGTCAACGTTGCTATCGTTGAGATTTCCGAGAAGATCCTGAAGGACGGCCAGAAGGGTGGCACTACTGTTTCCCTGGGCGCTTCCGAGGACGCTGTCGGAATTGCTGAGGATCACCACCTCATGGGTGAGGACACCTACAAGGCAGCTACTGGTCTTCTCGACAAGATCAAGGCTGGCTCCGTTGTTCCTCCTGCAAGCAAGGATGACCTGGACAAGTACGTTAAGTCTTTGAGCTAAGTTCTAACTTAGTTTTTACGCCTTAGGGTTTCTCGCCAGATGGCTTTTGTCCTCTGACGTGCCCAAAGGCCGATGAGTTTGGATTTGCTGGTGAGGGGTGCTCTTTGGCACTCCTCACCTCTAGCAAGTGTGTAAAGGAGGTGGCTCGTGGAAGTCAGTTCGGATTACGCTGTTCAGATGCATGGCATTACCAAAGTTTTTGGATCGTTTAAAGCTCTTGACGCCGTAGACCTTAACGTGCGCAAGCAAACTGTCCACGCCATTTTAGGAGAGAACGGCGCAGGTAAAAGTACGCT
>CAUVBV010000050.1:0-4278 GCA_963550405.1 uncultured Atopobium sp. | reverse complement strand
ATCAAGCTGACCGTGGGCACCAAAACGTTCCTCTTCACGGGAGACGCGCCCACAAGCGCCATCCTGGACGCCAATCCTGGCCATATTGACGTGCTTAAGCTCTCCCATCACGGCTCCCGAACAGGCACAAATGAGCAGCTGGTTCGCAGGCTCTCACCTACCTACGCCGTCCTTTCGTACGCCTTAGACAACTCCTACGGCCATCCCATGCAGTCGGTCCTGAACGCCCTCCATAAACATTCCGTTGAGGTTTGGGGGACGGGCGCCAACGGAACCATTACCATTACCTGCGATGGTACAACCATTGATATATCTAGCGAGAAAAACGGTTCCGTTGTAGCGCCTACCTCACAAGAAAAATCTAGCACGTCGTCGACATCGAGGTCCAAGTAATGAAAGCAATCATTGATCGATTTGAAGACAACAATCTTGCCGTGCTTGAACTAAACGATCAGCCAGGCAATATGTTTACCGTTTCTGTTGATGAGCTTCCAAGCAACGCTTGTCAGGGTGACGTTCTTTACTACCAAGACGGCTCATGGACTCTCGCCGAGGAAGAAACCGCTCAGCGACACACCGATATCGACGAGCTGTTCAACTCCCTGCTTGTACATGATGATACGGAATCCGAGTAGCCCCAGATAAAATCTAAAATATGCGATTTTAGAATATTTACAAAACTGCACGTCAACCTATAAATATGCGATTTTCGCATATTTTGTTATATAGCCATCTACCTGCATAAATAAAAAAGACGTCTTGTCGAGAAAGACGTCTGTGTAGAGCACTTTTATCCAAGACAAAATGTGATATATTACATATAACACCGGCGCGCATCCTCGCTCTGCAGAGAGAGGGCACGCCATTTTCTTTATAGAGCCACGATAGCTGTGGCCATTCTCTTCTCATCTTCAGCTAGAAGTACTCGCATCGTCTAACCCCATTGGCTCCAGCCATTTTTGCACTTCACCAAAAGTATACGTGCCTTTTGCCGCCAATCCTGGTATCACGCGAGAAGTACCACACTCTCTCTTGTACTCCTCAATCATGTTGCCAAATCCTCCGCCGCCGTGCGTACAGAACGGAATAACTATTTTTCCAGTCAAATCCGTTGCCCGTAAGAACGAAAGCACCGGAGGAGCAAATGTTTTTAGCCAGTTGGGCGATCCTATAAAAACAGTATCAAAGTCAGCAACGTTTATATCGAATTGCATAAGCGCAGGACAAACGCCCTTTTCTATCTGAGCCTAACCTCTTTTACCGCCGTGTTATACGAGAAAGAATACGGTTCTTGAGGCTTAAGCTCCAGCAACTCGCCATCAGTAATCAGCGCAATATCCTCCGCAAGCCTTCTTGTGATGCCGGAATACGAATAGTACACAATCAAAGACTTCATGTAAGAATCTCCACCATCAGTCGAGAAGAACGTGCCGTTGAGACATTACGTCAAAATCCACACTAAACAAAAAGCCGCTCTAAAGCGGCTAATAACAACGGCCAGGAATTGCACCTGAGTCATCTCCAACAAGGGCACTGCTTACTATGCTACGCGTTGTTAATGTAATTCTACATTCCTTCAATATGATGTCAACAAAATTGATTATGACCAGCGCTTTCCATCTGAATCTAGATTAGTTAGCAGATCTTTATCAAACGTTATCAGTCAGAATGTCACTACGTTAAAGCCTAAAGATACCCGCGCAAATCCACATCAAGTAGAATCGGGCGGGTATCTTTATTAACTACTATACCTATTTTGCCAGAATATCGCTGTGTTAAAACGAAGCGTTGCTTAAGTGACCCAAAAACATATACAAGCAGCTGGATGGGCGTATCTCGTTTTTAGTCAGCCTATGTAATAGTTGACGCTTAGTCAAACCAGATCTTTACAACGTTGCCGTCTCCGGAAGTGATATCAACAAGTGTGCCACTCTCGCCAGTCTTTGCAGCATCCATAAGAGCATCAAGATTGATGTTAGAGAGCTGCTCTTGAGTCTCCTGATTAAGATAGCTTCCACTAACCTGAATTCCCGAGTTCAAAACAAACTTTGCCAGGCCCAGAGGTACGCACATATCAACAACGTCGCCGTCGTCCGAGACTACATACACGTGCAAACCGTGCTTTGCAGAGCCGTTGCCCAGACGAACACCCTTCTTCTTGCTACCGTCAGCCTCGTCGTTCTTCTCGACTTTGACCATACTCTTACCAAAAAGCTTACCAAAGCTGAAACCTGAAGACTGAGTAGCAATACCTTGGTTGTCCTGCTCTGTGAGCTCTTCTACGATCTCTGCAGACTCGTCGGCTGCAACAGAAACAACCTCAGCAGTACCCTTCTCGGCAGCGCTCTCCTGGGCAGCAGTTTCCTGAGTGGAAGCGCTTGCGCCGCTTAAAAGCTCGTCAACAGACACGCCAAGGAAGCGCGCAAGATCTGGCAACAGCGAGATATCCGGGTAGTTAATGTCGTTCTCCCACTTGCTCACCGCCTGCGGGCTCACGTTCAGCTCCTTTGCCAGACGCTCCTGCGTTGCAGTTTTAGCCAAACGAAGACGTGCAATACGACGACCAAGGGTCTCAGATGAAGTAGTCATAGTTGCTCCTTTTCTCAACTCATTATCACTGAAATGGCATGCGGGCCGCTGATTTCACTATGAGTCGTAACAATACGTTCAACAAGAACGCATCAGTTGAGTTAGGTATCGCAACGGTTTCCAACCACTCAACAGTAGGTTGAGTTCGCAGGTAAACTATGCTTTTTGACCAAAATTTACTTGCCCTAAAATCGCTCTCCCACTACCATTTAAGCAAGTAACTTTTGATATTTTAGAAAGGTCTGTCTATGGCTGGCGAGAAGAACTGGGTGTTCTGGACCAGTGGTGCGCATATTGTATCTGGTTTTGAGCAATGCGCTACAGACGGTTTTGTTGGTGTCGACGCAGACGGCGTCGTCTACCTCTTTGATAACAATCAAAATGTTTTTGCCTCAGCCCACGCTTCAGATATTGAGGGAACAGTCGGTAGTTGGAGAGGTACCTGGCTTACCATCGACGATAAAAGATACGCCCTAGAGTTTGTGCCTCTTGCAGATAAGATTGCTCCTCGCCTGATTTTTGGAGCCATAAGCAATGTCTTTATGCAGGAGCTCCATCATGGCGATCAGGAGAAGGTTCCTCGAGAGCTCCTTGAAGACTTCAAGATTGCATTCGAGAACGCCAAGTATAGGCGCTAAAGCAAACTAATTTTTTGAATTATTCATATCCTTGCGGAGGTACGATTTACCGATATCGACCTCGGCGGATGAACTGCCTCCCATTTCTTGGACACGAGAAATAGAAAGCAGTTCAAAACACACCTATGACAGATAATCTGTCAAAAAGACGTATACATGACGCCGAAAATAGCTAAAACGTGCAGATTATCTTCATTTGATGTGTAATATGGCCGCAATTGTGCAGAATATCTGTCATAGGTGTGTTCCTTAGAAGTGGAATTTACCTATAATTAAATTCTTTATATTTCTCTATTCATTATTCAGCATATTACATGAAGTTTATGCATAGAGATGCATATCAGGTAGTGCGACCGCCTAGCTGCCTGGCTATCTTGATTAAGAACATGTCGATTCTTCAGCAGAACCTACCAAAGCTGCGCTATTTTGTGCGCCAGGCCTAAAAGCCGACGCTAACACGCTGCAGAATCATAATCACCCGTATAGCGGGTGATTATGTGTTTCGCGCGCTTCTCGCGCTCAACAGGCTAAAGCCTCGAACAAAAAAGACTCAAGTTTCTAACCTTGGGTCTTATAAATGCTTTAACTAATTTACGAATCCGCTAATTTACTTGACTACTTACTTAAGCACTTCTTAATTTCTTGCTTAAAAACAATAGAACGAGCAAGAAACGTAGCAGCTGCAGGAATAACCAATAATGGTGCCACCACCAGAATACCCGCGACGGCCACTCCCTGAGCTGTAACTCTTCTACCAGGTCTTGATAGTATACTATTCAAACTATCAGTCATTGTGAATACAAACGAGCCATCGGTAAGCACATACGCAAGTATCAACTCAAGCAAAAAGAGAACACAAAAGACAAGTGCCATGGTATTTCCGGTCTTTTTGCAAATAGCAAGTCTCTGGTCAAATGAAAGGCCAGCTGCCTCAGGGACTTTCTCAAACCATTTAACAGCACGCTCTTCTGGCGTCATTACGAGTTCTCAATCTCATTGAGCTCTGCATCAACCAATGTTGCACCAAGGGTGTTCTTAAAGTGCGCAAGTG
>CAUVBV010000049.1:0-4279 GCA_963550405.1 uncultured Atopobium sp. | reverse complement strand
TCAATATGCTGCATAAGGTCATCAATCATGGCTTCATGATCAAAAGAATTCCATGCCTCAAGCACTTCTCGCATTCTTGCGTGAGTCTCGGGTCTGCGAGGCATAAACAGTGTGCAGCAATCAGGAGCCGTCTGCGTTGAGATATCAAACGTATTGATATCTTGGGCGCGACGGATGATTTCTTGCTTGTCAGAGCCAATCAGAGGCCTCAAAACAGGTATGGTAACTGCCTCGTTGACAGCAGCAATGTTATCCAGCGTCTGAGAAGCAACTTGGCCAAGTGACTCGCCAGTTACCAGCGCTTTAGCGCCCTCAAGCTCTGCAATCTTCTGCGCAATGATGTACATCACGCGACGATACATAATGACACGAAGAGCCTGTGGAACAGCAAGAGAAATCTCACGCTGATGCTCGCCAAAAGGCACAACATACATTCTGCCAATAAGACCAGCAGGCTCAAGTGCCTCAATAATATCCTGACACAGATATTCGCTGGTATCGGAAGTCATAGGGCGGCCAGAAAAGTGAACTGGAATAACCGTAGCACCTCTGCGACCAACCATCCATGTTGCAACAGGAGAATCAATACCGCTTGAAAGAAGCGATACTACTTTGCCAGCGGTGCCAACAGGAAGACCGCCAACGCCGTGAATAGATGCAGCATAAACATATGCGTTACCCTGAACAACATGCACATAGACCGTCATATCCGGATTATGCATCTGAACTTTTTTATCAGGGAAGTTCTCACAAAGTACTGCGCCTACAAGCTGGTTAATCTCAATGGAATGCTTTGGATAGACCGTTGAGGAACGGCGAGCATGCACTTTGAACGTAGTAAAGTCACCGGACTCCCCCAGCGCCTTCACGGCGGCGTTACAAAACTCCTGCTCATCTAAGCCACAGCGATACGCCAAAGAAGCGCGAGCAACACCAGGAACCTGAGCCACGGCATGTTGCAGCTCTTCAGTTGCTTGTTTATCAGTGGTTTCTACAAGAAGGTAGCCAGAAATGCGAGAAACCCCCGCCACTGGAAAGTGTCGGAGGGCTCGTCGCAAATTTGTTACCAACTGATTTTCAAAAGTGGATCGGTTCTTACCCTTTAAACCAATTTCGTGGTAGTGAACCAGACATACTCTTTCAGTCATAACTCTTAGTAAACGATGGTGTTCTCGCCCTTAATTGCCTCGTCAAAAGACTCTTTAACAAAGCCAAGGGTACCGTCGTTAATCTCTTTCATAGCAATAGAGACAGAATCTTTACCACTTGCAACAGTAGTAATGTCATCAAAATCCTGAACAGCGGTTACACGCAGGTGCTGACCGTGAAGCATATTGTTAATATCGCAAGCACGCTTAGAAGCAAGAGAGCAAAGCAAGAATGGATTCTGCTCAGTCCTCTGAAGCAGGCTGTCAATCTCAGGCTTAATAACAGACATTAAAGCTGACCTCCGTCTGATTCATAGTCATCAAAAACTTCCTCGAGCTTGCTGAGAGCAGTCTCAAGGTTGTCGTTCACAATGCAAACAGTATAGTCGTTTGCATACTCCATTTCACGTGACGCATTAGAAAGTCTCGTAGAAATGGTCTTCTCGTCTTCTGTACCACGGCCTCTAAGGCGCTGTTCAAGCTCTTCAAATGAAGGTGGCTTAATAAAGACGAGAATGGCGTTGGGATATTGTTTGTGGACCATAAGTCCACCCTGAACGTCAATCTCTAGAACAACAGACTGACCTGCAGAAATCAGGCGATCAACCTCGGATTTGAGCGTGCCATAGCAATGACCATGAACATGAGCCCACTCAAGGAATTCACCAGCATCAACGCGCTTTTTAAATTCTTCATCGGAGAGAAAATGATACGCAACTCCATCGACTTCTCCTGGTCGTGGAGAGCGTGTAGTAGCCGAAACCGTCAGGCCTAGGTTTGGGCGCTTGTCTCTCAACAGAGAGACAAGCGTTCCTTTTCCTACACCTGACGGTCCAGATACTACAAAAAGTTTGGCTGAACGAGCCACTACTTGGTCAGTGCCTCGAGGAGCTGCTCACGCTGACGAGCGCCAAGGCCCTTAACGCGGCGAGTTGCAGAAATTCCGAGCTCGTCCATAATCTTTGCTGCCTTTGCCTTGCCATAGCCAGGAAGGGACTCGATAAGAGCGGAAACCTTCATACGCTCAGCAATAGGATCGGTAGAATCAAGGACCTCTTTAAGGGAGACCTTACCAGTCTTAACCTTCTCGCGAAGCTCTGCGCGAGCGTGACGAGCCTGAGCTGCCTTCTCAAGTGCTGCCTTGCGCTGCTCATCGGTAAGTGTAGGTAGAGCCATTGTTCCTCCAAACATCGTTTTCGTACGTCATATACGAAACTCAATTTAATGTGCCTTTTGCACTTCAGCAAAATAGTTTGCCACATAACACGTTATTTACAAGGGGTTTTTTAATATTTACGCATCAAAAACCACCTGTTCACCATAATTCCAAAAACTTTTGCTAATTTTTAAGCTCAGAAATGATGGCTTCAAATACTTCAACTGGATCGTTTGCGCAGGTAATTGGCCTACCAACTACCAATTTGCTTGCTCCGGCCTTAATTGCTGCAGAAGGTGTGGAGATTCTGACTTGATCGCCCTTCTCGGCACCTTCTGGACGTACTCCTGGGGTCACGATGAGTGCATTTGGTCCCAAAAGCTCTCTCATTTCCTGTGCTTCCTGAGGCGAGCAGACAATTCCGTCAGCGCCAGCGTTATAAGAAAGAGAAGCCAAACGAGCAACTTCATCCTTAATAGATCCGTCTACGCCAATGGAATGGAGTGCGTCCTCATCCATGCTGGTAAGCACAGAGATAGCCACCAGTTTGGTGCGGCCAGACTCATCAACACCACGCTCTGCTGCAGCTTCTTCTGCACCCTCGCGACCAGCAGAGATCATCTGAGCAGTTCCCAGGCCGTGGATAGATAAGATGTCTGCACCAGAAAGCGATGCAGAGTGGACAGCGCCTTTGACCTGGAATGGAATGTCGTGCACCTTGAGGTCAAGAAACACCTTGAAGCCACGTGCGTGCATCTCATCTACCACCGAGGGTCCGTAGCGATAAAAGAGCGTCATACCAACCTTAACCCAGCGTGCATGGCCGGCGAGAAGATCGGTGAGCTCCAAAGCTCTTTCTCTTGTGCAATCAAGCGCAACAATAACGGCGTCGCGTGCCTGCTCGTCTGTTAGCATTCAACAGCTCCAATCAGCTCGTGGATATCAGATACTCCCTGAGACTTTGCCCAGTCAGTAAGCTCGTTCAGAATACGTGGAGCACACATTGGGTCGTAAAGGTTTGCAGAACCCACCGAGACAGCCGTAGCGCCCGCAAGAATAAACTCTGCAGCATCTTCGCCTGTTTCTACGCCGCCAACGCCGCAGATAGGAATGGAGACCGCTTGTGCACACTCCCAAACCATACGAACTGCAGCGTTATGGCAGAGAGGACCACTGAGGCCGCCAGTTGGCTTAGAGAGCCTGCTCTTTCTGGTGTGGACATTAATTGACATGCCTGGAATAGAGTTGATTAACGTAAGACCATCAGCGCCTGCGGCCTCAAAAGCCTTACCAATCTCGGCAACATTGACGGGAGCCATCTTGACCAAGATGGGCAGCTTTGTCAGAGGACGGACTGCCTTCATAATCTCTGTGGCCTGCTCAGGAGTGCCGCCCAGGGGCTTGCCGCCCTTCTCGAGATTTGGACAGCTTACGTTAAGTTCAATAGCTGAAATATGTGGATTAAGCTCTTCAAGGCGCTCGACAACATCAATCATCTCTTGGACGGAATGTGCCGCCATCTGCATGATAACGCGCGTACCACGGCCTTCAAGATCCTTCATGTAGTCATCGGTATGGGCGATAAAATCGTCCACTCCAGGATTAGCAAGACCAACGCTATTCATCATGCCGCCGTTGAGCTCGCACATACGAGGAGCTGGGTTTCCTTCCCAGGGAACACGAGCAACACCCTTCATAGTAATTGCGCCAAGCAGAGAAACGTCGTAGAAGCCCTCAAACTGCCAGCCATAACCAAAGGTGCCCGCAGCGGTATTGATGGGGTTTTTCATCTGAATGCCGCCAAGATTGACGGCCATTTTTACCTGATCTACCATGCGATCTCCTTTGCCTCAAAGACAGGTCCAACCATGCAAGCAGACGCATAGCCGCCCTTAGCAAGAGGGACATTGCAGGTGTTACATGCACCAAAAGCGCAGCTCATCATACGCTCCATAGAAACCTGGCAGGCAACGTT
>CAUVBV010000048.1:0-4323 GCA_963550405.1 uncultured Atopobium sp. | reverse complement strand
TTATCAAAGGCACAAATGACACCGTCTGGCGAGAAGGACTCAACAAGCTTGATAAACATATTGAAGAAGCCAAACAGCGCTCCCGTTGGCGTACCATCTGGTGCTGCCATAGGTTGACGGATTGCATGGAATGCTCGGTGCATGAGCGAGTTTCCGTCAATAACAGCAATGGTTCTACGTGGTTTAACTGCACCTTCTTTAGTTGATGCAGCCTCGTTTTGATCTGTAGTATCAACTGGCATAGTAGTATCAGACATACCTGCTCCTCTTAGTTTTGTATGTTTCTATTGTACTAAGTCTTCCTCTGCTTATGCGCGCCAGAGCCCATGGAAACAAAGCCCACATCTCATTTGGCAGCGGCTAAAATTTTTGTAATCGTTATGTTTCTGTTTGCATCCTCGCCACCCTCTCAGTGGCAAACGTGCGAAAATAACAACCAACATAACGTGCCCAGCACGCGAGAAAACAGACTAACTGCCAGCATTTACCCACAAGGAGGGGCTGTGGCTCACGACAAAGTTTCTCAGGAATTTGGCTCACTTCTCTTTACCGACGCAGACATGCAAGAACGCCTGCCAAGGCCAACGTACAAGAAACTTCGTAGTGTCATCCAGGACGGCAAGCCGCTTGACCTCGACATTGCAAACGAGGTTGCGCATGCCATGAAAGAATGGGCACTTGAAAAAGGTGCTACTCACTTTACACACTGGTTCCAGCCTCTCACAGGTATTACTTCCGAGAAGCACGACAGCTTTATGACTCCTCAGGGAAACGGCACTATTTTGATGTCCTTCTCGGGAAAAGAGCTGGTACAGGGCGAGCCTGACGCATCAAGCTTCCCTTCTGGAGGTCTGCGTGCCACTTTTGAGGCTCGCGGTTACACGGTTTGGGATCCTGCAAGCCCAACTTTCATCAAAGATGAAGTCCTCTGCATTCCAACTGCATTTATTTCATACACCGGAGAAGCTCTGGATAAGCGCACTCCTCTGCTTCGCTCCCAGGTTGCCCTAGAGAAGCAGGCCAAGCGCGTTCTTGCACTCTTTGGACAAGAGCCCTCACGCGTTGTCACAAACATTGGACCTGAGCAGGAGTACTTCCTTATCAAAGAGGAAGACTTTGAGCAGCGCCCTGACCTTATTCTTTGTGGTCGTACCCTCTTTGGTTGCGAACCAAGCAAAGGTCAGGAGCTTGACGAGCACTACTTTGGTGCCATTCGTCCAACCGTCAACAACTTCATGAAAGAGCTTGATGACGAGCTCTGGAAGCTGGGTATCCCTGCAAAGACCAAGCATAACGAGGTTGCTCCTTGCCAGCATGAGCTTGCACCTGTCTTTGAGCAGGGCGCACTTGCTATTGACAACAACCTTCTAACCATGGAGAAGCTCAAGCTTCTTGCACCGCATCACGGTCTTGCCTGCCTTGAGCACGAGAAGCCCTTTGAGTACGTCAATGGCTCTGGTAAGCACGACAACTGGTCACTCTCTGCAGACAACGAGAATCTGCTTGAACCTGGCGATAAACCTGGCGAAAACCTCCGCTTCCTAGTCTTCCTTGCGTGCCTTGTTGCCGCTGTTGACTCTCATGCAGACCTTCTGCGCATGTCGGTTGCATCTGCTGGAAACGATCACCGCCTTGGTGCAAACGAGGCTCCACCTGCGATTGTTTCTGTCTTCCTAGGCGCCGCACTTTCTGTAATTGTTGATGACCTTATCACTGGCTCCGATGTTCACGGTGCAAAGCGCACTCGTATGGATCTGGGCGTACCAACACTTCCTGCAGTCCTTAGGGACAACACAGACAGAAACCGTACCAGCCCCTTTGCGTTTACTGGTAACAAATTTGAGTTCCGTATGTGCGGCAGCCAGCAGAATCTCTCTGACCCTAATGTTATTTTGAACACCATTGTTGCCGAGCAGTGCGACCGCTTTGCAAACGATCTTTCAAACGCTTCTGAGGAGAACTTCACCAAAGAAGCTTTGAGGTGGGTTATTGATACCTTCAAAGCTCACGAGCGCATCCTCTTTGAAGGCAATGGCTACTCAGGCGATTGGGAGAAACTTGCCGAGGAGCGCGGCCTTCCAAACCTCCGCACCACCCCTGAGGCACTTCCTGCAATGGTTGCCCCAGAGAACATTGAGCTCTTTGAGCGCTACGGTGTTCTTTCCCAGGCAGAAGCACAGGCTCGCTACGTTGCAAAGGCAGAGCAGTATGCTAAGGTTCTCAACATTGAGGCTCGTACCATGCTGTATATGACGCGCCACATGTATCTGCCTGCCCTCTTTACCTACTCAAGTGATGTTGCCTCTTCAGTTGCTGCTAAACAGGCTATTGGTATCAAGAGCGTTGCAGAAACAGAGATTGTTGAGAGGCTCACTGCAGGTATTGACGAGATTTACGCAGCTACCAACAGCCTTGATGAGATCAATACCACAGCTCACCAGATGAAGGATCAGCCTCAGGAGCAGTGCGAATACTACTGCAATGAAGTTCTTCCTGCCATGTCCCGCCTGCGCAGCGCCGTTGACTCCATGGAGCTCATCTGCGGACACGACTGGTGGCCAGTTCCTAGCTACAACAAGATGCTCTTCTACGTCTAATTCTTCATCAGGGCTTCTTGGCGAGAAACCCGGTCTTCTCGCCACTCCATCTTTACAGCAAAACGGCTCAGTTTACCTGGGCCGTTTTTTTGTATTCAAACTCATAAGATGTGGCAAAGGCTATGCGTCGACCAACTTGCTGTATGCAGCATGGATGTCTTCAAGCTTGATGAGATTGCCTTCAGCATCGGTGGGAGCAGGAGCTATCTGCATTGATTCGCTCACTGCTGTCAAATTTAGACGGCTTGCATACCAAGGAGTTGGCGTTCCCTCAATAACTGGCGAGAAGAACGAGTCCATTTCTCCCATGTGCTCAGCAGCGTCTCGTTTAGTAATAAATTCCTGCCATAAATACGCTGAATACGTATGTTTTGACCCCTGACATACAAATGACCTTATCGTAGAGAAATAAGAAACGCCTGGCAGAATGACTGAAAGATTATCAAAATCGTCTTTAGTAATTGCCCTATACGCATCGCTCAGCGGACAAACACAAGCCCTATACTTGCCAAATCCTGTGTCTCTAATAGCTTGATAGGTGCTCTCAGAAAATGCGTCAACATTTTCAAACAGACTTTGGATAATTTGAGCGCCTTTATCCAGTCCATACTGACCTAAAAAGAGCGATTCAAACTTCTTGCCCGCATACGTAAGTGCGGGGTCAGGAATAACATATCTTCCACGCAGGCCATCTGTAAGAAGATCGGTCCATTCGCGTGGACGTTGAATCTTTTTCTCATTAAGGCGCTCTTGATTTACAAGTAAAACCAATGGATCTGCAGCGTAGGCATACCAGTGTCCAATGGCGTCAAAAAACTCTGGACGCACGTACTGGTCTGTTGAAGAAACTTCATATGGCTGACAGTATGCGGAAGTCTCAAAGTTTTGCATGAGAGCTTCACTTGCCAGAAAAATAACATCGGGTTTCTCAAAACCCCAATCAGTGTCAGATTTAGTATCAGAAGTTTCAGACTCCGCGCTCTTACCAGAAGCGTATGTTTGCTTAATAAACTCCTGAATTTCTTCCTCTGTTGCCTCACCCACCGTAACAGGCAGAGAAAACATTCTTGAATATGTTTCTACCAGGGGCTTTACCGCTTCTTTTGAGGTGCAAAGCAGATTGAGAGAGCCTTCTCGTTGTGCAAGTTGAATGAGTGCTCGAGCATAGCCTGGAACTTTTGAATTGAGCTGTGGAGGGAGAAGTTCCTGCTGAACATAAGAAATTCCTGGGCTCAAAACGTTTGCTACGGTTGCTATTACGGGCGTAGCAACCGCTGAGACAGCCAGGATAATAAATGAGGTTCGTGTAACAGAAGTGGCAGTTGGTGGAGTGATCTTCTCGTCAGGGTCTTTTGGTCCAAAAGTTTTATGCAGCTTCTGGCGCAGACAATCTGGGATAAACTTCACGCTACCTCCTTACCTGCTACTCAGTCCATCTGGTCAAACAAATTTTATCCAAAAAAGGCTTTTAGTCCAATCAGGATAAGCACCACGCCACCAACCATCTCGGCGCGATCACCCAAAAGCGAGCCGAGTTTTTTACCAATGAACAATGCAATAGTGCAGAGGATGGCGGTAATAATGCCAAAGAGTGCCGAGGCAACCAAAATGTCTACGCTATGTGCCCTAAAACTTACACCAACAGCAAATGCATCAATTGCCGTAGCAACAGCTTGAAATACCAACTTGCCATAAGAGAGTGTTGTAGCGCCTTGCTGAGCTTCTT
>CAUVBV010000047.1:0-4437 GCA_963550405.1 uncultured Atopobium sp. | reverse complement strand
TGCGTGAACACCGGTCTGACCTGCATGTTATGTGGAACTTCCAGCGCGCACCCGCTCGCACCCGCGGCTACACGCTTGCCGTGCCAGCCCGCACCCGCTACCTGCGCTTACGCGAAGCGCTCGACGCCGTCCTTGGAGACACGCGCAAAGAACAGTGGCTCCAGCTCGGGAGCGTTCTCGCCAAAGACCAGAGCCTCGCGGAAGATGCGCTCGCCCTCGTCAAGACGGCTTTCGTCGCCGGTCAGAAGCGTTGCAATAACATCACCCTTCTCGACATAATCGCCGGTTTTGCGCTCAAGGATAATACCAGCTGCTGGGTCGATTGGATCGCCCTTCTTCTCACGGCCAGCGCCCAGAGCAACGGAGGAAATACCCACCAGCTCAGCGTTCATGGACGTGATATATCCGCTGGTCTCGGCCACAATGTCGCGACGGAATGGCGCAGCCTCAAACTTGGTGGTGTCAAAAATGACCTCGTCGGTGCCACCCTGAGCCTTGACCATCTGTGCCAGCTTAGCCAGGCCCTCGCCGTTTGCAATCTGCTGACGAGCCAGCTTGCGGCAGTCCTCAACACTTCCCTTACCTGCGAGGTTAAGCATGTTTGCAGCAAGTTCAACGCAGACATCGGTCAGATCCTCAGGACCCTCACCCTTAAGCGTGGCCACTGCCTCGATGACCTCGAGGGAGTTGCCCACGTTTTTGCCAAGAGGACGGTCCATGCCGGTAATCAGCGCTGCGGTGGTGCGACCAACGTGCTCGCCGATAGAAACCATGGCATCTGCCAGCTCAATTGCAGAGTCAACATCCTTCATGAAGGCGCCGGAGCCACACTTGACGTCCAGCAAAATGCAGTCGGAGCCGGAAGCAATCTTCTTGCTCATAATGCTCGACGCAATCAGAGGCACCGAGTCAACCGTTGCGGTAACGTCGCGCAGCGCGTAGAGCTTCTTGTCCGCGGGGACAAGATTGCCCGTCTGACCTGCAACGGCAACGCCAATCTCGGAAACCTGCTTGAAGAAGTCAGGCTCGGAAATCTCAATGGAAAGTCCTGGGATTGCCTCGAGTTTGTCCAGCGTGCCGCCCGTGTGGCCCAGGCCACGACCGCTCATCTTAGCAACCTTGACGCCCAGAGATGCAACAATTGGAGCCACTACCAGCGTGGTTTTATCGCCAACGCCGCCGGTAGAGTGCTTGTCCACCTTGATACCAGGGATTGCCGAGAGGTCCATCATGTCGCCGGACTCGGCCATCGCCATGGTCAGGTGAGCTGTCTCGTGCGCGGTCATGCCCTTGTAGAAAATGGCCATCGCAAGTGCGGAGGCCTGATAATCGGGAATATCCCCAGCTACATAGCCCGAGACAAAGTAATCAATCTCGGCGTCGGTGAGCTCGCCGCCGTCGCGCTTCTTTTCAATCACGTCGTACATGCGCATAGTTGAACCTCTTTCCGCTTTCGCGTCCGTTGCCGGCGCGCTAACTCTCTAGTAAAAGAGCCGGTAGCGAGAAACTCTACCGGCTCGCAATTTCATGCAACCTACCAGGTTATCTGCACCCGCAAGCGCAGGCTGCTTGATACCGCAGCTTACTGGTTTCTCTTGCCGTGCTCGCTGCACCCGCAAGCGCAACCGTGGTCGCCCGCGCCGCGCTCGTGACCGTCATCGGCGCCCTTCACGGCATCGTCACCCGATGCACCTGCAGGACTGGACTCGCCCAAATCCTCGGGACCAAATCCCATAGGCAAGATGTCCTGGAGCAGATACTCGCGAGGAGCTGCATCTGCCTTGCCTAACACAATACGGAATGTAGCAGGATCGCACCACTCGCGAATAACCTGCCTGCATACACCACAAGGAGTGCACCAAGCTGTTGGAGCCTCTCCCTCAGGACCACCAACAACCGCAATGGCCACAAAATCCCTGCGACCCTCAAACACTGCGCGGAAAAACGCCGTACGCTCGGCGCAGTTAGAAGGCGTGTACGCAGCGTTTTCTAGGTTGGCACCTCCGTACACCGTGCCGTCAGAGCACAACAGTGCAGCTCCAACAGCATAGTGAGAGTATGGTACATAGGCATGGTTACGCGCCTCAATGGCAAGCTGAACAAGCGCCTCGTTAGAAACGTGGCAAGAACCCTCTACCCCGGCCATTATGCACGACTTCCCTTGATGTATGGCACGCCGTCTGCCTTAGGAGCAACAGACTTACCAACAAAGAGGACCAGCGTAATGATGGTGATGAAGTATGGAAGCATTGCAATAATCTGACTTGGGATTGGAGTTGCGCCACCGCCAAGAAGAATTGCCAGTGCCTGAGTAAAGCCAAAGAGTAGGCAAGCTGCATAGGTGTTCAGAGGCTTCCACTTACCAAAGATAACCGCAGCCAGTGCAATAAAGCCCTGACCAGAAATAGCGGTCTGAGTGAACTGAGAAATAATTGCCAGCGTTACAGAAGCGCCACCAAATCCTGCAAGAACACCAGAAACAATAACGCAGAGGTAGCGAGTCTTACGAACGCTAATGCCCAGCGTCTCGGATGCGTGTGGATGCTCGCCAACGGAGCGAATACGCAGGCCCCACTTGGTGCGGTAAAGCACAAACCAGACGAGAAGGGCGGTTAAAAGTGCAAGTACCACGGTAATGTCTACGTTCAAGCTGGAATAAGGTGTGTCGTTAAAGGCACCCTCACCAAAGAGCTTTGGCAACTTATTGACAGCTGGAGACATTGCAGCGCCATCAAACAAAAGACGGCAGGCAAACAGAGCAATGCCAGGTGCCAGCAGATTAATTGCAACACCAGAAACTGTCTGGTCAGCGTTAAACGTAATAGATGCCATGGCGTGCAAAAGCGCAATAAGACCGCCTGCAATACCTGCACAAAGGAAGCCAATCCAAGGGTTTCCGGTGAGGTAGCTGCCCGCAACGCCTGCAAAGGCACCAACACCCATCATGCCCTCAATACCAATGTTGACAACACCGGAGCGCTCGGAGACAACGCCGCCCAGAGCACCAAAAATAAGAGGTGTCGAGTACATGAGGGTAACGGAAACAAGAAGAATCAGGTTAGTGAGCATTGTTTGCCTCCTCCTGAGATGGGTTGGACGCATCACTCACTTGAGCAGCAAGCTTTGCCTCTTCTTCCTTAGCCCTCTGGGCACGCTTGTGATCAAGACGATCGGCAAGCATTGGAATAACGCCACCCAGAGCCATAAAGAACACGATGGTACCAATAACAATGTTGATAATCTCGGAAGGTGCACCAACAACCTGCTGAACCGTCTGGCCACCATAAAGAAGACCAGCAAACAGGAAGGATGCAGGAATACATGCCACAGGATTGCAGTTGGCGATAAACGCAACGGACAGACCGTTAAAGCCGTTGTTCTCAAATGCTGCCAGCGTTGCAATGCTGTGAGGAGCAATACCGGTGATAGTCAGAGCGCCTGCAAGTCCGCAGAGTGCACCAGAAATAGCCATGCAAAGTGTGAGGTTCTTCTTAACGTTGATGCCGGTAAACTGAGCAGCATCGCGGTTAAAACCAACAGCGCGCATCTCATAACCAACCTTGGTGCGCATAAGCAGCCAACCAATGAAGATAGCTGCGAAAATAGCAACAAAAATACCAATGTTTACGTCGGTACGCATAATAGCGTCACCAATAACAGGGATATTGCGAATTGCCTCAGCGCCATCCTCGGAATTCTTCATGCCATAGAACAGGGTGGTGTAGCCGGACTCGTTAATAGAGTACGAAGATGTCGAGTTTGGCTGGTGGAACTGTGGAAGAGAAACCACAAAGTTGCAGAGGTAGAGGCTAATCCAGTTAAACATAATGCTGGTAATGACCTCGTTGATGCCAAACTGGGCTTTAAGCCATCCAATAATGGCGCCAATACCTGCTCCGCCTGCGGTACCCACCAAAACAACTACAGGAATCTGCAGTACAGGAGGAAGGTCAAGGCTGTAGCCAACAATAACAGCCAGGATAGTACCAACAATGTACTGACCCTCAGCACCAATGTTAAAGAGGCCAACGCGGAATGCAAAGGCAACGGCAATACCCGTAAAGAGCAGAGGTGTTGCCTTAATAATGACGTTAGAAATGTATTTTGGCTTACCTACCATGCCGCCAATAAGAGCCTCAAACGAGCTGATAGGGTCATAACCTGCAACAACCAAAATAATAGAAGCAACCAACAGGCCAACAAAAATAGCAACAATTGCTGACGTAATTGGCTTTCTCATTATCTTTGTAAGCGTACTCACTCGGCGTCACCTCCTGCCATCAGCAGGCCAGCCTGCTCTTCAGTGATAGTACCTTGATCAAACTCGCCAACATTCTTGCCGGCGTAAATAATTGCCATCTTATCGGCAACGTCCATAATCTCGTCCAGCTCAAAGGAAATCAGCAAAATTGCTGCTCCACGGTCCCTCTCGCGAAT
>CAUVBV010000046.1:0-4524 GCA_963550405.1 uncultured Atopobium sp. | reverse complement strand
TTGTCGAGAAACTCTGCAATAAAATTGCAATTATTCGTCAGGGCAAGCTTCTTGCCGCAGGTAAAACGGACGAGATTCGAGGCAATGCTTCTCTTGAGGAAGTCTTCCTTGGTCTTGAGGCTGGCGCGCCTGGCGTTTCTGCCGAGATTGCTCAGGATATGGCTACCACGAAGGACGGCGCCGCTGTTCAGCCAGTCATTCCTGGCGCGCCTGTAGCCGCAACACCAGCCGCACCTGCCGCTCCTGCCGCACCTGCCGCTCCTGCCGCACCCGCTGCCCCTGCGGCACCTGCCGCACCTGCAGCTCCAGCGACACCTGCAGCTCCAGCAGCACCTGCAGCTCCAGCAGCACCAACCGTGCCTGGCGCACCAGTGCCTCCAGGCGCTCCAGTTCCTCCTTCCTTCCCTAAGGAGAACTAGTCATGGCAAACAATGTTCCACAGGCTCCTCAGCGCCCCGATGTGCCTGAGCAGAACCTGCAACTTTCAGGAGATGTCTTTATTCCAGCTCAAGTAAGTGCTGGTCAAGTTCCTGTTCTCGATCGCTCTGAGCTCAAGCTGCCTTCCAATCTCAAAGTGTTCTGGATGCTGCTTAAGGTTCAAATCACCATGATTTGGACTACGCAGGTTATAGGTGCTCGAAAGAATTTTGAGAAAAAGGTTGGCGCAAATGCCCTGCCTATTGTCGGCGGCATTTTTGCAGTTGTTGGCGCGATCTTCATGATGGTTTACATTTACGGCATTGCGACAACTCTAGCCATTGCCGGCTTCACAAGGCTGCTTCCTCTGGCAGGAATTCTTGTTGGCGCTCTACCTGGTGTTATTTTGACGTTTGTAAAGGCCAATGGCGTGCTTTTTGCGTACAAGGATTACGACTTTATCATGTCGTTGCCAATCAAAAAGAGCACTATTATTTATTCTCGCGTAGCTGCTCTTTATGCTGCAGAGGGTATCTGGTCTATCACCATTATGCTGCCAGTCTTTTTGGCTTACTTTAGCTTTGAGGCAGTCACGCTTCCACGTTTGATTGGCGCTTTGTTTGCGCTTCTTCTTGGACCTAACCTTGCAGTTTCTGCTGCAATTCTCTTGGCTTTTGCGGTTGCAGCCCTTGCTGCAAAGCTGCACTTCAAGAACTTGGGAATGGTCATCGGCGGCGTTTTTGGCCTCTTCTTTATGGTTGCATATCTGTTCTTTATCTTTACGGTATCTTTCAACGCGGACAAGTTTGTCCCAGGTGTGGTGGATAATTTCCGTGACACCGTCTTTACCGTTGCAAGTTCAGTTGGCGTAGTTTATCTTCCATCGCTATGGATTGCCGATTTCTTTAACTCCGGCTCCCTTGTTAGCTTCTTGCTGTTTGCACTGGTCTCCGTTGGAGCTCCTGCGGCAATCGTGGCAATCATTTCTCACTTCAACGACCGCATTAATGCGCTGGTAAGCGAGGACAAGGTCCAGAAGAAGTTCACCACCAAACAGATTTCCACCAAGTCTGCGACGCCATTTGTTGCCCTGATCAGAAAAGAAATTCAGACCATCACGGGCTATCCAGCAGTCTTTATAAACATGCTTTTTGGCTGCTTGTTGATGGTTATTCTCGCCTTTATTTCTATGTTCTTTAGCACGTCGTCTATCGTGGCCTATTTTGTTTCTGCGTCCGAGGTTCCACGCTATCTACCTCTGGCAAGAACCATCCTTGGCATGATAACCACCTGGTTTGGCACCTCGATGTTCTGCGCCGCCAACTCCGCCGCCATTTCGTACTCGCTGGAAGGCCGCTCAAACTGGCTGATGGCAACCATGCCCGTATCTCCAAAGCAGATTTTTGGAGCAAAGATTGCCGTTAACATGATCTACGTGCTCATCTTCAGCGTTGTGACCCAGATTTTCTTCCTGATCCCAGGTCACATCACCATTGAAACGGCGCTGAGAAACGTTATTCTGCCGCTCTGTATTGTGTTCCTGGTGTCTAACGTGGGACTGGCCATTGACATTCGCCGACCAAACTTTGAGTGGACTTCCGTTGTCGACATCACCAAGAGAAGCCTTTCGGTCACGGTGTCTTCTCTTGTGGGCACACTTGGCTCCATGTTTGTTATCGGCGGTACGTTCATGATGATGATTATCCCGGTTATGGACTCATTCAGCTCTTCAGCAGGCGTGGTCAACGAGACGCTTCCCAATATTATCTTTGTCACGCTGTCGCTGGTGAACGCAATTATCGGCTACCTGATCTTTAACAACACCGTTCACCGAGGAGTCAGAATCTAACTTTTGTGATGCGTAAGGTTGGCTTCGTGGAATTTCACGGCGTCTACCTGCGGTAACAACACAAAATCTTCTGTCGAGAAGAAACTTTGAGGCACCCACCACATGTCGTTTATCGAATGGTGGGTGTCTCTTTTTGTGCTTTGCGGTACGGTAGGGTGGCTAGAGGTTTTCTTGTTCGGTAAGTAGCAGGAAGGGCCGAAGCATATCGCGCTAGACTCGGGCGCGTACTATCGGCTGACCTTCTCGGCTGCTTGCCGCAGTCAGAGGAGGCATCATGGCCGAAAAAAATGTTTCTAAGGTAAAGAATGTGGTCCTGGTGGGCCAAGGTGGCGTGGGCAAAACCATGCTTGCCGAGGCAATGCTGCATCTGACGGGTGCAACCACTCGTTTAGGCGGCCACGCAGGCACAAAGCCCACGCTTGATTACGATTCACAAGAGTCAGAGCGCGGATTCTCTATCTCTACTACTATCGCACCAATTACCTGGGAAAATACACGTATTAACGTGCTCGATGCACCGTGCTATCCTGACTTTGTAGGCGACGCCTATTCGGCGATGAGCGCTGTTGAGACTGCGCTGTTTGTCGTAGATGCAGCTAGTGGACCTGGCACTATTACTACCAGGCTTTGGTTTGCCGCCGAGGACCTGTCACTGTCTCGCGCGCTGTTCATTAACCGGCTGGATCGCCCCGATGCAGACTACGAGACCGCGATGGCTATGCTCCAGGATCGTTTTGGCTCCTCGCTTGGTGCAGTGACCATTCCAATGGGCTCCGGCGAGGCATTCTCCGGCATCATTGACGTTGTCCATCAGAAGGCGCGCAAGCTGGTAGACGGCAAGCCTGAGGTCACCGATATTCCTGCCGAGTTCCAAGCAGAGGCAGGGGCTGCTCGCGCTGCCCTGACCGAGCTGGTTGTTGAGGCAGACGATGAGCTGATGATGCGCTACCTTGAGGGCGGAGAAATTACGCAGGAAGAGCTTGAGGGCCTGTTGGGCAAGGCTCTTATGGAGCGTATTTTTGTTCCAGTATTTTCTGGCTCTTGTGTTCGCGAAGAGGGCGTCATCTCCCTGCTTGACGCCGTTGACGGCTGGTTCCCAACTATGTCCGACTTTGGCCGTATTCCACTGGTCAATGGTGAGCAACTTGATATTTCACCTGATGACGAGCGTCCTGTTGCGTTTGCCTTTAAGTCACTACAGGATCCACAGAATGGCAAGCTTACGTTTGTAAAGGTGCTTGCAGGTACTGTTTCTGCAGGTGCTGAGCTTATTAACGCTCGTACGCGCAAGCCTGAGCGCCTTTCTCACCTGTATCGTATGTGCGGCAAAGAGACGGCAGACGTCAGCACCGCCGCAGCTGGCGATATTGTGGTAGTTCCAAAGCTTGAGGCCATGACAGGCGACACGCTTTCCGTTACCGGTAAGGTTGAGGCCGCCGCATTTAGGTTCCCCAACTCCTTGTATCGCACAGCTATTGAGCCTGATGAGCGTGGTACTGAGGGCAAACTCTTTGCATTTTTGGAGAAAGCCGCTGACTCTGATCCAACCCTTAAGGTTGAGCGTGACGAGGACACCGGACAGACTATTGTCTCTGCAATTGGCGAGGCACAAGTAGCCGTTCTTCTCGAGCGTCTTGAGCAGCGAGCCGGCGTTTCCGCACATAAAGTTGCGCTCCGCATTCCATATCGCGAGACGATCCGTCGAGTTGCAAGTGCTCAGGGTAGGCACAAGAAGCAGACCGGCGGCTCCGGTCAGTATGGCGACTGCTGGCTGCGTATTGAGCCAAACCCAGACGAAGGCTACGAGTTTGTGGACGAAATCGTAGGCGGCCACATTCCACGTGGCTTTATCCCTGCAATTGATAAGGGCGTCCAGGAGACCATGCGCGAAGGCGTTTTGGCCGGTTATCCTATGATTGACATTAAGGTTGCTGTTTATGAGGGCTCTTACCACCCAGTTGACTCCAACGAGATGGCTTTTAAGACCGCTGCTCGTATTGGTTTCCAGAAAGCTGTTGACCAGGCAGAACCAGTTCTCTTGGAGCCTATGGCTCACCTTGAGATTACCGTTCCTGATAGCTATGCAGGTTCTGTTATGGGTGACGTCTCCGCTTCCCGTGGTCGCGTAGAGGGAATGTCTTCCGGTACCGGCGTTTCCGCTGGTGAGACTACCATTAAGGCAACGATCCCATACGCTGAGGTTACCGATTACGCTACAAGGCTGAGGTCCCTCTCGCGCGGAACGGGCGAGTACACCG
>CAUVBV010000045.1:0-4529 GCA_963550405.1 uncultured Atopobium sp. | reverse complement strand
CTGGCCCACAAAATAGCGCAGCTTTGGTAGGTTCTGCCGAAGAATCGACATGTTCCTAATCAAGATAGCCAGGAAGCTAGGCGGTCACACTACCTGATATGCATTTCTATGCATAAACTTCATCTAATATGCTGAATAATGAATAGAGAAATATAAAGAATTTAATTATAGGTAAATTCCACTTCTAAGGAACACACCTATGTCAGATAATCTGCACAATTGCGGCCATATTACACATCAAATGAAGATAATCTGCACGTTTTAGCTATTTTCAGCGTCATGTATACGTCTTTTTGACAGATTATCTGACTTAGGTGTGTTTTGAACTGCCTCCTATTTCTCGTGTCCAAGAAATGGAAGGTAGTTCAATCGGAGGCTCTTTTTAGTTGCAAGTTTTACGCGCTCGCAGCTCAGTGCTCGCCGTGCACGTGGTGCGCGTGGTGCTCGTGACCTGCGTGCTCATGCTCGCAGTGGCCATGCTCGTGACCTGCGTGCTCGTGCTCGTGGCCCTCGTGCTCGCAGTGGCCGTGCTCGTGACCCTCGTGCTCGCAATGGCCGTGCTCGTGATCGCAATGTTCGTGTACACAGTGTCCGTGCTCGTGATCGCAGTGCGAGTAATCGTGCTCGTCATCCAAGTCCGACTGCTCGTGCCAGAACGCCGGAACAAACGCCTCGCGAAGTCCATGACGCAGCAGTTCACGGCCAATAAACACACACCTGGACTCTTCCTGAGGCTCGTCGCCCGTAATGGCCCACGCACGTTCTACCAGGTCAAACTTGACCCACTGATTGCCGCACGGCAACGTTCCCTTTGCGCGCGCAAGCTTTCCAAAAACGCCAGCCGACGCTGCGTCCAAAAGCCAAATCAAGTGCGTTGGACTTGGAAGCTCAGCGTGAGTGAGAGCCATAGTCTCCAAGTCAGGCCCCTCGTCCTTCTCGCTAGCTGGATCTTTAAGAACAGAGCCATCAAGCGCACGAGTCAGCAGAGCATTCCACCATTTGTCGGGAATAGCAGCGTACGAAGACTCGGCGATAACCTCTGCCTGCGGATTCATCTCTGCCGCAAGCTGCTTAATGGGCTCGGCGGCATCCTCGCTACCTGGAGCAAGCTTGGAAATCACCACGCTCGCGGCGGCGCTAAGCTGGTTGTCAAAAATCTCTGGAAAATCGGTGCGCTGATTCTGCCACGAAACGGCATCGACCACGGTAACCGGCGCCAGCAAACTAATGCGTTCCCAAGCCACCTGATTCACGTTATCAAGAATGCTCTGCAGCTTAGCCACGCCAGTTGGTTCAACAATTAAATACTCGGGGTCGATCGTGTTTGAAATGGTCAGCACCGACGTCGCAAAATCCTGCTTGCCCGAACAACAAATGCAATTCTCGGTAGACTCCCAAACCTTGAGGTCAGAGTCCTGCCTCAGACGACGCGCATCAATGTCTGCCTGGCCATATTCATTCTCGTAGATAGCAAAATCACGCCCAGTCCGGCGCACGAGCTCCTGAATGAAGGTGGTTTTACCAGCTCCAAGAAAGCCTGATACAACAAGGATTTTCATGAATACAACCGCTTCCTAAACTCCGTTGGCGCTCACCAGCGCAAAAAGCTGGCGAGAAAAACGAACTTCTCGCCAGCTTAAACGTACTAAATCACGCTACCTGATTGGTTACCTAGTCGATAACAACAACTGGCTTGATGAGGTCGGATGGCTTATCACGCATGGTGAAGAGAGCCTCCTCGAGGTGATCCCAGCCGTGGTAGAGGTGGGTAACCTCTGGGTGAAGATCCAGACGACCAGAAGTGACCAGGCTGGAGAGCTTCTCCATGCGCAGACGACCGCCAGGCATGAGGCCGCCACGGATGTCCTTGTGGCCCATACCAACGCCCCACTCGACGCGAGGAATGTTGACGTAGTCGCCGGAACCGAGGTAATTGACGTTACCAATCTTTCCGCCAGGCTTGAGTGCCTTGACAGCGTCCTCGAAGGTCTCGCAGCCGCCGCCGTCGACGCAGACGCGGTCGACGCCCTTGCCACCGGTGAGCTCCATGACCTGCTCCCAGATTGGGCCGTCCTTGTAGGAGATGAAGTCGGTTGCGCCGTAGCCCTTAGCTGCCTCAACGCAGACTGGACGGGTACCAACAGCAATGATGCGAGAAGCACCGTGGAGTGCAGCACCAGCAACGGACATGAGGCCGACAGGTCCAATGCCGATGACCAGGACGGTGTCGCCGAACTCGACGCCAGCGAGCTCAACTGCGTGGAAGCCGGTTGGAACCATGTCGGAAAGGATGCAGGCGTCTGCTGGATCCATGCCCTCTGGCATGTGAGCAAGGTTGCCGTCAGCGTCGTTTACGTGGAAGTACTCGGAGAAGACGCCGTCCTTGAAGTTGGAGAACTTCCAGCCAGCAAGCATGCCACCGGAGTGCATGGAGTAGCCAGCCTGAGCCTCAAGGGAGTTCCAGTCTGGAGTAATTGCAGGAACGAGGACGCGATCGCCAGGCTTGAAGTCCTTGACGCACTCACCGACCTCGACAACCTCTGCGGAGCACTCATGACCAAGGATCATGTTGTGACGGTCGCCGATTGCGCCCTCCCACAGAGTGTGAATGTCAGATGTACAAATTGCGACCGCAAGTGGCTTGCAGATTGCGTCCAGAGGACCACACTTTGGTGTCTCCTTCTCAATCCAGCCGGACTCGCCGATCTTGAGCATTGCATAACCCTTCATAAAACCCTCCTAAAATCTGTGTTTCTTACCAATGAAACACTGCCTACCTCGTGGAGGAGCACGTTGTACACGTGACACTGACGAGGCCCATAAACATTTTGCGAAAGCTCGCATACGAGCGTACGTGGTTGTTGCGGCCACAAATGGGTCCTCTCCACAACAAACTGCGAACACTCGCGAAGTACATTTTCAAGTACTTTTTTACGCAAATCTAGAACGAAACCGTGAAAGGTTGAGCAGTCTTTCATGAATTTTAGGCTGGCGAGAAATGCGGTTTACAAATATCCGATATTTGCGCACGTAGACAATGTGTACGCTAACATACCGTTAACCAAACCTCCGACCGATGAGGAACAACGCTTATCGGCAAACGGTTACCGTTCACCGAGTCAAATGGGCAGATGTCCACTTTTCTGTTGTATGCGGTTGCTCCGTGGTGTTATGCAGAGGTGCCTTGTTATAATTCTGGCAGACGGGTTTCTCGCCACATGAGCTACTTTACTAGGTGCTTTAGCGAGAAAACCAGCGCTCACGGAAGGAATTTACATGCCTATTGATAGCCTGTTTGGAGACGCTGGCGCTAGCCTTGACTGGCAATACATAATCTCATACGCCATCCTGCTGGCTCCGGCAGTTATTCCGGGTGTGCTATTTGTTTACTCTTTTATCAAAGAACCTCGACAGTTCCGCAACGCGCTTTTTTTGTTTGCGACTCTTGCGTGGTCCTCGATTCTTCTAGTGCTAAGGCTGAACAACTTTGTTCTTGGACTAATTCTGGTTACTCTTGTACTGCTGACACCATTTCTGACCATTGGTTTCTTGCTGATCAACACCATAGTTGTGGTAAAAAATAACGGATTTTCACTGACGTCGATGCTTCCGTTTTTGATGGCCGGATTCCTTGTTCTGCTGATTGCGTCGCCGACCATCGTGAATTATTTTGACCCGGACGTTCGTCACATTATTGTCTTTGTGCTGGGACTTTTTACGCTCGAGGGCCTGTGGTTCTCGTTTACCTTTATGGCTTTGCTGTTCTATTCGTGGGTGTATCGTTTGCTTCCCCGCCGACGCCAATACGATTACATCATTATTCACGGCGCTGGGCTTGACGGTCCGCGACCAACTCCGCTGCTTGCAGGCAGGATTGATAAGGCGCTTGAGCTGTGGAAGAAGCAGCATCAGCACGGAAAGTTTGTTGTTTCTGGTGGTCAAGGCGCTGACGAGATTGTCTCCGAAGCTCAGGCCATGCGCGACTATCTTCTGGAGAAGGGCGTTTCAGCTGACGCAATTCTCATGGAAGACAAGTCCACTACCACCTGGGAAAATCTTAGGTACTCGCTAGCCATTATCAACGCTGATCGGGCAACGGGTGTCGACGCCACAAGCTCGGCCGCCGTCGCCTCGAGCGGGGACGTCACAACAACGGCCAGCGACGCGTCGACCAGCGACGCGAGCGGAACCGTCGCCTCGAGCAGTGGCTTTACCACCGCGGTTGTTACCAGCGATTTCCACGTTTTCCGTTGCGCCGAATATGCCCACAACCTGGGCATTAAGGCAGATGGCATCGGTTCGCACACCAAAGGCTGGTACTGGCCCACGGCGTTTATCCGCGAGTTTATCGCAATCACCAAAGCGCACCTCTGGCCCTACCTGGTCATTGGTGGTTTGTACACGTTAATCAACGTGCTCAACTACGCGTTCTTTTATCTGGGAGTTGCGTAAGCTAGGGGTGCTCAATTTTTGCTCCGCGCCTGATTTTCTCCGCGCCTGATTTCTTAAAAGAATCTGTAAAATTTGCC
>CAUVBV010000044.1:0-4545 GCA_963550405.1 uncultured Atopobium sp. | reverse complement strand
CGGTGTACTCGCCCGTTCCGCGCGAGAGGGACCTCAGCCTTGTAGCGTAATCGGTTACCTCAGCGTATGGAATCGTCGCTTTAATGGTGGTCTCACCAGCGGAAACACCGGTGCCGGAAGACATTCCCTCTACGCGACCGCGAGAAGCGGAGACGTCGCCCATGACGGAGCCTGCGTAGCTGTCTGGAACGGTAATCTCCAGGTGAGCCATAGGCTCCAAGAGAACAGGTTCTGCCTGGTCAACAGCCTTCTGGAAACCAATGCGAGCAGCTGTCTTGAAGGCCATCTCGTTGGAGTCAACGGGATGGTAGGAGCCCTCGTAAACAGCAACCTTAATGTCAATCATAGGATAACCGGCCAAAACGCCTTCGCGCATGGTCTCCTGGACGCCCTTATCAATTGCAGGGATAAAGCCACGTGGAATGTGGCCGCCTACGATTTCGTCCACAAACTCGTAGCCTTCGTCTGGGTTTGGCTCAATACGCAGCCAGCAGTCGCCATACTGACCGGAGCCGCCGGTCTGCTTCTTGTGCCTACCCTGAGCACTTGCAACTCGACGGATCGTCTCGCGATATGGAATGCGGAGCGCAACTTTATGTGCGGAAACGCCGGCTCGCTGCTCAAGACGCTCGAGAAGAACGGCTACTTGTGCCTCGCCAATTGCAGAAACAATAGTCTGGCCGGTGTCCTCATCGCGCTCAACCTTAAGGGTTGGATCGGCGTCGGCGGCCTTCTCCAGGAACGCGAAGAGCTTGCCCTCGGTACCGCGCTCATCAGGCTCAATGGCCGTGCGGTACAGGGAGTTGGGGAACCTGAATGCGGCGGCCTCAACCTTGCCAGTAACGGAAAGTGTGTCACCTGTCATGGCCTCAAGCTTAGGAACTACCACGATATCGCCAGCTGCGGCGGTGCTAACGTCTGCCGTCTCTTTGCCGCACATACGATACAGGTGAGAAAGGCGCTCAGGCTTGCGCGTACGAGCGTTAATAAGCTCAGCACCTGCAGAAACAGTACCTGCAAGCACCTTTACAAACGTAAGCTTGCCATTCTGTGGATCCTGTAGTGACTTAAAGGCAAACGCAACAGGACGCTCGTCATCAGGTGAAATATCAAGTTGCTCACCATTGACCAGTGGAATACGGCCAAAGTCGGACATAGTTGGGAACCAGCCGTCAACAGCGTCAAGCAGGGAGATGACGCCTTCTTCACGGACACAAGAGCCGGAGAAAACAGGAACAAAAATACGCTCCATAAGAGCTTTGCCCAGCAAGCCTTCAAGCTCTTCCTGCGTAATCTCTCCGCCCTCAAGGTAGCGCATCATCAGCTCATCGTCGGCTTCAACAACAAGCTCGGTCAGAGCGGCACGTGCAGCCTGCGCTTCTGCTTGGAACTCGGCAGGAATATCGGTGACCTCAGGCTTTCCATCTACCAGCTTACGAGCCTTCTGATGGACAACGTCAATGATGCCAGAGAATGCTTCTCCGGAACCCATTGGAATGGTCACTGCACCAAGCGAGGAGCCAAATCGATCCTGAAGCATGGCCATTGCGGTCTCATAGTCTGCATCAGGACGGTCCAGGCGGTTGATGAACAGCGCACGGGACAGAGAAAGATCCTCAGCAGCAAACCAAAGCCTGGTGGTAATAGTGCCAGGTCCACTAGCTGCATCAACGACAAACAGCGCCGTCTCAACAGCGCTCATTGCCGCATAGGCGTCGCCTACAAAGTCAGGATAGCACGGTGCATCAAGCACGTTAATGCGTGTATTTTCCCAGGTAATTGGCGCGATAGTAGTAGAGATAGAGAATCCGCGCTCTGACTCTTGTGAATCGTAATCAAGCGTGGGCTTTGTGCCTGCGTGGCCGCCTAAACGAGTGGTTGCACCCGTCAGATGCAGCATTGCCTCGGCAAGCATGGTTTTGCCCACGCCACCTTGGCCCACCAGGACCACATTCTTTACCTTAGAAACATTTTTTTCGGCCATGATGCCTCCTCTGACTGCGGCAAGCAGCCGAGAAGGTCAGCCGATAGTACGCGCCCGAGTCTAGCGCGATATGCTTCGGCCCTTCCTGCTACTTACCGAACAAGAAAACCTCTAGCCACCCTACCGTACCGCAAAGCACAAAAAGAGACACCCACCATTCGATAAACGACATGTGGTGGGTGCCTCAAAGTTTCATCTCGACAGAATATTTTGTGTTGTTACCGCAGGTAGATGCCATGGAATTCCGCGAGGCCAACCTTGTGCATCACAAAAGTTAAATTCTGACTCCTCGGTGAACGGTGTTGTTAAAGATAAGGAAGCCGATAATTGCGTTCACTAGTGACAGTGTGACAAAGATAATGTTTGGCACAGTCTCGTTAATCACGCCTGTTGACGAGCTAAATGACTCAATAACCGGCACAATCATCATCATGAACGTTCCTCCAATGACAAACATGGAGCCTAACGTGCCCGCAAGAGAAGACACCGTGACCGAAAGACTCCTCTTGGTAATATCGACAACAGAAGTCCAGTCAAAGTTTGGTCGGCGAATATCAATGGCCAGGCCCACGTTAGACACAAGGAACACAATGCAGAGTGGCAGAATGACGTTTCTCAGCGCCGTTTCAATGGTGATGTGACCAGGAATCAGGAAGAAAATCTGGGTCAACACGCTGAAGATGAGCACGTAGATCATGTTAACAGCAATCTTTGCACCAAAAATCTGCTTTGGGGATACAGGCATGGTTGCCATCAACCAGTTTGATCGGCCTTCCAGCGAGTATGAAATAGCGGCAGAGTTGGCAGCGCAGAACATCGAGGTGCCAAACCAGGTGGTTACCATGCCAAAGATGGTTCTTGCCAAAGGTAGATAGCGTGGAACCTCGGACGCAGGAACAAAATAGGCCACGATAGACGACGTGCTAAAGAACATAGAAATAAAGGCGAGAATAACCATCAGCAAGCAGCCAAAAAGCATGTTTATAAAGACTGCTGGATAACCCGTGATGGTCTGAATCTCTTTTCTGATCAGAGCAACAAATGGCGTCGCGGACTTGGTGGAAATCTGTTTGGTAGTGAACTTCTTCTGGACCTTATCCTCGCTTACCAGCGCATTAATGCGGTCGTTGCAGCGAGAAATGATTGCCACAATTGCTGCAGGAGCTCCAACAGAAACCAGGACAAACAGCAAGAAACTGACAAGGGAGCCAGAATTAAAGAAATCCGCAATCCACAGTGATGGAAGATAAACTACGCCAACTGAACTTGCAACGCTAAAGACGGTGTTCCGGAAGTTATCCACCACACCTGGAACAAACTTGTCTGCATTGAAAGATACCGTAAAGATAAAGAACAGATAGGCAACCATAAAGAAAAGGCCAAAAACGCCACCGATGACCATTCCCAAGTTCTTAAAGTGCAGCTTTGCAGCAAGAGCAGCAACCACAAAAGCCAAGAGAATTGCAGCAGAAACCGCAAGGTTAGGCCCAAGAAGAAGCGCGAACAAGGCACCAATCAAGCGTGGAAGTGTAACAGCCTCAAAGGTGAAGTAAGCCAAAAAGACTGGCAGCATAATGGTGAGAGACCAAATACCCTCAGCAGCATACAGGGCAGCTACACGAGAATAGATAATGGTGCTCTTTTTGATTGGAAGCGACATGATAAAGTCGTAATCCTTGTACGCAAAAAGCACGCCATTGGCCTTTACAAACGTCAAAATAACACCAGGTAGAGCGCCAACAAGAATTCCTGCCAGAGGAAGCAGCCTTGTGAAGCCGGCAATGGCTAGAGTTGTCGCAATGCCGTAAATGTAAACCATCATGAAGATCGCGCCAACAACTGCAAAAATGCCGCCGACAATAGGCAGGGCATTTGCGCCAACCTTTTTCTCAAAATTCTTTCGAGCACCTATAACCTGCGTAGTCCAAATCATGGTGATTTGAACCTTAAGCAGCATCCAGAACACTTTGAGATTGGAAGGCAGCTTGAGCTCAGAGCGATCGAGAACAGGAACTTGACCAGCACTTACTTGAGCTGGAATAAAGACATCTCCTGAAAGTTGCAGGTTCTGCTCAGGCACATCGGGGCGCTGAGGAGCCTGTGGAACATTGTTTGCCATGACTAGTTCTCCTTAGGGAAGGAGGGAGGAACTGGTGCGCCGGGTACAGCTGGAGCTGCTGGTGCTGCAGGTGCTGCTGGTGCGGCAGGAGCCGCAGGTGCTGCTGGAGCTGCAGGTGCTGCCGGTGCAGCGGGGGCCGCAGGTGCAGCTGGTGCTGCTGGAGCAGCTGGAGCTGCTGGTGCTGCAGGTGCAGCGGGAGCGGCAGGTGCAGCTGGGGCTGCTGGTGCAGCGGGTGCGGCAGGAATGACTGGCTGAACAGCGGCGCCATCCTTTGTGGTGGCCATGTCCTGAGCAATCTCGGCAGAAACGCCAGGAGCGCCTGCCTCAAGGCCAAGAAAGACTTCCTCAAGTGAAGCATTACCACGAATCTCGTCCGTTTTACCTGCAGCAAGAAGCTTGCCCTGACGAATAATTGCAATTTTATTGCAGAGTTTCTCGACAA
>CAUVBV010000043.1:0-4612 GCA_963550405.1 uncultured Atopobium sp. | reverse complement strand
CTCTGCGATCAGATTAACTCAATTGTTACGGCGCACGGTTGGGGCTTTACCTACGGCACGGTCGAGTAGTCTTAATCTTCCTTTATATTGTTCTGCCTTTGGTGCTTATAGAACTCTGCGAGGTGTACAAAAAGTAGACCCAAGATTGCAGAAGCAAACGAAGCAGCGAGAACAGCTACTTTAGCTGCAAGAATCTCCTCTGCATCGGGGAATGCAAGATTAGAGATAAGAATTGACATGGTAAAGCCAAGGCCGCCCATAAGACCTACGGCAGTAATCTGAATCCAATCAACTTTTGCAGGAAGCTTGCAAATCTTACATTTGACCAGCAACAACGTTACAAAAATAATTCCTAGTGGCTTACCAAGAACGGCACCAAAGAAAACGCCATGTGCAATAGAGCTGCTCAATAGAGCAACGAAATCTGCTCCCACCAACGTAATCTGCGCGTTTACAAACGCAAAAATAGGCAGAACAACAAAGTTTACAAAGACGGAAATATAGTGCTCAACACGCTGAAGCGGTGGAGTTACGTGGTGCATGACCTGCTCAATAGAGTTAGCACCATGTGTAAAGTCATGCTGACCCAAAACGTGATGCTCATCGTCGTAGTGATCGTCAAGCTCACGAGCGCGTCTTGAAAGCCAGCTTCCCAGCTTGCTCAAGCGAACATCAGAGTGAGATGGCAAGAAGAAGGCAAGAAGAACGCCTGCAAGGGTTGCATGAATTCCCGAGTGGTACATGCAGACCCAGAGAACCAAACCAACAAGCAAATAAGGACCAGAAGAATAAATCTTCAGGCGATTCATTCCCCACAAAATAACAAGAACACCAAGAGAAGCTGCTAACCAGGCAATATTTGGCGTGTGACCATAGAAAAGCGCAATGACCACAATAGCCAGGATATCGTCGGCAATAGCAAGTGTCTGGAAGAACACCTTAGTCTGCGGACTAATTCTGTTTCCTAAGAGCGACATAACGCCAAGCGCAAAGGCAATATCGGTTGCAATTGGTGTTGCCCATCCATGAGGGGCAGTGCTTGCGTTAAGCGCCAGATAAATAAGAGCAGGAACTGCAACGCCACCAACAGCCGCAAGCATAGGAAGCATTGCCTGTCTTGGCTTTCTGAGCTGGCCAACAGTTACTTCATACTTGAGCTCAATGCCTACAAGTAGGAAGAAGATTGCCATAAGGAAGTCATTCACAAAGGTTTCTAGAGCCATATGCGCATGAATCATTCCAAGCGAGAAACTCATTTGGACTTCAAGAATTTCTCGAACCACCTCATGAGCAGGTGAGTTGGCAACTACAAGTGCAATAAGAGCCGCAAGCACCATGACTGCTGCTGCAATAGTGCTGTTAGAGGTGATTTTCTTTAGAGAAGAGCGCTGACTAATTCTTCTTACAACTGCGGGCTCTCTATAAATACTAGACATTATCTGCCGTTCTCTCTTTATCTAAATGGTATTGACCGTTAGCTATGAAAGTTTTTCTCGATGTATATGCCTAGTGTACCGTCTACCTACCGTTGAGGGCAACTTGTCATATCTCAAGAAAACGGGGTATATCTCTATGTAAAATGTGGGTAATAGAAAGTCAACGTTTAGCTACTTGTAGCACGTATATATTTGGAGCGGATAATGGACACTAAACGAATTGCCATCATCACAGACTCAGGAACTAATGTCCCACCTGATTTTGTTGCTGAACACAATATTCGTATCACCCCACTTCGCATCAACTATTCTGACGGCTCTTCCTATGAGTCTGGTATCACCATTACGCCAGCTGAGCTGGTTGCTCGCTTTGAAGAAGAGGTTCCAAAGACTTCGCTTCCTTCTCCTGAAGGAATTAAAGCTGCCTTTGATGATGCAAAAGCAGCAGGTTACGAGGGTGCTGTTTACGTTGCTATCTCTTCTGGACTTTCTGCTACCTGCGATACTGCTCGCATGATTGCAGAGTCCATTACAGACTTCCCTATTTATGTTGTTGATACCAAAAACATTGGTATTGCTTCCGGCCTTATTGTTATTGAGGCTCAACGTCTTATTGAGCTGGGTCTTTCTCTTGAGGAGATTGGCGCCAAACTTGATCAGGCTTCTCTGAACACACGCGTATACTTCTCCGTTCCAAGCCTTGAGTATCTACGTAAGGGTGGCCGCATTTCTGAGGCAATTTATCGCATTGGTTCCATGTTAAACATCAAACCTGTTCTTACCTGCGATGAGAACGGCAAATACACCATTGCCAAGAAGACACGCGGTTGGCAGAAGTCTCTTGCAGGACAGATTGCTCTAGGAGCAGCCTTTGCTCAGAAATTTGACCGCGTCCATGTGGGAATTTGTTGTTCTGCGCCTAATATTATTTACTCCGAAATGGAAGCCATGATTAAAGAGGCAATCCCTAATGTCACTGACTTTAGGTATGTCGAGGCTGGCTCGGACCTTCTTGTCCATACCGGACCAGGTCTTGTTGGCTATGCCGTATTCGGTTACTAACAGTTAATCGCCTCATGCAACTAAGAACAGCCGCCCACTCAGGCGGCTGTTTTCTTGTAGAGAGTATGTACGGCGAGAAGATCTTCTCGCCCAAGCATGTGCGTTACAGCAATGGCTGATCCGCGAAGAAACCTTGGTCGTCAAGGAGATTGGAGCCGTCAGCTGCTTCAGTAGCCAGCTGATCACAGCGCTCGTTAAGTGGATGGCCTGCGTGGCCTTTGACCCACTTAAAACTTACCTCATGGTCTTCCATGGCGGAAAGCAAACGCTTCCAAAGGTCTACGTTTTTGACAGGCTCTTTAGAAGCCGTTTTCCAGCCTTTTCTAATCCACCCCGAGACCCATTTTTGATTAAACGCATCAACTACGTACTTTGAATCGGAATAGAGCTCAACCTGGCAGGGACGCTTAAGCGCTTCAAGTGCAACAATGACGCCGAGGAGCTCCATTCGGTTATTTGTAGTGGATTTATAACCCTGGCTGAACTCTTTTGTATGCTGCTGGCCGGAGGGATCGGTATATAGAAGCACGGCCCCGTAGCCACCAGGACCAGGGTTTCCTCGAGACGCACCGTCTGTATAGACTGTGACGTGCATATATGAGGTTGCAGCCTCCATACCAAATCTCCTCTAGAACGCGCCTCTTACGTGTTTACTTTGCCTCAGCCCAATTGGAGCCATAGCTGACATCAGCAATCAGAGGGACACGCAGGGTAACAACGTCTTCCATGGTCTCTTTTACCAACGCAGAGACTGTCTCAATCTCTGACTCTGGAACTTCCAAGTCAAGTTCGTCGTGAATCTGAAGAATCAGCTTTGACGCAAGACCCTCATCACGCAGGCGTTTCTCGACATTAATCATTGCAATTTTGATAATGTCTGCAGCACTTCCCTGCATAGGGTGATTCATAGCAGTACGCTCGCCAAAGGCAATGAGCTGGCGATTTGACTGATTGAACTCTCTAATGTGGCGCTTACGACCATACATAGTAATCGCATAACCAGTCTCGTGAGCAGTACGAACGGAATCGTCAAGGTATGCACGGACTCCAGGATATGCGTCAAAGTAGCGGTCAATCATCTCCTGCGCTTCCTTACGGGAAATCTTCAGAGACGTTGCCAGACCAAAGGCTTGCTGACCATAGACAATGCCAAAGTTAACTGCCTTAGCACGGCTACGAAGTGCTGGCGTGACCTCTTCAACAGGCACGCCGAAGACGCGTGCGGCAGTTGCGGCGTGGAAATCGGCACCAGAGTTAAATGCTGCTACCAGGTGCTCGTCAGCTGAAAGATGTGCCAGCAAGCGCAGCTCAATCTGGGAGTAGTCGCAGGCGAGAAAAACGCTGCCCTCGGGAACGGTAAAGGCAGTACGGACACGATGTCCCAGTTCAGAGCGGGTAGGAATGTTCTGCAGGTTTGGATCAGAGCTGGAAAGCCTTCCTGTTGCAGCAACGGTCTGATTGAATGTGGTGTGGATGCGCTTATCGCCACGAATAAGCGAAGGAAGCGCATCGAGATAAGTTGATTTGATCTTGGCACGCTCACGATACTCAAGAACATCAGCAACAATCTGGTACTCCTGCGCCAGGTCTCCAAGCACCTTTGCGTTGGTGGAGTAGAAACCAGTGCGCGTCTTTTTGAGGCCATAAGTTGGAAGCTTGAGCACGTCAAACAGGATGTGTGAAAGCTGGCTTGGAGAATCCAAGTTAAAATCCTCGCCTGCTGTCTGGTGAATACTTGCCACACGCTGTGCAATATCTTCACCCAGCTCCAAAGACTGCTTAGCAAGCTCTTGAGGATCAACGTAGAGACCACGACGCTCCATCGCAGCAAGTACAGGCAAAAGCTGCATCTCTAGAGAAGTAAAGAGCTCCAAAGAACCATCGTCTTCAAGCTTTTTAGTGAGCACAGGCACAAGAGCCCTAGCAGCTACAGCTCTTAGTGCTGCAGCTGGAATCTCATCTGTAGGCTCAGGAAGCTCAGAGCCAAAGTACAGCTCAACCAAGCCGTTGATATCAAAGCTTGAACGATCAGACTCAAGCAGATACGCGGCAACACCCGTGTCAAAGAGGCGATCAGAATCAATGGTCTCAATATCCAGTTTCTGTGGCTCAGA
>CAUVBV010000042.1:0-4627 GCA_963550405.1 uncultured Atopobium sp. | reverse complement strand
GCCTGAAAATATCAAAGAATCTGTGGATTTGCCTGATTTCCTCAAAGAATCTGTATCCAAAATACAGAATCTTTGCACTTTTCAGGCTCACTTTTCAGGCTCGCTTTTCAGGCAGAATTTAAAGCGCGTTCGAGCTCGCCCTTTCATGGAGCCTGATTTTCTCGCCATGTCTGAGTAATTTGCCGGAAAAGCTCACCAAGTCTGAGCTGTTTGCCGGTTTTTCTCGTCATGTCTGAGTAAATGTACTCAGACTTCATGCACTTTTCAGGCTCGCAATTCCAAGCCTCACTGATAGAGCTCACGAATCACCGCAGAAACCATGTGTTATCTGCGCCAAGTCAAGCTAGAGCCGCAAAACCATATATACTCGAATGAAGCGTTATCTGGCGAGAAGCCCCGTGTGCTCGGAACCCTCGTGGATCCGTCGCTCGACACGGACCCGCCGCTCGTCAAGAACCCGCCGCTCGTTGCGGACCCACCGTCGCTCGACGCTCGCCGTCGTTACCACCTACGACCAGGAAGGAAGCCTGTTGGAGACATTCGAATTTGTGCTCATTGTTTTAACCTGCGTCGCGGCTTCCTCGGTTATCGACAAGTTTGTCAACGTCTCCATCCCCGTTATCCAGGTTGTTATCGGCCTGCTTGTTGCGCTCGTGCTGCCCAGCGTCCAGGAGGTTCACCTGGAATCCGAGCTCTTTATGCTGCTCTTTATTGCCCCACTCCTGTTCAACGAGACGAGAGAAACCAACATTCGTGCACTTCTCCTCAACCTGAACAGTATTTTGTCGCTGGCGATTGCTCTGGTAGTTGTCAGCGTGCTTTCGGTCGGCTACGCCCTCCACCTCATGGTCCCCTCAATTCCTCTAGCTGCGGCGTTTGCACTGGCCTCGGCCCTGGGGCCAACCGATGCAGCCACCGTCACCGCGCTTAAATCCAACATCCACCTGACCCATCGCCAGCAAACGCTTCTCTCGGGAGAGTCCTTGATTAACGATGCATCCGGCGTCGTTGCATTCCAGTTCTCCGTAGCTGCTGCTGTAACGGGTGCGTTCTCGCTGGTAGACGCAGCGGGATCTTTCACGGTGCTTTTTGTAGGCGGCGTGGTAATGGGAATTGTCACTGGCTTTGCCTTCTCTGCTATCAACGCAATGCTTGGTAGGTTGGGTTACGAGGACACCGTTGCAAACGTTCTCTATGAAGTACTGACACCGTTTCTTGTCTATCTTCTTGCCGAAACTTTCCACGTTTCTGGCGTACTTGCTGTTGTAGCAGCCGGCTTGGTGATTGCGCTCCCACGAAGGCAGAGCAATAATGCACTATTTGCAAGGCAAAAATTGGTCTCAGATTCCACGTGGAAAGTCATTAGTTTCCTCATCAACGGCACCATCTTTGTCTTCCTAGGAATGCAGCTCCCTCTTGCCGTACTTCCTGGCACCAACGGCGGCCTCAATATCCTGCAGATTCTAGGAATTGTTGTCGTGATTACCCTGTTCATGCACGGTGTCCGCTTTGCGTGGCTCTACGCGTTGGAAACTTACAAGCTCCACAAGGGCGGCCATCTCTGCACCGGGAAAGACGCCGTCGACGGCGAGAATGACCTCGCAGGTAGCAGCTCCGACAGCGAGAAACCCGACCAGCCGCTCGCTGAACTGGGCTCAGAGCAAACCTCGGAGCAGATCGCTGAGCAGCCCAAACCCACGTGCGCTATAAAGCCCATCTCAATCACGTCGGCCGAGCTCATCAAAAACGTGCTGGTTACCACTATTGCAGGTGCAAAAGGTGCGGTAACGTTGTCGATTATCCTTACCTTGCCTCTCACAACCCAGTCCGGAGCAGCGTTTCCGCAGAGGGATTTGCTGATCACCATCGCTGCCGGCGTTATTCTCGCCACGTTGCTTTTAGCGGACAATCTGTTACCCGTGCTATCAAAGTCCCCTGAAGCAGACTCTGACCTGCCCGAACGTCTTCACAAGGGAGAGATTGCCGTTCTTGAAGCAACTCTTGGCGAGCTCAGGAGCATGTTACAGTCAGAAAATGCCAAAGCAAAGTATCTACCTGCACTTCGTTTGACTATCACGCGCTATACCAACCGCTTGTTTGCCTCTCGCATCACTGTCCCTGGCTCGGGAGAACTTGTCAAAAAGCTGGTCCTTCACGAGACAGAAGTCCAGCAGAAATGCCTCGAGGAGCTACGTGAGCGCCATATTAAAACGCACAACCCCATTCCGTGGGATCAAATTGTCGATGACATTACTTCAATCCGCAGGTCAGTAGGCTATTACGGACCTATTGCAAATATTGCTGCAACAACAAACCACCGCTCGCGTATTACCGTTGCTCTTCACGAGCTTAAGCTGGCAGCGCAACGCATCATCGACGGCGAAATCAGGCACCTTGAAGACGCAGACCAGTCCTACTACCAGGCGTGTTTATACGCGCTTGAGATGGAATACGCGGAGCTTGATGACCTGGAACGCATCGCTAACGGTGACGACGAAGAGCTAGCAGTCATCGCATCTAATCTGATGATTGACCACGAGTCAGCAATTGAGTCCATTTGGGGACGCATCAACATCAATGATGAGCATGACTCCAGCACCACCCAAGTCTCCTACCTGCTGCCTTACAATCTAAGCTCACACAAGATGTCGCCTCACTTTAGGCAGCAGATTGCGGACGCTCGCAAATACGCCGACGACGTGGCAGAAAACGCCCTGCGTATTGAGTTGGACCAGATTTCGCGCCTGCAGTTTGAGGGTGTCATCGACCGCGAAGTAGCCGCTCACCTGCGCGAAAACGTCTACTACCTGCAAATGACGTTGAGTGAGTAGCATGAACGCTACACCAGATACACACCCCACCGCCTCGCACCCCGCCAACCCCGTGGCGAGAAAAACAATCATCTCCGAACTTTCCGTCCACGCGCAGATGTCCTCTGTAGCTGGAGCACCTATTGTCTACCTCTTGGGTGACGTGGCCGACAACTCCCCCGTTCAGGTACCTGAGGGCGTCAGCCTAGTTAACGTTAGCGTTGACCTGTGGGAAGAAAACTTCTCGCCCTGGTATGCTCCGCGTGTTTTTGCTAAGGGCCCCAACTTTGGCGACGGCGCCCAGAAAACGCTCGATACCCTCATCAACCAGATCATCCCCTGGGCGGAGTCGGAGCTCACCAAGCCGCCGGCGTATAGATCGCTTGTGGGATACTCGCTCGCGGGTCTGTTTAGCCTGTGGGCCGGCTTATCACAGGCTTGCATCACGCCTATCCCAACCTTCCAGCGCATCGGAGCTGTCTCCGGATCGTTTTGGTTCCCAGGGCTTTTGGACTACGTAGATCAGCAGCTCAGCGGAGGAGCGGTCGGCCTCACACACGCCTATCTTTCTCTGGGTGACCGAGAAGCACGGACCCCCAATCCACAAATAATGCACGTGCGAGAGAACGCAGAACTTCTCGCCAGCAAGCTAGAGAGTGCGAGAATAACCTCGACATTTGAGCTCAACCGCGGAAATCATTTCCAAAACGTTGAAGGAAGAATGCAGAAAGCCCTGGACTGGCTGGTCAAATAGGGTAAGATTCTTCAGAACGCACGTGTCCAGAGAGGTTTTATGCCCAACCAAAAGCAATTTGACAGTAAAACTGAATCACCCGGTACATCCTCTGGCAAGCAATCTGACTACTTATTTGCGCTCCTTCTTTCCCTGGTATTTGGCATTTTTGGTATTCCGCAGTTTTATCTTAAAGGCTGGAAATCGGGACTTACCAGGCTTGCTCTAAACGCAGCGCTGATTGTTGGCGCATTTGCTCTGGCGCAAACACTTGCCTCTCCGTCGATGCTTTCTTACCTTCTACCAGCAATTTTTTCGCTTCCGGTTATCGAAAGCGCCCTGAACCTCATCTACGAGGATGCCGGTGCTCCCAAAAAGCTCATAAAAGGCAAGCTCAAACCCCATAAACGATACGCCGGAAAACAGAAAGCTGGAATCGCACTAGCCACGCTTACGGTAGCGCTCTACTTTAGCGCAGCGCTCACGCAACCGCTTCCAACCACCCTATCTACCGCGGAGTTCTCGGGCCAACAAACCGCAGTTCAAGCGCCTGGCGGGTCCTCCCAATCAGGCTCCGGCACGTCGTCTGCCACCGCTCAGGCCAGCACAAACGTAACCATCAAGTTCATCGACGTAGGTCAGGGAGAAGCCATTCTCATCGCACTCCCCGAGAAAACCATGCTCATCGACGCAGGCCCCACGGGCTCTGCCCCAAAAATTGCCCAGGTCCTCCAAGAACTTGGTCGAGACAAAATTGATTACCTGGTGGCCACCCATCCCGACGAAGATCACATCGGCGGTATGGCGGACGTCATTTCCAGCACCCAAATCGGGACCATTTACGCACCAAATAAAACAAACAACACGGCAACATACAGAAAGTTTCTGGCCGCTATCCAGAACAATAACCTGCAGATAACCCTTGCCGAGGCGGGCACCATCATCGACCAAATTGACAGCTACAAGCTAGAAATTCTCTGGCCCACCAAAGACGCAAATTTCCCCGACACCAACGATTACTCGATAATCATCAAGCTGACCGTGGGCACCAAAACGTTCCTCTTCACGGGAGACGCGCCCACAA
>CAUVBV010000041.1:0-4857 GCA_963550405.1 uncultured Atopobium sp. | reverse complement strand
AACCCCCGAGTAGCCGTATGCTCCATTGGAACCGTCTGTGAGAAGACCAACGTATCTGTCATCTAGTGGGTCATCAATTTGTACTTGTTCGGCAGATTATTGGGGATGGTCAAACCTTGAAGTCCGCTGTGATTCTAAAGCCCTTCTCGCCAAATGACGAGAAGGGCCTTGTCTTTATTTACTGATAATTTTTATAAACAAGATCTATCACTTATTGATTGTCTTTAGATTTCTTGTTCTGTTCGTTCTGTATTTTCTCAAGAGCTTTTAAAAGTTCGTCTCGAGTTCTTACTAAATATTTATGGCATTTCTTTTGTATTTTTAACATCTGACGAGGACTAATCTCATCTTTTTTAGTTTCTGAATCTTTTTTCTTTTCATCAGCCGACTCATTGCCCAAAGATTCTATATCTGATTCTAGACGTACAATCTGATAATTAAGCGAATCAATGATGTCACTTACTGCAGAAGTGTCGTTATATCTTTTAAGAAGCACTTCTTCGCTAAAAGCGATTAATTTTGTGCATTCATTTAGAACGTACCCACCGTTCGTTGCAAAAGCCATTGTTACAGCTGTTGCCGCTCCGACACTTCCAACAGCTCCAAGTAAAACTCCGCCGCCAGCAATGACCATAGCCCCACCGGCCATACCAGCACCACCAACAGCAAGTGCGCCACCTCCTAGGAAAGCCAAACTAGCGCTTGTAAGCGCAGCTCCCGACAACGCGGCAATTTCTGCACCTAATACGCCAGCAATTATTGGTGCGATGGCTGGAGCTGCATAAAATGCTATACCGCCACTTAAGACTACAATCGCTAGAGTGCCAGCCGCAATAGCCATATGTTTACCGAAAGTTTTATCTAATACTTTCTGTGCGTGATCTATATAGGTCCTTAGCTGTTCTAAATCATCACTGGTAACAACATTCTGTCTTTTGCAAAACACTTCTGTTAGATAATCAGACTGGATAGTTAAGCCCTTATAATCCTTGTCATTTTTATCATGCAAAGCAAAATATGGCTTAAACATCATTGCTTCCAAAGCTATTAAGAAAACCCAAGATGAGTCATTAGAATCGTCGATCGAACTCTTAAGAGAATCATAAAGAGTTGCTTCGTCCATTAAATAATCTGTATCAACTTGATAGGAAAATTGCATCATCTCTGTGAACTTATTGGTCCACTCATTCAACCATTCAAGTTTTTTAGCAGCCCTTTTATCATGCTTTTCTTTTTCAATATCATAGAGAACAATTTGTCTGATAAGCGAATAAAGAATTTGAGCTTTCGCATCATCTAATTTTAAACAACTCAATTTTGAGACATCGAGTTCATACCTATCTTCAGCGGATTCTCCTCGCTCTAATTTCCTAGTATTTTGTATAGCTATAAAATCATTTCTGCATGCTATTACAAAAACCGCTATACCCACGTAATTTATACGCAAAAAGAACTCTTCTGCGGTTTTCTCCCTGGGAGCAGCCATTACTCCAGCGGCTACTATATCGATTCCTGTAAATACTGCGCTCGATACAGTAATCATGCGTAAAACTGCAGGTGTATTCCATGGAAGAATATCTTCTGGAGCTATTCGACTCAAATCGCGGATACTTTGGATATTAAGATCTTTGATTTCCATTGTCAGTCTTCGACAAAAATAAAATCCTCTTACAACACATTGATTAATAATTACTGGAATTGCTTGTCTTGCAATTTCGCCAAGGATACCAATTTCCATTCTTAAATCAAATGGAGCTTCTGTACCCTTAATAATTTTGCCAAGTGCATCTCTCTTAGCCAAAAATGTTCCATTAAACAACTTGGAGATAAATTGTCTAAAATTACCCTTATCATTTGCTGAATTTTTGAAAATTGGTAGTGCTGATAGCTCTTTTATTAGAGAAACTATAGGACCAGGGATTCCCGTTCCTTTGCCAAATGTTCCACCAGAACCAGCCATGTCGCTAACCATATGGAAAAACCATTCAATAACACCAAATATTATTTTCTCCTGAATGTTTTTTCCAATATATTGCTTATGAGATTCTGGAATGGGAACAACTAATAAGTTTCCTTCAGTGTCAGTTCCAATTGATAACTCAGTAAATTGAGTAAAAATAGATGCAGCACATCCGCCGATGCTAAAGTGGTGAGAAAAATCACGAAAGTGATGTTGGCGCCCGCCTCCAAAATCATTTATATTTCCATCAGCAGCCATAGGATGACTATTTTCTAAATAAGCTATTGCTTCTTTTAAGTTATCTCCTCTATAACCGTCGGCTTGAGCAATTTTCACTACAAAATTATTAACCTGCTTTGTTCCCCATTCACTAGCACGTTCAAGAGAAAACTTGTCTGTAAATACAACGTCAATTACTCCAGCAATTACTCCACTTGAAACAGCAACAATGTAGTCAAGTTTATCTGCCTCATTTACATGTGACTCCCATTCAATTTGTTCACAAAGTCGTTCTGGAACAGTGGGTGTATCTTCCTTAGAAAATAAATTTGTTCTTAAGCTTGATGGAGCAGGCAATAATCGCTGATTTGGAGTTACGATATTATAAAGAACAATTGGATTATCAATATTAGCGTCCATTAGTACCATCCTTAATTGATAAAGAATTAAACCAAATCAACACTGCAAAGCAAAATAAACTAAATCGATTTCCTTTAATAGTAATACTCAGGAATACTAATCTACAGCTGATTTACTAACAGATTAATAAACCTGCATGTAAAAAGCCCTTCTCGCCAGGTGACGAGAAGGGCTTTGTTTGTGCGAGTTTGACGTGCGGTGATGCGCGGTTTGCGCACGGACACGCGTCAGAGGTCGTCGGAGCTCGGAACGCAATAGGCTGCCGGAGTTCGAAGCACTTACTTCAAAAACTCCTTGACGGATGCAAGGACGCTTGGAGTGTCCAGGCCGTACTTGGCAAGAACCTGAAGAGCTGGTCCGGACTCGCCATAGGTGTCCTGAACACCGATAACCTTAACAGGAACAGGAGCGTTCTCTGCAAGAGCTTGGCAGACTGCGCTGCCCAGACCGCCGATGACGGAGTGCTCCTCAATAGTCACAACCTTGCCGGTCTTTGCTGCAGAAGCGGTAATCAGCTCAGTATCCAGAGGCTTGATGGTGTGAATGTTGATAACCTCAGCGTTGACACCCTCTGCTGCTAGCTGCTCTGCAACCTCAAGAGCCACAGGAACCATAAGACCACAAGCTACCAGCGTAACGTCAGTGCCCTCCTTGAGGACAATGCCCTTTCCAAGCTCGAAGTGGTAGTCAGGGTTGGTGTTGAAAACAGGAACAGGGAGGCGGCCAAAGCGCATGTAAACAGGACCATCATGGTCGTAAGCGGCCTTAACAGCAGCCTCAGCCTCAACAGCGTCGGATGGAATAATGACCGTCATACCAGGAATGGTACGCATAACAGCAATATCCTCATTGCACTGGTGAGTAGCGCCGTCCTCTCCTACCGAGAGACCTCCGTGGGTAGCGCCAATCTTGACGTTGAGGTGCGGATAACCCACCGAGTTTCTGATCTGCTCAAACGCACGACCAGACGTGAACATTGCAAACGAAGTTGCAAAGACCTTGTGACCTGTAGCCGCAACGCCGGCTGCCATGCCAATCATATTGGCCTCAGCAATTCCGCAGTCCACGAAGCGCTCAGGATACTCCTCGCCGTACTTGCCGGAACGAGTTGCCTCTGCCAAGTCAGCGTCAAAGACGAGAAGATCGTCATGCTCTTTACCAAGCTCTACCAGGGCTTTTCCGTATGCCTCTCTGGTGGCAATTTTCTGTACGTCTGCCATGTTATGCCACCTCTCCCTCAAGCTCTTTCATAGCCTGCTCGTATTGCTCCTGGTTAGGAGCCTTGCCGTGCCAGCCTACCTGGTTCTCCATGAAGGAGACGCCCTTGCCCTTTACGGTGTGGGCAATGATGACGGTTGGCTGACCCTTGACGGAGCGAGCCTCAGCAAATGCCGCAGCAAGCTGTTCAAAGTCGTGTCCATCAGCTACATCAATAACGTGGAATTTGAACGCCTTGAACTTCTCGTCAATTGGCTGTGGTGTGTTGATCTGATCAAGCGAGCCGTCAAGCTGCAGGTTATTGTTGTCAACGATGAGTGTGAGGTTATCAAGCTGGTGGTTACCTGCAAACATGGCAGCCTCCCAGACCTGGCCCTCTTCAATCTCGCCGTCGCCCAGGAGTGCGTAGACGCGGTAGTCCTTGTTGAACTTCTTGCCAGCCAGCGCCATGCCAACGGCGGTGGAAACGCCCTGGCCCAGGGAGCCGGTGCTCATGTCAACGCCAGGCGTGTCGTTCATGTTTGGATGGCCCTGAAGACGCGAGTTGAGCGCGCGGAAGGTCTTGAGCTCCTCCTTGGGGAAGAAGCCGCGCTCGGCCAGAACGCCGTAGAGCGCTGGGGTAACGTGGCCCTTTGAAAGCACGAAGCGGTCCCTGCAAGGGCAGTTTGGCTTGGTGGGGTCCACGTGCATCTCTTTGAAGTAGAGATAGGTCAGGATTTCTGTTGCAGAAAGCGAGCCACCGGGATGGCCGGATTTGGCCGTAAAGACCTGCGTGAGGATGCTTTTACGCACCTCACGAGCAACCTGTTTAAGGTCAACGTCCATGTAATTTCCTTTCACGTATTGCGTGCGAGAAACGCAGCAGGTCGGCACCACGCGCGAGCCGGAGCTGCGTGCGAGAAACGCAGCAGGTCGGCGCCACGCGCGAGCCGGAGCTGCGCGCGAAAACCGTGCTTACAGACCGAACTTCTCGGTAAGCTTTTCCTTCATTTCATCCTTATCAAGGATGTTGGAGAGAACGATCTTCTCGTCTTCTGGAA
>CAUVBV010000040.1:0-4917 GCA_963550405.1 uncultured Atopobium sp. | reverse complement strand
CAATCCATGAAGAGAGTCGATCAAAGAGCACTTCTTCAGTAGTACCTGCAATGATGCTAATCAGCCCTGTGTTGTAGAGCGTGTCGGCAATTTTTGGTGCTTCAACTGCAGACTCAACAACCACAGCACAAGGAATTGAATGACTTACTAACATAGTAAGGGCGTCCTCGTACTGTGATGTTGGCGTAGGAATAATTACCGCAATATCAGGAATAGCAGCATTCTTTCCCGTGCGACCAATGCCTCCAGAAACAAACGAAACACCGTCGGCAAGCTTAGAAACACGTACGGAGGCATCAGTTCTCTCTGGCATAAAATACGAATGGACGGCAAGAATTACCTCTTCAGAGGCAAGGGAATCAACATAGATGTGCGTATAGGTTGGCTCAAGAGATGAGAGTGCGCCACGGAATTCCTGTAGTACTGAAGTTGCAAGCTTGCCTAAGCTGTTTCTGTTTGCCATAGCTTATGCCGCCTTAGTTCTATGTCTGTAAACGGACTGAACAATTCCTACAGAAACGAGCTGGGCAATCATCGATGTTGATCCAAAGCTGATAAAAGGCAGAGGAATACCGGTAATAGGCATGATGCCAATACACATACCAACGTTTTGCAAAACCTGGAACGACCACATGGCTGCACAACCAACAAGTACCAGCTTAGAGAAGGTATTTTCAGTCTTCATGGCAAAAAGAATGGTTGCAAAAATCATCCATGCAAAAAGTGAGAGCATAATGAATGCACCAAGGAAGCCAAACTCTTCCGAGAAGAGTGCAAAAACAAAGTCTGTGTGTGCCTCTGGTAAGAATCGTCCACTTGCCTGCGTAGCGTTACCTGGCCCTTTTCCAATAAAACCACCAGAACCTACGGCAATCTTTGCCTGTTGCAGATTATAGCCGTCTCCCGACGGATCAACGGAAGGATCCAAGAAGACGGTAAGACGCTTCATCTGGTACTCCTTAAGTATGTGAGGAATACCAGGAATCATAGAAGTCACAACAACAAGAGCAACAACAGCAATGAGCAAAAGAACGGTCACAAGAATCCAAGAACGTTTTGCACCAGAGCAAATGATGATGGTGGCTCCGATAACCAAAATAATCAGGCCGGTTCCCAGGTCAGGCAAAAGCATAATGGAGCCGAATGGAACCATAAGCGTTCCACAAAGCTTTACATAGTCTCTTAGCGTTTCTACCTTACCGTTATACTGAGCACACACCGAAGCCATAAGGAAGATTGTGACAATCTTTCCCAGCTCAGACGGCTGAAATCTAAATCCAACAAATGGGATATTAACCCAACCAGTCATACCCTTAACCGAGACGCCAAAGCCGGGGACCTTAGGCAAAATCATCAATACAACAACGCCAACAAGCAGCACGTTTGTCATATTTGCTAGTGCTCTATAGTCATAGCGCCACATAAGCGTGGCAAAAACAAGGCCCAGGCCAATACCAAGAAGATGCCTAGGAAAACTAGCTTCGGCAATGTTCATTGATGCGGTCCAAATAACCACAATACCAATGAGGACGAGAAGAGCCGCGGGAACAAGCTGCGCTAGATAAAGATTGTTCAGAACATTCTTACCAGTAAGCCTCTCTTTCTTAGCAAGACCGCCTGAAGGAATACCTCCACGCCTTCTAAAGGGAGAGTTCATTCTCTGTTTTGTAACTGCAGATGAATCAAGTGCCATGGGTTTCTCGCCTCCTTACCTACCAACGTTGTCTGGCTGATTATAAATTGCACCAAAGACGTCTCGAACAATATACATACCAGAACCTGCGCCAGAAGGTGCGCAATCAAGATTTGCGGCAACAACATACTGAGGCTTATCAGCAGGTGCATAGCCAACAAACCAACCAACGGGCTCGCCAATAGACTGCTGCTCAGCAGTACCCGTCTTGCCATTAACCGTGACATCAAGATTGGTCCAGTGGATAGTCTGAGAAGCGGATTCCTCGTAGACAACACCATAAAGACCGCGAGCAACAATGTCTCGGTGCTCATCTTTTTCTTCTGGGCTCAGAATGACCTCGTTTTTGTACTCAATAACAGAGCCATTTCCGTTTCTGGCATTAATGCTCTTCAAAACATGTGGTTTGTAAATTGGACCTCGGTTTGCAATACCACAATACGCATTTGCCATCTGGAGGCAGGTTACCAAAAGATCGCCCTGTCCAATTGCAAGGTTACAGTTGTCACCACCCTGCCACTTACGAGCATCATCGGGCGAGCTGGTAAAGTAATTCCACTTCCACTCTGCATCTGGAACGCGACCAGACGCCTCTTCTGGAAGGTCAATACCAGAAAGCGCGCCAAGTCCAAAGGCACGGAATGTCTCTTGCATGCCTTCTGGATGATCGTTGTTATAGAAGAAGCCTTTACCAATCTCATAAAAAACAATATCGCAAGAGTTGGTAATACCGGTAATCAGATTAACGGTGCCGTGACCAGAAAGAAGCCAACAGTGCATGCCGTACTGCTCGCCAAAACCAGTCCAGAAACCTGTGCAGTACCAGCTTGAATTTCCGTCACAAATGCCGTATTTGAGTCCGGCAAAGGTAGTAAGTGCTTTGATGGTAGATCCAGACGGATACTGTCCAGCAATTGCGCGATTCATCAGCGGATAGTTTGCCTCTTCAGAAGAAAGCGTATCCCAGTCAGAACTGGAAATGCCTCCAACAAACATTGAAGGTGAATACGTTGGATAGCTTGCCATAGCAATAACTTCACCGTTGGTGCAATCAAGTGCGACAACACTTGCACTGCGGCCTTGGTAGTCTTGTGATCTAACCGTATTAATAACACTGACAAGAGATGCTTCTGCGGCTTTCTGTATATTTGCATCAATAGTTAAAACAACGTCTGAGCCGCTCTGAGGAGCAATAGATGTTGAGTGAGATAAAACATTACCAGCAGCATCAACATACACCGTTTGCTCACCACGAACACCCTGAAGAGCGGACTCGTACTGATACTCAACGCCCGTTTGTCCCACGATATCGCCGTGGGCATACACAAAGCCGCCATCCGCAGTTTTACTGCTCTCAAGCTGCTCTTGTGTAACAGTTCCGGTGTAGCCAACAACATGAGCTGCAAGAGAACCGTTTGGATAGGCGCGCTGGGTGCGCTCCTCAATTGAAACGCCATCGAGCAAAGCACCATGAGCGTAAATGTAGGCAACTACACGCCTAGAAACATCTACAGAAACCGTGCGAAGCGCTTGGGCGCCATCAGAGGTATCCATGATTTTTCTGCGCACTGCCAGCATAGGCATGCCCAAAAGGTTAGCAAGAATCTGCAGTTTAATGTAGTCTTCCGCAACGTCTGCTCGAGCCACTACCGTTGGACTTGGCCTGTTGGTAACAATCTCCACGCCATTTCTGTCCAGAATACGGCCACGAGGCGCTGCGGTGGTAACCGTGCGCGTGCGATTGCGCTCTGCTTGCTCAGTATAGTCAGCTGACGATAAGAGCTGCATAGTCCAAAGACGACCAATAAGCACGGCAAACATGCCACCAACAGCAATTGCAAATCCGATAAGTCTGGACGAGAGGGTCTTCTCGGCAGAGCCGTCAGAACCACCAGACGCCTTGGGAGCGCCACCACCAATATCAAAGGTAAACGGCGAATCTTTTCTACCAAAGGTAAGATATACGATGATCAATCCAATTGCTGCAACAGCGCAACAAGCAAGGATAACAAGGGTGAAATTCATACTAACCCCTTATTTAAGGCGCTGTGGAGCTCGATGAGATCCGCGGTAGAGCGAAGTTCCACCCAAAGATGAATGAGACCTTTGGGAATGAGAAAGTACATAGAAAACAGGCAGCGCTGCCAAAATGGTAAACAACATGGTGGGGAAAGACTTAAACAGCAGCCCCTCAAAGAAGTTGCCACCAGAGCCAATCAAAGAATTAATGAGCTGATACATAAAGGTGACACCAAAAGTTTGAAGGGCAACAAAGCCCATAGAGGTACCAAAATTGCCAGAGATTCTGTCTCTTACCTCTTGGCCCATGAAATAAGAACTGACCACAAGCAAGAGTGCCATGAGGCCAATGGGATTGGCAGAAGTCAGATCATAGATTAGACCTGCAATAAAGCCGCTTATTACGCCAGTTTTGCCACCATATCTCAGGGCAATAGCTGCCGAGAAAATCAATGCAAAATTGATGACTCCCCCACCAAAAGAAACCTGTGGGGTAAGCATAATCTGCAAAATGAAGCAAACAACAGCAAGAACGGTGATGCTGCGTGTGTTTTTATTTCTATCAGAAACCTGCATACATCCCCTTTAATCTGTTCTTCCGCTGTTATGTTGTGTATTACCCGTTGGAGCGGCAACCGTTGCATTCTGCTGGGAATTTGTTGTGTTGTTAGTAGAGCCGCTGCCAGACGAGTTGCTTGATGAAGAACCCGAAGATCCATCCTTGGAGTCTTTATCCTTACTGTCAGAATTAGTTGCTGTTGGAGTGTTTTGCTTATCTGCCTCTGCAATATCATCTGCGGTAGCTTTTTGCTCCTCAGAAAGAGACGTGATAACCATTACTTCTTCGTTAGTACTGACATTTCCAAACGGCTCAATAACAATGGTGTAATAAAGCGATCCAGGCGCTGCTTCAACGCTGGTAACCTTACCCAGAGGAAGTCCTTTAGGGAATACACCGCCAAGGCCACTGGTAACTACCGTATCGCCTACAGCAACCTTCTGATTGGTGTTGATCAAGTTAAGGGTAATCTGCCTTGAAGCGGAACCCATAAGCATGCCCTGAGCTCGGCTGCTTTGAACCATAGCAGCCACACCGCTCTTCTCGTCAGTAATCAGACGAACGGTAGAAGTTGTAGGACCGCACTCAATAATCTGGCCAATAACGCCGCCGCTATCAACAACAGGCATGCCAACAGCCAGTCCGG
>CAUVBV010000039.1:0-5014 GCA_963550405.1 uncultured Atopobium sp. | reverse complement strand
ACGTCAAAGTTCTGACCCTCTTTGGCTAGAGCTTGCATGTAGCGAGTGGCATCGTCGCAGATAAATTCGGCTTCAAGTTTGTTGTTTCGAGCGTTTCTGCGTGCCATCTGGATGTTGTTTTCAACCTGATCAACACCAGTGAGCAAGAGGTTGATACCCTGAGCTTCGGCGGCGTGTGCCAAGCAAAGTCCAATGGTTCCCGTGCCGCAGTAAGCATCAAGAACTCGCAGGTTGCCGGTTTGCGCAGAAGTGACTTCCTGAGTGGAAGCGCCGGTCAACGCAGCGCTGGCCTGCGCGTCGCCGGTCTGCTCGGAGTCAGCAAGCTCGGAGCTAGCAAGCGCGCCGTCGATGGCCAGCTGATAGAGCACCTCAGTTTGCTGGGGGTTTGTCTGGTAGAAACTGGTTGGTCCAATCTCAAACGTGCAGCCCAAAAGCTTGTCGCTCATGGATGTTGAGCCCAAAAGCAGACGGGTTTCTCGCCCTAAGATTGCGTTGGTGCGTTTCTGGTTGACGTTCAAGAAGATGCTGGTCAGCTCGGGGTGTGCCTTGCGAAGCGCAGCAATAAACTCCTGTTCGTGGGGCAGATGTTGGCCGTTGACTACCAGGACCAACATGACATCGTCAGTGGCATATCCGCAGCGTACCACGCCGTGGCGAAGCGCTCCCTTGCCGCGATCTTCCTGGTAGGCATGGATGTTGAACTGGCCAGCAAGATACGCCACGTCATTGAGGATGGCGCGAGCTCGCCCGTCTTCTACTAGGCATTCCTTTGAAGCAATAATCTTGTGCGTTCCGCTTGCGTAAAAACCGGAGCGAACCGTACGGCCTTTACCCGGCGCAAATGGCGTTGCTGCCTTATGACGATACGCCAGAGGCTCGTCCATTCCACGGATGGGCTCGATAGTTACGTTATTGATGCTTGCCAGCGGGGCGAGAAGTTCTTCTACCTGCGTTTGCTTGCGTTTAAGTTGGATAGGATAGGGGACCGAAAGCCATTCACAGCCTCCGCAGCTACGTGCAATAGAGCATGTTGGTGTTTTGTATCCCATAGTTCCTCTCCAAATCTTGGGTTACTACTATACCGTTTGCGGGCTTAAATGGCACGTTGGGGGGATTGTTGTGTCTAATATGTTTCATTTTTTGTATCGTTTCCCGTTTGTCTAGAAAACCGTTAAGCTAACAGGCACAGTATTTTGGCGAGACAAAAGAGGTGGACTATGGCTCTCATCAGCAAAATTGGTATTATCGGCGCTAATCACGTAGGCGCACACGTCGCAAACGCCCTGCTTTACCAGGGACTTGCTACTGAGCTCTACATTAGCGACACAAATGAGGTCCTCTGCAAGGCTCAGGTAAACGACCTGCTGGACGCAATGCCATTTTATCCACACCCTGCTCGCGTTTTTGAGCTTGATGACCGTTACGAGGAGCTTGCTGGCTGTGACATTATCGTTAACGCCGCAGGTCACGTAGCTGCTGCTGCGGGCAACCGTGATGGAGAGCTCTTTGTTACTACTGACGAGGCCAAGAAGTTCGCAAAGCGCATTGCAGACGCGGGCTTCGATGGTGTTTGGGTCAACATCGCAAACCCGTGCGACGTTGTTACCACTGAGCTCCAGTATCTGACCGGCGCTGACCCTTACAAGGTTATCGGCTCCGGCACCACGCTGGACTCCGCTCGACTCCGCCACGCTCTTTCCGGTGCTACCGGTTATCCAGCATCTTGCATCAACGCTTGGATGCTTGGCGAGCACGGCAACGGTATGTTCGCTTGCTGGTCGCACGTTTCCATTGGCTGCCTCACACTCGACGAAGTTGCAGCTCAGACGGGCAAGACCTTTGACCTTCCAGAACTCGAGCAGGCTGGACGCATGGGCGGTTACGTCACTTACAGCGGCAAGCAGTGCACCGAGTACTCCATTGCAAACGGCGCTGTCGAGGTCATCAAGGCTATTGTCCACGACACCAAGCTGATCACGCCAGTCTCCACGCTGCTCAACGACGTGTATGGCGTTTCTGGCTTCTACTCTTCACTTCCTGCGGTTATCGGCGCCAATGGTGTCGAGAAGGTCTTTGTGCCCGAGCTCTCCGACTCCGAGATTGAGGCATGGCGTAAGTCTTGCGAGCACGTCAAGGGCAACATCGACCAGCTCGGCTGGCTTGAGGTAGACGCTCGTATCGACTAGTACGCCGCGCGCGTTGCGCGCCGTACCGGCTGCGGCCACGACGGGCGCGAGCAGCATCTGCGAGCATAGCCTGCGAACAGGCAATAGTGCACACCGAACACACCTTGGGGCTTCTCTCGAGGTGTGTTTTTGTTCGACCAAGCTGTTTCTCTACCATCTTTTGATTGGTTCTGATTGCGAGCCTGAAAACCGCATCATGTCTGAGTAAAACAGTTCAGACTTGGCGAGAAAAACCGGCAAATAGCTCAGACAAGGTGTACTTTTCCGGCAAATCATTCAGACATGACGATAACATCAGGCTCCATGAGAGTGCTCATTAAACTAACCTCGGATCCAAAAGTCACGTCACGAAAGGTCCGCCTGAAAAGTGCAAAGAATCTGTGTTTGGAACACAGATTCTTTGATGAAATCAGGCAGAATCCACCGATTCTTTGATGCTTTCAGGCAAAAGTTACAGATTCTTTGCAGAAATCAGGCGCGCTTGATCCAAGCCTTGCAGGTCGGTGGTTGTTTTAGAAGAGATGACCTTCTCGTTGCGTGCAGCGACCTTCTCACCAGGCGCCACATGCAGCGTTCTTCTCGTCATGCGCCACATCTAGCGTTTTTCTCACCGCTCACCACTCTCCGTGCGCCGAGGCCAACAAAATCACCCTCTCACCTGCAATTTTTGAACAATATTTAAATAAAAATTTCTATTGACTTGCAATCAATGTGATATCACAATGATGCCAACAGAAGGCTCATTGTCACAAAGGAGATCTTATGAGCACCGAGAATATCATCAAATCCAAGAGTGGTTGGCTGTTCCTGCTGATTGCTATTGCTCTTTTTGCAGTTGCAGCCCTGTTTACGCTGAATTTTGTTCTCAGCGCTATGGCGGCAGATAGAAATCCTCGCCTGGATCCATCGTTCCCTAGCATCATTGGCGCGCTGGTATTCTTCTTTGCGGGAATGTTTGTTTCAAGCGGTCTGTTCAGCCTTCAGCCTGGTCAGGCAAAGGTTTGCGTTCTGTTTGGTAAGTACATTGGCACCGTTAAGGACGAGGGCCTTCGCTGGGCAAATCCTTACTATGCCAAGACCCTGTCTACAAATGTGAGCGATCTTTCCGCGCTCACTTCAGGTACAGGCGCCCCAACGGTCAACGTGCACACTTCCATCATTTCCACTCGTGCCCGCACGCTGAATGGCGACGTCCTCAAGGTCAACGACCGCATGGGCAACCCAATTGAGATCGCCGAGGTTGTTGTTTGGCGCGTCAGCGATACCGCAAAGGCTCTCTTTGACGTCGACGACTACGACAGCTACGTTGCTATGCAGGCAGAGACTGCGCTTAGGCACGTCGCTAGCATCTACAGCTACGACCACATGGAGGACGAGTCCGAGTCCAACACCGCAATTACCCTGCGTTCCAACATCGAGGAAGTTTCCGAGGCGCTTCAGTCCGAGCTGAGCCGCAACCTTTCCGTCGCTGGTATCACCGTTGACGACGCTCGCCTCACGCACCTGTCCTACGCCCCAGAAATTGCGCAGGCAATGCTCCGCCGCCAGCAGGCAGAGGCAATCATCGCTGCACGTAAGAAGATCGTCGAGGGCGCCGTTTCCATGGTTGACATGGCTCTCACCCAGCTCTCCGAGAATGGCGTCGTTGAGTTCGACGAGGACCGCAAGGCCGTCATGGCATCCAACCTCATGGTTGTTCTTTGCGGCGAGTCCGAGGCCCAGCCTGTTCTTAACACCGGTTCCTTGCAGCAGTAAAGCTTGGCGAGAAACCCATGGCACCTCGCAAACAATATCCACTTCGTGTAGCTCCAGAAGTCTGGGAGGCGGTTGAACGCTGGGCGCAAGACGACATGCGTTCAACTAACGCTCAGGTAGAATGGATTTTGCGCGACGCTCTGAGAAGGGCAAAGCGCACTCCAAAAGCAAATAACACTCGTGTGAATAAGACAGACAAGATGGAAGAAGGAAACTAACATGGCCGACAATATTCCACAGCCACCTGTTCCTAACGCTCCCGTACCTCCAGCGGCTCCCGCGGCACCAGCTGCACCCGCAGCACCCGCAGCGCCTGCAGCTCCCGCAGCTCCCGTCGCACCCGCAGCGCCTGCTGCTCCTGCTGCTCCCGCACCCGCAGCCGCAGCTCCAGCACCGGCAGCCCCTGCCGCCCCAGCAGTACCTGGCGAGGTTGTTCCCGTGTTGAGCGTCCAGCACTTCACCAAGAAGTATGGCTCTAAGGTGGCTGTTTCTGATCTTTCGCTCGACGTTATGCCTGGCGACATCTACGGTTTTATCGGCCACAACGGCGCAGGTAAGACAACGCTTATCAAGTCCATCGTTGGCGCTCAGCCATTTGAGGGCGGCGTCATCTTTGTGGATTCAAAGAATGTGCTGGTTGACCCTGTTGGCTCAAAGCAGGTCATCGCTTACGTCCCAGATAACCCAGACATTTACGAGTTCATGAGCGGCATTAAGTACCTCAATTACGTCAGCGACATCTTTGGCGTTCCTGCGGAGAACCGCGTCGAGCGTATTACTACGCTGGCCAACCGCTTGGGCATCACTGATTCCCTGGCAAATGCTATTGGCAGCTACTCTCACGGTATGAAGCAGAAGCTGGTTCTGATTTCCGCCCTGCTCCACGAGCCAAAGCTCATCATTTTGGACGAGCCATTTGTCGGCCTGGACCCAGCAGCAAGCTTCGAGCTCAAGAAGATGCTGCACGAGCTTGCCGACCGTGGATCTGCCGTGTTCTTCTCGTCACACGTTCTTGAGGTTGTCGAGAAACTCTGCAATAAAATTGCAATTATTCGTCAGGGCAAGCTTCTTGC
>CAUVBV010000038.1:0-5058 GCA_963550405.1 uncultured Atopobium sp. | reverse complement strand
TCGTGTGCTTCTGGGAGTGTCACAGAAACGATTAGTTTTAATCAACCCACTCTATATTTTAGCGAGTTATATAGGCGAACTTGTATGGTATTAAAAATGAAGACCAGATTATGCAAAATGATGTAAAAATGCTATTTGAATATTTACCACGGCAGTTGGCAAGTATTTGCCACGGCAGTTGGCTAATATTTACCACGGCAGTTGGCAAATACTTATCAGAAAGCGAATAGCGGCTACGCGATTCAAACGGGACATAATGATACAAATGGGCTATTGACTGAGTTTCTCTGTGTCTATCCTTTATAAGTTAGATAGAGCTAACCGAAAGGAGACGCATTATGTCTGAAACACCCTCAGTCAAGAAAAAAGGGCTGCAACCGAAGGACCTTATAAACATCGGTATCTTCACTGCTCTCTACTTCATAATCATCATGGCTGTGGCAATGCTGGGCTACGTTCCTATATTCATTCCATTGCTCTCCGTCATCTGCCCGCTTATCGGAGGCATTCCGTACATGCTCTACATTACAAAAGTAAGGCATTTCGGGATGGTCTTCATCATGGGAACCATCCTCGGACTCCTTATGGGTCTCGGTGGCATGGGCGTATATGCCTTTATTACAGGGCCAGTATGTGGTCTTCTCGCCGACCTTGTCCTCAGAAGCGGTAACTATAACAGCGCAGGACGCGCCATAATTTCACACGGAGTCCTGAGCGTATGGTTGATAGGCAACTATATTCCCATCATCGTAAATCGTGCGAGCTACTTTGCAGGTATCGCCTCTGGCTACGGACAGGAATATGCCAACGCCCTCTCCAGCTACATTCCTGACTGGAGCCTTCTACCTCTTGCTCTTGCTGCATTTATCGCAGGGTGTATCGGAGCCGTCATCGGCAAGAAACTCCTCCACAAGCACTTTGAGCGAGCCGGCATCGCATAATGAAAAAGGGGGTGTTCCTCTCAACTGCCAATAACCGAGGGCTCGTGCTTGATCCCCGTACTAAAGTGCTTGCCACACTCGTCGTCTCAACAATTATGCTTGGGTCATATAACGTGGGGCCTCTCCTTGTGGTTAAGCCGCTGCTTATTGCAACACCTTTCATCATGCTAGCCCTCTCTCACCATTTCAGCTCAGCAATCACCTACCTCACGTTATACGGGGTTGCGAGCGCTGTGGCAGCAATCGCAGAATCATGCCTCACTGGAGTTGCTCTTTTTGTCACGCTGGGTATCTCGGGAATCGTGAGGCAGTTTGCCCCAGGTATTGCCATGGGAACCTGGCTGGTTACAACCACCTCAGTGAGTGAGTTTATGGCAGCATGCGACCGTATGCACATGCCTCAGGCTGTAGAAATTCCCTTTGTCGTAATGCTTCGATACTTCCCAGCGATAGCCGACGACTACCGACAGATAGCTGCTGCTATACGCATGCGCAGCAGCAAGACGTTCAGAAACCCTATCTCCGCCATCGAGAATTGCCTGGTACCGTTGCTTGTCTCGGCAGTGCGAGGCGGTGAAGACCTCTCTGCTTCGGCGCTTGTGCGAGGGCTCGGTGGACCAACAGCTCGCACAAACATAAACGAAGCGCGCATGCGCGTACGAGACTGGATAGTAATCGCCTTTCTCGCCATGGCTACTATCTGCGCGGTGATCACGCCATTGCTCTACTACTAGGATTGAAATGATCGAGATAAAAAATGCATGCTACTGCTATCAGGCAAGCGAGAAAAACAACCTCTCCGAGGTCAACCTTACCGTAGCCCCTGGTGAAGTAGTCTGCCTGACGGGCGCCTCAGGATCTGGAAAAACAACCCTAACAAGGCTCGTCAATGGCCTCATCCCCCATTATTATGAGGGGAAACTCTCGGGGAAGATTGAAGTCTGCGGACTTACGCCTTCCAACTGCGAACTTTGGGAACTAGCGCCAAAGGTCGGATCGGTCTTCCAGAACCCTAAAACCCAATTTTTCTGTTTAGATACAACCGGTGAACTTGCATTTGCGTGTGAGAACCAAGGAATAACACCTAACAAAATACGCACACGCTTAAAGGACGTCACCAACGCGCTTGAGCTCACAGATCTTATCGACCGCAGCTGCCTCTCACTTTCTGGTGGAGAAAAACAACGCGTTGCCTGTGGCTCGGCCACTATGCTTGACCCGGATGTTCTTGTCCTTGATGAGCCGTCCTCCAACCTTGACTTCGCCTCCATTGGGCTTCTCCGAAAGATTGTTGCAAAATGGAAAGCCGAGGGTCGCGCCGTGCTCATCTCCGAGCATCGTCTCCATTGGTTGGAGGGCATCGCCGATCGCATTGTTGTGATGCGCTCAGGAAGCGTGGAACGCGAAATTTCCTCCAAGCAATTCTACGCGGCAACAGCTGCCGAGGCGCATGCGCTTGGTCTGCGCGCACCAACTTTTGCAGCCATTGCAGCTGAACAGTGCTGCACACGGGGCGAGAAAAACGAATTTGTAGAAATACGGGATATGAACTATCACTATCCACAATCAAACCCTGGCATCAGCGTTTCTCGCATCGCCTTCAGGCGAGAAGGTGTCACTGCTGTCATAGGAAGCAATGGTGCCGGAAAGTCCACCTTCGCACGCTGTCTCTGCGGTCTTGTTCGCAATTGTAAGGGAACCGTAGACGTCGGAGAAGGCCCCAACCCACTCTCAAGTAGGTCAAGAAACGGCTACTTGGTTATGCAGGACGTAAGCCATCAACTCTTCCAAGAGAGCGTATTTGATGAGGTACTTGCCTCCACAAGACGTGCTGACGAGCACCTTACCCGTACTATACTTGCATCGTTAGACTTAACTGAACTGGCGCAACGCCATCCACTCTCGCTTTCAGGCGGACAGATGCAACGCGTTGCGCTTGCTGCAGCGCTTGCATCAGAGCGTGGCCTACTTGTGCTTGACGAACCTACCAGTGGACTTGACCTTGCCCATATGGAACAGGTTGCTGCAAGCGTTACCGCAGCAGCGGCGGAAGGACGAGCTGTCGTGGTTGTAACACACGATCCTGAGTTCATCAGAGCATGTTGCACCGACTTTGCCCGCATGGAAGACGGATCGTTTGTAGACCAAGGCGTGCTCGACAATGCTGGCTGGTCAAACGTGTTGTCATTCTTTGAAAACGCTCTTCAAAGAAGCTAAGGGAACTGGAGACACAATGGACATTGCTGATTATGCCAACATGGGCGGCAACGTCCGTCGTGTAACGCACGACGCGAGAAGTTCCGTCTGGCGGGCAGAGGGAACTGATGGTCAAGGCATCATGACAATGCACGATGTCATGCCTGGAATCACCCTTATGTTCAACGACTTTACAAACGTGTGGAACTTGGAGTCGGGCTTTACACTCATCCCAGGATCACGCATGCTCTGTCTGAACTACTGCCGTGAGGGAAGAATTGAGTGGGAGTCCGGAACCAGCTCATGCCTATACCTGGACACAGGTGATTTAGGCATCGACGACCACTCAAGACATGAAAGCCTCTTCCGATTCCCCTTTGGGCACTACCGAGGTGTCACCGTCTGCCTTGACCTGGACACGGCAGACAAATCTTTGCAATCTGTTTTTCCCGAGGGATTTCCGGTAAAAGTTGAACTACTTTACGAGAAGTTCTGTTTAGGTGACAAGCCAAGTGTGCTTCGCGGTGGAGCGTCCATCGAGCATATCTTCTGCGAAATGTACAGCGCTCAGGATTACTTTAGGGACGCCTACCTAAAACTCAAGATTATGGAGCTCCTGTTATTTCTCGGGAGCAGCATTCCTGAAGGTGGACGCATTGGACAGTATGGTCTCACGCGCGCCAAGGTTGACAAGATAAAGGATATAGAACGGGCCTTAACCTCCGATCTCTCTTCTCGCAAGACGCTCAAAGAGCTTTCTCAAGAGTTTGAATTCCCCTATGCCAGCATGCAACGATGCTTTAAGGAAGTCTATGGCACCAGTGTGCACGCATACCTCACGCGCTACCGTATGGCACAAGCTGCCACTCTCCTCCGAACAACCTCTAAGCCAATCGGTGAGGTGGCATTTGAAGTCGGATATACCAATGCTTCAAAATTTGCTTCCACGTTCCGCAACGTTGTTGGCATGTCACCTGCAGATTACCGCGAAAACGCTGGTCTAGAAAGATAGGCGCGCTTCAATACGTTTCGATACGCTTCAATACGTTTCGATACGCTTCGATACGCTTGGAGCTTACCGCGACAATCGGGCTTTTCTCATTCTACGAGCCGTGAATACAATTTGCTCATACTCGTCGTTTGGGAGGACCCATGGACTCTAGCAATAATAAAAAGAGCAGTTGGATACGGCAGCTTGCTTTATTTACACGCGGACAGCGCCTAAAACTTGGAGCCTCACTGTTATGTGCTGTGGCAGGTGTTGCCGGAGGCATTGTTCCCTTTTTTGCCGCCTACAAGTTAATTGCGCTCTCAATAGCAAGCACCCTTGCCATCAGTGAAGTTGGATACTGGGCACTCATTGCCCTTCTCGGAGTGGCAGTTCAGGCGGTAGGCTATCTAGCCTCAACTTCAACATCGCACAGCGTTGCCTACCATACGCTTGAAAACCTGCGAAACGCTGCGTGCGAACATCTTGCTGCATGTTCTCTAGGCGATGTTCAATCAGCGCCCTCTGGAGCACTTAAGAAAATAATCATTGACGATATTGAGCAAATGGAGCTGCCCATTGCCCACGTTATCCCGGAATTTACCAGCAATGTGCTTCTTCTCATCTTGTGTTTTGCAATCGTATGCTCAATTGATATCCGTCTGGCTCTCTCTATGCTCATCGCACCAGCCTTGTCACTTGTGCCCCTTTCGCTCCTTTTCAAAAACTTTGAACGAGACTATGCAGCGTACTGGACAGCAAGTGAGCGCGTTAACTCAACACTCGTCGAATACATCGATGGAATTGAAGTCATCAAGACTTTCAACCAAGCTGACTCCTCGTATGCTCGCTTTCGTAACGACATCTCTGAATTTGAGAAACTAACACTTGCCTGGTATAGGTCTGCTCGTGTCCCCATGAACGCCATGTTTG
>CAUVBV010000037.1:0-5116 GCA_963550405.1 uncultured Atopobium sp. | reverse complement strand
ACAAGTGTCACTTTTTCTCTGACGCGGTAGTATCACAATAACAAAAATCCACCTTTCCCTGCTCCGTGCAGAGTCTTAGGTCTCTAAACGGCTCAGTTAGGGCAAGATGGTCCCAAAAACGGCAATGATACTCACGTAAGTTTTCGTATAGATTGGCATCTTATGACGTCTAAGTATTCGCAGATGGACAGTGCGTTTTCTGTTGGCACGCTTCACGCAGAAGACAAAAGCTTTGAGGTAATCTCGGCTGAGTGGGTTAACGAGATTTCTGGTTACGCGTACATCTTTAAGCACATTCCCACAGGTGCCCGCCTTATGTGGTTTGCCTGCGACGATGACAACCGCTCGTTTGCCATTGCTTTTAAGACACCTCCTGTAGATCACACGGGCGTCTTCCATATTCTGGAGCACTCAGTTCTCTGTGGCTCCGATGCTTATCCTGTCAAAGAGCCGTTTGTTAACCTGCTCAAGACCTCTATGCAGACGTTCTTGAATGCAATGACTTACCCCGACAAGACGGTGTACCCTGTGGCAAGCACTAACGTAGCTGACTTGGAAAACCTTATGAGCGTGTACCTGGACGCCGTCTTGCATCCTGCAATCTATAAGCGCAAGCGCATCTTTGAGCAGGAAGGCTGGCACTTAGAAGCTGACGAGCAGGGCAATCTTAGCTACAACGGCGTTGTCTTCAACGAGATGAAGGGCGCCCTCTCTGATCCAGATCGCGTACTCTACGATTCTGTCAGCGAGGCCCTCTTCCCTGATACCGCCTATGGTAAAGAGTCTGGCGGCAAGCCTCGCGCAATCCCTGAGCTCACCTACGAGAACTTCCTGGACACCCACGCTCGCCACTACGACCTCTCTAACAGCTACACCTTCCTCTACGGCGACCTTGATTGCGAGCGTGAGCTCTCCTTTATTGCCCAGAGGTTTGCAGCTGCCGAGAAACGCGATGCAGGTGCCCCCAATCCGCTTAACCTGCAGGCACCCGTGTTGCCCGAGCCTTGCCAGGTCCGCATGAACACCACAGCCGACAACTCCAGCGTTGGCCTGGGTTACGTGCTTGGAACGCCTGATCAGCGCAACAAGATGATGGCAGCAGATATCTTGTTTGACACCCTCATAGGCTCCAATGAGTCCCCGCTCAAGCGTGCAATTCTTGACGCAGAGCTGGGTGATGACTTTAGCTACTATCTCTCCGATGACCTTGCACAGCCAATGCTCTTCTTGCAGCTCAAGGGTCTCAGAGAAGGAGCAGCTCAGAAGTTCCGCAACTTGGTAGAGACCACCTGCCAGAAGATTGCTACCGAAGGTATTGATCCAAAGAAACTCAACGCGTCCATTGCACTTGCAGAATTTAACCTGCGCGAGAATGACCAGCCGTACTCAAACGGTATTGAGTACACGCTGCGTTCGCTCTCAAGCTGGCTTTACGACGACGCTCGCCCTCTGGACTACATCCGCTACGAGGACGCCATTGCCTACGTCAAAGAACTTGCAGATCAGAAGGGCTTTGAGAAGCTGCTTCTGGAGCTCATTTGCAACAGCAAACACGCAGCTCAAGTTGAGCTTGTCCCCACAGATGAGGGAGACGCTCAAGAAGAGGCTGCTGAGCTAGAGCAACTTCGCTCTACGCTCACCGATGAGGATGTCGAGAAGATCCGAGCAGAAGTTGAGGCACTCCGTTTGGAGCAAGAAACACCTGACGCTCCAGAAGACTTAGCCAAGCTGCCGTCCCTCTCGCTCAGTGATATCGGTGCAGGTAGAGAGCGTCCTGCTGGCTTTGAGGTTGAGGCTCCCCTGCCATGTATTGCGCATGAGCTGGACACTCACGGCATTGACTACGTCTACCATTACTTTGATCTGACCCGCGCGGTTACCTTTGAAGAACTGCCACTTGTGGGCATTCTTGCTGAGGCTCTGGGCAAGCTTGATACAGCATCACATACCGCGTCTGAGCTGGATATTCTTATTGAGAGCAACCTTGGTCACCTCTCGTTCTTCACGGATATCTACGACCAAGACACGCTTGACCAGGCGCACCCTGCCTTCATTGTTGCTGCAAGTGCCCTTGCCGAGAAAACCCAGGGACTTGCAAGCATTCCTTCCGAGGTTTGGTCTAGCACGCGCTTTGATGATTTGAGCCGCTTAAAGAACATCTTGATTCAGCGTCGCATTGCGCAGGAGCAGTACTTTGTTGGTGCTGGTCATACTGCAGCGCAGAATAAGGCTTTGACCGCCTACTCTGCAGCTAATCGCGTAAACGACGCTCTGGCAGGCGTTGGCTTCTATGAGTACCTAAAGAACCTGCTTGCCAACTGGGATGAGCGCGCCCCTCAACTTGTAAAAGACCTGGATTCGCTCACTCGCAAGATGTTCCGTGCAGACAACGTTACGGTCAGCTTTACTGGCTCCGCTCAAAGCCGCGAGGCATTCTGGCAAGCAGCGGGAGACCTCGGCCTTAAGGTTGGCAATAAATCGCAGGCAGATAACGCAGTACCAACTCTTGTTGTCCCTGAGGGTAAGCTGCAGCACGTGGCGTACATCATTCCGTCAAACGTCTCCTACGTTGGTCTCTCCTATCCAAACGTTGCCCATGCAACCAATGAACAGCAGGGTAACTGGCTTATTGCCACCAGAGTTCTGGGTCTTGACTATCTCTGGAACGAGGTCCGCGTCAAGGGTGGCGCTTATGGCGTCATGTTCAGAAACTCCATCGCTGGCCTGCAGAGCTTTGTCTCCTACCGAGACCCTGCGCTTGACGCAACCCTCGACCGCTATGTTGGCGCAGGTAGCTGGCTCTCTGAGTGGACTCCAGACGCTGACGAGTTTGAGGGCTACGTAGTTGCCTCTGTAGCAGGCGTTGACGCTCCTGTACCTGCTCGTATGCTTGCTCGCAGGCAAGACACTGAGTACTTCAACCACCGTGATCCAGAGCGCCTTCTTAAGCTTCGCGAGAAAATCCTTCACGCCCAGGTTGAAGACATCAAAGAACTAGGGAGCACCATGCCTCAAAGCTATGATGACCTCTCGGTTGTTGTCTTTGGCGCCAAGGAGGCCATTGAAGCCTCCGAGCTTGATCTTGAAGTTGTCGACCTCTTTGGTGGCCAGGAGAACTAGGCCTGGTAGCTGCAACAAAACGCAAAAAGCCCTGTCATGTATATACATGACAGGGCTTTTCTTGTAAGGCAATGCACGAAGCTAGACGTTCTTCTCGCCAGACAGCGCGACCAGCCAGCGCCTTACTCGCTTCTCAGCGCCTGAACTGGATCGGACTTAGCCGCTCTACCTGCAGGGATAAGACCTGCAAGAAGCGTCAGAACAACGCTAATCAGAATCAAAATAAGTGCTCCGTTTATCGGCAAGATCACCAAATTATCCACGTTAAACATGGCTTTGACCACAGCATTTGCGGGCAAAATAAGCAGTTGTGTAATGCCAATGCCCATAACACCAGAGATAAGGCCTTCAATAAATGTCTCTGCATTGAATACGTTGGCAATATCTCGCCTAGAAGCACCAATAGAGCGCAGAATACCAATCTCCTTTTTACGTTCAAGAACCGAGATGAACGTAATGATGCCAATCATAATGCTGGAAACAACAAGCGAAATAGATACAAACGCAATCAGCATCGCCGAGATCATATCAACAATCAGCGTGACAGAACTCATCAGCGCACCAACAATGTCGGTATACGTAACTACCTTAGACTCTTCACCTGCAGCCTTTGCATCAGCGTTGTACGTATTAAGAATTTTAACAATCTTCTCTTTGCTCGCAAAGTCTTTAGGATAAATATTGATTGACGTGGGCTTATTAAGGTCCGCATATCCCATCTTAGAAAGATTGGACTCATACGTTGCCGGCGTTGCCCTTAGCATTGACGCGGCAATAGCTGCGAGCTGCGATGGATCAGCGTTGAGCTTAAAGGCGCTTGCAAGCGTTGCCTTATCTATCTGCATAGCATTGGACATATTTGCCGCAACGCCCTGCATAGCTGTATTGAGAGCACCTGCAATCTGGCTTTGCATTCTTGAAGCAACCTGCGTCATCACGCTGGTTAGCGCAGACTGCACGTACGCACTCATAGCACGCGTAATAGCTGCGGAAAGTGCACTTGCAATCTGTGATTGATAAGCACTCATAAGCCTCTGAGAAACCTCAGCCTGGACACTTGGAAGGTCTGGATTGGTTCCCAGTTTATTTGCCAGAGCACTAACCAGCTGTTGCTGCAGGTCATCAGTATCAACTGCAGAAGAAACTGTAGTCACAATCTGCGTGCGTACCTGATCTGTTGCAAGGTAGTCTGCCATAGTCTTGCCGGGATTAGCAGCGCTCCAAGAGTTCCATCCCAGAGCAATATTGCCCATGAGCGAAGAAATAGCAGCTTGTCCTCCTGGTTTGAAGTTAACAGTAATGCCAGAAAGAATCTGCTGAATGTCTGCTGCAGAGAGCTCTGGGAAAGCCGCTGCCAGCGCAGCTGGATCAAGCGAAGACGTCACAGAAGACAGTACATTGCTGTCAGACAGATTCAGCTGTGACGGATCAAAAGCTGGTAGCTGCACGTCAGAAAGGTCAAGCGAGGACATATCCAGCCCAGACAGATTAATTGACGAGAAGTTCAGCGCCTGTGGATTGAAGTTAAACGCTGAGGACAGCACGTTAGGATCAACGGAAATGAGAGAGCCGATAGAAAGCCCCTCAGAAGTTTGACCGTTCTTCTCGTCCTCAAAGGTTTTACCAGTGAAAACGTCAACGTCCGGACGATTCATCTGGTCCTGAACAATAGGAGATGCCTCTGCATCAGAAATCATCTTCTGAGTCAGTTGTGGCGTGTAGTAAATGCCCTCAGAAAGCGCTCCTGTGGTAGTTGGGTCTTTTGCCTGAACAACACCAACAATATGCAGGTCGGGTGCGTTAGCAATGAGGTCATTCATGTACGTCTGATCATCGGATTTGTCTGTCCAGACACCAAGATTTCCGTCCCATACATATCGCTGATAAGGCATAACCAGCTTAAAGGTTGGAGACATCAGCTGGTCGTAAGTATATGTACTGTGAGACTCTTCGATAGTGCCAGATTCTCCACTTGCAATTTTATCAACGGTAGAGC
>CAUVBV010000036.1:0-5140 GCA_963550405.1 uncultured Atopobium sp. | reverse complement strand
GTTATCTTCTACCTGGCTATTCTTCACCTTGTTCCTTACAAGGATATGCGTGAGCAGTGGCGCTATGTCTATGTTGGCCTGATGATTCTTTCTGCAGTAGTCACTCCTGACGCATCACCTGTCACCATGATTTTGATGTTTGCAGCTCTTATTCTGCTGTACGAAGTTGCTCTGGCCGTTGCTCGCTACGTCATTATTGCCCGTGATGGCAAAGCCGCTCTTAAGTGGAGCCGCGAGGACTACGAGCAGCATGAGCTAGACAAAATCTAATAGTTTCATTTTTACTTTGGAGAGTGTTGTTCTTTGATTCTAGTTGTTACCGAGAAAAACGACGCAGCGCAGCAGATTGCTCGCCTTCTGTCTGAATCGGGTAAGCCTGAGACAGACAAGGTATACAACACTCCTGTTTATCGTTTTAGACGTGGCGGAGAAGACCATGTTGCCATTGGTCTTCGTGGTCATATTCTGCAACCGGATTTTCCTTTGGCTCTCAAGTTTGACAAGGAAGAGGGCTGGTATGGAGAAACTGCAGAAGGGGAGCACCTTCCTGCAGATGTTCCAGATGGCCTTGAGCGTCCTCCTTATAAGGTTAAGCGCAAGCCTTTTATGGCAGATGGCGTTGACCTTAAGGGTTGGAAAATCCCTAGCTTGCCCTATTTGATTTGGGCTCCTGTAGATAAACAACCTGCAGAAAAAGAGATTATTCGCGCCCTCAAGAACCTTGCTAAGAAGGCAGAGTCTGTCATTATTGGTACAGACTTTGACCGCGAGGGAGAGCTTATTGGCTCTGATGCATTGGCACAGGTTCTCTCGGTTAATCCTAATTTGGCGGTATTTCGTGCACGCTACTCTGCCTTTACTAAGACAGAGATTGAGACTGCCTTCAATAACCTGGTGGATCTTGATTACAACTTGGCTGCGGCAGGTGAGTCCAGGCAGTATATCGACCTCATTTGGGGTGCGGTACTGACCCGTTACCTGACCACCGCACGCTTTGGCGGCCTGGGCAATACACGCTCTGCTGGTCGTGTTCAGACTCCTACGCTGGCACTTGTTGTTGAGCGCGAGCGTGAGCGCTTGGCATTTAAGCCAGAAGATTATTGGGTTATTTCTGGTGTTGCTGCTCCAGAAGATGATGCGGATGCAACCTTTAAGATGGTTCACCAGACCGCAAGGTTCTGGGATCAAGTGGAAGCAGACGCAGCTTACGCCGTTGTTAAAGATCAAACACAGGCAACGGTTGTCGAGATTGAGTCTCGCAGCAGAAAGCAGCAGCCACCAGCTCCATTTAACACTACGTCGCTGCAGGCGGCTGCAGCTGCAGAGGGTATCTCGCCAGCTAGAACTATGCGTTTGGCAGAGTCTCTGTATATGGACGGCTTGATTTCATACCCACGTGTTGATAACACGGTCTATCCAAGTTCGCTTGACTTGAAGGATTGTGTTCGTACGCTGTCCGCGGTTCCTCAGTATGCTTCTACCTGCAAAAAGCTCTTGGGTCAGCCAAAGCTGCACGCAACGCGTGGCAAGCAGGAGTCTACCGACCACCCACCAATTTATCCAACAGCGGCAGCCAATCCAGATGCTTTGCAGCCCGCGGCTTGGAAGCTCTATAACCTGATTGCCCGAAGGTTCCTTGCAACCCTTATGGGTCCAGCTACTATGAGTGGCACCAAGATTACGCTTGATGTTGCAGGTCAGCCTTTTGTTGCAAATGGAACCGTACTGGCAGAGCCAGGCTTTAGAGAGATTTATCCCTTTGGCCTTAAGAAAGATGATCAGATTCCTGATGTCGGCGAAGGAGAGATTGTCTCCATTAAGTCTTTGTCGCTTGATGCAAAGCAGACAGAGCCACCTGCTCGCTATAGCCAGGGCAAGCTTATTCAAGAGATGGAGAAGCGCGGTCTGGGTACAAAATCTACGCGTGCCTCCATTATTGATACGCTCTACCAGCGTAAATACCTCAAGAATGATCCTGTTGAGCCAAGTCAGCTTGGTATGGCAATTGTTGATGCGCTTTCGCAGTTTGCACCACACATTACCTCGCCTGATATGACGGCAGAGCTTGAGTCCGATATGACTAGCGTTGCTGAGGGCAAAGATACGCGTGATGGTGTTGTAACTCACTCAAGAGCTTTGCTTGCAGGCATGATTGATACGCTTATTGACCATAAAGAAGACCTGTCCGAGGCCATTGCTGATGCCGTTACTGCTGATGCTAAGGTGGGAACCTGCCCTAAGTGCGGCAAAGACTTGGTTGCTAAGAGCTCTCTGAAGACTCGTGGAAGCTTTGTTGGCTGCATGGGTTGGCCAGACTGCGATGTTACCTATCCGCTGCCTCAGGGACGCGTAGAGCCGCTCGAGGGAGAGGCTGGCGTCTGTCCAGAGTGCGGTGCTCCTCGCGTAAAGGTGCAACCGTTTAGGCAGCGCGCGTATGAGACTTGCATCAATCCGGCTTGCCCTACAAACGCAGAGCCAGACCTTATTGTGGGTGAGTGTCCAACCTGTAAGGCTAACGGTAAGCATGGTGACCTGGTAGCTCACAAGTCCGAGCGCACGGGCAAGCGTTTTATTCGCTGCACCAACTACGAGGAGTGCGAGACAAGCTATCCTCTACCAGCTCGTGGAAAGCTCGAGAAGACCGATGAGGTCTGTCCAGACTGCGGCGCTCCTATGGTGGTTGTTACTACCCAGCGTGGTCCTTGGAAGCTGTGTCCAAACTACGATTGCCCTGGTAAAGAAAAGAAAACTGCCCCGCGTAGAGGCGCTCGTAAGAGTACTAAGAGCACCAAATCCACCAAGGCAGCAAAAAAGTAAACGTATGACGGTGCATCGAGAGGTGCACCGTTTTCGGAAGAACGAGCGTCCCTCTCCAACGCCCGCTCCATACGTATTTTTACCCATTTTTGAGCGCTTTTCATGTGGAAATACGTAAAACCTTTAGAATATTCATGGCGAGAAACACAATCTGCCTGTATCGTGAGATAGTTAAGAGGGAGGGAAGCATGAACAAAAGCACACGTACATCTCAAGGTTTGTTTATCACGCTTGAAGGCGTTGATGGCTGTGGTAAGTCAACACAAGCTTCTCTTCTGCGAGAAGACCTTGAAGCTCTTGGCTTTGACGTGGTCTTTGTTCGCGAGCCCGGTGGAACTGCTATTTCTGAGCAGATCAGAGGCATGGTTCTTAACCCAGAAAACGATGCTATGTGTGATGAGTGTGAGTTGCTTCTCTACGAAGCAAGTCGTGCTCAGCTGGTAGGAGAGGTTATCCGCCCAGCTCTAGCTGCCGGCAAGATTGTCTTATGCGATCGTTTCTACGATTCCACCTATGCTTATCAAGCAGCTGGTCGCGGTCTTGATACAGACCTTGTACACCGTGCAAATCGTTTGGGAAGCTGTGGGGTTTCTCCTGATAGAACCCTTGTCTTTATGCTTGAGCCAACAGTAGCTCATGCGCGTGCTACGCAAAATGATGCCGATAGGCTAGAAGCAGAAGGTGTTGCCTTCCAGGAGCGTGTTTTTGCTGGTTATAAGCAGCTTTTGCAAGATGAGCCGGAGCGCGTAAGAGCTGTTGATGCAGATGGCAGTATTGACGAGGTCCGTGCGCGTACCCGTCAGCTGTTAGTTGATCTTATTCCTGGTATTTGTGAGCTTGGTGAGTGATCCGTTTATGACTCAAGAGAGCGCACATACTACGCAGAACACTTATCCACTTCCTCAGGCATTAACGCGCCTTCAGGATCAACCTCAGGTCCAGAATTTGCTTGCGCGTGCACTGCATGAGCACAAGCTTGCTCATGCCTATCTGTTTGTAGGTGCTCCTGGTTCTGGTAAAGGACTTGCGGCCAAGGCTTTAGCGCAGTGTGTTCTCTGTGCTCAAGGTGGCGACGCTGCCTGTGACGACTGCATTCGTATTTCTCGCGGTACCCACCCTGACGTGCACGTACTTACTCCGGCCTCCGCAAATGGCTACCTCATTGAGCAGATTCGTCAGCTCATCGCTGATGTTAGTCTGGCGCCTATGCGCTCAACTCATAAGATTTACGTGATTGACCGCGCTGATTTGCTCAGAGAAAATTCTGCAAATGCATTGCTCAAAACTATTGAAGAGCCACCTGCAGACACCATCTTTATTCTGTCTGCACGCTCTTCTTCTGCGGTGCTTCCCACCATTGTTTCTCGTTGTCAGGTAGTTGCGTTTAGAACGCTTACTGATGCTGCAGCTAAAGCTGCCATTATGCGAGAGATTTCTGCCACAGAGCAGGAAGCTCGTATTGCGCTTGCAGCAACAGGAACCCCTGGTAGAGCTGTGGAGTTTTTGCAGTCTTCTACGCGAAAAAACATTCGCAGACAGCTCATTGATGTTTTTGGCAATCTGCTCAGAAATGACTCGTGGGATGTACTCACTTCCGCAAAAGAGCTGATAGAAGCTGCAAAAATTCCTCTTGGTGACGTAAGACGTGCCCAAGAAGAGGCCCTCGCTCAAAATGAAGACTTTCTTACCAGCGCTGCGTTAAAGCAGGTTGAGGCAGCAAATAAGCGAGAACTCACAGCGCGCGAGCGTTCGGGTATCATAGAAATGTTGGCAATTCTGGAATCGCTTCTTCGCGACGTACTTTTATGTTGCGAAGCGGTTGATGAAGAAATAGTAAATACGGATGCAGCAGGCATTATTGACCGCGTTGCATCTCAAACTCATACCCAGGGTGTTTTGGGGGCTCTTGCTGCGGTGCAAGAGGCTCAATACAACCTGGACCGCTCTGTTTCTCCCCAGCTAACCCTTGAGGTTATGCTGCTGCATATCAAGGAGGCACTTACATGCCCACCGTTGTCCCGGTGAAATTTGAATACGCCGCGCGCGACCTTTGGTTTGATCCAAAGGAGTCCGGCGTTCTTGAAGGTGACCACGTCATTTGTCAGACCGAGCGCGGTCTAGAGATTGGTCTTGCTGTAGCTGATCCTCGTGAGATTTCTCAGGAGGAGTTTGAGTACAAGACAAATAAAGCCGAGCTCAAAGACGTTGTTCGTGTAGCAACTGACGAGGACCTTTCTCGCGCAGAAGAGCTTGCCGCTAAGGGCGAGGCTGCGCTTCCTGTGTTCAGGAAGTTTGCTGTTCAAGAAGAACTTGAGATGAAGCC
>CAUVBV010000035.1:0-5207 GCA_963550405.1 uncultured Atopobium sp. | reverse complement strand
ACCCATGGGTCACTACCTTGTCTTTTGTTGTTGCACTAGCAATGAGAATTCAAGGCTAAAAAATGCATATATCTGAAATTCTTGTTGCTGCGCGGGAACAAGAAACGTATGTATACGCAGCCAAACATAGCAGTTGTTTCAGTCAATACTGACCTTGACGTGAGGGGAGTCCCGCGCGTGAAGGCCCAGATTGAGCAGCTCATTGAGAGCGGCTGCAGAAGAATTGTGCTGAATATGTCGGAGGTTTCGTACATCGATTCGTGCGGCATGGGCTTTATTGTGTGCGCTGTTCGACGTATGAAGACGCTCGGCGGTCTTATGAGCCTTACCAACGTGCAACCAACGGCGTTTAAGGCGCTGGTGCGCATGGGTCTTATCGACTTCATGCCTATAAGCACGTGTGCCGCTAAGTCGCGCGTGACTCCGCTTGCGCCGGGTACACATCCGTCGTTCCAGACAACGTTTAGAGTTGACCCCAATAGAATGTGCGATGCTCGCTCAAGGGCAGTTGCGCTGCTAAAGACGCTTCCGTTTACTTCGGACCAAAAATTTGATATCGAACTCGCAGTTGGCGAGGCTATTGGCAACGCTATTGATCACGCGTGCGAGAAGGGCGTGCTGACCACGGTTTCTGCGTATCCAGACAGGGTGGTCATTGACGTCTCGGATTGCGGTGACGGCTTTAGTATCTCCGACGAGGAGGAGCCTCCCGAGACTGGTCAGTTTGCCGAGCGTGGTCGCGGCGTCAAGCTGATGCGCCTACTTATGGATGCCGTGTCTATCCAGGAGAAACCTTCCGGCAACGGCACCGTTGTTCGCCTGGTCAAGATGATGCGCTAGGTCGCGCGGGCGTACAGGTTGCAAGTCGATTTCAACCCGGTATTTACTTCGTGTGGATACCGGGTTTCTTGTGCGGAAATGCTGGGAGTGGACGGGTTTCTCGCCAGGTGGACGACGGGAGTTGAGCGTACGCTTGTGCGCGCCTGATTTCTTCAAAGAATCTGTAACTTTTGCCTAAAAGCATTAAAGAATCTGTGGATTTGCCTGATTTTGTTAAAGAATCGGTGCCGCAAATGCAGATTCTTTGCACTTTTAAGGCGGGCCTTCCGTGACGTACCTTTTGGATCCAGTGTGGCGTCATGGGCGCTTTCATCGAGCCTGATTTTCTCGCCAAGTCTGAATGATTTGCCGGAAAAGTGCACCATATCTGAGCTATTTGCCGGTTTTTCTCACCTTGTCTGAGCTGTTTTACTCAGACATGACGCGTTTTTCAGGCTCGAAATAGGCTCGCAATCTAAACCCCAGCAAACACGGTTACGCGCGACAAAAAGAAACCCCAGCCGAAGCTGGGGTTGTCAATTCACTGGAGGCGAGACCCGGATTCGAACCGGGGATAAAGGCTTTGCAGGCCTCTGCCTTACCACTTGGCCATCTCGCCATATGAAAAAGGCCGAAACGAATCCGGCCGAAAAATCATGGAGCGGGCTACGGGGTTCGAACCCGCGACCTCAACCTTGGCAAGGTTGCGCGCTACCAACTGCGCTAAGCCCGCGAACGCGAGGAATAATATACGCAAGTTCACGGCCGAGTGCAAGTGTAAATTTCAAAATCGTCAAACTTTTTTAGAAAAGCCACGAATTCCGGCGCGCTCAAAAGGTGGATTTTTCTTACAAAACTCGCAAATAAGAGCAGGTAGATTGCCAAGTATGACTGCTTGCCGTATCATGGAACAAGAACTTTTTGAATGAGGTTGTATGTTCTTTATTGTTGCGTCGCTCATAGCTCTTTTGACGCTTGCGTATCTTGTCGCAAGCGGTTTTGTTCGCGTGGTGCGCTATTTTTGGGGCTGGCTTTCGTCTGGCGAGAAGATCGATGGGCTCGCAGGCGACGCACCTAACGCTGCATCGGACGCACCTGACGATGCATCCGGCGCCGCACTAGCCGCACCGTTCTCCAAGCCAAAACCAACGCAAGCCGAGCTTTCGGCGTACTTGGACAAGATGCATCTTGGCTGGTACCAGGTGGTTATTCTCTTCATTGTGGGCTGCATGGCCGGCCTTCTCATCGAAGAGATCTGGATGCTCATTACCGCTGGCCTGACCGAGAGCAGGGTGGGCCTTATTTGGGGACCGTTCTCTCCGCTTTACGGAACTGGCGCGGTGTTTTTGACTGTAATTTGCTACCAGTTGCACAAGCACCACGCCAATAACCTGGTCATTTTCCTGGTTTCAGTTGTTGTTGGAGGTACGCTAGAGCAGCTTACCGGCTGGGGAATGCAAGAGATTTTCCACTCGGAGTCATGGACGTATGCCCATCTTCCAGACGCCATCACACAGTGGGTGGCCTGGCGATTCTTGGGCTTCTGGGGCATTTTGGGCCTGATTTGGTGTCGCGTCATCATGCCTCGCGCGCTCTACAAGATTGGCGAGCCAACATCAAAAAGGCAAGCAATTTTTGTTACCCTGCTTACGGTGTATCTTGTTGCCGACATCACTATGACGGTGGCGTGTTTGGCGAGAAAAGCTCAGAGAGACGCTGGCATTCCTCCGACAAACGCGTTTGAGATGTGGGTAGATACTCACTACGATGACAGCTTTGTATCTGCTCGTTTCCAGAACATGACGTTTACGTCGCCGGATTCGGTAGACAAGTCGTAGCCGTTGAGCGCCGACCACCGACCCGCTCGACAGCAAGTCGCGACCGTCACAAGACCGCAAGACCGCCCGTGCGCCGCACGCCCGCAAGACCGCGAGAAACCCAAAGGATTTGTAATGCAAATACCTTCTGCAAAACCAGAACATCCAACAAGCAACGTGTACCTGGACTTTGCCGCAGCTACACCAATGGATCCGCGTGTAGTTGATGCAATGATCCCGTACTTCACGGAGAAGTTCTACAATCCATCGGCTCCGTATGCGTTGTCTCGCCAGGTTCGTGACGAGGTAGAGCGTGCACGCGCTGTTTTGGCGCACGCCATTGGCGCTCGTCCAGGAAACGTGGTACTCACGGCAGGTGCTACAGAGGCAAACAACTTGGCGTTTGCTACGGTCTCGGAAGACGCGCACGTTATCGTTGACGCCATTGAACATGAGAGCGTTCTAGCGTGCGCAGGGATTTTCTCGCACAAGACACTTCGCGTAGAAGCAGACGGTCGCGTGGACCCAGAGCGGGTTGCAAAAGCGCTCAAGCCAGAGACCGAGCTGGTTTCTATTGAGCTTGCAAACGGCGAGATTGGCACCATCCAACCTATCCGAGAGATTTCACAGGTGCTTGCCAAGGAGCGCTCGCGCAGGCTTGCAGCAGGGGAGACTCGTCCACTGCACTTGCACGTAGACGCTTCTCAGGCAGCGGCGTACTTGAGCGTAAATGTGTCGTCGCTGGGCGTAGATATGTTGACGCTTTCTGCGGCAAAGCTTTCTGGCCCAAAGCAGGTAGGTCTTCTGTGGGCTTCCGACGACGTGCGCTTAAGGCCGCTGGTACTCGGCGGCGGACAAGAGGGCGGCGTGCGTTCAGGTACAGAGAACGTCGCGGGCGTCATTGGCTTTGCGTGTGCTTTAGCGCTTGCAGATGAGACTCGCACTGACGAGGCAAAGCGGGTTTCTCGCCTTAGAGATCAGCTGCAGACGCTGCTTTGCGCAGAGTTCCCGCAGATGATTGTCTCGGGACCAAAGAACGCCAAGCTCAGGCTTCCTAACTTGCTACATGTTTCTTTCCCGGGACTTGAGGCTCGTCGTCTGGTTATTTTGCTGGAGCGCCTGGGTGTGTCGGTGGGAACGGGTTCTGCCTGCGCCGCATCAAAAATGCAAATATCTCACGTGCTTGAGGCAATTGGCGCTCCGCGAGAAGTGGCCGCAGGAAGCCTCAGGTTAACACTTGGAAGAACTACCACAGAAGACGACATCTTGTACGCAGCTTGGGCAATCGCTGAGGCTGTTAAGCAGGAGTCCGCTCGTGTAGGAGTGACATGGGAGAACTAGTTTACCTTGGCATGAGTGGCGGCGTTGATTCGGCGCTGTCCGCGGCCTTGCTTCTTGAGGCGGGCTACAACGTCAAGGCTATCTATATGCGCAACTGGTCAAAGGACTTGCCAGGCTTTAAGTGCCCTTGGGCAGATGACCTGGCTGATGCTGAACGCGTGTGCGTAACGCTGGGCATTGATTTGGACGTGTGGGACTGTGAGGCCGAGTATAAGGCTACCGTTGTGGATTACCTGCTTGATGCCTACGAGCACGGTCGTACGCCCAATCCAGACGTTATGTGCAACCAGACGGTAAAGTTTGGCACCTTTGCAGAACGCGCCTTTGCTGAGGGTGCAGATTTTGTTGCAACAGGTCACTACGCTCAGAATGTCCTTGGCACCAAAAAACTTCTGCGCGCCGCAGACGCTCACAAGGATCAGACGTATTTCCTATGGCGTGTACCAGGTCATTTGTTTGAGAGAACACTCTTTCCAATTGGACACATTCCCACTAAGGCAGAGGTTCGTGCTATGTGCGCAGAGCGAGGCTTGGGCATAGAAACTAAGCCAGATTCCGACGGTATTTGCTTTATTGGTCCTGTTGGTTTGCGCACGTTTTTGCTGGACACCTTCAAGAAAAAGCAGGGCGACGTTATTGAGTGGGAGACAGGCAAGGTTCTTGGCACCCATGACGGAGCGTTTCTCTTTACCGTTGGCCAGAGAAAAGGCCTGAACATTGGCGGAGGTCCAGCTCGCTATGTGGTAGCAACCGATACGCTCAAAAATGTGGTCTATGTAACCTCTGACCTTAACTGTCCTGCGCTGTGGACGCGTCGCATGGAGCTCTCGGATATGCATTGGATTTCCGGAGAACCCGCAGCTGACGGTAGGTATGTGGTCAGAACTCGTCACACAGGCGCGCTGGTTCCCGTAACGTTTGCGCTCACGGATAATCAATGTGGATTTATTGAATTTGACCAGCCGGTAAAAACTGTTGCAGCAGGTCAATCAGCTGTTTTGTACAACGGTCAGGAAGTTTGTGGCGGTGGCATTATTGAGGCCGACAAGAGTATACTTGAGCGGTTCATGTAAAATGAAAGCAGGTAGTTGGCGAGAAACCCATTGAGGTTGCATCGCCTGCCTGCACAGAGTGTTGTTTCTGTACACGTATTGTGATCCAGAGTCCAAGGAGGTGCCCATGGATCGCCCAGATGGCGCGTCTGAAACCGAGCACCCCTCATCTACACCG
>CAUVBV010000034.1:0-5923 GCA_963550405.1 uncultured Atopobium sp. | reverse complement strand
ATTTTGTGCGCCAGGCCTAAAAGCCGACGCTAACACGCTGCAGAATCATAATCACACGCATATGAACTACCTCCCATTTCTTATGTCCAAGAAATGGGAGGCAGTTCAGTACTGCTTCTCTTTTGACGTGTAGGTGTTTTGTAGTGGATTGAGCTGCTTACTTTCCGCTTGCCATCTTAGCTGGATACCACTTTTGGAACCACGCCGTAAACAGTCCCATTCCGATAGGAACCAGGTTATTCACAATAACCAAAATACCGCCCACACCATTTTGAACCGCAAACCAGCTCCAAATGGCCGTTAACACGTACATAGCACCCCAACATGCAGCCAAAATATAATTTGTCTTCATGAACAGCGGATTGTTGTAGGCATTATCTCCGCCGTAGCTGTACTTAACATATGCAGCGCAGAGAGGTTCCTTAGTAAGGCATGATGCAAGCCACATAAGGCCAAAAGCCAGGTAACCCAAATTGACAATAAGATTCCCGTCGCCATTTCCGCTCATAAAAACGCCTGCAGACAATGCTCCAACCAGGGCAAATGAGATTCTGTCCCAGATGGTGAACTTGAAGTTCCTCATAATAAGCGGCATTAAAGCAGTAACAAGCAGCACAATCATAGCGCCAACCTGGGAGTCAAACGATGTTGCAGTCCAGAAGGTAATCCAAGGGAGCAGCATTGTAATCATCTGAGGGTTTTTCTGCGTGTTGCCCGCCTCTTCAAGCGGCACGTTCTGCGCACCTCCAGATGCGCCGCCAGGAGTGGGACCAAAATACTTATCCCAATCAATCATGAAGGAAAAATCGCCCTCAACGGTATACAGGTGCTTACCCAGCGCCTCTGGTCCGCTTATTTCGCCACGAGAAATGGACTGCCAGACCTCAAACGGAGTGTTGAGCTTTGTCGTGGTAGTGAGGCTACCGTCAGTAAAGACCCTGCTGCCGTCTTTGCCCAGCAGAATCTGGTAGCTACGCCCAAGATCGGTGTAGTTCATCTCAAGCACGCGATCTTTTCCGTCGTAAGCCGTCTTATCATACAGGGCCGCCATCTGCGAGGTAAAGATATGGTCGAACGGCACCTGCTCAACGGGTTTCTCGCCAGCGGCTTTGCCTTCTTGAGCGCTTGTATCGCGAGAAATTCCCCAGCTTGCATCCGCCATCTGCTCAAACATCTCTTTTGGATACAGCAAGACTTTGAGCTCAGCTTTTGTCTGGTCAGAAATGCCGCCCTGAGCGTATTCAGCGCCAGCCTTTTTGACAAGCTCAAGGTACTGGTTGGTGCGCGCAGAAAGCTCTTTTACGCGGAAGAGCTCGCCCTGACCGCAGAAAATGCTCTCGTAGTTTCCTTGGCCAAGAATGTGGTCAAACATCTTGGTAACGCTATCGTAATTACCCTCTGAAGAATAGAATCCGCAGGTAGAGATAAGAACGTGCTTCTTGCCGGACATATCGTAGCGAGACTCATGAGCACCGCTTCCGTATCCCCTTTTTGCGTCGCTCATGAAGGGCAGACTCATAGGAAGCTGGCGATCAATCAGGTTTTTCAGCATTCCAGGCACGTTGAAGTAGTAGAGCGGAAAACACCAAATAATCAGGTCAGCCCAGAGCTGCTTTTGGATGACGGTTTCTTCATCGTCCGACATAATGCACTTGCCAGGCGTGTTTTTCCAGCAGTGAAAGCAACCCCTGCATGGCTTGATGTCCATAGTGGCAACGTTGAGCTGCTCAACAGTCACGTCTTCATGGGCGTGCTGCTCAGAGATACCCTCAACGAAACTTTTAGCAAGTCGCAGAGAATTGCTGGCCTTGCCCTTGGGGCTGCCGTTAATGAGCAGAATGTTCATGCTGCGCCTCCAGCTCCTTCATGCACTTCTCGCTCCATGCTCTAAGCATTTCCTCGTGCATCTTGCCGTACTCGATAGTAAATTGCCAGAACAATGCCTTCTCTGGGTCACCCATTTGCGCTGCGTAAGCGGCCACCGCGCCAGCCGCCAGCTCACTTCCGCCAGGAAACGAGGAGGCGTTATCTGCGATTCGTTTGAAGAATGCAAGGTTTTCCTCGTAGGAACACTCGCCCCTAAAGAACGTCTGCATCAAAAGCGGAATGCGCAGCACCGAGGACTGAGAGTCTTCCCTCAGCCACCTCTGCAACTCTTCTTTGCCGGCTTCAGTTATCGAGAAAACCTTCTTATCCGGCTTTCCTTTTTGAGCAACGAGCGTTGAGGTAACCCAGCCGTCCTTTTCTAGCGACTGCAGCTCTCTATAAATCTGACTTGTCTGAGCAGTCCAGAAGTAGTTAAGCGACTGCTGAAAGATGGTTTTAATCTCGTAGCCGGACATATCTCCATAATTCAAGAGACCAAGAATTCCCTGCTTGAGCAAATCTCTCATCTCCTTATATTCCACTTGTTGAATATCTTATAACGATAGTAGTTCCACTTGTGGAATATGTCAACGAGAAATTCTAAAAACTTTGATTACTTTCTGTCTGCAATCATAACCACCCGCCACGGGCGTGAAGATCATGGTGTCAAAAGTAGCTCACATGCGATATACTTCTGCCATGGCAATTATTGACGACATATACGCGAACGTGGACGACTTCGGGCTCGTCACCTCCGCCGAGGCGAAGGAGTTCGGCATCCCCAACACCGAGCTCGTCCAGCAGGAGCGGCGCGGTAAGCTCGTGCGCGTCGCCCGGGGCGTCTACAGGATGCCCGTCTGGCCTCACCAAGAGGCTGCTCCCTACGCCATCGCTGTGAAGGCCGCGGGCGAGGGGGCCTATCTCTGGGGCGAGTCCGTCGTGGCGCTGCTGGGCCTCACCCCCACTGACCCCACCCGCATCTGGGTCGCCTCTCCAAGGAGGGTCAGGCGCGACGTCGGCCAGGGCGTCACCGTGCTGGGCATGCGCCAGGGGGAGAGCACCACGCACTACGAGGGCGTGCGCTGCCAGCGCGCGGCCGATGCCATCCGCGCCGCCGCACCAAGACTCGGGCGCGAGCGGGCGCACGAGGCCGCGGAGACGGCCCAGCGCGAGGGGTACATAACCGGCGGGGAGATGGACGACCTGAGGGAGGAGCTCTCATGACCGCGAAGAGGCCGAACAGCATGCGCCACCTCGACGACGCAATCCGCAGGGAGTGCGGGGGCAACCAGGCCGCCTACGTGAGGCTGCGCACGCTCATGGCCAACGCCGTCGTCGCGGGGATGCTGCCCGACGGGGTCGTGAAGGGAGGAAGCGCCATCAAGATGCGCTACGGCAACGCCCGAACGCGCTACACCACCGACCTCGACACCGCGACCGCCACCGACCCCGCCGCCTACGCCGATCTCCTCGGGGCAGCGCTCGCCCGCGGCTGGGAGGGCTTCACAGGGCGGGTCATCCCCAGAGAGCCCGCACACCCGAAGGACGTGCCGGAAGAGTACGTCATGCAGCCTTTCGATGTAAGGCTCTCCTACCTCGGCAAGCCGTGGTGCACAGTCCCGCTCGAGGTGGGACACGACGAGATAGGCGACGCCGACGCAGCGGACTGGATCGACCTCGAGGACGCGGACGCGGCGTTCGCAGCGCTCGGTCTCCCCAGCCCGGGGAGGGCGCCACTCATGCCGCTGGAGCACCAGGTGGCCCAGAAGCTGCACGCCGTCACCGGGACGGGCGACAGAGTGCGCGACCTCGTCGACCTGCAGGTCATGTTCTCGAACAGCGACATAGACCTCGCTGCGACGAAGCGCACATGCGAAAGGCTCTTCGCCTACAGGCAGAGGCAGGCCTGGCCGCCGACGGTCGAGGCTCGCGAGGGATGGGATGAGCAGTACCAGGCGCTCGCCGAAGGCATGACGGTCATCCAGGACGTCGGCGAGGAGATTGAGTGGGCCAACGCGCTCGTCTCGCGGATTGCCACGGCGTAGTCCCACGGCGGCCGCAGACCCGCATCGGGCAGCCAATATAGTTTCCGGGCCGGCAATCGCCAGCGAGTCCAGGAGTACCAGGCTGCCGCAGGAGTCGCTAGAACAGGCCTTGCGGAGGTACGATTCATCGATATCGACGCCGGCGGATGAACTGCCCCCATTTCTTGGACACGAGAAATAGGAGGCAATTCAATAGCGGGTGGTTTTGTGTTTCGCGCGCTTCTCGCGCTCAACAGGCTAAAGCCTCTAAAAAAGACTCTGCCATTTCTGACAGAGTCCTAACGTGCGATTATCATGTGCTCTTTGTTGCTCCGGCGTTACCTATTTACACGGAAGAAGTGGCGTGTTCACCGCGCTTTCTTGAGTATCGTCGCGCTCATCATAAGCATCGTATGGCGCCTTGGGGTCGTGGACCTTAACTGGCTTGTCGACGTTACAGACTTCATCAGTATGAGCAAAAGCAAAGTTGATGTCGTCTGTCCAACCTGTATGGCCGGTAATAATCTTGGGATTAAGTCCGCGCTGGCGCAGAATACCCTCTAGTCTTACAAGCGATTCAACAGCAAGTTTATTGTCTTCAGCAAGCTTATTAATAAAGCTATAACCGCCGTCTGCGCCAAACCAGATGGTGTCGCCAGTAAATAAATACGTATCGTCAATTAAGTACACTACATGACCCCAGGTGTGACCAGGTACCAAAATGGTTTCAATTTTTATCCCATCGATTTCAAACACTTCCCCATCATGCAGAAGTGTCTTTTTATTTGGAATATTCACCTTTGGCAGCTTGAACCAACCATTCATTACACGGCGACGAACTTCTCCTGTTAAATACCTATTTTCAACATCTCCAATATAAATTTGGGCATGAGCAAGGAGGTGGTCGCTGTCCGACTCAATTGCACCAATATGATCAGTATCCTGATGGGTAATAAGAATATGCTGGATATCCTTGGGATTAATTCCCAACCAGTCCATTTTTTCTTGTAGGCGGTCATAGCTGTATCCTGCGTCAATCATGATGGTTGTGCCATTTTTTGTATAGAAGAAAATGTTGGCCACATACTCGCGTACACATCTCACGTGCTCATCAATGGAACCCGTATTAAGGGGCTTAAATATTTCTTTCCCGCGATATACCCAAGACATCAATACTTTTTGAAATTTTGTAGCACTCTTTGACATATCACATGCCTCGATTCTATTTTTCATCCATAATGGCGACTTAGTCATACTTTATTGAAAGACAACTTAATTACTATTCTGCTGTTTAGTTTTCTCTGCATACAACTTAAAGAGATGAGTGACTATTTTCTCTTCATCTCTTTTAAAATCTACACCATAAGCAGCTTCGACCACTGCATCAAGTGTTTTATGGGCAGTCAGAAGATCATCATATTTACTCTGATTGTATTTTTTTAAATCTGATGTACTAGGATTTTCTGGCAAAGGAGAAATGCCATCATACATTTGTGCAAGAGAGCATCCCCCATGATTTGCACGAGCGTCTAAAACTGCCTGCCCGGCAACTTCAATAGCCCTACGCTGTTCATCAGTGGGCTCAGGCCAAATAAATGTGTTGTATACAATTGCAGCAGCGTATCTATAGCGACTTTCAAGTCGTCCAGCTACGGCTCGCATCCACGCATTATGATACTGGCTCATTAAAATTCCAAAATCATACAACGATGCCCCAGGCAACACATAAATTTGATTCGAAGCAATAACTTCTTCATTTAAAAACGCCATAGGAATATACATACGTTTTTCGCCACATACTGTAGGAACTGCGAGATAGTCACAATTCGGCTGTCTTATCTCAGCGAATTTGAGAGGTGTTTTAGCAAGTTCTGCCGTATTACCACGAGTGCTTGCCGCTCTCCACGTACGAACATGTTCAACTTTATCAGCGAGCAGAGGATGTTTAAATACCTCTTCTTCATTTGTATCTTGAAACCAAAGACACCATCGATTAATACCTTTAATAATCTCATTAGCCCCTAAAAAGGGTC
>CAUVBV010000033.1:0-6786 GCA_963550405.1 uncultured Atopobium sp. | reverse complement strand
AGAAAGGGCGAACGGATTGCGTACAATAGGTTCGTAATCAGTCCCCAAGGAGGTTCTAGTGGAGTCGGCAATTTTGTGGATTGAAGCGCTTAAATCAGCGTTATTTGGCGTAGTTGAGGGTATTACCGAGTGGCTACCTATCTCATCAACAGGCCATATGCTGCTGCTCAATCAGTTTTTACCACTCAATGTCTCTGAAGACTTTTGGAATATGTTCCTGGTAGTTATTCAGCTTGGCGCAATTCTTGCAGTATGTGTGGGATTTTTCCACAAGCTCAATCCCTTCTCGCCAAAGAAATCTAAGGACGAGAAGCGCTCTACCTGGAAACTCTGGGCAAAAGTGGTGGTTAGCTGCGTTCCTGCAGCAGCAATTGGTCTGCCGCTCAATGACTTCATTGAAGAGCATCTGGGAAGCCCTTTTGTTATTGCTGCAACCCTTATTTTCTACGGCATCATCTTTATTGTGCTTGAGCTACATCGCGAGAAGGTCGCTGCAACGGTAAAGGTTGAAGCACCTCGCGGTAAACACATGCGTCCAGACGCTGCCGCATCCCTGAAGGCCCCCTCAGCCGACAACCTGGCCCGCGTACAAGACATTGACAACCTGGACTGGAAGACCGCACTTGGCATTGGTGTGTTCCAGGTACTTGCAATTGTTCCAGGTACTTCAAGATCCGGTGCAACAATCCTGGGCGGTTTAGCACTTGGTTGCTCGAGGGCAGTGGCTGCTGAGTTTACGTTCTTCCTGGCTATTCCTACTATGGCCGGCGCTTCTGCTTTGAGACTTGTGCGCTACTTTATGAAGGGCAACACCTTCACTGCTCCCGAGGCAATTATTTTGGGTGTTGGTTGTTTAGTGGCGTTTATTGTGTCGCTTGTTATGGTCCGTGCGCTTATGGGCTATGTCCGCAAGCATGATTTCAAGCCTTTTGGCGTGTACCGCATTATTCTGGGTATTGCAGTTATCGCATACTTCCTGTTTGTTAAGTAATTCTCTGACTGAAAGCGTTACAACATATGCATTCAAGCGCGGTGAGTTTCTCGCCGCGCTTTTTTATGTCAAAACATATGGAAAATACGTGGAAAACCTGTGAAAGATATATGTAATCGCTCTGGGCTCATTTACTAAGAATTGCCTTGTCCTATATGCTCTTACAGCTGAATTTTGGCCGTAAGAGTACGTAATTACTTGTAATAGTTCCAGGAGGTTTTATGCGCCACATTAAGACGCTTCAGAGAATTGCGTGTGCACTTGCACTTGCGTTTGTTGCAGTTCTTGCAGTTTCTGCACCAAAACTTGCATTTGCAGATTCTATTGATACATCTACGCCAGGTGTAAAGGTTTCTGTTTTCTCGGCTGACGGTAATGCCGATACATCCAGGGTTCTTACAGACAACCCTCAGCGTTCTGGCCACCAGACTCCTGTTCCTGGTCAGTATGGCGAGATTGTTGTTCGCGTTGGCCAGACCATTAGAGACACTGGTGCGTATTCCCACTACACCACCACTCGTCCTGGTTTTGCTCCTTTTGGCGTAACCACTACGCTGGTCACCGCAGGTGCTTATCCTGAGCTCCCTGCTACTGATTATGACTTTACCTATGCTTTCTACGGAAATAGCAATACCGTAACTAACAATGGTGGTCAGTTCTATTTTGAGTTTACCGGTCGTAAGGTAACCCCTGCTAACCAGCCTGTTACGGCATTCTTCCTTGTTACTATGCAGGGAGATTCCTCTGATCCTGCTAATGTTGGCGGTAACACCACTCACCTTATGTGGGTTGGCTACCACATCCACGTTATTCCAGCAGAGACTACCCCAACTCCTACACCTACGCCAACGCCATCCGCAGTTAACCAGCTCATTTACGACGCAAATGGCGGTACCATCTACGGCAACGCAACCTATACAGAGTCCAAGACTCCAAACAACCCTCGTACCTATGGTTTTGCAGAGTACAACATCATTGAAGACCAGCCAGTCCGCGATGGTTACAAGTTTGAGTTCTGGAAGCGTTCTTACGTGGATAATCACTTCCGCTATGTTGGTGCTTCTGCTGTTCCTGCAGATGCTAACAACAACCCAGCTGGCGATAAACGCTATGTTTCTGAGACTACGGTCTTTAACATGAGAAGCCCTTATACTCTGACTGCCGTTTGGAACCAGGAGTATGAGCTCAGCTACGATGCAAACGGCGGTACTGGTGCTCCTGCAGCACAGAACGGTTACTTTGGTATTGATAGCAACACTGCTGACTCTCTCACCGATCCTAAGAACGAGACTGTCTCTGCTACCGTTCCAACTCGCGATGGTTACGTCTTCAAGGGCTGGAAGCTTGACGGTACTACCTACCAGGCAGGCGATCAGGTAACCCTTACCACCACCACTCCTAAGGTTGTTCTTGTTGCAGAGTGGGAGCCAGAGCCAGTTGCTCCTGTAACTCCAGAAAACCCTGCTACTCCAGAGAATCCTGCTACTCCAGAAAACCCTAGTACCCCAAGCACTCCAGGCAACCCTGGCGGTCCTCTGACACCAAGCTTCCCAGGAGTTCCAAATCCTGCAGCTATCCCATACTATGGCGGCCCTGCACTTCCATACACCGGTGATGAGAACCACACACTCAGCGCTATTGTTATGGCATGTGTTGCAGGCGGCGTGATTGCTCTGGCAGTTGTTGCTCGTGCAAAGAGCCGTCAGGCAAACTCAACAAACTAAGCATACGTTTGGAGTAGATGATCTTCTCGCCATACGTGTAGAAGTTCACTAGCAGCATTTATGCAGATAAACCGGCTCTCTTTTGGGGGCCGGTTTTTTATTGTGGAGGCAGTAGAAACGAGCGCAATTAATGTCCGGTTATCGGGGTACACTTTTAGTCTACGAATGATTGACACAAGGATGGCGTAATGCAGATTGATCTTGAAGGTTTAAATTCTGCCCAGCACCAGGCAGTTATGACAACTCAAGGACCCTTGCTGGTTCTTGCAGGAGCTGGCTCGGGTAAGACGCGTGTTCTGACGTTTAGAATTGCGCACATGATTGCCGATGAAGGTGTTCGTCCTTGGCAGATTCTGGCCATTACGTTTACAAACAAAGCTGCAGCAGAGATGCGTGAGCGTCTTGAGGCGCTGCTGCCAAATAATATTCGTGGTATGTGGGTTTGCACGTTCCACGCTATGTGTGTTCGTCTGCTCAGAGAAGATGGTGAGCGTCTTGGCTATGGCCCCAATTTTGCTATCTATGACGATGACGATTCAAAACGCCTGGTAAAGACCATTCTGTCTGATTTGGATATTGACGTCCGTCAGTTCCCGCTCAATTCCATTCGTTCTAAGATTTCTGCTGCTAAAAACGCCCTTTTGTATCCCGATGATGTAGAGGCGCAGGCAGCAAGTCCTATGGATCACGTGGTAGCCCGCGTGTATCGTGCGCTCCAGATTCGTTTGGATAAAGCCAATGCCATGGACTTTGATGACCTTCTGGTTAAGGCGTTTGAGCTGCTCTCTAAGTATCCTGACGTGCTTGCTAAATATCAGGAGCGTTTCCGCTACATCAACGTTGACGAGTATCAAGATACCAACGGCGTCCAGTACGCAATTACCAAGCTCTTGGCGTCCAAGTATCGCAATCTTATGGTCGTTGGTGATGATGACCAGTCAATTTATTCATGGCGTGGCGCAGACATCAAAAACATTTTGGCGTTCGAGAAAGACTATGAGGAAGCGGTTGTTGTTAAGCTGGAGCAAAACTACCGCTCAACAGGACATATTTTGGCTGCTGCCAACGCTGTTGTTGCGCACAACTCTCACCGCAAGCCAAAGCGCCTCTTCACCGATGAAGGAGATGGCGAGAAGATCCAGGTGTATCAGGCATCCGATGAGCGTGATGAGGGCGCCTGGATTGGCTCTGAGATAGAAAAGCTTCACGATAAGGGCACGTCATACGACAACATTGCCGTGTTCTATCGTACTAATGCGCAGTCTCGTATTCTTGAAGATATGCTGCTCAGAGCAGGTGTTCCTTACAAGATTGTGGGCGGCACTCGATTCTTTGATCGTGCAGAGATCAGAGACGTTATGGCCTACCTTAAGGTTGTTGTAAACCCCGATGATGATATGGCTGCGCTGCGCGTTATCAACACGCCTCGCCGCGGTATCGGTGCAACAAGCATTCAGAAGATTCAGACGTACGCACTATATAACGGCCTGTCGTTCTTCTCGGCATGTGAAGCATGTGTGATGGAGGAGAGCCTTCTTACCGCAAAGGTGAGAAATGCGCTGGTAGAGTTTACGTCAGCTATTGAGCACGGCCGTCATATTGACGGCGAGCTTGATGAGGTAGTTGAGGCAATTGTTGATCGCTCAGGTCTTATTCGTGCACTTGAGGCCGAGCATACCATTGAGGCTGATGGACGTATCGAGAACATTCGAGAGTTCTTTGGCGTTGCGGCAGAGTTTGACGAGTCTCACGACGATGTTGAAGAAACACTTGAGAGCTTGCAGCAACTAAGGGAAGCAGGAGCGCTTGACGCACAAGATGCTGCCTCGCTGAGTGCGGCAGGCTTTGATGCTGCTACCGGCGCGCTTGCTGGTGTTGCTGTTGAGCCAGATTCTGCACCTCAGGAAGAAGCTCTACATCCGCAGGTTGCTGCTGAGAAGCTCCCGGCATTTATGGAATGGCTGGCGCTTCGTTCTGACCTTGACAGTTTGGATGGTTCTACCTCTGCGGTAACACTCATGACCATTCACGCTGCAAAGGGTTTGGAGTTCCCAGCAGTATTTGTTGCTGGCATGGAGGAGGGAATCTTCCCTCATGCAAATTACGAGGCAGAAGCAGCTCAGTTAGAAGAAGAGCGCAGGCTTGCCTACGTTGCTATTACTCGTGCGCGCAAACGCTTGTATTTGACATATGCGTCTACCAGAAGGACTTACGGCTCTGTTCAGGCAAATCCTGTATCGCGTTTTGTGGGAGAGATTCCCCAAGAGCATGTAAAAGCTATTGGTGTTGGTTCTGCAGGTTTTTCTGGAGTTGGTTGGGCAAAGCGAGGAGACCGTCATGGAACCTTTGGCTCTGGGCGCGGCTCCGAGGTCTACGGTGGAAACGTTTTTGGTTCTCGCACGCGCTCTACCGGCGGTGCTCCAGCTCCACGTACAGCTCCTATTCAGAAAGACCCAGCCCGCGCTTCTGCAAGTTTTGCTGTGGGAGACCAGGTTTCTCACAAGACCTTTGGTCCAGGCGTTGTTTTGGCAGTTCAGGGCGATACTATTGAGGTCAAGTTTACGCGTACTAATAAGACAAAAAAGCTCATGAAGGGCTTTGCTCCGATAGTTAAAATTGAGGGATAGCCATGGTGTTAACGCATGACGGTTTGATCTTGGGCCTTACTCCACAAGATTTCATTTTCAGAGTAGTTACTTTTGTAGTTGTGTTTTTCATTGCATTTTTGATTCAGCATTTTGCAATAAAGCTCTCAAGAAAGGCCTTGGATTCATCTAAGCTGCCGTCGGCGTCTATCTTTGTCAACATAATCCGTGGAATTATCTGGGCGTTTGCTATTCTCGCGGTATTGCAGCCTGTTTTTGGTATTCAGCCGACAGCATTTGTAACCGCCTTGGGAGTTACCTCCATTGCCTTGTCTTTTGGCCTGCAGGATACCATTTCTAACCTGGTGGGTGGATTGGGTCTCATGCTGGGAGGTGTAGTTAAGCCAGGAGATCAGGTAAGCATTGGAAACGTTTCCGGCGAGGTCATTGACATGAACTGGCGCTCTACTATTGTGCGCGACCGCGGCGGTAAAGTGGATATTATCCCTAACTCTGTTCTCAATAAAACCGCACTGGTACATCGTACAAGATGGGACGTAACTGAGGTTCCAATCAATATAGTGCTTAAGCCAACTGTTGAACTAAATGCTGTAACACAAGAAATTACAGAAATTATTAAAGAGGTGGCTGCACCTCAGCTGGATAGAACACTTCCTATTGAAGTTGAAGCATCAAGCATTGCTGAGACAGGCATCAAGGTGGTCATTCATGTCCACATTAAAGATGATGCAAGCGAAATGAGTGTACGAGATAAAATTGTACGAGCCCTGGCTGGTTCCAGTTGGCTAGCAGGAGTAGGAGCCTAACATGAAAATTGGCATTATTGGAGCCATGGAGCCTGAGGTTGCATTGCTTAAAGAGCAGATGACCATTGAGCGCACCTATGAGCAGGCTCGTATGCAATTTGTTGAAGGTCTTTTGGGAGAAGTTCCTGTAGTTGTTGTACAGTCGGGAATTGGCAAGGTCAATGCGGCGGCATGCGCGCAGATTCTGATTGATACGTTTGCAGTAACACACGTTATTAATACCGGTATTGCAGGGCTTTTAAACTCTGAGCTGCAGGTAGGGGATATTGTCATCTCTTCAGATTTAGTTCAACACGATATGAACGTTGGTCCTCTCAATTTTGCTGCTGGTCAAATTCCAGGCCTTCCGGTCTTCTCGTTTACAGCAGATGAGGGTCTTGTTGAACATGCTCGTGCTTCGGCCAAAGAAGTAGCTCCTCAACTGCAGGTTATTTCTGGCCGCGTTGCTTCAGGAGATCAGTTCGTAAGTTCATCAGAGTTAGCAGACCACATCTACACAACGTTTGGTGCTGACTGTTGCGAGATGGAGGGCGCCTCAATTGCTCAGGTTGCTTGGCTTAACCACACGCCGTTTGTGGTGATTAGGCTTATGTCCGATAAGCCCGGCACTACTTCAAGCGTTGATTATTTGACGTTTGAGCGTGAGGCTTCTGAGCGCT
>CAUVBV010000032.1:0-6977 GCA_963550405.1 uncultured Atopobium sp. | reverse complement strand
TGCCTGATAACAGCAAAGAATCGGTGGATTTGCCTGATTTCATCAAAGAATCGGTGGCTCAAATACAGATTCTTTGCACTTTTCAGGCAAACTTTTTGAGACATAACCAGACGTAACTTTTTGGATTCGAACGTAGTGCTATGAGGCCCTCCATGGAGCCTGATTTTCTCGCCGAGTCTGAGCTATTTGCCGGAAAAGCGCACCAAGTCTGAGTTATTTGCCTTATTTTCTCGCCAAGTCTGAGCTGTTTTACACAGACATGATGCGGTTTTCAGGCTAGCCAGACTTGATGGGCAGCGCATTAGCACCAAGTTAGCTCCTACAAAAGGGAAGTGCTCCTACATGCTGCATCGACCAGTTTGTGGAGAAAAATTTCTCGAAAATTGAGACTAGACCAAAGTCAGAAAAGTCTATAGAATAGCCTCTGCACTTGATGCCGCTATAGCTCAGCTGGTAGAGCAACTGACTTGTAATCAGTAGGTCCCGGGTTCGAAGCCTGGTGGCGGCACCACTTGAATTTTCAGCCAGGCATTGCCTGGCTTTTTTCGTGCGAATTTTAGGGCATTCGCGACGTATCGCGTACGGCTCCTATAGACAACCGTAAAAGCCCGTATGCGTCTGGCAAGAAACCCGCTTGGAGTGTGACGAGAAAATCGGTGGAGTTGTGGCAAGAAATCCGCTTGAAGTTGTGGCCAGAAAACCGCATGGAATCGTGTCGAGAAAACCGCTTGAAATTGTGGAAAATATTTGATAAGATACGCCCGGTTGGGTGGATTACGTTGACAAGATTTTTATTCAATCGTAATATTTTCCCGCTTGAGAGGTAATTGGAAGATCAACTAGACTTCCTGCGTACGTTAAACCGCAAGGTAAACAGCGTACACAATTGCTTCTAGAGTGCTTGAAAACGGCATTTGGGGATATGGCACAGCGGCAACTGCGGCGGACTGTAAATCCGCTCCCTCTGGGTTCCTTGGTTCGAGTCCAAGTATCCCCACCACGCCCGTGTAGCTCAGTAGGTAGAGCACTTCGTTGGTAACGAAGAGGTCACCGGTTCAAATCCGGTCGCGGGCTCCATTTTTCAAGCGGCATTTATGCCGGCGTAGCTCAGCTGGTTAGAGCACACGGCTCATACCCGTGACGTCACTGGTTCGAATCCAGTCGCCGGTACCAGAATCTTTACGGCGTACATGTCCTAGACATTTGCGCCGTTGAGTATAAACAGACGTTTTTTCACCACGGTCTAGCCCGAGGGTTAGTTCCAGAAGGAGGATTGGCAATGGCCAAGGAAAAGTTTGACCGCACAAAGCCACACGTAAACATCGGTACCATTGGTCACGTCGACCACGGTAAGACTACCCTTACCGCAGCAATCACCAAGGTTCTCTCTGAGACCGAGGGCTGCAAGGCAGACTATACCGCCTTCGAGAACATCGATAAGGCTCCAGAGGAGCGTCAGCGTGGTATTACCATTTCCGTTGCTCACGTTGAGTACGAGACTTGGGAGCGCCATTACGCTCACGTCGACTGCCCTGGCCACGCAGACTACATCAAGAACATGATTTCTGGTGCAGCTCAGATGGACGGCGCAATCCTCGTTATTGCTGCAACCGACGGTCCTATGGCTCAGACTCGTGAGCACATCCTTCTTGCACGTCAGGTCGGCGTTCCTTACATCGTCGTCTTCCTGAACAAGTGCGACATGGTCGACGATGACGAGCTCATCGACCTCGTCGAGATGGAGACCCGTGACCTTCTCTCCGAGTACGACTTCCCAGGCGATGACCTTCCAATCATCCGTGGTTCCGCTCTCGGCGCTCTTAACGGCGAGGAGAAGTGGGTTGAGTCCATCCGTGAGCTCATGCACACTGTTGACTCCTACATCCCAACACCAGCTCGTGACAACGAGAAGCCATTCCTGATGGCAATCGAGGACGTCATGACCATTTCTGGTCGTGGTACCGTTGCTACCGGCCGTGTTGAGCGTGGTGAGCTCAAGCTCAACGATCCAGTCGAGATCGTTGGTATTAAGCCAACTCAGAACTCTGTTGCTACTGGCATTGAGATGTTCCGTAAGACCATGGACTTCTGCGAGGCTGGCGACAACGTTGGTATTCTTCTTCGTGGTGTTAAGCGCGAGGACATCGAGCGCGGTCAGGTTCTCTGCAAGCCTGGTACCGTTACTCCACACAAGAAGTTCACCGGTGAGGTTTACGTTCTTACTAAGGAAGAGGGCGGCCGTCACACCCCATTCTTCTCTGGTTACCGTCCACAGTTCTACTTCCGTACAACTGACGTAACCGGCGACATCTACGAGCTCACCGATGCAAACGGTGGCAAGGTAGAGATGGCTATGCCTGGCGACCACATCACCGTTGGTTGCGAGCTCATTCACCCAATCGCTCTTGAGCAGGGTCTGAAGTTCGCTATCCGCGAGGGTGGCCACACCGTCGGCGATGGCCGTGTTTCCACCGTCATCGAGTAACTTCTTTTAAAGTTGCTAACTTGCCCGGCGTGCTTTTTGCGCGCCGGGTTTTTTGTCGAGAAAAAATATGTGAACGCCTAGAGTAATTAGAGAAAAGTATTGACATCTCTGGGTAGTGGGTGCTAACCTAAGCAACCGCGTCACATTTCGAGAATACATCTCGTGACCGTGTTCAGGAGGATCAATGCGTACACTCGTTACTCTCGCCTGCACTGAGTGCAAGCGTCGTAATTACACTACGGACAAGAATAAGTCCAACAACCCAGATCGTATGGAGTTGAAGAAGTACTGCCCATGGTGCCACAAGCACACGGTACATCGCGAGACCCGCTAGGCTAGGTGGGTTCGTTCTAGGCCAGTAGCTCCAATGGTAGAGCGGCGGTCTCCAAAACCGTTTGTTGAGGGTTCGAGTCCTTCCTGGCCTGCCAGATAACTTCACCGGCCTTCCCATAAGGGTTGGCCGGTTTGTATGTAGGTATAACATCCAAGGGAGCGTAGGATGGCAAATAAGGAGCGCAATAAGAGGAGCGCACGTAAGGCTCGCGCAGAAGAGCGCGCCCAGCGTGAGACCCTTCAGGCTGAAGCTACTCCTGAAGCTTCTGCTAAGGCTACTAAGGCCGAGGCAAAGAAGCAGGAGAAGTCCATTCAGCGTAACGCTAACCCTGGCTTCTTTGGCCGCCTGGGTGCTTACTTTGCAGGCGTTCGTACAGAAATGCACCGCGTTGTGTGGCCTTCAAGCTCTGAGCTTGCTGGTTTCTCTGTAGCCGTAATTGCAACAATCATTTTCTTTGGCTTGGTAACTTGGCTGGTTGATACTGGCATTGTTGCTGGTCTCGTCGCCTTTACTGGACTGAGGGGATAATCAATGGCTAAGCGCTGGTATGTAGTTCACACCTATTCAGGTTATGAGAACAAGGTAAAGACAGACCTTGAGCACCGTATTGAGACCTATGGCCTTGAGCGTGCTGTTGTTGATATTCAGATTCCTACTGAGGAAGTTACTGAGGTCAAGGACGGCGGCAAGCGCGAGACCAAAGAGTCTAAGGTTTTCCCAGGTTACGTTCTTGTTCGCATGGAGCTGGATGACAATACTTGGGCTGTTGTTCGCAACACCCCAGGCGTAACTGGTTTTGTTGGCATTGACGGCAAGCCAGTTCCTCTGCGTCGTGAAGAGTTCGACAAGATCATGCGTCGCGGCGGTATGAAGACGGGTGGCCCTGTACCTAAGCGTACAGCAACCAATATTGAGGTCGGTCAGGCAATTCACGTTCTTTCTGGTCCTCTCGCTGACTTCGACGGAACTGTTTCTGAGGTCAACGCAGAGTCCGGCAAGATCAAGGTTATGCTCACCATCTTTGGTCGCGAGACTCCGGTTGAGCTCACCATGGATCAAATTTCCCTGATAGACTAGTAACTAACGGCTTATCCCGCACTTCTCGTCCCTTGTGGATTGCTTCTCGGGAGTGCGCGAGAATAGACTCAAACGTATTCAAACAGGAGGCTTAACATGCCCGCAAAGAAGGTTGTTAACTTTATTAAGCTGCAGATTCCTGCAGGCCAGGCAAACCCAGCTCCTCCAGTAGGACCAGCTCTGGGTGCTGCACAGGTCAACATTATGCAGTTCTGCCAGGCATTCAACGCTGCAACTCAGGACAAGGCTGGGGACATCATCCCAGTCGAGATTTCTGTTTACGAGGATCGTTCCTTTGACTTCGTAACCAAGACTCCTCCAGCAGCTCAGCTCATCAAGAAGGAGCTTCACCTCAAGGGTGGTTCCGGTGTTCCTCAGCGCGATAAGGTTGGCCAGCTCTCCCAGGAGCAGCTCACCAAGATTGCTGAGATTAAGATGCCTGACCTCAACGCAAACGACATTGAGGCTGCAAAGAAGATCGTCGCTGGTACCGCTCGTTCCATGGGTGTAACCATCGCCGAGTAATGTTTACTCCCGTCAGCCATTAATGTGGCTGACGGTTGTTTTGTCAGAGCATCCGACGTTAGTGCACATAGTTGGGTTTCTCGCCAAGAGGGCGTAACTATGGACGGAAGATGCAGGAGTGGGAGGGCAGACGCCCGCTAACCACAGGAGGTACATAATGCCTAAGCACGGAAAGAACTACAAGAATGCAGTTGCCAAGGTAGACGGTGCAAACCTCTACAGCCCAAAAGAGGCAGTAACCCTGTCTAAGGAGCTTGCAACTGCTAAGTTTGACGAGACCATTGAGGTAGCAATTCGCCTTGGTGTCGATACTCGTAAGGCTGACCAGAACGTTCGCGGTTCCATCTCTCTGCCTCACGGCACTGGTAAGTCCGTTCGCGTTGCAGTCTTCGCAGAGGGCGAGAAGGCCCGCGAGGCTGAAGCAGCTGGCGCTGACATTGTCGGTGGCGACGAGCTCATCGCAGAGGTCGAGAAGGGCATGCTTGACTTTGACGCAGCAATCGCAACCCCTCAGATGATGGGTAAGGTTGGCCGTCTTGGTCGTGTTCTTGGTCCTCGTGGCCTTATGCCTAACCCTAAGCTCGGCACCGTTACCATGGATGTTGCAAAGATGGTTAACGAGCTCAAGGCTGGTCGTGTTGAGTATCGTGCAGACCGTTTTGGTATCTGCCACGTTGCAATCGGCAAGGCTTCTTTTGAGGTCCAGCAGCTTGTTGAGAACTATGGCGCACTGATCTCCGAGATCATCCGCGTCAAGCCATCCAGCGCTAAGGGTAAGTACGTCAAGACCGTTGCTATTTCCTCTACTATGGGCCCTGGCATCAAGGTTGATCCAACCAAGGTTCGTAACCTCATGGAGGACTAAGCTAAACGATTAGAAGTACCTAGCACGTTTAATCCGGTATCTGCTTGCAGGTGCCGGATTTTTCTTGCGTCGCGCGTGGCCGAGCTGTACGTCGCAGCTTGTCCGCCCTTCTCGTCAAATTTTTGTGAAGAGAAAGAAATTGTGCACTCAACCTTGACTCGCGTTGATTTTTGCTGCACAATATCCAACGCAAGACAGACGTCTTGTAGTTGCACGTTCGCTGCCAAAGACAGCCGGCGCCTTGAATCCAAGGCTTAATGGGAATTCCCGCCTGCCGAGGTGGTCTTGAGATTAGTACATCCAGACCCCGCTTTGGTTGCCAAAGTGGGGTCTTTTCATGTGAGGGCCGCACCTGTTGGCGCTCGTGCCCGAGACATGATAAAGGAGGTGTACTACATGCCAGCTCAGTCTAAACTTGATTTGCTCGAGAAGGTTTCCGCTTCTCTCGACAACTCCAAGGGCCTGTTCGTTATCGACTATCGTGGTCTCTCCGTAAAGGAGACTCAGGAGCTTCGCCGCGCACTTACCGCAGCAGGCGCTCACATGAAGGTCTATAAGAACAGCATCGTCAAGATCGCTCTTAAGAACGCTGGTATGCCAGAGATTGACGAGATGCTCGCCGGTACCTGCGCATACGTTTTCTATGAGAATGATCCTGTCGAGGCCGCTAAGGTCATCAAGGATCAGGCCAAGAAGCTCAAGAAAGTTGAGTTCATTGGTGGTATCGCTGATGGTCAGGCACTTACTGCTGACGAGGCAAAGGCTTACGCAGATCTTCCTTCTCGCGAGGAGCTCATTGCAAAGCTTGTCTTCGTTGTTGCAAGCCCACTTACCGGTATTGCACAGGTTTGCGCTGGTCCAGCTCGTGGACTCGCAACCGCTCTTTCTGCAGTCGCAGATCAGAAGAACGCTGCATAAGCAACGTTTTGTTGTACTCGCGCATTGGCGCAAACCGCGTGAGAGTGTAGACGCACTTAAACGCACACATACAAGCCGGGCTTTTGCCCAGATGCAGTACAAAGGCTGCATCGTTTAAAAAGGAGAATTGACATGGCTGTCACTAAAGATGAGATCATTGAGGCCCTTAAAGAGATGCCAGCACTCGAGCTTTCTGAGCTCGTTCACGAGCTTGAGGACGTCTTTGGCGTTTCCGCTGCTGCTCCTGTAGCTGTCGCTGCTGCTCCTGCAGCTGGTGGCGCTGCTGAGGAGGCAGAGGAGAAGACCAACTTTGACGTTGTCCTCGAGGGCTTCGGCGACAACAAGATCGGCGTCATCAAGGTTGTCCGTGCTCTTACCAACCTTGGTCTCAAGGAGGCAAAGGAGGTCGTCGAGGGTGCTCCTAAGGCAGTCCTCGAGGGCGCTAAGAAGGAGGACGCTGAGGCTGCTAAGGCTCAGCTCGAGGAGGCTGGCGCTACTGTCACCCTTAAGTAAGTCCATCCTACAAAGCTTACTGGAGAGGTCAGACTTTGGTCTGGCCTCTTTTTTCTTTGCCTGGCGAGAAACCCATGCGCTCGAAAAACGCATGAAGCTGAGGGCTTTTGCAGCAGCTCGAAAAGTGCATCAAGCTTGGGTGCTTTTGCAGCAGCCTGAAAAGCGCATCAAGTCTGAACGCTTTTGTTGCAGCCTGAAAAGTGCATCAAGTCTGAGTGATTTGCCGGATTTTCTCGCCATGTCTGAGCGATTTGCCTGTT
>CAUVBV010000031.1:0-7449 GCA_963550405.1 uncultured Atopobium sp. | reverse complement strand
ACCGGTATGACAGGCCTTGAAGTTTCTGGTGTTAACCTGCGAATTGAAGATGTTTTGACCGAAGAAGAATACGATCGCCTAAAACATCGTCCAGAAGAGCCTGAACAGCTAGACAAAGAAGAGTAAAGTACGCTAAAGTTGCACTGTTTTACGGTTTTATATTAATTGTTTTATTGTTTTGTCACTACAAGCTCCCTAAGCGCAAGGAGTTTTGCCATGAAAAGGCTTTTACGTTGGAGCATGGCGATTGTTGCTACGTTTGTACTAGCACTCTCGCTCGTTGGAGGACTTGCAAAGCAAGCACTCGCAGACACCACCCCTGTTACCTCAGAGGCTGAGCTGCTGGCTGCTATTGCTGCTGCTCCAGCAGATGGTTCGCAGACTATCGTTCAGGTAAATGCAGACTTTACCATTACTGCTCCAGTCCAGGTTCCAGCTAATAAGAACATTAGGCTGATGGGTACTGGAACTATCACAAGTGCCATGACCGGCTCTAATTTCTATATGTTCAAGATTGCTTCTGGCGGCGCAGTTACTCTTGATGGTGCCACCATTGATGGCAACAACACTTCATTTGCCGTTGAGAACCGTGGTAGCTTTACCTTGCTTCGTGGCGTTATTAAAAACGGTAAGGCAAAACCTACACCTGGAAATAACGGCGTAGTTCTTACCACTGGTGCTGGTGCAAAGTTTGTTATGGCCGGCGGCACCATTCAGGACAGCACGGTTGACAATGCTCTTGGTGGTGCAGTCACTGTTGCAAATGGTGCAACGGGTGAGCTTCGTGACGGTACTATTCAGAACACCACTCTTACCAATCAGTACTCTGGTAGCGTTTTGGTAAAAAATGCTGATTTCACTATGACTGGCGGAACCATCACTGGTGGCAATGCTTCTACCATTAATTCCTCTGGTGGTCTGATGCTCTATGCTTTGAATCCGAATGGTGAGACAACAACAGCCACTATGGGTGGTGGATATATCACTAATAACAAGTCTGTTGACGGTGCGGGCGTCTATGTGTATGCAGGCAATGTTTACTATGGCGACTCTAAGTCAAAGGCAGACTTTACCTTCAACGGCGGCTCTATTACTAATAATGTTGCTTCTGAGTCTGGTGGCGGTATCTATGTAGCCTGGAACGGCAACGTTGTAATGAACAACGGCATCATCAAGAACAATACTGCTGGCATTGCTGGTGGCGGTGTAGCTACGTATGACCAGTTTGTAGGCGTTGCTGGTAATCGTAAGATGCCATATTCAAATGCTGCTGCACCATGGAATAACTGGCCAAATATCTACCGTGCTGGCTTCACCATGAACGGTGGTTCTATTGACGGAAACAAGGCCACCAGTAATGACACCAACCAGCTTGGTGATAAGGGTGTTGGTGCTGGTATTTATATTGCATCTGCTAATGCAACTCTTAATGCTGGCGAAATTATCAATAACACAGCAAATGATCAGGGTGGCGCAGTTTACGTTGCTTCTGTTCCTTATGTCCTTCATATCAACAACGCCCTTATTAAGGACAACACTGCAACAGTTATTGGTGGCGGCGCATGGTTCTGTCCAACTGGTGATGCAGAGTTCCATTCTAAGAACGGTGTAGCTTTCTTCAATAACACCGCAAATGGTGCCGCCGATGAGATTGCTACTGTTCGCGGCGCAGGTTATAGCGGCGGTGCAACTATTTCTGATTACATGCTTGGTGGTGCTTCTGCTCACTGGACAAAGGACGGTGCTGTTACTATCAACCTTCCTTCCATCGTTGGTGATGCAGATCCAGCTGCTGCACGTCACACCACTGAAGAGGTAAGCAATATCGTCAACAATACCGATATGCTCGCACTTGAATCCAACCCACGCCACGAGTCAATTAATGCTGCACAGAATAAGGCTAAGTTGCTCATTTATGGCAACACTGCACAGCGTGGTGGCGGTATTGGTTCCAACGGTACCGTTATTACCGGTGAAGAGGGCACTCAGGATGTAACTGTTAAGAAGGTTTGGGATACTTCTGCAAATCCAGACGCAGTTATTCCAGAGAAGCTCACTGTTTACCTTGTTGCTGATGGTTATCGCGTTGACTCTGTTGAGCTTTCCGCAGCTAATAACTGGGAGCACACCTTTACTGGACTTCCAGATAACGTTACTCTGACCTTCGAGGAGTCCACTCCAAATGGTTGGACTGCTCAGACTCCTGAGGTTAACGGCAATGTTACAACTCTTACTAACAAGGCTGACGCTCCAGTGACTCGCGATGTCCCAGTCACCAAGGTTTGGAACGGTACAAAGAAGGATTCTGTAACCGTTCACCTGCTTGCCGACGGCGTTGACACTGGTCAGACCCTTGTCCTTTCTGAGGCAAACAATTGGACCGGTTCATTTGTTGGTGTAAATCTTTACGCAGCAGATAATCACGTCATTGCTTACACCGTTTCTGAGGATGCTATTGAGGGTTACACTTCTGAGATAACTGGTGATATGGCCAATGGCTTTACCATTACCAACACCGAGACTCCAGTTACCCCAACTCCAACTCCAGAGAAGCCTGGTAAGAAGCGTAAGCACCGCACGCCTGATACTGGTGACGCAAGCGTAGTAGCTATGGTTGCGTTTGCAACGGTCGGCGCTGGCTTTGTTGGTGTTGGAGCATATGCTCGCACTCGTAAAGAGCAGTAAGCAACACACATATACTTAGTATGCAGATCCCCCGCTTTTATAAAAAGCGGGGGATCTTTGTCAGAAGGACGATTCCTTGTTTTAACTGGGGATGTTTACGTTCACCGAATTTGCCAACCGTTTAACCAATAAGAGCGTTCTTCTCGCCATGGAGTGTAAGAGAAGAACGACAATACTACTAGGTGGATAGTGAATATCTGCATGAGTACCTTATTGGAGGTTGTTATGGAGCTCAAAGCTGATAAAAAGGTAATTGTCGAGCGTAATAACAAAGTTGTGTACGACAACGGAGACACAGTCGTTAAGGTGTTCAGCGGAAGCAAACCTTCTGCTGATATTATGAATGAGGCTTTAAACCTCACTCGTGCTGAACAGGCCGGCATCAACGTTCCTTCTCTTGTAGAGATCAGTAAGGTTGGTAATTGCTGGGCTGTTTCAACCAGAAAAGTTGAAGGCAAAACAATTAGGCAGCTGATTGAGGAGCATCCAGAAAAAGAGGATGAGTACCTCAATAAGTTTGTTGATATTGAGCTGGCCATCCACGCTCATAAGGCGCCACTTCTGACTCGCCAAAAAGATAAGTTCACCCGAATGATTAATAGTATTCCAGACATTCTTGATGAGGCTACAAGGTATGAGCTTCTGCTTAAGCTTGACGGTATGAAGCCTCACACTAAGGTCTGCCACGGTGACTTTGTTCCTTCCAACGTTATTCTCACCGAGGATGGCGCTCCAGTAATTCTTGACTGGGCCCACGCAACACAGGGTAATGGCGCTGCAGACTGCGCTACAACGTATCTGCACCTGCTTCTTCATGGTGATGAGGAGCTTGCCGAGAAGTACATCAATCTTTATTGCACCAAGCAGGGCTGCACACGTCAGTATGTAAACGATTGGCTTGGCATTATTGCTGCAGCAGAGCTTGCACGCGGTCGTGTAAAAGAAACAGAGTTCCTGCTTAAGTGGGTAAATGTTTTTGATGCAATGTAGTTGGTTACAAGAACTTTAAACTAGCCGAGAAGAGCCTCGTCAGGGGCTCTTCTTTTATTACACTTCTTGCTGTTACATAAAGAAGCACAAGGAGTTAGCTATGTACGATATTGATCCAAAGCAGACCACCGCAAATTCAGATAATAAGAAATCAAAGCTTGAGCGCATGAGCGCAGGTGAGTGGTGCGGTGGTGAAGCTGATGCAGAACAAAGCGCAGCTTTTTGGCGTGCTAAGGATCTTGCCTGGGAGTTCAATCAGACCCGTCCAAGTGATAAAGAAAAGTGCCGTCAGATTTTGACCGAACTTCTCGGCGAATTGGGAGAGGGAAGCGCAGCAGTTTCTCCTTTTAATGTTGATTATGGCTTCAACATCAAGATTGGCCCGCACAGCTTTATCAACCACGGTGCATATCTGATGGACTGTGCGCCTATTACTTTTGGTGCTCATAGTTTTGTGGGCCCTCAGTTTAAGGCGTACACCGTTCAGCATCCTTTAGATGCCGAGGAGAGAAATGCTTGGTATGAGCGAGCTCTACCTATTACGGTAGGAGATAACTGCTGGTTTGGTGGAAATGTGACGGTGCTTCCCGGTGTAACTATTGGCAATAACTGCGTTATTGGTGCTAATAGTCTGGTTACTAAAGATATTCCAGACAATTCTCTTGTTGTTGGTTCTCCCGCAAAGGTCGTACGTCAAATTACTGAGGCGGATAAGCTGGGACTTAAAGAGCTTTTGGGTTAGTTTTGTTGGGTAGGAGCACGCGGCTTTAGGGGATTGTTTAACTATTTATTTGATGTTAGAGACGACCGCGCTATAATAATTGTAACGGGGAGCTGGGAAATGGCCCGGCTGAGAGGCAGCACCGTATGTTGCGACCCATTAACCTGATCTGGGTAATGCCAGCGTAGGGAGCCAATGCCGTCCTTACGCACTACAAGAAGGAGGGCATATGAAAAAACTTTCTCAGTTTACACTGCAAGCCATATCCCTTGCTTCTTTTCTTGCGCTTTGGCAGCTTGTCATTGTTGTAGGAATTATCCCAAATTATCTTGTGCCAACTCCTGTTCAGGTTGTATTTGCGCTGGTCAAAGACTTTCAGCTTCTTATGACGCATACAGGAATTACGCTGTTAGAATCCCTTATTGGCCTGGCTATTGGAGTTCTTATTGGCTTTGCGCTTGCTGTTCTTATGGACTTCTTCAAAACGCTGGACAAGCTGCTTTCTCCACTTGTAACTATCTCACAGACTATTCCTATTGTGACTATTGCGCCTCTTTTGGTGCTTTGGTTGGGCTATGGCCTCTTGCCAAAGATTGTTCTTGTGGCCATTTCAACGTTTTTCCCTATTACCGTGGCGCTGAACTCGGCATTTAAATCAATTGATCCCGACATGGTTGATCTCATGACCACCATGGGAGCTAGTCGTGTGCAGATTTTCTGGCACGTCAAGTTGGCTGCTGCTGCACCACAGTTTTTCTCAGGACTCAAAATGAGCGTGACCTACGCCGTAATTGGCGCAGTAATTGCAGAGTGGCTGGGTGGCGATGCTGGCCTGGGCGTGTATATGACGCGCGTCAGAAAAGCATTTGCGTACGACAGGATGTTTGCAGCAATCGTGGTGGTTTCTGCATTGTCGCTGGTGTTGATGAAGCTCGTAGAACTTGTCCAAAAACGTGCACTGCCTTGGGATACCTCTCAAGACAGTGGAGGATCTGCGCACTAATCTTAACTGGTTCAAAGAAAGAAGTGATTAACTGCATGAACGTATCTGATTGCAAGAGTATGACAAGAAAAGGCTTTCTAGCTGCAATGGGTTTCTCGACAGCAGGACTTTGCGCAGGTTGCTCACTTGAACAGCCTTCTGCTCCGTCTAACAGCAGCAAGGGTGGTGGGCAGAATTCCGGTGGTACCACGGAGATTACGTTTGCGCTGGATTACACCCCAAACACCAACCACACAGGCATTTATGTAGCACAGGAGAAGGGTTACTTTGACCAAGCTGGTCTCAAGGTAACTATTCAGCAGCCACCTGCCGATGGCGCCGACGCCCTGATTGGTGCGGGCGGCGCTCAGATGGGCGTTACCTACCAGGACTATATTGCTAACAGCCTCTCGTCATCTAATCCGCTGCCGTATACGGCGGTGGCCGCTATTATTCAGCACAATCTTTCGGGCATTATGAGCCGTGAAGAGGATCACATTGTTCGTCCGCGAGACCTGAATGACCGCACTTACGCTACGTGGAATCTCCCTGTTGAACAGGCTACTATCAGGTCTGTTATGGAATCTGACGGCGGAGATCCTTCAACGCTTAAGATGGTACCTTACGAGGTAGACGACGAGGTATCTGGCTTAAAAGCAAAGATGTTTGATGCTGTTTGGGTGTATGAGCAGTGGGCTGTTCAAAATGCTCGTGTTCAGAACTTTGCGTACAACTATTTTGCCTTTGCAGCTATTGATCAAAACTTTGACTTTTACACACCAGTTATTGCGGTAAACGATGGTTTTGCAAAAGAGAATCCAGACGCTGTTAAGGCCTTCTTGAGCGCCGCAAGAAAGGGTTACGAGTTCTGCGTTTCTAACCCAGACGAGGCAGCAGAGATTTTGCTCAAAGCTGTTCCAGAACTTGACGCTGACCTGGTTAAAGCCTCTCAGAAGTTCTTGGCTGCTAAGTATATTGACGACGCCGAGAAGTGGGGCGTTATTGACTCCGCTCGTTGGCAGCGTTTCTATACCTGGCTCAATAACCAGCAGCTGCTAGAGAATAAGATTGATCCATCTGCAGGATTTACTAGTGAGTACCTTGGATAAGCAAACTACTGACATAACAGAAGGCACAGCCGTAGAAGCTCCTGGCGAGAAGAACCTTGGAGCTGTGGCTGCATGCGGTCCGCAACAAAATGCTCCGGCGCTTGAAGCACGCAGCCTTACGCTGGTCTGGGGAAACGGCCAGGTAGTTGCTAAGGACATCTCAATCGAGCTGCAACCGGGTACAATCACCTGCCTGGTTGGTCGCTCGGGCTGTGGTAAGACTACGCTACTCCACGCGCTTGCAGGGCTTTTGCAGCCGCAAGAGGGCAAGGTGCTGCTGCATGGCTCCGACGTCACGGGTCATCCGGGCCACATTGGCTACATGCTCCAGAAAGATTTGCTCATCCCAAGTAAACGAATCATCGACAACGTAGCACTTCCGCTTGAGCTGAAGGGCGTCTCGCGCGCTGAGGCACGCGCACGGGCCCAGGAGATGCTGGAGCGCGGCGGACTTGAGCGCGTGGCACAAAGCTGGCCTCACGAGCTCTCAGGCGGCATGAGACAGCGTGTTGCGTTCCTGCGCACGGCACTCATCGGCTCAGACATCATGCTGCTGGACGAACCCTTCTCAGCACTTGACGCTCTCACACGGCGAGAAATGCGTGCGTGGCTCATGTCTTCCGTAAAAGAGTTTGATCTCTCGGTGCTGGTGATCACGCACGACGTTGATGAGGCTGTTGCCATGGCTTCGCGTATTTACGTGATGGCGGGAAGTCCAGCACAGGGTGTAGTAACCAAGATTGTGGGCGATGTTGAGCCACAGGGCTGCGCCGATGCGGAGGAGGCAGACTCTGGCAAAGGCGCTGATCAAGATGCTGACCTAGCATCGTTTGACTTGAGCGAAGAGTTTTTGGCTGCCAAGCGAGAAGTGCTTTCATTGCTGGGGTAGTTATCCTTTACGAGCGCTGTGAACTGCCTCCCATTTCTTGGACATAAGAAATGGGAGGCAGTTCATATGCGGG
>CAUVBV010000030.1:0-8117 GCA_963550405.1 uncultured Atopobium sp. | reverse complement strand
CCGACAACGATAACGACTGGGTTATCGAGTCCGTTGCTCAGAAGCAGGCATGCGCAGTCAAGCAGGCTTATGATGCTCTTACCCACGGTCTTACCACTGTCGTTGAGATTGGCCGCAATGGTATTGCTATCCGCGACCTCGTTAACATGGGCATTATGCAGGGTCCTCGCATCTTTGCTACTGGCCTTGGCCTTTGCCGCGTTGCTGGTCATGGTGACTCTCACCACCTGCCACTGCAGATCTCCAAGGACGGACACCCTTGGGGCGACCAGGTAGACGGTCCATGGGAGCTTCGTAAGGCAATCCGTCGTCGTCTCCGTGAAGAGCCTGACGGCATCAAGATCTGGGCAACCGGTGGCGGCATTTGGCGTTGGGACTCCGACCGTCTGCAGCTCTTCTGCACCGAGGAGATCAAGGCAATTGCTGACGAGTGCGCACTGGTAGGCATTCCTCTGTACGCTCACTCCTACAATAACTTTGACGCTGCATATGACTGCGTCCGCTTTGGTTGCAAGCAGCTCATTCACGGCTTTGAGCTTGACGAGCGCACTATGAAGCTTATGGCTGAGCAGGGAACATACTTCACCCCAACCATCGGCTTCCTGCCAACATGGTACGGAACTTATCCACCAGACTGGACTCCAGAGCTTGACGCATTCCCAGGTGAGACTGTTGTCGAGAAGGGCCTTGCACGCACCTACGCTAACCTGCGTAAGGCTTATGATATGGGCATCACCATTACTATCGGCTCCGATTCCTTCAGCTTTGTCACTCCTTACGGCTATGTCACCATTGATGAGATGTACGACTTTGTCGAGAAGGTTGGCATCTCCATTCTTGATACCGTTGCAGCTGCTACCTACAATGGCGCAAAGATGCTGGGCAAGGAGAACGAGTTTGGTGCTGTCAAGGAAGGCCTCTCTGCTGATATCCTCGTAGTTAAGGGCGACGTTGCTAACAACATCCGCGACCTCACGCCTGAGAACATGGACGTCATCATGAAGGAAGGCAAGATTATTGATCGCGGTAGCTTCTAAGCTTCCGGCTCGATAATTTGTAACGCGAAGGTTGGGCCCTGACTCACTTAAGCGTCAGGGCCCACTTTAACAAACAAGAAGTTTATTCTTTGATATAAAAGTTTGACATTTGAAGGAGCTCACTATGTCTGAACCAAAGCAGGTGAAAATTGTGCTGCTTACCGGCTATTTAGGCGCAGGTAAGACCACTATTTTGAACCACATTCTCTCTAACACTGAAGGTATTCACGCAGCAGTTATCGTCAATGATATTGGCGAGATTAACGTTGATGCTGGTCTTATTAAAGACGGCGGCTACGCTAAAGAAGGCGACGTTATTCCTCTCACTAACGGTTGCCTCTGCTGCACCCTTTCTAATGACTTGGCACTTCAGTTGGGTGATTTGGCCGATACCGAGGAGTTTGACTACATCATTATTGAGGCTTCGGGCATCTGCGAGCCAATCCCCATTACCTATAACATTTCTGCATTCTGCAATCAGAGCCAGCATGCAACTAATCACTCTCACCTCAACCTTGATAACATCGTCGCAGTTGTTGACTGTGCTCGCATGTTTGAGGAGTTCCACAACGGCGCCGATCTTCTCGACCCAGACATTGAAGAGGATGACATCGAGAACCTGCTTATTCAGCAGATTGAGTTCTGCTCTACGCTGGTGCTCAACAAGACCGATCTGGTTACTCCAGAGCAGCTTCACGAGCTCAAGGCACTTGTGCGCGGCCTGCAGAAAGACGCCGTTATTGTTGAGGCGGTCAACGGCAATATTCCAATGAGCGAGCTTATCAATACAGGCCGTTTTGACTTTGACAAGGCCTACGCCTCCGCTGTCTGGATGGATGCAATGGAGCACCCTGAGGAGCACGAGGATCCAGAGGTTTTGGAGTACGAGATTACTACCTTTGTGTATCGCCGCCGTCAGCCATTTGACCTGGACAAACTTAATCAGTTTGTGGCTAGCTGGCCAAAGAATATCATCCGCGTCAAGGGTAGCATCTGGATTTCGCAAGACCCCGAGATGAGCTACGTATTTGAGCAGGCCGGCAAGCAGGTCCAGTTCTACGAGAATGGCATGTTCTACGCATCGCTGCCAGAGGATGAGCGAGAAACCCTTCTTGACGAGAAACCCGAGCTACGCGCAGAATGGGATGATGAACTGGGCGATCGTCAAACTAAGCTTTGCTTCATTGGTCGTCATATGGACCATGAAGAAATTGAAGCCGGTCTGGATGCATGCTTGACCGAGTATGTTCCTGACGAGTTTGATTACTAGCGTTTTCAGCGCCAAGAGCTCCGGCGCTTGAGACGAGGGACCCAGTTTATCCGGGTCCCTTTTTTAGGTTAGAGGTGCCTAATGACCAAGATTGAGCAGCTTAAAGACTGGATTCAGTCGTCAGATAACATTGTCTTCTTTGGTGGTGCAGGCGTGTCAACAGAAAGCGGTATTCCTGATTTTAGGGGTACTAACGGTCTGTATCGCCAAGGCGGTATCAAAGTAGAAAACATGACCATTGGCCTGGGCCAAGACGGCTATGACATGGGAAAAGAAGCCTACGACCTGGGAAATGGCGTAACGGTTGACCCCGATAACGAAGAGTCTTTTGCCTACAGCAAGGCGCCAGACTTTACGCTTGAAGAGATCTTCTCGCTCGATGTGTTTTTAGATTACCCTGCAGCGTATTACACGTATTTTAGAAACTCTCATCATTTGGGGGAGGCTCAGCCAAACATTGCTCACAAGTGGCTGGCAGACTTGGAAGCTACGGGAAAGTTGCGCGCGGTGGTGACGCAAAACATCGACGGACTGCATCAAGCTGCTGGTAGCAAGCGAGTATTTGAACTTCACGGCAATGAAACGCACTTTTATTGTCCCGAGTGCGGTCACACCTACACGCTTGATCAGATTGAAGAGCAGTCGTCTGTCGTGCCGCTCTGTCAATGCGGCGCAGTTATTAGGCCTGATATCGTCTTTTACGGAGAAGGCCTCAACATGGACACCGTGTATGGAGCCCTGAACGCCATCTCGCAGGCGGAAGTCCTTGTGGTTGCAGGAAGTTCGCTGGTCGTGCAGCCTGCCGCCGGTCTTCTCGACTACTACGAGGGCAACAAGATGGCTATCATCAACGACCAGCCTACGCCGTACGATAATCGAGCCAATCTGGTGATCAGAGACAGAATAGGTGCCGTCATAGAACAGCTCCTGTAGAAAAACGCCTACCCGCACATGTGCAGGTAGGCGTTGTCATTTCAGTCAATGGCGAGAAGTCCGTGAAGTGGAAGCTCGCGTGAGGCGCGGAAACTCGCATGAGGTTGCTGCGCGAGAAGTGCGCGTTAGTTGGCGGCTTCCTCGGCAAGCGTCTGAAGCGTTGCCATGAGAGATGGAACAACCTGCTTCTTACGGCTGACAACACCTGGAAGAACAGCAATGTTGCCATCAACCTTTACGTTAAAGGCGCGCTCGATGACATTGGCAGCATTTGCGCCGTAGAAGAGCATCTCGGTGACCTGGCTCTTAACGTCGGTGAACATGTAGAAGACCATTGGAAGCTCTTCGGACTTAGCGGCAGTCTCCAAGAATGGTCCAACAAGTTCCTCTGCAGCTTTGCGGCTGGACTCGGTCATGAAGGAGCCCTGGCCAACGCCAAACTTTACGCCGCCACGACTGAATACCTTGTAGTCACCGTGGAAGACTTCCTCTGCTGTACGACCAGTAAGGTCAGCACCAGCGTCAAACATCTGCTCAGAGTAAGCGTCAATGTCTTCTCCGCAAATCTCTGCAAGCTTCTTACCAGCAACAATATCGCGCTCGGTGCAGGTAGGGGAGCGGAATGCAAGGGTGTCGGAAAGAATTGCAGAGAGCATGAGGCCAGCAATATTCTTTGGAATCTCGATGCCGTACTCGTGGTAGAGGCCATAGATGATGGTGCAGGTGCAACCAACAGGGACGTTTCTAAAGGTAATTGGGTTAGAAGTCTCAATGGAGCCGATGCGGTGGTGATCAACAATCTCCATGATCTCGGCCTGCTCAAGACCATCAACTGCCTGAGTGCGCTCGTTGTGGTCAACAAGAATGACATGCTTCTTGCGAGGATTCAAAAGACCAGGGCCGCTGATAAGACCAGCAAAAGTGCCGTTCTCGTTAATAACAGGGAAGAAGCGGTGCCTTGAGTTGGTCATTTCCTTACGAGCATCATCAATTGCGGTGTTGACGCTGAACTTAAGGATGTCGTCAGTGAGCATCTTCTCACGTACAGGCATAGACATGATAAGCAGGCGAGCTACCTCAAAGGTATCGCGAGGAGTGCTGATAATGGCGCAATCACGCTTTTTAGCCAGGTCAATGACGTCCTGAGCAATTGGAGCATCGCAAGAGACAATAAGGCAGGAAGCGCCGTGCTCAACTGCGATAGTCTGGTTCTCATGGTTGCCAGCAACAACAATGATATCGCCAGCATCAACAATCTCTGAAAGAGCGGAAGCGCTGGTACCAACGCGAATATTGCCCTGCTTAACAACGCCCTGAGGATCACCAAGAACTATGGTGCCACCAAGCGTAGAAACGATATTTGCATAGCTTGTCTTAGCCTTAGAGAGCAGGTTTGGCTCGGAAAGACTCATGTTTGCATTTGCAATATCTTTAACGGCAATCAGGCCAGTAAGCTCTTCTTCCTCATCAGTAACGCAGAGTGTATCAAGCTTGACGTCCTGCATAAGCTGCCAAGCAGCATAGAGGCTCATTCCAGCATCAACTTTTGGCTGAGCCTGAATCTCTGCATCTTTGATCTGAGGAGTAACCGTAGTAATAAGCTGTGGCTCTTCGAAGCCAAAGTGATTTAGGACAAACGCAGTCTCACGGTTGAGTGAGCCAGCGCGACGAGCTTCATAGATAGGGTTATCAATCTGATTTTTGAGATACGCATAAGAAATTGCAGCACAAATGCTGTCTGTATCTGGGTTCAAATGGCCAATGATATTTACTTTACGAATTGCTTCTGCCATCTTCGCCTCCCTGGTAATGTCGATGATGTAACTTTCTAATTAGAACACACTTTAGTAAGCACATTTTGTTTCTTTTTTAATACCACCCTGTAGTGTACCCCTCTCTCTTTTTACTTAGAACAGAAAATCGCAGAAAAACAGCGGGCGTACCTGTGAATCTGGTAAATGTGTATAGGACAAATGACAATTCAAAAGTTGAAGGAAATTAGTACAATGAAATAGTTAACAAATCGATTGAATTGGAATACCTAGTGAGTTCTCCTACGCGTTTTTCTGCTAAAAAAAGAAACGCTCGTCATATGGTTAAAGCAGCGCACGTCCCTGAGCCTTCATCTGAGGCAAGGGAAGTTGCACCTGTAGAAGCACCTCAGGCTTCCGTAGAGAAGGTTGATACTACGGCAAGTCCAGTGGCCTCTCTGCAGACCGCTTCTGAGCAGCTTTCGTCTGCTTTTGCGTCGTTTGCGCAGCGTAAGCCCGCAGAAGTGTCTGCTGCACAGCTTGCAGAAAAGTCCGCTGCACAGCCTGCAGAAAAACCTACAGAAAACATGCAGTCTAAAGTTGCGCCAGAAAAAAAGAAGCGCCAGAAAACGCCTCTATCTGCACGTAAAAGCATTCGTGTGGAGAAGCGTCCTCGCAATCAAGCAGATCCAGAACCAGAGCAGCGTCATTCTCGCCCGGTGAGTGCGGGCAGAAGAAAGCTTGAGCTGGTAAGTGTCGTTGCAATTTTGGTACTTGCGGTGCTCTCGATTGTTCTGGTTAACCGACCAAGTCAAAAAACGCTGGTATTCGGCGACAATCAGGTGACGTATACCGGCACTACCATTCAGGGAAAGATGAATGGTCAAGGTAAGATGACTTTTGAAAATGGTGATACCTACGAGGGAGAATTTGTCGATGGGTATTTCCAGGGTACGGGAACGTATACCTCAGTAGATGGCTGGACGTACGAAGGTCAGTTTGTAAAAGGCCAGGCAGACGGACAGGGAAAGCTCACTACGCAAGACAACATTGTGTACGAAGGAACTTTTAAGCAAGGGATTTATCAAAGTGCGAATTAAATGGTTTTCGCTTGTACGTATAACAGGACTTGTTTTAGTCCTCATATATCACTTTTTTAAGGACGCGCTTCCAGGCGGCTTCATTGGCGTCGACGTATTCTTTACGTTCTCGGGCTATCTCATCACGGCTCTTTTGATTGACGAGTTTGCTCGCTTTAGATCCATCGACGTCATTGGTTTCCTACGCAGGCGTTTCTACAGAATTGTGCCGCCGCTTGTGTTTATGGTGCTTGTGTGCACGCCGTTTCTTCTGCTTGTGCGTACCGAGTTCATTTCCGGTATTAAGTATCAGATTGCCGCAGCTCTTGGCTTTGTGACTAACTACTTTGAGATAGTTCTGGGCAACAGCTACGAGAACCAATTTGCTCCTCATGTGTATCTGCACACCTGGAGTCTTGCCGTTGAAATGCATTTTTATGTGCTCTGGGGTTTGTGCGCCTGGTTGCTTGCTTGCATGAGCAAAACAATTAGAAGCTATAAGGTAAAGATTGCTGGAGCTTCCCTGGTGCTATTGGTCGCTACTTACTTGGCGATGGCCACCGGCGCCCAAAACTCCACGAATCTTTCTATCCAGTATTTCTCGACGCAAACGCACGTGTTCCCCTTCTTTATCGGTGCGCTGTTATCGTGTGTTGCAGGAATTGCCCAGACAGGCGAGCTCTTTGACCAGCTCGAGCAGAAGCTTTCTACTCAGCTAACGCTTGTGGGCCTTGTGGCAAGCTGCGGCGTTCTTGTCTTCCTAAGCGTCTTCATGCACTTCGAGGACCTCTTTACGTACACCTTTGGTTTCCTTTTTGCCTCGCTCGCAGCAGCCGCAATGATTTTCTTTGCTCGCATGTTGCATCAAAAAACCGAGAGCATCAACGAACCTGGCATCGTTTCTTTTGTGGCAGATACCAGCTACGGCGTGTATCTATTCCACTGGCCTTTGTACATTATTTTTGCCGAGAAGGTCGATCCAGTCCTGGCTGCACTCTTAACTCTGGTGCTTTCGTTTGTATTTGCAAGTTGCTCGTTCTATGTGCTTGAGCCAGCGTTGGCAGGGAAGTCTCCAGAGATCTTCTCGCGCATCAAGCTTGATGGTCAGAAGGTTTTGCGAGGTACCGGCCTTGCGCTTATTCCTTTTGCTGCGGCCGTTGCCTTTATTGCACTAACCGCTCCGCAGCTGAGTGATTTCCAGAACGATTTGCTGCTCAACGCTTCGTTGCAGGAGCAGAGCGCCATGACCATGACTCGCAAGCATGCGGATACCTCGCAGGCAAGTAATTACAACGTTGTTGAGGGAGTCACCTACATTGGCGATTCTGTTTCGCTGCGTGCTCGTTCTTACCTGCAGGATGCGCTGCCCGATGCTCAAATTGACGCTTCTGTTAGTAGAAATGTGGCGATGGGCGTAGATTTGCTGCAGTCCGCAATTGACAACAACACCCTCTACCAGGACGTTGTTGTTGCCCTGGGCACCAACCCTGTTGGCGGCTCCGATGCGGTTGATAAGATTGTGGATATGCTGCCGCGCGGACATCGTCTGATTTTTGTTACTCCGTATGATGGTAGAAACTCCGATCCAAACGCTGGTGCAAATGCTATTCGCGCACACGAGCTTGAGCTCGCGCAACAGTACGACTTCATTACTATTGCGGACTGGGCACAGGTTGCTCAGGATAATCCTGACATTTGGGCAGGTACTGACTACGTTCACTTTGGCTCTGATTCAGATTCCATTAATCGGGGCGGTACCCTGTACGCGCAGATGGTTAAAGATGCCGTAGAAAAAGCAAATCAGGGCCACGTAAAACCATAAGCTCACTTAAACCACAAAAGGCCACGTTAACCAAATAGCCTACGTTAAAGCACAATTTGGTAGCCATTCTGCCTGCTCGTTTGTAACGACGCGGTTGAATGGCAATTTACAGTGCGATTATGCTATATAGCTTGGAGATCTGGTGTCCCTTGCGACAAACTATCTGAAGGCGGCTATCTAACGCGAGCCATGATCACAATTACTGGGTCAATTCATTATTATGTT
>CAUVBV010000029.1:0-8314 GCA_963550405.1 uncultured Atopobium sp. | reverse complement strand
GGGGCATTTTTATGTCGAGAGGATCTCACGTTTGTGGGGTCCTCTTTTTTGGTGGGAAAATATTCGAAAATAGCATAAAAATATTTACTAAAAACACATATTAATTACGTATTATGTTTTAATTATGTGTCACAATATTTACATAATTATCTTAATTAAATACCGTTCGCGGAAGATAATTTTTACTATTTGATGTTATCTAATTTCAACATTTGTGCATTTCTGCATACATTTTGTCACTAATCTGTCTTGAATCTGACCATATTTCACCTACCGTTCACCTAAACCTTCTCACTTTCTGACAAATTTAGCTTGATTATTTATCGCACACCGAATTCTGAAATGAGAAATGTTAGAGCGCTTGTGGCGCTTAGGTATTTAAACAGTAAGGAGAGCTTTATGGAGTCGGAAAACAGAGAAGAAGCTGGAACAGAGTCGCTGCTAGGTGGGTCTTTTCGCCATGTGATGGGTGACTATAGCAGGATTGTTCCGCCTCAACACTTCTTTAGAACAATGGAAAAGATGAAGAGGCCACTTGCGCTTTGTGCGGAACCCTGCATGGGCAAGACCATGTTTCTGAGAGAGCTGGCAGACTATGCACAGTCGAACGGATGGAATGTGTATGAGATTTCTCTTTCCAGCCTTTCGGCTCAAGAGGCGACTCAGATCCTTACTAAGAAAAGTACTTCTATCTGCAACACCAAGAAATCAAAGGCTCTTAAGAGGCTTGTTCTTATTGATGACTTTCCTCCATCTGACGAGTATTTTGTTGCTCGTCAGGTTAAATCTATTGCAAGACTTCGTATGGCTGGCTGTCTTGTTGCGTTTTCCTTATCTCCTGAAGCGCGCCAGTTAATTGATGAAGTTCCGAGCGTATATGTTCTGGGCAAGAATGAGCTACTTACCTTTATGCCTGGCATTGATAATTCAGAACAATCCGTTCTGAATAGCATGAGATTGACGCGCGGTATTCCAACGCTTGTTTACTCTCTGCCAGTCACGTTCTGCGAGCGCGGAGATGTCGAAGTACCTATTACGTATCTGACTAGTCTTGCGTGCGTAGCATCGTATATGCTCAGGAGCACTCTGGGCATTGAGGAACTGAGACTCAGATTAGGCATGATGTTGCTTGGCGTTGGTTCGTTTGATGATTTGAGCCGTATATGCGGACAAGCCGATCTTGAGTATTTGGCCAAGATAGAACAAGATGCGCCTTTCTTTGGCGTACATGTAGAGACGAGGCGTTTCTCGTGCCTTCATACTACAAGATTTGATGTGTTGAACTTTAATAAACAGGAGCTTGTCGCTCTAGCAGGCAAACATGAAAAACTCGCTTTGAAAGCCATAGCACTGCTCATTGATAGGGAAGATTTTTCTAAAGCTGCATTTGTGAGCTCGTTGATTAGAGAAGAGATTACCTGGGAAATTGTGCTTTCTCATGCAACGGAGTTTGTTGATGCTGGATATATTGAGCTGGTTGATAATGTGCTTACCGCTACACATTCTGACTGCACGCTAGAAAACTCAAGTAAAAAAGCCGCAAAAAGAATGGTGGATGCTCTGTCTAATACCAAAGGTCCAATGAACAGTAAGGATGCTGGTAAAACACTTGAGAACCTTACCTCATTTAATGGTTTTCTCAAGCAGACCGCTTACATAACACTGCTAAAGCTACTTTTGCAAAAACCGCTGCCTGCTTTGAAAGAGGACCTCGAATTAACCCCGCTTGAAAAGAAGATTGCACTCCATAAACGTGCAATTGATTTGGCTATCCAGGGAAATTTTAAATATGCCCTTCAACTGCTGCTCCTTGAGCAACAGTATGAGAAAACTGCCTCAATAACCTCGTCAATTCAAACTGTTGATGTTGAGTTGCTTTACGCATTGCTGGGTGTATATCAAAAGGACTTTGATGCACGTAGCTCCAAAGCGCTCTCCTCTTTACAAGAAGGGGAGGCAAGTGCCTTAAAGGGATCTGTGGGATTACTTAAATGCGTTCGCTACCTTTTTGAAAAGAGCTTTTCTGTTGGCAACTTATATGACACTGAGCAGCTCATCAGTCAAGCAGAACAGCAGGGTAATCGCATGATTCAAGTACCTGCGCTTCTTATTGGAGCACTTCTCAGTCTCAGAAGCAGGGCATATCCTAAAGCTCAGCTTCAGGCGAGAAGGGCGGTGCTGCTGAGCAGGGAATGGGACTCACTATATGTGACGCAGGTTGGAAAGATCATTGAAGATATTGCAGGGTTTTTCTTGGGCGTTAAACCTACGGAGAAGAGCCTTGAGGCAATCACCCATCCATCGCTAAAAGCAGCATGTAGAACAATATACAAAGCTCTCTTTAAAAGTGTAAACGGAAATGCTCCCGTCTGGCTTGATACTGTTGAGTATGGAGTACCTGAAAATGCCATGTGGCTCATGAGGGCACTTCTGTCTGACGAGTCTGAATTTCAGCAGTGTTTGGAACAAGAAATGCCAGAAGAATGGCTCCACTATCTACGTTCAAATGAAGGCAAGCGAGACGTAACAAAATGGAGAGCATTTAAACAAGGAGCAGGGGATTCTCGGGTTGAAAACTCTGTAATTAAGATTTCGCGCGTAGAGAAGAAACAGAATGCTCATCCTGGGGTGTACATCGCTCTTCTCGGCAGATTCAGTTTGTCGGTTCAAGGGGAGGAGATTGCTGGCAGAAAAATTGCTTATCGTTCGGCAAAGGCGCTGCTTGTGTATTTGGCGTTGGCCCACAACCACATGAGCTTTAGGTCGCAGATTGCTCAGCAGATTTGGCCTGAGGCTGATCAGGCACATTGGCAAGAGCGTCTATATCAAGCTACTCGGGTTATTCGCAAAGAGGTGCAGGAGATTAAGAAAGGATGTGAGCCTTTGGAAGCATCTCGGATTGAAAGAACGCTTGGCTTTAATCCTCAGCAGGTAACCGTAGATATTGATATTTTTACGCGATTAGCAAAGAGCGTTGCATCATCAAACTCCGATGAAGATATAGTGCACCTGGCTAAGCAGGCAGAAGAGCTTTATCAAGGTGATTTGTACCTTCCTGAGGATGAGTGCTTTAGGTTTGCAGACCCCATCCGCATTGCGTTGAGAGATCAATACATAGACACTATGGTGACGGCTTCAGCGGCAGCCTTGAGGATTACTCACTATACGCTTGCAGTGCATTTTGCAGAGCTTGCGTACCTTGTTGATGATATGCGAGAAGACACGCTTATGGCACTTATCCAGGCGCTCAGAAAGTGTGGCCGGGCGCAGGATGCACAACAGTACTATGACTTGTACGTGCAGAAATACGTTACGAAGCGCAGAAAAATGCCCTCTAAACAACTTAGGATGATTGCAGGCGCAGAAAAGGGAAAAGAATCAATAGAAACCAGTGGTGGAGAAATAACGAAATTGGGATTTTACGACGCCATGTAGTGTGATTCAAGCAGTTAGACAGGGTATGATATATAAGTTGAATACTGTGTCTATCAACCGAAGATAGATGCCCGACGTCAAGGAAAAAGCTATGCCTAATTTCCTCTCTAAGATTCTGTCCTTTGGTGCTGATAAGGACCTCAAAGCATATAAGCGTATTGTCGAGAAGATCAATGCACTTGAGCCAACAATGCAGGCAATGAGTGATGAAGAGCTTCAGGCCCAGACCGAGAAGTTCAAGGCTCGTTATGCCGAGGGAGAAAGCTTAGATGATCTTCTTCCAGAGGCTTTTGCAACAGTACGTGAGGCTTCGGTAAGAACTATTGGCCAGCGTCACTTTGACGTCCAGCTTATTGGTGGTATTGCGCTCCACAAGGGCACTATTGCAGAGATGAAGACCGGTGAAGGTAAGACGCTTGTCTCGACCCTTGCTGGTTACCTTAACGCGCTGAGCGGCGAGGGCGTTCACATTGTTACCGTCAACGATTACCTGGCTAAACGAGACAGTGAGTGGATGGGCACCATCTACAAGTTCTTGGGCATTAGCGTTGGTCTTCTGCAGAACGGTATGCGCTTGAGCCTTAAAAAGCCTGCATATGAGGCAGATATTACCTACGGCACAAACTCAGAGTTTGGCTTTGACTACCTGCGCGACAACATGGTTACCCGTCCTGAGATGCGCGTTCAGCGTGGACATCATTATGCCATCGTCGACGAGGTTGACTCCATCCTTATCGATGAGGCTCGTACTCCTCTGATTATTTCTGGTGCTGGCACTAAATCTGCAGGTACTTATAAGGATTTTGCTAAGGCAGTTCGTGGCTTAACTCCAGATGTTGACTTTGAGATGGACGAGGCAAAGCACACCATCGCAACAACAGAGATTGGTCTCGAGAAGGTCGAGCGCGCTCTTAACATTGACGACATCTACAACGATGAGTCTGGTCAGCTGGTAAATCACCTGCAGCAGGCACTGAAGGCTGAGTACATGTTCCATCGTGACCAGCAGTATGTTGTCATTGACGGTGAAGTCAAGATTGTTGACGAGTTCACCGGTCGTATTATGGAAGGCCGTCGTTATTCTGAGGGTCTTCACCAGGCAATTGAGGCAAAAGAGAACGTTCAGGTACGTGAAGAAAACCAGACTCTGGCAACTATTACGCTCCAGAACTACTTCCTCATGTACGACAAGCTCTCCGGTATGACCGGTACTGCAATGACCGAGGACGCAGAGTTCCGTGAGGTTTATCACGTTCCTGTTCAGGTTATTCCACCTAATCGCCCTGTTAAGCGTGAGGACCTGGATGACCTGGTCTATCGCACCATTGACGCTAAGTTTGAGGCTGTTGTAAGAGACGTCGAAGAGCGTCACCAGAATGGTCAGCCAGTGCTGGTTGGTACCGTTTCTATTGACAACTCCGAGCGTATTTCTCGCATTCTTTCTAAGCGTGGCATTAAGCATAACGTTCTGAATGCTAAGTTCCATGAGCGCGAGGCGCAGATTATCGCTCAGGCTGGTCGTGAGGGTGCGGTTACTATCGCAACCAACATGGCAGGTCGTGGTACCGATATTCTTCTGGGCGGTAACCCAGACGTTATGGCTGAAGATATCCTTCGCAACCAGGGAATTGAGCCAGCCGAGGCCACTCGGGAGCAAAAAGAAGCCGCTCGCAAAGAGGCCAAGGAGATTTGCGCTACTGAGCGTGAGGCAGTAACCGCTGCAGGTGGTTTGTGCGTTATTGGTACCGAGCGTCACGAGAGCCGTCGTATTGACAACCAGCTCCGTGGTCGTTCTGGTCGTCAGGGAGACCCTGGTCAGACTCAGTTCTACCTCTCTCTTGAAGACGATCTGATGCGTCGCTTTGGCGGAGACCGCATGGACGGCGTTGCAGCAATGATGCAGCGCTATGAGCTTCCTGACGATATGCCAATCAAGGCAAAGATTGTTACCAAGCTTGTTGAGGGCGCTCAGCATAAGGTTGAGGAAGTCAACTTTGCAATGCGTAAGAATGTCCTTGATTACGACGACGTCATGAACAAGCAGCGCCAGGTCATTTACGCAGAGAGAAATAAGATTCTTGATGGCAAGGATCTTATGGAGCTTATCGAGACAGTCACTGCTTCTACTACTCAGCGCGTTTGCGAGGAGTTCTGCTACGGAGATGCTGACGAGTGGGATCTTGAGGGTCTTGAGAAGTGGCTCACCGAGCTTACTGGTAAGACAGATCTTCCAGAGTTTACCGAGGACACCAAGTTTGAGCAGCTTGAAGAGGATGTCACCGCTTTTGTTCAGAAAACCTTTGACGAGAAGACCCAGAAGCTCGGAGAAGAAGTCATGCGTGAGCTTGCTGCTCAGGTAATGCTTCGCGTCATTGATACTCGCTGGATGGCATACCTCCAGGAAATGGATTACCTAAAGACTGGTATTGGTCTTCGTGGTTTTGGCCAGCGCGATCCTCTGGTTGAGTATAAGACTGAGGCATATGAAGCATTTACGCTGCTGGTAAACACCATGTACGAGGACTTCCTTCGTACTATTCTTCGCCTTGAGCTGGTCAACCGTCCACGTCAGAATACTGAGGCAGAGGCCTTCCAGAATGCTCACTATTCTGGTGGAGAAGAGACTGATGGCGATCAAAAGGCCCTTAAGCAAGGCAAGAGCATGCTTAAGAATGCCGCAGCTATTGGCAAGAGCCCACAGGGAACCGGTGCCAGCCAGTCTTCTGTGTCTACCTACCGTAAGTCTGACGATCCAAATCCTTACGTCAATGTTGGCCGCAACGATCCTTGCCCATGTGGAAGTGGTAAAAAGTTTAAGAACTGCCACGGCCGAAACAGGTAAGAATGGCTGATACAGAGGTTGTTTCGCTCCAGGCTTTAGCGGAGCGTCTCTTAGAGGTAGAAGGGTATCTTCACCTCGCCGAGAAGCGTCAGCAAATTTCAGAACTTGAAGCAGAAAGTGCTCGTCCCAATTTTTGGGACGACGCTGAAGCTGCGCAAAAGGTAATGACCCAACTAGCATCGCTTCGCGATGATGTTGCTGGTATTGATAGGGCTAAAGAGAAACTCGGTGATGCCGAGGCTGCCTTTGAGCTTGGAACAGAACTTGAAGACCAAGCGTCACTTGATGAATCTCAAGCGTTGGCGGTATCCCTTGAAAAAGATTTGTCTGAGCTTGAGCTTTCAAGTTGGTTTACTGATGAGCTTGATCATGGCGATGCAATTGTTACCATTAAGCCTGGTCAAGGCGGTCTTGAGTCTCAAGACTGGTGCGAGATGCTTTTTCGCATGTATCTCAAATATTGTGACCGACGTGGTTGGAAAGTTGACATCAACGACGCACCCGTTGCAGAGGTTATTGGTCTTGACCGTGCAACTTTTACCGTAAGCGGTAAGAACGCTTACGGCATGCTTCGTGCAGAGCAGGGTGTACATCGTCTGGTAAGAATTTCTCCTACTGACGATAAAAAACGCAGGCAGACATCATTTGCTGGGGTGGAAGTTTTACCTGTTCTTCCTGAGGATATTGAGGTTGATATTGACCCCAATGACCTGCGCATTGATGTGTATCATGCGTCTGGTCCAGGAGGTCAGGGAGTCAACACCACAGACTCGGCAGTTCGTATTACTCACATTCCAACAGGAACAGTAGTCACCTGCCAAAACGAACGCAGTCAATTGCAGAACAAAGCTGCAGCAATGAATATCTTGCGCAGTCGTTTGTATGAGATTGAAAAAGAGAAACGCGAGGCTGAGCTTGATGAGCTTCGTGGTCCAAAGAGAGAAATCTCGTTTGGAAATCAGATTAGGAGCTATGTTCTTTATCCTTATCAGCTTATTAAGGATTTAAGAACAGGCGCAGAGACAGGAAACGTAGAGTCCGTTCTTTCAGACGGCGATCTTGACCAGTTCATCATTGCGTATCATCGCTGGGTTGTTGGCGGAAAGGATTAGTGTGCAAAAATCTACTTGGCAAAAGACCTTTAAAGACTCGTTCTTTATCGTCCTTGGCTGTGCAATTTTTGCAGTTGGCCTTGATGTTTTTGAAGTTCCAAACGGACTTGCTGCTGGTGGTATTACCGGTTTTGCAACGGTTATTAGGGCCGTTGCGCTACCTTTTGGATTTGACCTGCCTGTTGGTATGCAGACAATCGCCATGAATATTATTTTGATGGCTTTTGTTGCAAAAAGTGGAAACAAAAAATACTTGCTCAAGAGCGTTGCAGGCTTCTTAATTTCAAGTATTTTTGTTGACCTTTTTGCTCCATTCCTGCCAGCTCTTGGCGCTAATGATCTTATGCTTGCGGCACTGTGGGGTAGTATTATCTGCGGTTTTGGTCTTGGACTTGTATTTAGAGCAGGTGGCAATACCGGTGGTACAGATATTATTGCTCAAGCGTTTTCCAAGCATTTTTCTGTTCCATCGGGCACCGCCATTATTATTGTTGATATCGTCATCATCATTGTGGCCATCCCGGTTTTCTCGCTAGAAAATGGTTTGTATTCTGCACTGGCAATCTTTATCACCGGAAAAATGATTGACTTTGTCATTGACGGACCAAGGTCCGAGCGTTGCGTTTACGTTATTTCTTCTGAGCATGATGCAATTGCTCACGAGATTTTGTACAACCTTAATCGTGGTTGTACGGAGCTTCAGGCACGAGGACTGTGGAGCGGCGCACACAAGCCAGTTTTGATGTGTGTACTTGGTCGTACAGAGCTTGTTCAGCTAAAGGCCATTGTTTCTGAGATTGATCCAGATGCGCTGGTATTTATTTCAGAGGTTCACGAGGCAATCGGCGAGGGCTTTAAGTCATTTGAAGCTTTGGAAAGCTAATATACGCAAAATTTTTGAGATGAAAAAGGCGACCTGTGAAAG
>CAUVBV010000028.1:0-9081 GCA_963550405.1 uncultured Atopobium sp. | reverse complement strand
TTTCTGAAATAGCAGCAGCATCAACATCTGAATCAATATCAGCTTCCATAACAGCGAGCGAAAGCTTGCCATTCAGAGCGGCAATAGTCTTTTTAAGGGTAGTAGTTTTACCAGAACCAGGAGAAGACATAAGGTTTACCAGCAGGGTTCCCTTTTTCTTCATTTCTTCTCTTAGCTGATCTGCGCTTTTCTCGTTAGCTGCAAAAACGCTCTGCTTAACTTCAATGACGCGATACTCACCCATAAGTTCTCTCCACAGTTCCAATACGTACGTTAGTGACCCAACAGATGTGCGGCATGTGCAAGACCAACACGAATCAGCGTTGTGACGTGCTCATCTGCAAGTGAATAGATGACCTTTCTGCCATCTCTTTTTGCATTGACAAGACCGCGGTCGCGCAAAAGACGCAACTGGTGAGAGGTTGCTGACTGTGAAACAGAAAGCATTTCCTGCAACTCTGTGACGCTTTTCTCGCCATTTACCAGGGCACCCAAAATCTGGAATCGCGTGAAATCAGACAGCGCATCAAAAATCTGAGTTGCATCATAGATGATGTCATCGTTTACCAGGTATTCGTTCAGTTTCTGATCAGAAACGTAATCGCACGTAGAATGGGTGTGCTCGCACTGTTCAGAGTCGTGGGAATGACTATCCATTGCTATTCCTATCTTTTGAGAGTCGCAGAGTTCATGGCTACTTAACGTAAATCATAAAAGATTAGTATATACCGATACTCCCCCGTCGACGCGCAACTAAAAGAGGACTCCAGCTAACGGCTGAAGTCCTCTTCTGTATCGGAGTCAATCTCCGAAAAAGTTTGATGTATCCGGCGAGATTACTTACTCGTCTTCGCCGTCTGCCTCAGCGTCCATACGGACAACCTGATTGAGAAGGTCATCCAGAGAACCAAGGTCCTCGTTGATTACATCAGGGCTAACCTCGTCGGAAGAAGAACCGATGAGTGTCTCGGTGTAATCAGAGTGCGTGGATGGAGCTGCAGAGCCCAGCATCAAGCCGCCATCGCCTTCTGGCGAGAAGACCATGTTGAGCAGCTGAGAAAGATCCTCAGAATCTGCCTCATCCTCTTCTGGCTCAAGGATGTAAAGGAGGTTACGAGCCTCAAGGCCATCGCGAAGCTCCTCGATTGCCTTTGCACCAATACCATCAATGCGAAGCAGGTCTTCCTCAGTCTTGCCGATAAGATCGCCTACGGTCTCAATGCCAACCTCGCTGAACTTGTTGGTCCAACGCTGTGACACGCCAAGATCGTCGAAGAGGTACAGCTTTGCGTCCTCGCTTGAAAGCGTGCGGCCATTCTTGGAGTAAACGCCACCGTTGTAATCCTCGTTGACCCAGTCAAGCTGCTTAGGAAGCTGCTCCTCGATGTCCTTAAGCTCTGCTGGTGCCCAGTCTGGAAGAGACTTAGCAAGAGAAGAGGTTGGGCCATCAATCTTGGTGCCGTGGTAGGTAAGCTCAACATCGTTGTATGCGGAGAGACCAGTACCTGCAGGAATCTGCTTACCAACAATAACGTTGGACTTAAGGTCAAGCAGGTGGTCAACGTCGCCCTCGATAGCTGCAGAGGTAAGAACGCCTGCAGTACGGATGAACGATGCACTGGAGAGCCAAGAATCGATAGAGCTTGCAACCTTCAGAGTACCAAGGATTGCTGGCTCTGCCTCTGGTGGAGTACCACCAGCAAGGGCAATGTTCTGGACAGTCTCTGCAAAGACATAGCGGTCCACGTACTGACCAAGCAGGTACGAAGAGTCACCTGGGTTGGTAACCTGAACACGGCGAAGCATCTGACGTGCGATAACCTCAATGTGCTTATCGTTGAGTTCTACACCCTGAGAGGTATAGACGTCCTTAACGGACTCAACGAAGGTGTGCATGGTGGACTCAATGTCAGTGAGTCGACGGAGCATACGGAAGTTGACGAAGCCGCGGGTAATCTGATCACCAGCACGGACAACAACGCCATCCTCAATACCAGGCATGAAGCGGACAGATGCAGGTACACGCCACTCCTCGATGACACGGGAAGCATCGTCTGCATCAACAATACGCAGCAGGTACTCGGTGGTCTCTGGGGTAATGTGAAGAACACCAGAAACAGGAGCCAGGTCAGCCTCGCGGCCAAGAATCTTCTCGTTGACGTTGCCGACGACGTCGAACATACGAGCAACGGTAGGAAGACCCTGCGTAATATCGTCTGCGCCTGCAACACCACCGGAGTGAATGGTACGCATGGTCAACTGAGTACCAGGCTCACCAATGGACTGAGCTGCGATAATACCAACTGCAGTACCAATGTTGACAGGACGACGGGTGGAAAGATCCCAGCCGTAGCACTTCTGGCAGACGCCGTACTTAGACTTACAGGTCAGAAGCGCGCGGAGCTGAACCTTAGCAAGGCCGTGCTCAACAAGACGCTCAAGATCCTGCTTGGACTCAACATAGCCACCAGCAGGGATAAGAACCTCGCCAGTGTTTGGATCGCAGACATCCTCAAGGGTGCAGCGACCAATCAGGTCAGTATCGACAGAAGTCTGACCAGGCTTAATCAGAGGATAGGTAACTGCCTCATCAGTGCCGCAGTCCTCCTCACGAACAATGACGTCCTGTGCAACGTCAACGAGTCGACGAGTCAGGTAACCAGAGTCGGAGGTGTGGGAAGCGGTATCTACCAGACCCTTACGAGCACCGTAGGTAGAAATGAAGTACTCAAGAGGCTCAAGACCCTCGCGGAAGTTTGCCTTAATTGGAAGGTCGATGGTCTCACCGGACATATCCGCCATCAGGCCTCGCATACCAGCAAGCTGGCGAAGCTGTGTCTTAGAACCACGAGCTCCAGAGTCAGCCATCATGTAAATTGGGTTGTCCTCTGCAAAGCCTGCAAGCATCTCAGAGCCGAGAAGATCGGTGCACTCGGTCCATGCGTTAACAACCTCAACGTGACGCTCTCGCTCGGAAAGGAAGCCGTCCTCGTAGTACTCGTTGATCTGGTCAACGCGGTCCTGTGCCTCCTGAAGCAGCTGTGGCTTGTGTGGAGGAATAACAGCGTCCCAAACAGAAACGGTCAGACCAGCAAGAGTTGCGTAGTGGAAACCAGTCTTCTTGATGTTATCCAGAATTGGCTCAACATCAGCCATTGGGTAACGGTCGCAGCAATCGTTGACCAGAACACCAATGTCGGACTTAACCATCTTGTAGTTAATGTATGGGTAATCCTCTGGCAGGCACTGACGGTTGAAGATAATGCGACCAACAGTGGTCTCAAAACGCTTAGTACCCTCAGTAACGTCCAGGTCCTCATACTGACCGCGACCAGTCATAACGCGGAAGATAGCACGATCGCTATCAGCAACGTTTGCATCCTTGGAGCTTACGCGGACAACAACCTTTGCCTGGATATCAAGGTCACGGTTGGCCTCGATAGCCAGAAGAGCATCCTCAAAGCTTGCAAAGGTAAGAGTCTTAGCGTCTTCACCGGTCTTCTCGGAAGTGAGGTAGTAGACACCAAAGACCATATCCTGAGAAGGAACGGTCAGAACCTTACCAGAAGCAGGGCTTCTGAGGTTGTTGCTGGAGAGCATCAGAATGCGAGCCTCTGTCTGTGCCTGAGTAGAAAGTGGCACGTGGACAGACATCTGGTCGCCGTCGAAGTCTGCGTTGAATGGTGCGCAGACCAGAGGGTGCAGGTGAATTGCCTTACCCTCGATAAGAACTGGCTCAAATGCCTGGATAGACAGACGGTGAAGGGTAGGTGCGCGGTTGAGAAGAACGAGGCGGTCCTGAATGACCTCATCCAGAACGTCCCAAACAACTGGAGTACCACGGTCAATAGCGCGCTTTGCGCCCTTAATGTTTTCAACCTTACGAAGCTCAACCAAACGACGCATGACAAATGGCTTGAAGAGCTCAAGTGCCATAGCAGATGGAAGGCCGCACTGGTGCAGCTTCAGGTGTGGGTCAACAACAATGACGGAACGGCCAGAGTAGTCAACACGCTTACCCAGAAGGTTCTGACGGAAGCGACCCTGCTTACCCTTAAGGGCCTCAGCAAGAGACTTCAGAGGACGTCCACCACGACCAGTGACTGGACGACCACGGCGACCGTTGTCAAACAGAGCGTCAACGGACTCCTGAAGCATGCGCTTCTCGTTGTTAACAATGATAGAAGGTGCCTCAAGGTCAAGCAGGCGCTTAAGACGATTGTTACGGTTAATAACACGACGATACAAATCGTTTAAGTCGGAAGCTGCAAAACGGCCACCATCAAGCTGAACCATAGGACGAAGATCAGGTGGAATAACTGGTACAACGTCAAGGATCATGTTAGCTGGATCGTTGCCACCTTTAAGGAAAGCGTCAACAATCTCAAGGCGCTTAATGGCCTTCTCGCGCTTCTGCTTCTGAGCATCCTCATTGGCGATAATAGCGCGGAGCTCCTTGGCCTCTTTCTCAAGGTCAATGTTGGAAAGAAGGTCACGTACAGCCTCTGCGCCCATGCCACCCTTGAAGTAGATGCCGTAGTAGCGCTTAAGCTCGGAGAACAGACCCTCATCGGAGATGAGCTCTCTGGTCTCAAGCTGCATGAACTTCTCGAAAGCCTCACGACGAAGCGTCTTCTCTTCCTCGTACTCTTCCTCAAGATCAGCGACGCCTGCACGAATCTCGTCCTCAGAAAGAGGCTCAAAATCGCCAAACTCGTCATCCTGTGGCTGGCCCTGCTCGCGAAGACGTGCAATCTGATCGTCACGCTCTGCGTCAAGCTCTTCGAGGTCTGCTGCAAGCTCCTCACGAAGATCGTCTACGTCAGCCTCACGTGCCTCAGTGTCAACACTGGTGATTACGTAAGATGCAAAGTAGAGGACTTTCTCGAGGTCCTTGCTCTTGATATCAAGAAGACGTGCCAGAGGGAAGCTGGTTGGGCTCTTGAAGTACCAGATGTGGCTTACAGGAGCAGCAAGCTCGATGTGGCCCATGCGGTCACGACGAACCTTTGCGGTGGTTACTTCAACACCGCAGCGCTCGCAGGTAATGCCCTTGAAGCGAATGCCTTTGTACTTACCGCAGGCGCACTCCCAGTCCCTTACAGGTCCAAAGATCTTCTCGCAGAAAAGACCGTCCTTTTCTGGCTTAAGGGTACGGTAGTTGATGGTCTCAGGCTTCTTTACCTCGCCATAGGACCAACCGCGGATATCATCAGCAGACGCTAGAGAAATTTTAATAGCGTCAAATTCAGTGGAATCGAAATCTGCCACAGTCGCTACTCCTTATCGGTGGTCGCGTCGCCTACAAGTGCGGATGCACCCTCAGCGTCTTGGGACAGGTCGGAAGCGGTTACCTCAGTGAAGCCAAGGTCGTTGAGGATCTCAACAGCGTTCTTCTCCTCAGGATCTGTGACCTTTGCGGTATTTGCACGCTTACGATAGGAGATTGGCTCAATGTCAAGTGCCAGGGAGCGAATCTCTTTGACCAGAACCTTGAAGGACTCAGGAATTCCAGCAGTAGGAATGTTCTCGCCCTTAACAATGGACTCGTAGGTCTTAACACGGCCGTTGGTATCGTCAGACTTAACGGTGAGGATCTCCTGGAGGACGTTAGCAGCACCGTATGCATACAGTGCCCAAACCTCCATCTCACCAAAGCGCTGACCGCCGAACTGTGCCTTACCACCCAGAGGCTGCTGGGTAACAAGAGAGTAAGGACCAGTTGAACGCGCGTGGATCTTATCGTCAACCATGTGGCCGAGCTTCAGGATGTAAGAAACACCAACGGTAATTGGGCTCTTGAATGCCTCGCCGGTACGACCATCGTAGAGGGTAGTCTTACCACGCTCGTTGAGCTGTGGAACAAACTCCTCACGCATGTCCTCGCCGTACTCCTTGAGAGCCTTGTTAATCATGTTGATATTGGTGCGGCGAACAATCTCTGCAACGGACTCATCAGTAGCACCGTCAAAGAGTGGTGTTGCAACAGGAATTGGGCCATCAACGTAACGCTTAGAATCTGCGTCATCGTCATCCCAACCGTGTGCAGCACCCCAGCCAAGGTGGCACTCAAGCAGCTGACCAACGTTCATACGGGAAGGAACGCCCAGTGGGTCGAGAATAACGTCTACTGGGGTACCGTCTGCCATGTAAGGCATGTCCTCAACAGGGAGAACCTTACAAATAACACCCTTATTACCGTGACGACCAGCGATCTTATCGCCCTGCTGGATCTTTCTACGCTGAGCAACAAAGACGCGGACCAGGTCGTTTACTCCTGGAGGCAGGTCATCTCCAGCCTCACGGCTGAAGCGGACAACGTCAACAACGCGGCCATAGGAGCCGTGTGGCATCTTGAGGGAAGTATCGCGAACGTCGTGTGCCTTAGCACCGAAGATTGCGCGAAGCAGGCGCTCTTCTGCGGTCAGAGCAGTCTCACCCTTAGGAGTGACCTTACCAACCAGAATATCGCCAGGGCCAACCTCAGCGCCGATGCGGATGATACCGTCATCGTCGAGGTTTGCGAGCATGTCCTCACCAAGGTTTGGAATCTCGCGGGTAATCTCCTCAGCACCAAGCTTGGTGTCACGAGCATCAATCTCGTGGCGGGAAATGTTAACGGAGGTCAGGAGGTCTTCCTGAACAACGCGCTCGGAGACGATAATACCGTCCTCGTAGTTGTAGCCTTCCCATGGCATGTAAGCAACGGTAAGGTTTGCACCAAGTGCCAGCTCAGAGTGGTCAACAGATGGACCGTCTGCGATTGGCTGGCCCTTCTCGACCTTCTGTCCAACTGTGACAATTGGACGGTGGTTGATGCAAGTGGACTGGTTAGAGCGCTCGTACTTAGGAAGATCGTAGCGCTGAGAACCGTGCTCATCGGAGTAGATGACAACGTGAGCTGCGTCTACCTCGGTGACCTCACCTGCAAACTCTGCGCAAATAAGCTCGCCAGAGTCCTGAGCTGCGCGACCCTCCATACCAGTTCCAACAAATGGAGCGTGGGACTGAATCAGAGGCACTGCCTGACGCTGCATGTTTGCACCCATGAGGGTACGCTTTGCGTCGTCGTGCTCAAGGAATGGAATGAGGTTAGCTGCGACGGAGAGAAGCTGACGTGGAGAAACGTCCATGTAGTCAACGTCCTCAACAGGAACCTGTGCAGGTGCACCGAAGGAACCGTCGAAGTCGCGGGTACGTGCGATAACGCGGTCTGCATCAACAATCTTGCCGTCTGCGTCAACCTCAACAAACTTCTTAGACTTAGGGTCAATTGGGGTGTTAGCAGGAGCAATAATGTGATTCTCCTCCTCGTCTGCGGTCATCCACACGATGTCGTCAGAAACAACACCGTCTGTGACCTTACGATAAGGAGCCTCGATAAAGCCGTACTCATTTACGTGAGCGTACAGTGCCAAGGAGCCGATAAGACCAATGTTTGGTCCCTCAGGAGTCTCGATTGGGCACATACGGGAGTAGTGCGAGTTGTGAACGTCGCGGACTGCGGTAGGAACGTTGGTACGACGGCTGGAGCCAGACTTGTGTCCTGCAAGACCGCCAGGTCCCAGAGCAGAAAGACGACGCTTGTGGGTCAAACCAGCAAGTGGGTTTGCCTGGTCCATGAACTGCGAAAGCTGAGAAGAACCGAAGAACTCCTTGATTGCAGCAACAATTGGACGGATGTTGATCAGAGACTGTGGAGTGATGTCGTCTGCGTCCTGAGATGCCATGCGCTCACGAACAACGCGCTCCATGCGGCTCATACCAATGCGGAACTGGTTCTGGACCAGCTCGCCAACGGTACGGACGCGGCGGTTGCCAAAGTGGTCAATGTCATCGAGGTGCTTAGACTCATCACCTGCGTGCACTGCAAGAAGGTACTGAAGAGCTGCAACGATGTCCTCTTTGGTAAGAACACGAACGTCTGCAGGAATCTCTTCCTCAAGCTTCTTGTTGATCTTGTAACGACCAACGCGTGCAAGGTCATAGCGCTGCTCGTTGAAGAAGAGGCCGTCAAGCAAAGAACGGGCAGAGTCAACAGTTGGTGGCTCGCCTGGACGCTGACGACGATAAATCTCGATAAGAGCATCCTCACGTGTGGTTGCAACATCACGCTCAAGTGTGTTGCGAACAACATCGGAGTCACCAAGAAGCGAGAGGATCTCGTCATCGGTAACAGCAATGCCAAGTGCACGGAGGAAGACGGTAGCGCTCTGGCGACGCTTGCGGTCAATGGAGACGACCAGGTGGCCGCGCTTATCAACCTCAAACTCAAGCCATGCACCACGTGCAGGAATGAACTGAGACTTGTGGACCAGAACACCGTTGTCCATCTCTGACGAGAAATACACGCCAGGTGAACGAACGAGCTGTGAAACCACAACGCGCTCAGAACCGTTGATGATGAAGGTACCGCGCTCAGTCATCAGTGGGAAATCACCCATGAAGACAAGCTGCTCCTTCATCTCACCAGTCTCTTTGTTGACAAAACGGACGTCAACAAAAAGAGGTGCTTGATATGAAATGTCTTTTGCACGACACTCAGCCATTGAATTGGCAGGGTCGCCGAACTGATGGTCACCAAAGGTGACCTGCATGGTTCCAGCGCTGTTCTCAATTGGCGAGAACTCAGCGAAGGACTCTGCAAGGCCCTCTCCCATAAAGCGCTCAAATGATTCCTTCTGTACAGAAATCAGATTTGGCAGCTCCATAGCTGCGGGAATCTTACTGAACGTCCTGCGTCCAGTATGCGCCTGAGGCGTGGTGAGGGAAGTCTTTTTAGCGGTAGACACCAGGTTGTCCTCCTTCAAAAGGGTGGAAGGTGGCAATTGTCGCAACCTAGTAATTTAGTCAAGATTTTAATGCGCGTCAACAGAAAAACACTTGATTTTTTAAGACGTTTTGACTATATTATCGCGTTTATGTTTTTCAACTGCACAAACGTTATGTTGCAGGTAAATCCTTAACTAACTCGTCTTTTCTATATATGAAGATTTTGTGTAGAAGTCCTACAGAGGCGGAAATCGCTTTCGGTAAGCGGCTCTCCCCCGCCGCCGTGCTCCACACGGTGCTTCATGCGCT
>CAUVBV010000027.1:0-9280 GCA_963550405.1 uncultured Atopobium sp. | reverse complement strand
TGGTTAGGCGTACGGACAGAAGCCGTAATAATCTCTACGGTGTGATCAACGTTTTTATCCCATGCGTAATTTTCGATGCACGAAACTACGGTTCCCAGCTGCTCAATGCCGTCCTCGCCGATGTCATCAAAGCGACCAACAAATGGCGAAATGTAGCGAGCACCAGCATTTGCTGCAAGAAGAGCCTGAGGTGCCGAGAAAATCAACGTCATATTAACGCGGATTCCCTCAGAAGCAAGCTGATGAGTAGCAGCAAGACTCTCTGCGCAGATAGGAAGCTTTACAACAATGTTTGGAGCAAGAGAAGCCAGGTGACGACCTTCCTCAATCATGCCCTCAGTTGTAGTTGCTGTGGACTCAGCAGAAACAGGAAGACCTTCGCAAAGCTGTGCAATCTTAACCATATGAGACTCAAAGTCTGCCAGCTTGCCACCAATCTTTGCATACAGTGATGGGTTGGTGGTAACACCTGCCAGGCAGCCCCAGCTCAAAGCCTCAGAAATCTCATCGATATCTGCAGTGTCAATAAAGAACTTCATGTTAAATCCTTCCCTGTACAAACTTAAACGAGTTTGGAAACGTACGTCGTACTAAGAAAGAGCTAAACCACATTGTACAGATTCTTATGTACCGTCTGTGGCGAGAAACCCAAAAACAAGTGCAAAAAGACCGTTTACCCCTCAAACGCCTTATCAATTTTGCTGCGAACGTACGTGGAGGCAAAGACCAGATCTTCCTTCCAGTTCTCGCTGCCGGTGTACCACATCTCTGCAACAAAGCGCCTGACTCCCTGAGGAACAAGCTGCGAGAGAGCTCCCTCGTAATCAGTGGTGCCCGTAGAGAATGGGATCTCACGATATGCACCAGCAACAGTTTCCTTAAGGTGAGCTGCAAAAATATGACCTGCACCAAGCGCGATGTCATCAGCAACGGTGTTGCCGTAAATAAATGATGCATTAGTCAAATTGCCAGCGTCGGGATACACACCAAGATATGGGCTGTTGATAAGGCTTACATAGTGCATGGCCTTCTCGACCGTATCCATAAACGGAGTCTCCATGGTCTCAAAGCCCATAACAATGCCCGCCTGAGCAGCCATTTCTACAGCCTTTGCCAGGTTTTCCTCAAAGTACTTGCGGGTATCCTCTGCGCCGTCCTCGTAGTACACGTCATAGCCAGCAAGTTGGATGGTATGAAGTCCCAGATCACCTGCAAGATCAAGTGCCTTCTGCATAATCTCAAGGCTACGCTCACGAGTTGCCTGATCACGAGAACCAAAGGGATACTTACGATGACCAGAAAGGCACATAGAACCCAGACGAACGCCAGAGTTTACCATTGCCTGACGGACTGCCGCACGCTCTTCACCAGTCCACTCGAGGCGAGAAAGACGAGCGTCAGACTCATCAACGGAGATCTCAACATAATCAAAGCCAGACTCCCCTGCCACGCTGAGGCGCTCTTCCCAAGAAAGATCAGTTGGAGTGGCCTTCTCGTAAAGTCCTAGCTGATACTTGGACATATCTTCTCCTTTTAAAAACAGGCGGCCTTATACAAGACCGCCTGACTGAAACAGATTCTACTCACTGAACAGGCTTTAGTGATTACCCTGTCCATAGTAGGCATTTGGACCATGCTTACGCATGTAGTGCTTGTCCTGAAGGTACTGTGGTGCCTCCTGAACCTTAGGGTTATTGAGCTCGGTGAGTGTTGCCATCTTTGCAACCTCCTCGATAACTACAGCGTGATACACAGCAGCCATTGCGTCTTTGCCCCAAGAGAAAGGACCGTGGTTGTGAAGGAGCGTTCCTGGAACCGCAATTGGGTCCAAGTGAGCAAAGCCCTCAACAATAACGTTTCCGGTCTCAAGCTCATAGGCGCTTTCTACCTCGTCCTTGGTAAGGCTGCGCACGCAAGGAATATCTCCGTAGAAATAGTCTGCGTGTGTGGTGCCATAGCAGGGAATAGAACGTCCTGCCTGTGCCCAAGAAACAGCGTGGGTTGAGTGAGTGTGAACAATTCCGCCGATCTTATCGCCCCATGCACGATACAAGCATGCATGCGTTGGAGTATCAGAAGATGGGTTCATCTCACCCTCAACAACGTTGCCGTCAAGATCACAGACAACCAAGTTCTCAGGGCTGAGCTCCTCGTAGGAGACGCCCGATGGCTTGATAACAAACAGGCCACGCTCACGGTCAAGTCCAGAAGCATTACCCCAGGTAAAGACTACCAGGCCATGCTTTGGCAGGTCCATGTTTGCTTCATACACTTCATCACGAAGCTCTTTAAGCATCATAGAGACTGCTCCTTAGAGAACGCTACGGAATGGGACGTTTGGCTCGTGATCGAAGCAATCATGGAAGCCGCGGTCGTGATGGTAAGCAAAGCGATCCTTATCCTGTGGATAGGTGTAGTGGCCGCCGACCTCCCAGAAGAATGGGTGGAACTTGTAGTCAAGGCGATCCTTACGCATATCCCAAAGAACCTTGATCTCCTGGACGTCTGCCTGGAAGTTAGTCCAAACATCGTGGTGAATTGGGATAACAACCTTGGACTGAAGAGCCTCAGCCATGCGGAGCATATCGGTTGCTTCCATCTTGTCCTGGATACCAATTGGGTTGCAGCCAAAAGCGCCAAAGCAGACATCTACGCCGCCGAACTCCTGAGCGATGTCTTTGCCGTGCTTAGCAAAGTAAATGGAGTAGTGAGAGTCGCCGGAGTGATAGATGTTTCCACCAGGGGTGACAAAGAGGTAGTTAACTGCCTTCTCGTCCATGTCCATTGGGCACTTGCCCCAGAGGTCTGGGCGGTTCTCAGATGTATCAGTAGTGGTAACGATGATGGTGCGGTCAAAGGAATCGTATGCAACGATCTCCATGTCCTTAACCTTAACACGGTCGCCAGGCTTAACAACAATGCACTGCTCGCGTGGGACACCCCAGCCAACCCAAATGTCAACTGCATCCTTAGGACCAATAAATGGAACTGGAATCTCTTTGCCATTCTCGTCAGTAGTAGTCATGTTGTTATTAACAACGTGAGCTGCAAGCTCCTTGGACATGTGGTCCTGGTGAATGTGAGTTACTACAACTGCGTCAAGGTTCTTGATAGCAAATGGATCAATAACAAAAGGAACGTTACGCAGGTTTGGCTGCATCTTACGAACGCCAGCCATGTTTGCCATCTGGTGACCAGGCTTCATGAGACCGTCACCGTGGGTGCGCTTACCGTTGCCTGCCCAGAAGTCAACGGCAACGTTTGCTCCACCAGGAGTCTTAAACCAAATACCAACGCAGCCGAGCCACCACATCTCAACCTGGCCTGGCTCTACTACGGCATTGTCAATCTCTTCGTTGAGCCAAGTTCCCCACTCAGGGAAGGTGCTCATAATCCAACTGTCGCGTGTGACGTCTTTCAAATCTGCCATTACGCGCTCCTTTCTTAAAACAGAGGACTAGTACTTTGATGTATATGCAGGTTGTTGAGCAGCGCTCAGGACTTTGCCTGCATGCTCAGAAGCTTATCCTGAGCGCTCACTACAAAACGCAGCCCTACTCCACTACTTTGTAGAGAGCCAGCTGGTCTGTCTCACGATATGCAGCAACAATGTAATCGCTGCCATCATGCCTATACACCATGCAGTTTGCTGGTCCGAGGTCGTGGTCGATAACGTCTACGGTGTACTGGCCGTCAACGTATCTAACAAGCAACAAATCGCGACCATCTTTGCGGTTGCCAATGACTGCGCACTTCTCGCCATTAAGGTCTGCTGCCCAAAGCGCGTGAAGGAAGCTGCGCTTCTGTGGGTCGCACCAAACCTGCTCGTAGCGATCGCGAGTCTGGCCTTCGTGCCAAATTGCCAGCGTGTCACCGTGGAACTTGGAGAAGGTAAGAATCTCCAGCTTGCCGTCGCCGTCAAAGTCTGTTGCAACAATATCGCTTGTTGGCTGGACCAGAAGGCAGGTGACATCCCAAATACCCTCAGGAGTGGTTGGTGGCACATATCTAAACACACCTGCGGCGGTTGAGATCAAAGCATACGATTTATCAGGTGCAGTCCAGAAACCGTGATTCTGAACCTGATAGTTAGCAACACAAGTCAGCTTAAGCTGGTTGTCTGCTGTGTACTGCTCAAGGTTGTTGCTCAGAGGAGCAGCCCAAACAGCACCTGGAGTGCGCCAATCATCCTTGACGCCTGTCTCAGCTCCACCCTTGATAGAGCAAGCAAGAACCCAAAGCTGACCGTCAGCAGCCTTCAAGATGCCAAAACGGTGAACATAAGGGAGGTCGCAGAGAATCTGCTCAGACCACGAACCGTCTGCCTGCTTGGTATAGGATGCAATTGCTGCGTCGTCTCCACCAAAGTTTGGCGAGAAGAACTTGCGGGTTGCGAGGAACTGATCTTTCCTGCCAGGAACCTGAGTAATGGTCATGACGCCGCCAGGGCCTGGAGCAACAGTCTCCAGAGGCTCACCATCAAGCGTAAAACGACGGATTGGACCGTCCTTCTCGACAGCAGCTAAAAAGCTTGGTGTGTCTTCTCCCTCAAACATGCCAAGTGCATAGCACTTAGGCATCTCGGCAAGAATTTTCTTTTCAAAAGTCATTAAAGTGCTCGATTCTTTAGAAACCTAAACTATGCGGAAAACTTCTCTGCAGCGCCGGTTTCCTTGAGCTTCTCTTCCATCTCTGCGTCAGAAAGAACGTTGCGCAGACCAATGACGGTGACGCCAGCCTTAGCAGCATCGTCGTACATGTTCAGGAAGTTAAGTGGTGCAAAAACAATATCGTACTGACGAGCAGAGCTTACGCCCTCAGACAGTGCGCAATGGTGAATCTTATCGACGCCCATGTTGAGCTTCTGAGTGACGCGCTCAGCGGTCATCTTCATCATCAGGGAGGTACCTGCGCCGTTAGCACATGCGACCAAAATCTTTGCGTTCATGTTGACTCCTTCGATCAAACAAACTGATTACAGACACATTGTGTTTGTACCCATTTGGGCACCATACGCATCGCTTTTAGAGCAAATAGTGCATCAAACAATGTGCCGAGTATTACTAATAACCCTGAGCAGATGGGGGTCTGCTCAGGGTAGGAAGAAAGAGGGCTACTTGCTTTCCGCACTAGCTGCGGCGGCCTTCTGTGCACGGATTTCCTTGCACTTCTGGTAATCCTCAACCTCCATGAAGTACGTGTCTTTGTTTGCACGGTACTGGAGCTGTGGGATTGCGACAAGAGCAATGACAACAATTGCGAGACCTGCGTAGGACAGGAACTTCATGACGCCGGTCATGATTGGCCAGACAACTGCCCAGTCCCACATGCCAAGGTATCCACCGTATGCAGCCATGCCAACCCAGCCAGCGATAAGAGCTGAACCAAAGACCTGGAGAAGACCAGAGATGAAAGGCATGATAAGAACTGCGCGGAGGCCGCCCTTGTTGTTTGCGTAAACGCCGATAGTAGCGTTATCGAAGAACAGTGGAACGAAGCCTGCGATAACAACAACTGGGGACTTCAGAAGCAGCAGAGCTGCGATTGCCAGGAACTGGCCAGCTGCACCCATGAGGAAGCCGAGGGTAACTGCGTTTGGAGAACCAAAGCCGTAGGTAACTGCGCAGTCAACGCCAGGGACGGAACCCTTGAGGAGCTTGTTAGAAATGCCCTGGAAGGAGTTGGTGAGCTCAGTAACGAAGGTACGAACACCAAGCTGCAGGATGGAGAGGTAAACAGCAAACTGGAAGGAAGTGGTCATGATGTAGAAGAAGAAATCCTGACCCTGCTTCATGAACTTGTTCTCAAGCAGGAAGTCCTGACCAAGAACAGCAAGAATGACGCCAAAGAATGCTGTCATAAGAATTGCAGTTGCAACGAGGTTCTCGTTGAAGATCTTGAGGAAGCCTGGGAGCTCGATGTCCTCAATGCGCTTGGACTCCTTCTTGGAGTGCTTGGAGAGCCACTCGGAAGCCTTGGATGCGCAGTAAACACCAAACATCTGCTGGTGAGCAATGGTGAGACCAGCACCATCAGTAAGGTCCTGGGTAGGTCCAATACAAAGGTTGGAGCCAACTGCCCAGTAAAGGCCAAGGAGAACGGTCATAACTGCAAGGATGGTAACGTCGTTAAGCTGTGGGAAGCAGAAGAGGATAAGCCAAAATGCAGTTGCTGCCTGCTGAACCTGGACGTGACCAGTAGTAAAGATTGCGCGAAGCTTAGTCTGCTTCTTAAAAGCAACCAGAACAATGTTCAGAATGAAAGCGAAGAGCAGAAGAAGCATAACGGAGGAGAAGGAACGACCTGCGATAAATGCAGGAGCGTCAGCTGCCTCCATGCCTGCCTGTACTGCGTTCTGGCCAAAGTATGGGTCAATGACCATTGCAGAAAGGTTGAAGCGAGCCTCAAGTCCAACAAGAACTGGACGGAATGCAGTTACCAGGCCGCCGGAACCAACCAGGAGGATCTGATAACCAATGACTGCCTTAAGGAAGCCAGCAAGTACGTCGTACCACTTCTTCTTAAGAAGAATGTAGCCGATAGCAACGATCAAACCGATGAAATAGGCTGGCTGAGTCAAGAAGTTGCTCGCAAACCATTTCCAAATACCAAGAACAATATCCATTGATACCCCTTTCAAAGGGTCCTACATACGTACCTTCTGCAGCCCACACTACAAAAGGAAATCCTCAATTACGTGCCCAGATGGGCACAAAAGCGCGTACAGACGGGCGCAACGGGCGCGCGACCGGCGCAAGTGCGGACGTCGCGCGGGCGCGCCTAAACGACGCGCGAGAAAACGAGCCTACTCGGAGATAAGCTTGTCGATCTCCAAGAGCTCTTCTGGAGACTGAATATTCTTCAGACGCTCAAGGACCTCTTCATTCATAAGGACCTGAACGAGCATCTGCATATTCTTAAGGTGTGCTTCCTGATCGGTTGCGCTCAGAGTAAAGAAGGTCTTGACCTGCTTCTCATCGTCGCCATCCTCGAAGTTAACAGGAACATCGGAGTGCATAAATCCAATAGCAGTCTTGCCATTAGAGCCAATGCGAGCAGTGGAGTGTGGCATTGCAACGTTTGGAACGATAACAATGTAAGGACCGTACTTCTTTACGCACTCGATAATGTCGTCTGCATACTCTGGATTGACTGTTCCGTCAGCCTCCAGTGGTTTGCAGCACTCTCTAATAGACTCTTCCCACGTCATAGGGGTCTTTACGAATGCATAATGGTTCTGCTCGTAAATATCGCGAAGTAACATGCGATTCACTCCTCTCCAGTAGCTACTGTGAATCTTTCCTTGTGTTGGACTATAGCAAGACCACACAAGAACACATCGCTTAATGACAAAAACTTGAATCTTCTGAACTCTTCAACAATTAGATAAATAATTTATATGACATTTGACTTGCCGTATAACAAATTTCCCTATTTGTTGAACGTTTAGAACGTTTTACCAATCGAATCGATAATGTTAGTATAGCTAATGTTGGGAGTTTAGCAATACTTATCTATGCTCACTTTAGATATTTACGTCATAAAAACCGTTGACCGTTAAAAAATATCCGTTTAAGTATTCAAAACGTTCATAGGATAAGGTAAGATACACTGAGATTCGCTGAAATGCATCTACACAATTGTTCACGAACCGTTCAAAAGGCGCTATCAATTTGTACGATGTTTTTCACGGAACTAAATTAGTTAAACGTCTTATGTGATATTCAGAAATATAAGGCTTTTAACTGTGGAAATAGCGTCATCATGTCACAGAAAGCTGTTCTTTTGCACGTACTTCTCGAGAGCTTTTTTCGATCTTCTCGTGAACTATTTGCAAGTAGTCGGGTTTCTCGCCAGGCGTGTTGCTTGAAAAGTTTGCAACTATTTTCGTAGGTTTGTCAGCAGTTTGAGTTCTATTGGGGGATTCATGGCCACAAGTCGTTCATTTGTAGCATCGCGTAGAAGCTCTATTATGAGTCTTCTTGAACAATATCGCCAGGTTTCCGTCAGCGATCTTGCCGATAGGTTTGAAGTTTCTTCACTTACCATTCGCCGTGACCTCGATGAACTTGAAGCTCAGGGCCTCATTTCTCGAAGCTATGGCATGGCCACGCTACTTGACCCGCTCTCTACGGGACTCAGTTCTAACCAGGTCACCGCGAAGTTCAAGCTTGCCCAAGCCGCTGCTAAACTCATCAAAGACGGCGACACGGTCTTCATTAACACCAGCTCAACCGCTATTAAAGTCCTGGAATTCATCAGCGCCGAAAACATCACCGTGGTTACCAATAACGGTAGCGTGCTGGCGGCTGACTATCCCCCATCAATGACCGTTTTGGTTACGGGCGGAGAAGTTCGCCCAGCTAAGAAGTCTATGACCGGTGATTTCGCACTTGCTTCAATCAACCAGATTCGCGCCGCAAAGTGCATCCTGGGGTGCTCAGGAATTTCTGCTGAGCGCGGTCTCACCACGCTGGTTTCAAACGAGATGCGCGTGAACTCGCTGATGCTTAAGCACTCTGAGCAGCACATTGTCCTAGCCGACTCGAGCAAGCTGGGAGTTAATTCCAGCTTCCAATACGGTTCCCCGTCCGATATCGACGTGCTTATGACGGACGAATCCGCATCGATTTCGCAGGTAGCAGCCCTCGAAGCTGCCGGTGTTCGCAAGGTTGTGCGCGTAAGCCTGTAGGATTGCTGCAGCGGCTACGTGCGACGCGCGGTGCGCGGACAACGGTGGGATTTGGCTCCGGATGCAGGTTTTAGGCGCTGTTAGGTGTCGGTTTTCTTGTTTCGCGAATAACACATCAAAATTTCAACTACCATGATCCGAAAATATTCATCCTCATGGATATTCATGAGGATGAATTCATCTGTATGCATAAATTTTTTAAGACCCTATTTTTGGCATTTTGAAAACACAGCAAAGTCACTTAATCTGCAAAAACACCCCTCAAAAGTCTCATTTTACGCAGATTATCATCATTTACTGTGTTTTTTAGGGCTGTAAGTTATGTTTTTGGCTCTGTATATACAGATTATCTTACTTTGCTGTGGTCGGCCTTCTAAAAACGTGCAGATTATCCGACACAGGTGTGTTCTGACAGCTTTATCGTCACCCAAACAAAAAGCCCCGCTAGCAAGCGGGGCTTTGAAGTGCAGTTTTGTCGCGCCTGTCGCGCGCCGGGCGTCGCGCTCTTCGTGCTCGTGGCGCGCGCGTCGCGAACCAGAGAGCTTACTCCTCCTCGAGAGCAGCAGCAATCTCGTCGGTGATGTTCAT
>CAUVBV010000026.1:0-9532 GCA_963550405.1 uncultured Atopobium sp. | reverse complement strand
GAGCACGGTGAGATGCAGGAAGCCATCAATGACATGCAGATTTACGAGTATGTCACCCCTGAGCGCATCGAGGAGCGCCTGGATGTTATCCAGCACGCCGCAGCTTGCGTAATTGATACCAACCTGCCTCAGCAGACCATCGAGTTCATTGCCAAGAACGTGACCTGCCCCATCTTCTGCGATCCCGTTTCTTCCATCAAGGCACAGAAGCTCAAGAAGGTCCTGGGAAAGATTCACACACTCAAGCCAAATCGCCTTGAGGCCGAGATGCTCTCGGGTATCAAGATCACCGACGATACCTCTCTTGAAGCCGCAGCTCACGAGCTGCTTGCAACAGGCCTCAAGCGCGTGTTTATCTCCCTTGGCGAGAAGGGCCTTCTTTGCGCTGATCACGAGAAGACCGTTCGCTTGCCGCTGCTTCCTGCAAAGCTGGTCAACATGACAGGTGCAGGAGATGCCATGATGGCAGGAATTACCTGGGCGTATACTCAGGGTATGACGCTTGAGCAGACTGGCCTGGTTGGTATGGCTGCTTCCAGCATGGCCATTGAGGGTGAGGACACCATCAACGGTGAGCTCAACGTTGAAGAGGTTATCAAGCGCGCAGGTATTTAGCGCGTCTGCACGGCACAGCGCGTCTGCACGGCACAAAGCGTTCGCACGGCACTACTTTCGGTTCCATTAGTCGTTTACGATTGGAGTATATATGTCTAACCTGAAGGATTTTCTCGTTGTATCTGACGAGGTCAAAGAGGCACTTAAGCAGAACAAGCCTGTTGTAGCTCTGGAGTCCACCATCATTTCTCACGGTATGCCTTACCCACAGAACGTTGAGACCGCTCTGAAGGTTGAGCAGATTATCCGCGACAACGGTGCAATTCCTGCAACTATCGCAATTATTAACGGCCAGATGCGTGCCGGCCTTTCCGCTGACGAGATTGACTACCTGGGCAAAAAGGGCCGCGAGGTTGCTAAGGTAAGCCGCCGCGACCTCCCCGTTATCATTGCTGAGAAGAAGGACGGCGCAACTACCGTCACTACTACCATGATGATTGCTCACATGGCAGGCATCGACGTCTTTGCAACCGGTGGCATCGGCGGCGTTCACCGTGGCGCTGAGACCACCATGGACATCTCCGCTGACCTTGAGGAGCTTGCACAGACTCCTGTTATGGTCATTTGCGCTGGTGCAAAGTCCATTCTTGACCTTGGCCTTACCCTTGAGTACCTGGAGACTAAGGGCGTTCCTGTACTTGGTTATCAGACCGAGGAGCTTCCTGCATTCTATACTCGTAAGAGCGGCTTTAGCGTTGACTACCGTGTTGACTCCCCTGCTGAGCTGGCAGAGATCTTCACTACCCAGCAGCAGATTGGCATGAACAGCGGTCTTCTGGTTACCAACCCAATTCCTGAGCAGTACGCAATGGATAAGGACACCATCGACGCAGCTATCGAGAAGGCCCTTGCAGAGGCAGAGGCAAACGGCATCCACGGCAAGGAGTCCACACCATTCTTGCTGGCAAAGGTTGCTGAGATTACCGGCAACAACTCCCTTGAGTCCAACATTCAGCTGGTCTTCAACAACGTTGCTCTTGGCGCAAAGGTTGCTGCTGAGGTCTGCAACCGCAAGTAAGTGCGCGTACGCGCTGCGTAAGCACCACGTAAGTACACGTGCGAACGCCGCGTAAGCATCGCATTTCTTTTGGCCCCTACGTCGTTTTGAACTGCCTCCCATTTCTTATGTCCAAGAAATGGGAGGCAGTTCATATGCGGGTGATTATGATTCTGCAGCGTATTAGCGTCGGCTTTTAGGCCTGGCCCACAAAATAGCGCAGCTTTGGCAGGCCTTGCTGAAGAATCGGCATGCTTTTAATCAAGATAGCTAGGCAGCTAGGCAGCTAGGCGGTCGCACTGCCTGATATGCATCTCTATGCATAAACTTCACTTAATATGCTTGAAAATGAATAGAGAAATATAAAAAATCTAACTATAGGTAAATTCCGCTTCTAAGGAACACACCTATGACAGATATTCTGCACAATTGCGGGCATATTACACATCAAATGAAGATAATCTGCACGTTTGAGGTATTTTCGGCGTAATGTATACGTCTTATTGACAGATTATCTGACTTAGGTGTGTTTTGAACTGCCTCCTATTTCTGGTGTCCAAGAAATGGGAGGCAGTTCATTTGACGTGGGGCTTTTCTATCTTGCGGCAGCTTGACCGCGAGTTGACCGCTGGTTGGCCGCGACCTAATCGCAGCCCGATACTGTTCAAGAAAATTGTCTCAAAAAGTGGACAAAAGTCCTTATTTTTATTTTAGGGAGCAGGTACAATTACTCAAACTTAAGCCAAAACTGTCCTGTAATGAGGACTTACGAAGCAAGAACAGCGAGGTCTCGTGTGAACGTTTTAACCTACCTTGACAGTCTTGACTCCGACGTTCGCAAGAAGATCATCAAATGGGCTTCTCGCGTTCCTGCTAATCGTCTTTCTCACTGTAGGCAGATTCGTCTTAACTCCGGACAGACCCTTGTCCACATGCTGGACCGCGTTGATAACGTGTACATTCTGTGCCGCGGCACCGTGCGCACCACGTCGCATAATTCCGCAGGTAGCACGTACGTTATTGACGAGTATCGCGCCCCTGTTGCTTTTGGCGAGATGGAAGTTATCAGCGAGAGCCCGTTTTATCTGGGATCGCTCACCGCAACTTCTGGCTGCGAGTTCATTTCGGTTCCACGCGAGGACTACCTGCAGTGGATTCGTTCAGACCCCGAGGCTCTTCTCACCCGCTCGCGCTGGATTATCAAGAACCTCACGCGTCAGTCCGGTTACGAGCGCAGCCTGCTGACCTGGAGCGGCACCAAGCGTCTGATGTACATGCTCAGCGAGCTGACGCGCGATCAGATTCACCGCGGCGTCGTTGAGTGGCCGTTTACCGTGCGTCTGACCAGGCAAGAGCTTGCGGACAAGATTGGTACCAGCACAAAGACTGTTGCCCGCGGTATCGACGAGCTTAAGGAGAGGGGCATGGTTTCTGTTCAGCACGGCAAGATTGTCATTACCGAGAGGCAGTTCCAGCGCCTCGATGACGCAATGAAACACGAGGGAGAAACCCACCTTCTGGACTAACCTCTGTACCTGGCACAACGCTTGGGCAAGACCGTTCTTCTCGCCCCGAGCGTTGCGCATCTCACCTGGCATGACGCGCTTCTCGCGCCACGCCGCATCTGGAACGACCGACGTACCCGTCGTAATCACAACCCTGTTTTTGCAGGATAAACGTAAGGAGCACTAATGAGCGAGTTCATGGACATCATCACTTCCGACAACCTCTCGTACAAGCAGAAGGTTCTGCACCTGGCTCAGGCTGCCGAGAACTCCGAGCATCCTATCAAGACGACCGCTGAGTTTGATCGTCTTTTTGCAGCTCACGCGCTTGACGATATGTGTGAGGGCAACGCTCCTTACCGCCCTCGCTACATCTGCCCTGACTACCAGGTATTTGCTCAGAACGGTTCCGAGTTTTTGCGCTTTGACAAGCCAGAGACCCTTGATGACCTGCTCTGGGGCCTCGCCGCTCTCTACGACAACGTTCCTTCCGTAACCAGCCGCCCTGTCTACGTTGGCCAGCTGGACAAGATCATTGATCCATTCCTGGAGGGCATGACCGACGCAGAGATTAAGCCTCGTCTGCGCCGCTTCCTGAACCACATCGACCGCACCGTTGCTAGTGGTTACTGCCACGCAAACATTGGTCCAGAGGACACTCGCGCAGGTAGACTGCTGCTCGAGGTTGACCGCGAGCTTATGAACGCCGTTCCAAACTTCACTCTCAAGTACGATCCAGAGGTCACGTCCGACGAGTTCATGCGCCTGGCAGTCAAGACCACCATGGTCTGCTCCAACCCTGCTTTTGCTAACCACCGCATCCACAAAGAGACCTACCCTGGCGAGTACACCGTCGTAAGCTGCTACAACGTTCTTCCTATGGGCGGCGGCGCTTACACTTTGAGCCGCGTGCTTCTCCCTGGCCTCGCAAAGCTTGCAACCAACGTTGACGACTTCATGAACAACCTGCTGCCAACCGCAACCGGCGAGGTCCTGAACTTCATGAACGAGCGCGTCCGCTTTATTGTTGAGGATTCCAACTTCTTTGAGACCAGCTTCCTGGCTCAGGAAGGCCTCATTTCTCGCGAGCGCTTCTGCGGCATGTTTGGCGTTGCCGGCATGAGCGAATGCGTCGCTGAGCTGCTGCATCTTGATAGCAGCCGCACCTACGGCAAGGATGACGAGGCCAACGAGCTGGCCGACCAGATCATGGTTAAGATTGCCGACCAGGTCAACAGCTTTGACGCCGTCTACTCCGAGGTCTTTGGCGGCCGCTTCACTCTGCACGCACAGGCTGGCTTCTCCGACCAGCAGGGCGTTACCCCTGGTGTCCGCATCAAGGTTGGCGACGAGCCTGCAAACCTCTACGACCACATTCGCCACAGCGCTCGCATGCACCGCTTCTTCAACAGCGGCGTCTCCGACATTTTCCCAGCTGAGCCAACCGCTGAGCGCAACCCAGACGCTGTCGTTGACGTGGTCAAGGCCGCATTCTCCATCGACGACAAGTATCTCTCGTTCTACAGTTCTGAGGGTGACCTGGTCCGCATCACCGGCTTCCTGGCTAAGCGCTCTGAGATGAAGAAGTTCCAGTCCGGCGACGTTGTCCTTCAGGACACCGCTCACGATGGCCTGGGTAACTTCACCGCTAACCACCTTGGCGAGCGCAAGGTTCGTATGAGCGACTAGCGAGAAGAGCTGCGTAATCGTGACCTGTACTGCAACAGAAACAACTTTGGGAGCAACACGCGGCGAAGCGGCGCGTCCCGCAACCGCAAGCGCCGCGACACCGTACCCCGCGACAGCGAGCGCCGCTACCAGCAATTCAGGAGCAGCACATCCTACCGGGTGTGTTGCTCCTGTCAACAAGATCATTCCCTTCTCGCTGGTAGATGGTCCAGGAAGCCGAACTGCTGTCTTCCTGCAGGGCTGCAACATTCGTTGCGTCTACTGCCACAATCCCGAGACCCAGGTAGAGTGTATCTCCTGCCAGGCGTGCGTCAAACCATGCCCAGCTCACGCCCTGTCTGTGGCTGACGGAAAAGTTGTGTGGGACAACTCCATTTGCATCAACTGCGACAACTGCATCAAGGTGTGCCAGCACAAGTCCACGCCAAAGATTGAGCTGCTCAGCGCGCGCGAGGTGGCCGACCGCTGCATTTCCAACATGCCGTTCATCCGCGGAATCACCACGTCAGGAGGCGAATGCATGCTTCGTCCCGATTTTCTCTACGAGCTCTTCACCTACTGCAACGCGGCCGGTCTGAGCTGTCTCATCGACTCAAATGGCACCATCGACTTCACTGAGTACCGCGACCTGCTGGCCCTCTCAGCCGGCGTCATGCTTGACGTTAAAGCCTGGGACGATCAGTGGTTTGAGCATCTGACCGGCGAGAATGGCGTCACGGTCCGCAAAAACCTTGCGTTTTTGGCCGAGCAAAACAAGCTGGAAGAGGTTCGCGTTATCGTGACCGAAGGTTGGAACGACGCCGAAGCCGCAGTTGACGGCATTGCCTCAACCCTTGGCGAGAAGGTCGGTCAGACGCGCATTCGTCTCATGAAGTTCAGGCGCTTTGGCGTGCGTGGACCTATGGAGAACTCCCCTTCTCCAAGCGACGAACGCATGCAAGCAATTGAGTTGCAAGCCCGTGAGCTGGGCTTTGGTGAGGTTGTCGTCAGTTAGTTGGTGCGGCGGGTGCGCGATGCCAGCCGCGATTGTTGCTGCAGCCTACACGGGTTTCTCGCCACAATTCAAGCCGCAGCTCGCACGGTTTTCTCGTCACCCCACTATTCCACAACAAAGAACGACCCCGCAGCACATGCTACGAGGTCGTTTTCATTTATCTATCAACGGAGTGTCGGTTCGGCAAACTCCAGCTCAGCGAGCTACTCGGTGACGATAGCGATTCCGCTGGAGCAACCCAGGCGATCTGCACCCGCTGCGACCATTGCCTCAGCGTCAGCCTTATTGTGGATGCCACCAGCAGCCTTAACCTTGCAAGTGTCACCGACAGTCTGCTTCATTAGGGCAACGTCGTGAACAGTTGCGCCACCGGTGCTGAAGCCAGTGCTTGTCTTGACAAACGCAGCTCCGGCAGCCATGCAATCCTTGCAAGCACGAACGATCTGCTCGTCATCAAGCAGGCAGCACTCCAGGATTACCTTTACTGGCACGGAGCCAGCAGCCTCGACGACAGCCTTGATATCAGCGATAACGTAGTCGTCATCACCCGCGACCAGGTGGCCGCCGTTGATGACCATGTCAATCTCGGTAGTACCGTCGGCGACGCTCTGCTTGGCCTCGGCGACCTTAGCTGCAGTTGAAGCGGCGCCCAGAGGGAAACCGATGCAGGAAGTAATGCCAACTCCAGAGCCCTCGAGCTCGGCATGAGCCAGGGAAACCCAACAAGAATTGATTGCGACGGTCGCAAACTTATACTGCTTTGCCTCGGCGCAAAGTTTCTTGATGTCCTCAGCGGTTGCGTTTTGCTTCAAGTTTGTGTGGTCGATAAGGCCGTTGACTTCCACGATTTTCTCCTTCTGGCTGTACGTTATGAGTGATTTGTGCCTCTCTATTGTACGGCAAGCACGACGTAAAAGATGCAACTACCTGGTTTTGCTATCCAGCTTAACTACCTGGCCGAGTTATCTGGCATAACTACCTGGCATAACTACTTGGCTTTGAATAGCCGCATCCACAGTGCTCGCTGACGATTTTCAAGATCAGTAATAGTTGTGTCACGTGCGACTATTCCTGCAGACTCTCGAATCTGACGGACCAAACCTTGAACGCTTGAGAAGCTTTTAAGCATCTCTCCAGAAACCGAAAAATGTGGACATTGCACGCCCGTTACCAGCTCGTTTTCTCTGTCCAAGTCTCGCATGACTCTTTGGCCGCCAGCGTGCGTTACCGCTGGATCATAATCTAGCAGCACCGTCGCTTGCTTCTTTCTTTTATCCTTGAGCTGAATGGTTAAGTCAGGAATTCGAGTGATTTTCTCGCCATATCGATTTTCCAGCTCGATTGGCCTATTGAGCTCGACAGTACCCAAGTTAAAGCCACCAAGGTTATACGGGAGGCACAATAGCAGCGCAAGCGAAGCTTCTCGGGGCGACCGAGCTTTCTCTACGATGTGCTGAAGCGCTCGTTTAGCTGGGATGATGCCACGCTTTCTTCCTTGCGTGGAAAGAAACTTTGCGATTGCAGCACGATTTGTCAGAGGGCCATTTTGGCGTTGCGAAACTCCACCATGGCCATCCTGATTCAAAAAATAATCGGAACACAAGGCACTACCTGCAAGGATTGTTCCAATAAAATCAAGCTTTGAAGCAATCTGCAAATAAGTGAATTCTGGAGAAGTAATAAATCCTTTTAAGTCAGCACCTATGGGCAGGAGCGACGATGGCGAAACCTTTGAATTACAGATGTGAAGCGTAGCGTGCTGTTTTGCAAATGTGGAATTCACATTATTAATAAGCAGGTCAACCTTGCCTTTAGGCTCCTGGTGAAGACGCATGCCTTGTATTTCTGGAAGGTGTCCATAGTAGGCGGCAAGCTCTCGTTCAGTCGATACTCCCGGAGCTGATTCAGGAACAAGTGGCGCTCTGACCATAGCATTTGATGCCGGCAGCGAATCAAATGGCCTAGAGGAACTCATCAATAAATTAAACGCTGAAAAGTACGAAAGACAGTAATCCATAGCACTCCTTCGCGAAAAAAGTATGAATTCCATACCCGGAAATGGCGCAAGTAATCTGACCGATTTGAAATCACACAGGAAATCTGTGCAAGATTTGTTGTTCTAGCATCCTCCCGGAGGCTTGCCGTGCAATTTCACTGGTCGACTTTCAAAATTCTGCATAATTACACTATTAAATTCATTTCTATGAATACGTAATTTTTGATCTCAAAATTATGTGCCGAAAAAGGTAAAAAACCCGTTTAGTTGGGGATGAAAATTTAAAATTGGCCGATTTAACCCCAACTAAGACGATTTTTTACCGCGCCAAAAACTTTTATCTGGGCAAACACTGTATGCAGAAAAATGAAAACCCCAACTAAACGGATTTTTTACCACTTTGATGTGAATTGTGGTGTTCTTTGATCCCGATGCACTTTTTGCGCACGTTACCTGCACGTCGCCGTGACTGCCCGCACACGTATCCACGCACGTTACCAGCCCGTCGATGTGCCCGCCTGCACTTGCCCACCTGCAAGCCTGCCGTCGACCTGCACGCCCGCTGTCGACCTACGTAAAAAAGCCTGGTAGCGGAACGCTACCAGGCTTTTAGCGAAGCTAAGTCTCTAAGCTAGATTTTAGAACTCGACAGGAAGGTCGAAGTAGACGCACTTAAGCAGCTGCTCCATCTCCTCCTGGGTAGGCTTGCGTGGGTTAGAGAGGGTGCAAGCGTCCTCGATAGCAAGGCGAGCAACCTCTGGAGCCTTCTCGAAGAACTCCTTCTCGTCGATGATGGAGGTCTCGGACTTGGTTCCGCCCTCGCCGTAGTTCTTGATGCCCTGTGGGATGTCAAGAGCGTCGTTGATATCGCGAATCTTCTGGACAAGTGCCTCTACCAGCTCATCCTCGGTGTTGCCCTCGAGGTGCAGGATCTCCTTAGCAATGAATGCATAGCGAGCCTTTGCGCGCTCATCGCGAGCGTTGAACTGGATGACTTTGCCCAGGTACATAGCGTTTGCGCAACCGTGGATGATGTGACCACCGGAGAATGCAGCGCCGGTCTTGTGAGCCATGGAGTGAACGATGCCCAGAAGGCCAGAGGAGAATGCGATACCAGCAAGGCACTGTGCGTCATGCATGTGCTGACGTCCCTCTTTGTCGCCTGCGTAGGACTTTGGCAGCCACTCGACAATCTCGCGGATTGCGTGCAGAGCGTCGCCGTCAGTGTACATGGAAGCAACGGTAGAAACGTATGCCTCGATAGCGTGGGTCAGTGCGTCCATACCAGTGTGAGCAACAAGCTTAACAGGCATGCCGTAAGTGAGCTCAGGGTCAACAATTGCGACGTCAGGGGTAATCTGGAAGTCAGCGATTGGGTACTTAACACCCTTCTGGTAATCGGTAATGATGGAGAATGCGGTTACCTCAGTTGCGGTACCGGAAGTAGAAGAAATTGCGCAGAAGTGAGCCTTGGTGCGGAGCTCAGGAAGACCAAAGACCTTGCACATGTCCTCAAAAGTGGTCTCTGGGTACTCGTACTTAATCCACATAGCCTTAGCTGCATCGATTGGGGAGCCGCCGCCGATAGCAATGATCCAGTCTGGCTGGAACTCGCTCATCTTAGCAGCACCGCTCATAACAGTCTCGACGGAAGGATCGGACTCGACACCCTCAATGTGAGCAACCTCAAAACCTGCGGACTTGAGGTCATTCTCGATGTCATCAAGGAAGCCGCC
>CAUVBV010000025.1:0-9782 GCA_963550405.1 uncultured Atopobium sp. | reverse complement strand
CGCACCAGACGTATCCGCACAAGATGCTCACTGGCCGCAAGCAGGCATACATGGACCCCGCGCTTTACGACTCGGTGTCTCCTTACACTGATCCCGCCGAGACACCGCACGACCTCTTCAAGATCGGCCATACCTCCACGTCTATCAGCTTGGCGCTTGGCCTGGCAAAAGCTCGCGACATCATGGGCGGCAAGGAGAACATCATCGCGGTTATCGGCGATGGCTCCATGTCCGGCGGTGAGGCTCTTGAGGGTTTGAACGTTGCCGGCGAGCTGAACAGCAACTTTATTATTGTCTTCAACGATAACCAGATGTCTATTGCCGAGAACCATGGTGGCATGTACGACCAGTTTGCTGAGCTGCGTCGCACTAACGGAGCTGCCGAGAATAACCTCTTCAAGTCGATGGGTCTGGACTACCTGTATGTCAATGACGGCAACGACATCGAGGCTCTTATCGCCGCATTTGAGCAGGTAAAAGACACTACCCATCCAGTTGTGATCCATATTAACACGCTCAAGGGCAAGGGTTACGCTCCCGCGGAGGCAAACAAGGAGAAGTGGCACTGGCACATGCCGTTTGATATTCAGACTGGTCAGAGCCCTGCATCCGGTTCTTCCGAGTCGTATGCCAGCATTTTTGCAGAGTATGCGCTCAAGCGCGCAAAGTCCGATCCAAAGTTCTTGGTGCTCATGTCGGCTGTTCCAGCTCTGTTTGGTCTTACGCAGGAACGTCGAGAAGAGCTGGGAAAGCACTACCTTGACGTGGGCATTGCCGAAGAAACCGCAGTTGCAATGGCTTCCGGTGCAGCTCATGCGGGTGCGCACGTGGTTTGGGGATCAAGCGCAACCTTCATCCAGCGCACCTACGACCAGCTAACCCAGGACCTGGCGCTCAACCAGAATCCTGCGGTTATCGTGGGCTCCGGCTCCATTAGGGGATTGATGGCCGCCACCCACCAGGGCCTTAGCAGCATTTCCATGATCGCAAACATTCCTAACATGGTCTACCTCGCGCCGTCCAACGCCGAGGAGTACATCGCCATGCTCGACTGGGCACTTGGCCAGGATAAACACCCCGTCTACATCGCAATCCCTTCCGGTCCCGTGGTCCACGCCGAGGGTCCCGTCCGCATAAACTTCGACGACCTCAACACCTACGAGGTCACGCGCCAGGGCTCCAAGGTGGCCGTTCTTGCCTTGGGTGATTTCTACAATCTTGGTGAGAAAACCGTCGAGGTCCTTAGCTCCACCCTGGGAATTGAAGCTACGCTGGTCAAGCCATACTTTGCCTCTGGTGTTGATCAGAATCTGCTTGACAACCTGGTAAAAGACCACGACGTCATCGTAACCATTGAAGACGGCATTATCGAAGGCGGTTGGGGACAGAATATCGCTAGCTACCTGGGAACTTCTTCCGCACGCGTGCTGAACTACGGCGTCAAGAAAGCCTTCTACGACCGCGTTAACATCGCGGATCTTATGCGAGAAAGTCATCTGGAGCCTGAACTTATTGCTGCAGACGTCAAGCAGGTACTGGGTCTGTAGTCGCTGCGCTGCTGTCCCGGCGCGAGCGGCGCTGCGTCGCTGTCCTGGTGCAAGCCGCGTTTGCACTTCTCGCGTCACATCAAAACTGCAACAAAGAAGAGGGGCCGCATCTGCGGTCCCTCTTCTGTATCAAGTGAATGCGCTGTTGCGGTGCGCTATTGCGACCTGCCGCCAGACGCGCTGTCGCAACGCGTCGCAACCTGCAGCTAGAAGCTTAAGCCTTAAGAGCGCGGCCCATAGCGTCAGCCTGAACGATAGCTGCATAGAGCTCGTCAGGAGTGACATCGCCAGCGAGGTTGTGGATGGTCTCACCAGGAACGCAAGCAGCCTCAGCAATCTTCTTGATCTGCTCGTCAGTGGTGATGCCAACCTCCTCGAGGGTAGTTGGAAGACCAACCTCAAGGCAGAAGTCCTGAACCTCGTCGAACTCCTCCTGAGGAACGCCCTCAAGAACAAGCTGGACCAGGGTACCAAAAGCAACGCAGTTGCCGTGAGGTGCGCTGTGGCCACCAAGGGAGGTGAGGCCGTTGTAGAAAGAGTGAGCTGCTGCGCAGTTAACGTTGTCAGCGCCGACACCACTCATGTAGACGGTTGCCTCGCAGATAGCCTCAAGAGCTGGGGTTACGACGTTGTTCTCGCAAGCCTTAATTGCCTGTGAACCGTAATCGCGAAGAGTGAGGTAGCACTCCTTAGCGATTGCCATACCAACGCGGGTAATGCCGGTTCCCTCAAGGGAAGGAGACTCGGTGCGGATGGATGCGCGGCCCTCAAAGTAGGTGCCCAGTGCGTCGCCCATGCCTGCTACCAGGAAGGAAACAGGTGCGTTAGCGATGATCTGGGTGTCGACCATAACTGCATCTGGATTCTGTGGGTAGAAGAGGTACTTGTCAAAGGAACCGTCATCGTTGTAAATAACGGAGAGGCCGGTGCATGGAGCGTCGGTAGCTGCAACGGTAGGGAGAATAACGATGCGCTTGCCAGCGTAATATGCGGTTGCCTTTGCAGTGTCAACAGCGCTGCCGCCGCCGATAGCGACGACTACGTCGATGTTGTCCTCCTCGACGATAGCCTTCATGCGGTTAATCTCGCCGTTGGAAGAAATGCCACCGAAGACCTCATAGCGACGGTAGTAGTCGCCCTTGCCCTCGAAGCTCTGCTCGATCATGTCGTGGGTTGCTTTGTAGCCGCTGTTAGAGCAAACAAACAGGAAGCGCTTTCCCATGTAGCCCATCTCTTTTTCGAACTCGAGACAAGCATTTTTGCCCTGAACATACTTCAGTGGCTCACGCATTGCGCGTAGCATTTTCATAGGTTCCCCTCTCCGGATACGTTTTAGACCTATGTAATTTATGTTAGCACTGTCAAAAGAACATAACAGCAAGGAAAATATTTAGATTTCAGCAAAGAATGAAGTTATATTCCAGCAAGGGATAATTCGGATTCCAGTAAGGAACAAGCCAGATTTCAGCAAGAAGCGAATTTAGATTCGGACAACTTCTGGAAAGTTTACGTGAACATACACTCACCAGCCGGCAAATGATATTCTTGTAGTGTCAAATTTTCGCACTGTGGTCTTTGGAGGACACATGCTTAGTTCTGTCGAAATCAAACCCGATGTCTACTTTGTAGGCGCCCTTGACTGGAATGCTCGCGAGTTCCACGGCTACACCACTGAGCAGGGCATTACCTACAACGCATACCTTATCCTGGACGAGAAGGTCACGCTCATTGACACCGTCAAGCGCCCATTCTCCGAGGAGCTGGTCGAGCGCATCAAGAGCATCATCGATCCAGCAAAGATTGACGTTCTGATCTGCAACCACATTGAGATGGACCACTCCGGCAGCGTTCCTCGCATTCTGGAGCTCGCGCCAAACGCCGAGGTCTACGCAAGCGCACCTCAGGGCGTCAAGGAGCTCAAGGCTTTCTATGGCGAGAATATCAACGTCAACGGTGTAAAGACGGGCGATACGCTCAACATTGGTAAGCGCACCCTGACCTTCGTGCAGACCCCAATGGTCCACTGGCCAGACAACATGGTCACCTATTCTGACTACGATAAGATTCTCTTCTCCAACGATGCATTTGGCCAGCACTACGCTTCAAGCACCCGCTTTGAGGACGAGTCCGACTACTGCGAGGTTATGAAGCAGGCTCGCAAGTACTACGCAAACATCGTTCTTCCTTACGGTCGTCAGGCTGACTCTGCTGTTACCGCAGTTAAGGGCATTGGTCTGGAGAACATCGATATTATCGCCCCAGCTCACGGCGTTGCATGGCGTTCACACATTGCCGACATCATCTCCAAGTACGAGGAGTGGACTACCGGCAAGCTTGAGGAGAAGGCCCTGGTTGTGTACGACTCCATGTGGGGCTCGACCGACAAGATGGCCCACGCTCTCCTGGACGGTTTCTTGGCTGAAGGCATTCCTGCCCAGCTCATCGACCTCAAAGAGACTCACATCTCCAACGTCATGTACCACTTCTTGGATTCCAAGTATGTCTGCGTTGGCTCGCCTACGCTGAACTCCAAGTTCTTGCCAAACGTCTCTGCATTCCTGACCTATATGAGCGGTCTTTCTCCAAAGAACGACCACCGTATTGGCTTTGCGTTTGGCTCTTACGGCTGGGCTCCACTTGGACCAAAGATGGTCCAGGCCGAGCTTGAGGCAGCAGAGTTCACCATGCCACTTCCAGTTCACGCTATCGGTTGGCTTCCATCCGATGAGGATCTGGACGCTGTTCGCGCACAGGTCAAGGACCTGGTCGAGGCTGGCAAGCAGCTCTAATCTAGCGGTAAATTTAGCAAGACCAAGGCCCTCACATCCAGTCGAATGTGAGGACCTTTTACTGTTAAGGAAACCAACTGGGCAAGAATGATGCAAATGACCCAGAGTGACCCCGAATTGACCCCGAAGTGATCTGAAGTGACCCTGAATTGACCTTGAAGTGGTAAAAAAGCCGTTTAGTTGGGGAATACATATTTCTGCATATAGCGTTTGCCCTGATAAAAATTTTCAGCGCGGTAAAAAATCGTCTTAGTTGGGGTTATTTTGGCAAATTTTTAACTTTCAACCCCAACTAAACGCATTTTTTACCGTTTTGGGTACATAATTCTAGGCGTAAATGTTACGTATTCATATAGATGAATTATTTAGGCAAGTTATTCAAAATCTTGCATAAAATATTAGGAACTGCTTGTTAACCAGAATCGACGCAGAAAAACAGGGAACTGCGCCATTAAAATGACGGTCAAAGTCGCGAGAAAAGCGATTTACGTTACGAGAAAAGCACGCCGCACGTATAGTTGGCGTCATCATGCCGCTGTCGCCCGAGTCGCGCTTACTCGTACGGCCGGCGTTTCGTGGCGAGACTGTGTCAAATTCCTGCAGACTACAAGGTAGAGCGCGTTAGAGTACAATAGACTACACAAAAAAGTAACTTCGAAGAGGTAGGTGCCCATACACTCGATGGACATTGCGTTAAGTATTGCAATAACTCTGCTGCTTACCCTGGTAAACGGCTTTTTTTCTGCGGCCGAGATGGCCATTGTGAGCTCTCGTCGCGCGGCACTTGAGGCGGACGTGGACGAAGGCGATCCAAGAGCCTTGGCTGTCATTGACATTGCCACTGATCGCGGATATTTCCTCGCAACAATCCAGGTCGCAATTACCCTGGTAGGCTTCGCTTCCTCGGCATTTGCTGCAACAAGTCTTTCCGAGCCATTCGGCGCTTGGCTGGTCAGTATCGGAGTCCACGCTGACCTGGCACTTCCTTTGGCTGTCGTGGCTATTACGCTGATTGTTTCGTTCTTCTCCGTGGTCATCGGTGAGCTGGTTCCAAAGAGCATCGGCCTAGCAAACTCCGAGGCAGTGGCCAAAGCAGTCGTTGGCCCCATGAAGGCGTTCATGCAGATTGTGCGCCCACTCGTGTTCATCACGTCTGCCTCGGCAGATGCGGTTACCACGCTGATGGGCATTGACACTACCAACGATCATCAAGAGGTCACCGAGGAAGAGCTGCGCTACATCGTCAAGGATTCCGAGGACCTCTCTGAAGAAGAAAAATCCATGATCCACGAGGTCATCGAGATGGGTGACACCGTTGTCCGCGAGGTTATGGTTCCGCGCGTTGACATGACCGCCATGGAGGACACTGCAACTATCGCCGAGGTCCTGCGCGTCATGCGCCAAACGGGCTTCTCGCGCATCCCTATCTACCACGAAAATATCGATCGCATTGTGGGCATCGCTCACATCAAAGATTTGCTGGAACCGGCGCTTGACCAGCACGCCAGCGACGAGAAGATCGCCCGCTTCGTGCGTTCCGCTGACTACGTACCCGATACCAAAGACATCATTCCGCTGCTCACCGAGATGCAGACAAGTCGCGACCAGATGGTTATCGCAGTTGACGAGTACGGCGGAACTGCCGGCGTCATCACCATCGAGGACATCGTCGAGGAGATTGTCGGCGAAATTGAGGATGAGTTTGATCCGGACAACAAGTACCTGACGCAGCTCTCTGATAGAGAGTGGCTGGTAGATGGCCGTTTCTCGCTCAATGATGCGGATGAACTTGGATGGCCGGTAGGGGAGTCCGAGGAGTATGAGACTATCGCGGGCTTTGTGCTGGATTTGGCTGGTCATCTGCCTCGTCCGGGCGAGGCGTTTGAGAAGGACGGCTACGTGTTCCGCGTGCAGTCGATGCGCCGCCGTCGCCTTTCTTTGCTGCGCGTAATTGCACCAGAACCACAGGTAGACGGTGAATCTGAGCCAGCCGGCGAAAACTCTGACACATCAGAAAATGAATAACTAAAAGAATGATTACAATAGAGTGAACCAATAGAAAGAGGTTGAAATGGCGCAGTTGATTTCTATCAAAAAAGTTGTGGTAGGACCCAAAAACTTGACCGCTACCGTTGAGTTTTCGGCTAAAGCGCCACGTTTGACCTCAGAAAACGCTGAGGCAACTGAGCGCGTGCTTGAGCTTTTGCCTGGTCTCTCCGAGCACCTGTGCTTGGGTGACGCTGACGCTCGCTTTGGCCTTGTTGCCAACGACACCGAGGTTGCGCACTTGCTTGAGCACGTAACCGTGGAGCTCCTGGCCCTGACCAACCTTGCGGGAGACGTTTCGTCCGGCAAGACTTCCCTGGTGGATTCCCGCCGCGGCCTCTACGAGATCATCCTCGCATGCCCAGACGACGTGCTGGTAGCAGCCTCGCTGTCCAGCGCCGTGTGGCTCCTCAACTGGGCATATGGCAACCAGGACGACGCCGATCCAGACATCAACGCTATCGTTTCCGGCCTTGTTGCGCTCATCCAGAGCCTTGACGGCGAGAAGACCGATGAGCTCGCAGACTCCGCAGAACTTGAGGCGGACGCTGTACCCCAGGCAGAGAGCGTAGACGGAGAGGATTACGCTGCCGACAACTCCTCCGAGGACGTCGCTGATGCAGCTGCTGCTGATGCAGTTGAAGCTGAGGTTGCTGACGCTGAGGAGAACAACGCCGAGGTCGCAGGCATCGATGCAGCCGACACCGCAGCCGTCGCCGAGCCCGCCACTGAGCCCGCAGCCGACGCCGTCGAGGAGGCCATCGCAACTGAGCTCGCCGACGCTACAGCTGTCGAGGACGCCACTGACGACTCTGAGGTCACTGACGTCCCAGACGACTGGAACATGATTAACGTTCCTCGTCCAAAGCCCGTTCGATAAACGCATCTATTGCGGTATGATTACGTACAGCGTTTTGCTGTTTAACAGGAGGTACTTATGAGCAAGAAGTCTGCTGGTTTCTTTCTAGGCGCTATTTTTGGTGCTGCTGCTGGCGCTGTAGCTGGTCTTTTCCTGGCTCCACGTTCCGGCGAGGAGACTCGCGCTTTGGCTGCAGATGCTGTCAATGACGCATGGGATTCCGCACTTGATTCTTATGAGCGCACATCTAAGGTTGTGAGCACTAAGATTGACGAGGTCAAGCCTACTGTTGACGCAAAGACCGACGAGCTCCGCGCAAAGGTTGACCTTGCTCGCGAGCGCATGGATCAGCTCCGTGAGTCACTTTCTGACGCTGTGACCTCTGCTTCTAACACTGTCGCAGATGCTGCTGATGTTGTTGCAGACTCCTTTGTTGTTCCAGAGCCAACCGCCACAACCGCTGAGGCTCAGGCAGTTCGCATCGAGAACGTTGAGTCCCACGAGCAGGAGAACGCTGGCGAGGGCTACCAGGAGGCATAAGCCTCACTTACAAGCAATGTGACGGGACGCCTTATGACGTCCCGTTTTTTATAGAGAGGTTTCACGTGAAAACAACCGAGCTCCTAGGCGCAAAGGTCCTTCTCCCTAAAAAGCCTGCTACAAAGGGCAAGCATGCGGGAGAAGAGCGGTTTTCAAAGTTAGGAAAAATCCACAACGTGGTTTTTGCACCCTTCAAACAGGGTCAGCCCTCGCAGGTAGTGGGCGTGATGGTTCAGAAGCCCGACATTGCCGGTATGATTAAGCAGGATGATGCGTTTGTCACTTTGGAGTCTCTGGAGACCATTGAGCAGGGACTTTGCGTTAAAGATCCCGAGAATAACGTTGATAAAGCTGCAATCAAACGTCTGAACTTGGATTTTGATACCTGCATCTTGTGGCACGGTATGGAAGCTCGCACTAAGAGCGGCAAAACCTTAGGCTACGTGAGTGGCGCTGAGTTTGACCAGGTCACTGGCGTGGTCTCGGCATTTCTTGTGGGTGACGGCGCTGGATCTGAGGCGCTGGTAGGCTCGTTTGCCATCAAGCCTGAGTGGTTGCTGGGCTACTCCAACGGCGCCATGGTCCTCTCCGATGAAGCGGCAGATGCCCAGCTCACTGGCGGTCTAGCTGCAAAGGCGGGCGAGGGTTACGCGGCAGCTGCTGCAAAGGCTTCTGAGGCTACCGCCAAGGCTGGAAAGGCTGTTGCTGAGGCTACCGAGAAAGGCGCGTTTGCCCTGGGTAAGACGCTGGCCAAGGCAAAGCGTGCTATCGAAGATGCTACCGAGCCTGATGCAGAAGACGATTCCGAGCGTCCAGCGCCGGTTGCTGCAGAGGATGTTCGCCTCGAGAAGCCATCTCCAGAGGAGCAGGCTGCCGCAGACAAAGCTGCTGCTGATAAAGCCGTTTCGGACAAGTCCGCTGCTAGTAAGCCTGCTGCTAAGTCCGCGAGTAAGTCGTCGGCACAGGCCACCGCAAACAAGGCGGCTAAGGGCTTTGGCATGCAGCTTGGCCGCATGGGCAAGATGTTCTCTGACTTCAAGGACGAGTTCGACAAGGCAAGCAAGTAATAAACTGCTGTTAAACGCTAAAAAAATAGGGCGAGAAGACCGATCTTCTCGCCCTTTTTGTGTTGCAGTTGCGTGATGTTTGCTACAAGCCCATGGCCTGCAGAATGAACATCACGATGGTCAGGATGATAACGGTGACGATGGTAAACCAGGTCAGCGCGTTCCAGATGCGGCCGTTGGCGTACTTGCCCATGATGTGTTTGTCGGCCGCGATGATAACCATAAAGATGAGCAGAATCGGCAGCAGGATACCGTTGATGACCTGGGCAGCCATCATGATGCCAAAGAGACTCATGCCTGGAATCAAAACAACCAGCGCGGAAATAACCAGAACGGTTGTAATAATGCCGTGGTAGACAGGGGCTTCTTGCCAGCTGCGGTCGGCACCGCGTTCCCAACCAAATGCCTCGCAGATGGCGCTTGCGGTAATGCCTGGAAGAACGCATGCTGCCAGGAAGGATGCGCCAACCATGCCCAGTGCAAAGAGCGTACTTGCGTATTGACCAGCAAGTGGCTCAAGGGCACGAGCAGCGTCGGCAGCAGAGTCAACAGAGATTCCGCGAGGGAAGAGGACGGCGCCGGTGGTCAGCATAATGAACCAGGTAATGACCTCAGCTAGGATAGCGCCGGCAACATTGTCTGCACGCTGTGCAGGAATGTCGCTGGTATCAAGATTCTTCTCGACAACATTTGATGCAACCAGGAAGATCATGTATGGGCTGATGGTGGTACCAATGTTTGCGACCAGCAGCGAAATGTAGGACGGGTCGGCGGAAGGCTGCGGAATGATAGTGACGCGTAGGGCCTCGCCCCAGTTGGGCTGAGCCAGCACGCCGGCCACTACGTACGTGACAAAAATGCAGCTAATTGCCAGCAGAATCTTCTCGATGCGGCGGTACGATCCGCCAACAGTTAGGAGCCACACCATCAGCGC
>CAUVBV010000024.1:0-12358 GCA_963550405.1 uncultured Atopobium sp. | reverse complement strand
AGAATCTTTGATGCTTTTAGGCAAAAGTTACAGATTCTTTGCAGAAATCAGGCGCGCTAGCAACCTTATGCGGACGCGCAGGTCGGACGTGCTCGCCGGACGTGCTCGCCAGACACGCCTTACAGTGCGACGAGAAAATCCTCTGCTTGCTGAGCAATTGCCTGGTGAACCTCGGGTTCTGGCTCCCAAGTTCCCTCAGTCCAAGCGGTTACAGGAAGCGAGAAGCCATTGAACGGCTCAACTGGCTTGGTGCGCAGGGCCAGGAACTGCTGCTTTACCACGCCAAGCGATCCTGCGGTCTTATTTCTACCGCCCACGCCACTAGCAGTGACAACCTTGCCGGCAATGGCGGTCTCGGACTTCTTTTCGTAATCAGAAGTGAGCGGACGACTCAGCCAATCCAGGATGTTCTTAACGGTACCGGGGATGCTGTAGTTGTACTCCGGGGTAAAGAGCCACACACCATCGGCAGCCATGACGGCGTCTCTGACCTTCTGGACACCTTCAGGAGCTGGGAATTCTTCGTCCTGATTGAGCAGAGGGACGTCCAATACGTCGACAACCTCAATCTCCGCCTTGCCCTCCAGCGCCTTTGCGGCAACCTGGCTCAGCGTTTTGTTGAACGAGTTTTTACGGCCGGAACCGATGATAAATACAATTTTCTTCATGAGCAGACCTCTCCGTGAATGCTGCGTGGATATAAAAATCATGCACGAGCAAACTCGCCCGTACATGATTCGTGTACCCAAATGTTAGCTCTCTAGTCGTATTTAGCGGCGGCCAGACGTATTTAACAGAATTCCAAGTCGTTCTTAACAAAAGGCCGAGAAATTCGTGCAGCTCTCGAGCGCTTTTACCACCTGTTCAAGACCCGCAAGGTCTTCCTGGGTAAATCGCGCCACGTTAGGGCTATCAATGTCCAGCACACCAACTACCTGGCCGTCCTTGAAGATAGGAACAACCACCTCGGAGTTAGATGCTGAGTCGCACGCGATGTGCCCAGGGAACTGGTGCACGTCCTCTACCAGCTGACTTGTCTTTGTTGCCGCGGCTGTACCGCACACTCCCCGACAAAACGGAATGCGCACGCAGGCAACTTTGCCCTGGAACGGTCCCAGGCGCAGCTCGGGAGTGCTCGCACCCGCACCCGTCACCGTAGCGGGATCTACCAGGTAGAAGCCCGCCCAGTTAATGTCGTCCAGAGCGTCCCACAAAAGAGCGGCGGCGTTTGACAACACCGGCAGCCAATGAGCATCAACCTCGGCAAGCGAGACAATCTGTTTTGCAAGTAAACCGTAGTCTGTCATGGTTACTTCTCTGGCAAAATCTCAATCCAGCAGCCATCGGGGTCTGCGATAAAGTAGAGGCCCATCTTTGGGTTCTCTTTAACGATGCAGCCCATCTCCTCGTGAAGCGCGTGGAACGCGTCAAAATCGTCGACGCGGAACGCAATGTGCGTGTCTTTTCCGCCGTTATCGTAGGGGTCTACCCAACCGCGGTTCCACGTGAGTTCCAGCTCAAAGGGAGACCAGTCGTTTACCAAAAACGTGTTAGTCCAAGAGCCGTCCTCTGGTCCCTTAACGCGGTCAACGCGAAATCCCAGAGCCTTCTTGTAGAACTCGACGGTTTTCTCGTTATCCAAAACATGAGTGCAGCGGTGAACAAAACGTGCCTGCATAAATCCTCCTTTGATATCGAGAAACCCCGCAGCTAGACGGGGTTTCTCGCCATGTGAACTACGTGCTGGTAGAGCGCCCGCGAGCGGAAATCGCGCTCAGTCCGCGCTTGGTCCGCGCCCGGCCGCGTGCGCCCGACTACGTGCGCAACCCTCGCTAGTTGAGCTCCTGCTCAAGCTGGTCGACAAGCTCGCCAAAGTACTTGAGTGCAGCGTTAACGGGATCTGGAGTTGCCATGTCAACGCCAGCGCCGCGGAGCAGCTCGATTGGAGTCTTGGAGCAACCGCCGGACAGGTAGCCAATGTAGTCCTTGACTGCAGGCTCGCCCTCGGAAAGGATGCGCTGGGACAGGGCAATAGCTGCCGAGAAACCAATGCAGTACTGGTAGACGTAGAAGTTGTAGTAGAAGTGAGGGATGCGCGACCACTCCAGCTTGATCTCTTCGTCCAGCTCAATGCCAGGTCCAAAGTACTCGGCGCAAAGCTTGCCGTAGCGCTCGGAGAGAACCTCGGCGTTCAGAGCCACGCCGTCAGCGTTCATCTGGCTGATATCGCGCTCAAACTCGGCAAACATGCACTGGCGATAGATGGTGCCACGGAAGCCCTCAAGGAAGTGGTTGAGGATGTACGCGTGGCGCGCAGGATCAGTCTCGTGCTCAAGCAGGTAGTGCGAGAGCAGCGCCTCGTTGCAGGTAGATGCAACCTCTGCAACAAAGATGGAGTAATCAGAGTAGGTAATCTCCTGGTTGTGGGACGAGAAATACGTGTGCAGGGAGTGGCCCATCTCGTGAATAAGGGTGTAGACGTCGTCAAGGCCGCCCTGGAAGTTGAGGAGCATGACGGGGTTCATGCCCTTACCACCTGCGGAATAAGCGCCGGAGCGCTTACCTGGGGTTTCGTACACGTCAACCCAACGGCTCTCCAAGCCCTTCTTGACCAGGCCAACATACTCCTCGCCCATAGGTGCCAGCGCCTTAACAATAAGGTCGCACGCCTCCTCGTAGGTGAACTTCATGTCAACATCGTCAACAAGAGGAGTGTAGACGTCCCAGAAGTGCAGCTCATCCAAGCCCATGACGCGCTTACGCAGGTCAACGTACTTGTAGAACGCTGGGAAATTCTGGTGAACGGCGTCAATCAGGTTGTTGTAGACCTCAACAGGAATCTCGTTCTCTGCAAGAGCGGCCTCAAGGGAGCTTGCATACTTTCTAGATGACGAGAAGAACTGCAGGTTCTTAACCTGACTGGTCAGAATTGCAGCGGAGGTGTTACGGAACTCACCAAAGCGGCTGTAGAGCTGCTTGAATGCGGACTCGCGCAGGACGCGATCAGCATCCATCAGCAGAGGAACAAATGAACCGCTGGTCAGCTTATGAGTCTTGCCCTCAGAGTCAACTGCGTCGTCAAAGGTAAGATCTGCATCATCAAACATGGAGAAGATATTGGTTGGCTGAACAGCAAGCTCTTCAGCGCGTGCCAAAAGAGCCTCTTCCTCAGCAGAAAGGGTGTGCTCGCGCTGGTTCAAAATCTTGTTGAGCTTACGGCGATAGAACTCAAGAGCTGGAACCTCTGCATAGAACTTCTCGACAGATTCTGCTGGAATGGCAAGAAGCTCTGCGGCAAACCAAGAAGTTGCCTCGCCAACCTGGGTATATGCGCTGGTAGCGTTTGCGACGTATGCCTGGTACTTGGCAACGCGGGTGTCCTCGTCACTCTTGCGCTCGGCGTAGTTGATAATCTTGTAGAGCAGAAGATTCATCTGATCCTCAAGCTGCAGGAACTCCAGAAGAGCCTGAGCGGAGGTAGAGATCTTGCCCTTGAACGCAAGCAGCTTTGGACAATAAGCCTTGAGCTCCTCGAGCCCAGCCTCAAATACCTCATCGCTAGGGAACATTGAGGACAGGTCCCACTTATATTTGCTGTCAATTTCTTCGCGAGACTCGTATGCCATGAGCCTTCCTTTCTTGACCGGTTAGTATTTGCTGTCCTGTTGTCATCAGTAGAGAAGTTACGTCCACAAAATGTGAGCGTTCAAACTTCAACATAATCCTGAGTATACAGCACGACTATTTAACGCTACTTAGTGTCTCATATCAGCAAGATTTTATATAGCGAGGACAGGCTATGTACATCTGTACGTAACTTTGCAGGAGTATGGCACTCATGCGGTAAGCAAAGTGGGTAATACACTGGACAGTAAAAATAAACCCTCCTATTAAACTTGCTGAAAGTTGAGTCACAGATTGGACTTAATGTGCGCAGATAGTAGACCGCATTAAGTAATTGTTATTTTGACTCAAGTGAGTTCACTGTTTGGGAGACGAATATGTATGTACAGAACTTAACAGATTTAGCTGGCTGGTTCCTTGCAACAACTAATTCCTGGTCTGGACATTTTGTTGAACTGCACGATTTCTGCGATTACAACGACAACAACGTAAGCTTATTTGATATACCGTTTGACATACCCCATTATCAAATTCCTGGAGTGCTTGAAGAATTTACGTGTTTATTTAAGTCCGAAATACGCGAACAAGAGAATGCTTATAGCTATCAAAAAATTCTTGATAGCTACGGCATAGATATTACAGACGATGCTGAATTACTTTCTAGTGTTAACGAGCTTGTTTTAAACAAAGAATGCATCTATGCAATCATCACCAAGTGCGTTACCGAAGATCCTAAAGGAGTTGGACTTCTCTATACTGCAGCGGAAAGTTCACTTCTTGATAGATGTCTATTCAAATTGGATCATATCAAGAAAATGTTCAGACCAGACTATGACTTTGGCCGTAGAAAAAAGAAAACTACTCCGAGCACAGAAGGAGATTACTGGGATTATATAAAAACAAATAAACTCCCAGAATGGATTTGGTGTCTGGTTGGTAACGTAATTGACGAACATCCTTTTGGAGAAGACCATACGGTTGTCCATGGGACGCGACATTTTTCTCCTGAAACAAAGGTTTATTGTCTTCCAGTTCAATGGGGCGATGGATACGAAAAAATCGCTGTACTAGGCAAGCATAGAGGTTCACGAGGGCTCATTAGAATTGTAATGAGTAGAGAGTTGATTCATAACTTTAGGTGTCAAAAGGTTTTCTCACCATATGTAATTAAGCGCATGTATACACGCAGCAACCATGGCATGAACTTTAAGGGTTGGGGGCAATCTGAAGCAGAGCATGAGACCATCTTGTCACTACTTCCATGGCTTAATACGACTCCTGAAGAAGAAAAACAAAGGACACTGCTACTTACTAGTTCGCAACTGTCATTCTTGATACATGTTGGCGATACGCCAAACCAGAAAATTCGTTTGAGGATTGAACGACACAGTCGCAGAGATGATTGTTGTGGTGCAGGGTGGTATGGATTCTATAGAATTGGTGAGAAACCAGAACAGTCTATTGGTCTCCTTGATTGGTATGGATACTGGCCAGATGATGTGTCCTACGAAGAATGTAGGACAAACTACAAACCATCATGTGAATTATTAGGTGGATTTTTAGATGCCGGAATTCTTAACTGGGAGAATGCCTATGAGTCTATTCCAACTAACGGCAGGCCTCCATTTACATGGAAATTTGAGGCGATTTTAGAGCATGGCAGTCTATCGAATGCTGGACATAATGCATACCCAGAGAACTTTCCATCAGTTATGAGACTTCTGACAGCATGGGGCTTTCCAAAGATTTGGAATTCAACCAGCAATGCACCTGATGCGTTTCTTGATTTGATGCGAGAGCAGAAATAAATCTCAAGCCTCCCTCTCGGTCATCCCTCGCAGCTCCATCCCTACCGTTCGCGGAAAATGTCAGCTTTGGTGAACAAACAGCAAACCCACACGATAGACAGGGATATAATCGCAGGTGAACAACGGATGGAGGACTGTCATGAAGATGCACCTCATTGAGCCCAACGCTTGCACTGAGACCACACCTACCGTATTGCTGATTCACCCCATGCTCTCGTCAGCAGAGGGAATGAAGACCGTTCTTGTGAACAACATGGGCGATGACCTGCGCTATCTGATCCCAGATCTTGCCGCCCACGGAGAAGAAGATGCAACGGAATATGTCTCAGCGTCCCAAGAAGCTGCGCAGATTCATGACTGGCTGCTGGAGCACAACATAACCCATCTCTCCCTGGGTTTTGGCGCGTCCCTTGGTGGCGTAGTTCTATCTGAACTCCTCAAGTTCAACGACCTATCCTTTGACCACCTCTTCTTTGAGGGAACAAGCTTCTGGACAGGTGGATTCCTGGCCTCCACGCTTGAGTTTGTGCTCAAGAAAGTGTTTCTTGCCAAACACCGCAAAGCCATTGCAAATCCCGAGCTATCCGTGCAAAAGATGGAACAGCTTTACGGAAAAGTTGCAGCTAAACCTATGGCGGCGCACTTTATTGCAATGAGCGACCAAAGCATCCAGAACATCATTCACGACTGCAGCAACGTTGACCTCCCCTACCTTAGCCCCGACGTACAACGCCGCTGCATCTTCACCTATGGCGAGAAGGACTTTGACTTGAAACGCGCACGGCAGGTTCTGCCTAAGGTCTATCCCGAGGCTACACTTACTATCTGGCAAGGTTATGATCACTGCGAGCGTATGACCAGCGATTCAGCAGCGTATAGTCAGATGCTCAGAGAGCTTGTGGTTTAGAGTACAAAACTCCTAAAATAGAGGAAACCAAAAAAACAATCGTATACGTCTATCAGCATAGAAGCTGCTCGTTGATGCTAGGAGGCTTCATGTATTACACACCCATGACTAAAGCTGCGATGAAGCTCTGTTTTGAAGCGCACAAGGACCAAGTTGACAAAGCTGAAATCCCCTATGTCTTCCACCCCATCAGTCTTGCTGAACGATTTGGAGAAGGCCAAGAAGCAGAGACCTGTGTAGCACTTCTGCACGATGTTCTAGAAGACACAGATTACACAGTAGATGATATTCGTGCAGCTGGTATGAATGAGGAGGTTATTGAAGCTCTGCTTCTCTTGAACCACAATCCCAAAGTCGAGTACATGGACTATGTTCGTCACCTAAGCAAAAATAACATCGCACGACACGTAAAAATTTGCGATCTACAACACAACTCAAACCTGTCTCGCCTGGAGAAAGTTACTGAGAAGGACTTAAAGCGCGTCGAGAAATACAAGGAAGCTCTCAGGATTCTTTTTGAGGTGGAAGGTAGTTCAGAGAGTAAATAATTCCTTGCGATGAAGCACAATAGAAGCTGCTTACAAAGCTATTAAGAGGTTAAAAGCTCTCTTTACCTTCATTCTTACCAAGCTTCCCATTCTTTTCAAGCTTATTATCAAGCCACCAAATTGGAATTGGAAGAATCTCATCAATGGGTTGAGTATTGTCCCAGATATCAATAAATTCCTTTGTTTCCCTATCGTATAAAAACTTGCAATAAACGCGATAATCAGGGGCTGAAAATTCTCCGCCGTAGAATCCGTCATCGTACTCAATGTTATGAAAATAATAGTTAATATATCCGCCCATTTTTACCTCACTTAGTGGTAAATGCTCTCCGAGAATGCATTTCCAATCCATCTCCAAATATGTGAAAAGAAGGATAAGACTTACAGACAATCTAAGTGGGTACTACATTGGACAGTAAAAAGTCTATGTCGTTGCTAAGAAGCATAACGATGATAGGACTGACATTATTCAATTACCCAATTAAATTCGAGGTCGTATAATTCAATTAACAAGCAGTTCGTTCCTGATTGGAGTGCTTATGATGTTATCTTCAGTTATATGGTGGTCCTTAACCGCAATTTTTGGTATTTGGTCTCTTATACTTTTATCTGGTCATGGCGCTGCTTCAATTGCTGGATATAACACAATGACTGAAGATGAAAAGAAAACAATAGACGAGAAAAAACTTTGTTTTGTACTGGGTATTTGTATGTTTGTATGTGCGCTAACAATGCTTTACATGGCCGTACTTAGCCCAAATATAACGATTGCAACAACAATCATTGCAAGCAGTATTATCACAATAGATTTGGTAGTAACAATTTATATTGCAAACACAAAATGCAAAAAATAATTAAAACCTGACGATAAAATACTTGAAATTCTTATCACCTTTAGGCAATGACTCTTGTCAAAACAAATACAAAGCATCACCTCAAGTAACTCGTATCTTTCGCCTCTCTTAAGACAAAGTCTGATCGCGAACGTACGCAAGTAACCGTACAAGCACAACAATACAAAGCCCTGTTGCAAGCACCGTTTCAACAGAGGCTATTCCGTCGAGCCATTGAAGAGGCTGACCAAGTCCAGCTAGGTATGACGACGTCTGCGTGCGCGCAACGACGCAAATTACAAACGGAAAAGTAAACGCAGCGTGACTAGGAAAGAACGGCTTTGTAAGACACCTAATGCACCACACAAAAGAAACTACATAAATAATTGAAGCGATTGCTAGCATAACCAAAAGAAACTGCACGAACTTTGGCGTAATAGATTGAATATAGCCTGCAATACAAAGACTTGTTGGAGCTGCATAAATACAAGCAAGCGACTCAGCGGAATCAGGCACCGGCCCATATTTAACATACCGAATGCTCACAACTATAAAAAGCACTACAAGACAGATAAATCCAAACCAAAATGCAACCGTACCAACACTTGTCTCAAAACTGAACGCTGGCGCTGTAACACTGGCAACGACAATACCTACATACACAATGAACCAGCTGGCGTGAACATTCTCCCAATCAAATTTTGCAATATATCGAGAAGTAAAGAGAGCTATGCACAGGATGTGTAACGCAATTCCTGCAAACCAAAATAACTGTGCTGCATCACCAATATCGGCCTTCATATACACCGAAATTAGCATAACTGCCATCGGATATGTTGCGGCAACTGAAAGTCCAATTGGGTCAGAGAGCTCTCGCAATACAACTTTTGTAGACACCATAAATTTGAGAGTATAAAGAGCTAAAAGAGCAATAGAGATAATGCCGCAGGCAAGATAAAAGCCTTCGAAAGAAGTCTTGAAAAGATTTCCAAGTGCTGCAAAACCTAAAGCAACACCACAAATAGCAACGGGAACTTTTTGGACATAGTTCATAAGGACTCTTCTATCTGTTTAGAAGTCTCTTTTTACTGCTTTCAATAGTATATTGAAAAGACCAAGCAGGAAACAAAGTTCCTGCTTGGTCTCTGCAGTACGCATGTTCAAGTGGCGTCGTATGTTCAAACGCGTCTATTTCTGAGGATACAGAACCTCAAGGATCTTCTCGGCAGAATCAAATGCACGTGGTGAGTAGTCGATGTACTCAGAGTATGGAATCTCTACGATGCTCTTGTTGGCAATAGCTGGGACGTTCTGCAGGGAGCTCTCACCCAGAAGGGTGTCTTTAGCTGCGGCGTCAGTTGCCTTGTTGCGCTCTGCGGTGACGTAAATAATGACGTCAGGGTTGAACTTAATTAGATTCTCATACGTCAGGCCATTTGCAGACTGAGTCGTTGCAGGAGTAGCTCCAAGCTGGTCAATGATAGTAAACTCAAGGCTCTTCTCGCTACCGCCAAAGAGACCAAACGTGCCGTCCTTGAGGTTAGTCATAACCAGTACAGTCTTCTTTGTTTCTTTCTCGTGTGCCTTAACGCGCTCGTTAATGGCATCAAGACGCTTCTGAAGGTCAGCGGTGTAAGTGTCGGCGTTGCTCTGAACGTCAAAAATAGATCCAAGATTCTTGATGTCAGAAATAATTCCAGCAAGCGTTGGATCGCCCTGCTCAGAAGATGCCAGCTGAGTATAGACAGAAATGCCCAGGTCAGCGTAGTCCTTTGGAGTAGTCTGGTCCTTTGAAGTAAAGAGACGGGAACGGCCCACAATAAGGTTTGGATTAGCGGCAACAACAACCTCGCGAGAAAGGCTCTTCTTATCGCCCAGCTGCTTGATTTTTGCATACTCATCAGCAATATCTGAAGGCATTGGTGCGTCAGGCTTGATGGTGCCAATAATCTTGGAGCCAAGGCCCAGACGCAACAGAATCTCGGCTGCAGAATCTGTCAGGGTAACAACGCTCTCTGGAGCCTTATCAAACTTTGCCTCAAACTCGTTGCCGTCACCGTCATAGAGCTTGAACGATACGGGATAGCTTGTGTTGGCCGACTTCTTTTCTTCTGGAGCCGAAGTGGATGGGCTAGACGTTGCATTGTTGCACGCAGTAAGACCCAGTCCAGCAGCAGTTGCAGCAAATCCTGCCGCAATGCTCAAAAAATTCCTTCTCGTAAAGAGATTTGAACTTACACGAGGGTCCATAGGATATCCTTTCATTCATCTGTTGAAACTCAACAGGCGATTAATACACGTAATCAATGCTGATACCATTTCCAGCAGTTGAAGGCCTAACCATGCCCTCAACGCCATACACATCAGCAAGCAGCTCAGGGGTCACTATGTCCTCAGGTGTTCCCTCAGAAACAATTGATCCCTCTTGTAAGAAATACAGACGGTCGACATAGTGAGCTGCCATCACAATGTCATGTAAAACAGCCAGGCAGCTGATACCAAGATTGCGAACAAGGCGCAAAATATCAATCTGGTACGTAATATCAAGGTGGTTAGTAGGCTCATCAAGCACCAAAAACTCTGGTTCCTGGGCCAGCGCGCGAGCCAACATTACACGTTGTTTCTCGCCACCTGAAAGTGTGGCAAACGAGCGGTCTTCAAAGCGAGAAAGGCCAACTTTTTGAATAACGTCAGACACGATTGCCTCGTCATGGTCGGTTTCTTTTGACAACGCCGACTGATGAGGGCTGCGTCCCAGCGATACAATCTCGCGCACGGTAAAGTCAAAGGACAGCGAGTTAAACTGGCTTACCACTGCAACTTTACGAGCAAAGTCACGTCGTGATATCTCAGTGGCGTCGCGTCCGTCCCATAGAATCTTGCCATCATAGCTCCGACCAAGACCGTAAATCGCACGCAAAAGCGTAGACTTGCCTGATCCATTGGGACCAAGAATGCCCACAAACTCGCCGTCTGCCACGTTAAGCGAGACGTCTTTTACGATTTGCTTGTTGTGGATGGTGACCGACACGTTTTGCACGTCAAGGCGCATGCTACTCACCATCCCTAAAGCTGTAGTTGCGGGCGACCATGATGTAGACAAAGAACGGCGCGCCTACAACGGCGGTCAGGATGCCAATAGGAACCTCGGCGTTACCCAGGATGGTTCGAGCACAGGCATCTGCCCAAAGAATGAAAATGGCTCCAAGTACCAGCGCAGTTGGTACCAGCCTTCGGTGATCGGACCCAACAAACGAGCGCGCGATATGCGGAATGATAAGGCCAACAAAACCGATGGTTCCCACCGATGAAACAAGCGTGCCAACCATGAGGGCAGAAATGGTCAAGTATGCCCACCTGCACAGATTGGTGTTGAGGCCAAGCGTTGTAGCAGCCTCGTCTCCCATCAACAGCACGTTAAGGGAGCGGAACTGCGTAAGGAAAAACACACTAACGAGAAGTACTACAACAACAGAAACGCCAACGTTTCCCCAGCTTGCTCGTGCCAAAGAGCCCATGGTCCAAAACTTCAGATCCATCATGCCCTCAGCGTTGGCAGCAATAGTAATAATGAAATTAGACAGCGCTGTGAAAAGGGCGTTCAAAATCATGCCTGAGAGGACAAGTTTTGACGACGTCATATGACCACCGGTAGACGCCAGCAACAAAACGCCTATGGTGGCTATTGTTGAGCCGATAAATGAAAACAGCGGTACCGAAGAAAATCCCAAAACATGTACCGCACCAGCGCCAAGCATGATGGCACAGGTAGCTCCACACGAAGCTCCCGAAGAGATGCCCAAAATATACGGTTCAGCCAAGGTGTTTTGAACTGACGCCTGCATGACAACGCCGGATAGCGCAAGACCAGCTCCAGCTACCACACCCAAGATGATGCGGGGAAACCTTAGCGACCAGACGACCTTCTCGACAGGTCCTCCTGCTGCCAAAGCATCAGGTAGTGACATACCAAAAAGATGATGCATCAGTACGGCGTATGCATCTTGCAGGGACACACCAATGGCACCCATTGTTGAAGTTATTACGATACTCGCTGCCAGAATTACAACGAGCACTCCCATGAAAAGACGGAACGGTCCGGCTTTTCTTACCATACGATACCTCTCTAAAGATACGCTGCTTTTTGCGCGCAACGTACAACGCACAATGCGCGTTACACAGAATCAGCGAAATTTTTCGAAAGTTAATCTTAGCTTACTTTTTTAGTTATGAGAAGTCGGACGAATTGAAAAATGCTTAAAATACCTACATCCCTCTGTGGGATGCTCTCCGCGAGGCGGCTACTGCGAGACGGCGCCGGCACCAACAGGCAATAACAGACGAGGATTTTCATGGATTTAGCAGCTCTACCCGACAGCACGATCACTATCGGAGAACGCTCCGAAGTTCCTGGTCTTCTTGTAATTCTCCACGGCTCTCTGCTGATGCCAAAGATAGCTGCCCTTATTTCTGCTGGGAAAATCAATGCCGCAAAACTTCCTCAGTGGATTGTCATCACCGCGCCGTCTAATCAAGACTGCTATTCTCCCTGGCCAGCAACAAGCGTGCGTACAGAGGCTCCTAATTTTGGAGGACATGGAAAAGAATTTCTTTCGGGCGTTGTGCTTCCAGCTGTCG
>CAUVBV010000023.1:0-13692 GCA_963550405.1 uncultured Atopobium sp. | reverse complement strand
AACACACCTAAGTCAGATAATCTGTCAAAAAGACGTATACATGACGCTGAAAATACCTCTAACGCGCAGATTATCTTTATTAGGTGTGTAAAATGCCCGCATCTGAGCAGATTATCTGACTTAGGTGTGTTCCGTAGATACAGAATTTATCGATAGTTAAATTTCTTATATAAGTCTATTCATGTTTAAGCATATTAGATGAAGTTTATGCATAGATATGCATATCAGGTAGTACGACCGCCTAACTGCCTAGCTATCTTGATTAGGAACATGTCGATTCTTCGGCAGAACCTACCAAAGCTGCGCTATTTTGTGCGCCAAACGCAAAAGCCGACGCTAACACGCTGCAGAATCATAATCACCTGCATATGAACTGCCTCCCATTTCTTAGGTCCAAGAAATGGGAGGCAGTTCACTTGGTAGCCGCCTTATTACTAACGCTTATCCACAATCTAACGCACGCTATAAAGATGCATGCTGAAGAAGCTAGTTTTACAGAAGTGCTTCTTCCCACGCAGGCTCTTTAAATCCAAGCAAGATAGTATTGCCTGCAACAACCAATGGGCGCTTGACCAGCATACCCGTGGTAGCAAGCAAATTATAGGCGTCACTATCGCTCATACCTGCATCAAGCTGCTCCTTGATGTTATTATCGCGATATACCATACCTGAAGTGTTGAAGAACTTTCTGATAGAAAGACCGCTCAGTTTGTGCCATTCAGCAAGCTCTTCAGCAGTTGGATTCTCCTCTTTAATATCACGCAAAGTATAAGAAACACCATGCTCATCAAGCCATTTGAGAGCTCTCTTACACGTAGTACAGCGAGAATAACAAAGAACCAGAATGTTTTTATCTGCCATAGCTGTTCCTTTTGGATAGATTATCGATTGCATAAACGCAAACTATTTTGAGTAGAAAGCAATCCTAAAATCAATATTCCTAGGGATATGCCATAGAGCATACCAACAAATAGATCATTAACGTTTGATGCCACGCTCAGGATGATTGCTAAAATCAAAAACATCATTCCAAGAGAAACATACTTGTTTTTTATAAGTTTCATTTGGTCGTCTCCTTTTTACTGATAGTAACAAGGTAATATACATCACTACTTTGTTACTGAACATGCACATTTATGCAGGTGCCTGACCTGTTTCAAGAATTTGCTGGAGCGCAGCCTCATCAAGTACGGGAACGCCCAAGCTCTCAGCCTTTGTAAGCTTAGATCCCGCGGCTTCTCCTGCTACTACGAAGCTAGTCTTTTTGGATACAGAGCCGGAAACTTTTGCTCCCATAGCTTTAAGCTGAGCACCAGCCTCATCGCGTGTGAAGTGCTCAAGAGTTCCCGTTAAAACAAACGTAAGCCCGGCAAGTGTCTGAGGAAGCTCGTTTTCTGGCTTCTCTTCCTCAAGCACTACGCCTGCCTGACGAAGACGCTCAATAACGGCAACATTTTCTGGTATCGAGAAGAACTCGTGTACAGATTCTGCAATCTTGGGGCCAATACCTGGGATTTCAGCGATTTTCTCGACAGGGGCTGTAGCAAGCGCCTGAATGGAGCCAAATTCTTGGGCAAGCAGCTCCGCGACGTTAGCACCAACGTGCCTCATGCCAATACCAAAGAGCACGCGTCCAAGACCGCGCGTCTTTGATTCCTCAACCTTTGCCATAACCTTCTTGGCAATAGTGTGACCCACAGGAATGCTGTCGCCAGAAAGGTGATCTGCAGTATCAGTATCGTAAACACGACCTGTAGGCATGCTTGCCAGCGTTTCTTCAGTGAGTTTGTCGTAGAAATCAGCAACGTCAGAGAGGACGCCTTCTTCAACCATACGATTAATAAGCTCGTCACCAAGGCCGTCAATGTCCATGGCCTTACGGCTGCCCCAGTGAATCAGGCGTTCAACTGCCTGAGCAGGACAATCAATAGAGACGCAGCGAAAAGCCACTTCTCCTTCTTCCTGAAAAACAGGGCTGCCACAACTTGGACAGGTAGTTGGCATCTGGAACTCAACAGCATCTGCAGGTCGAAGACTCAAAACTGGTCCAACGACCTCTGGAATAACATCTCCTGCCTTGTGGACAATGATGGTGTCGCCCTCGCGCACATTTTTACGACGAATCTCATCAAGGTTGTGGAGGGTTGCGCGCGCAATGGTAGAACCCGCAACAGTAACGGGATCAAACTCAGCAACAGGAGTAAGCACGCCCGTACGACCAACCTGAATACGAATTTCTCGCAAAACGGTCTGCTTTTCCTCTGGTGGGAACTTAAATGCAATAGCCCAACGAGGAGCGCGAGAAGTAAATCCTAGAGCTTCCTGGCTGGCAAAAGAGTCAACCTTTACCACCACGCCATCAATGTCGTAGTTAAGGTCTCCTCGCTGCTCAAGAGCTTGCGCACAAAAATCGTGAACTTCCTGAGCGCTCAAGCAACGACGAGCATGAGGATTAACATTAAAGCCGCAGCTACGAAGCCAGTTTAAGAACTCCCACTGACTGTGAACGTCAAGAGGACCCTCATCGGCCACTGCGTAGATAAAGGTCTCGAGGTCTCGATGAGCGGTAATCTTTGGATCCTTCTGACGCAAAGATCCAGCGGCCGCATTTCTTGGGTTAGCAAAAGGCTGTTTACCTGCAGCATCCGCATCTTCATTCAAACGAATAAAGGAATGCTTTGGCATATAGACCTCACCGCGCACCTCAATGCTCTGGTTAAGACCCCTATTTTCAACCTGCTCAAGACCAGCAAGTGCAAGCTCTCGTGGAACGTCAGAGATAGTCAAAACGTTTGCTGTAACGTTTTCTCCCGTGCTTCCGTCACCTCGTGTAGCAGCACGTACAAACTGACCGTCACGATACGTGAGTGCAACACCTAAGCCGTCAATCTTAAGCTCGCAGGTATATGCCACAGGGTTTGTAGGTGACGCACCAAGAGCCTCATCAGTTCTGGAAAGCCATGCATCTAGCTCCTCTAAGTTCATGGCGTCGTCCATGGAATACATGCGCGCGGCATGCTGGACAGGCTCAAACTGCTCAGAAACGTATCCACCTACGCGCTGGGTATAGCTATCCTCAGTTACAAGCTCTGGATATGCTGCCTCAAGCTGCTGAAGCTCAATAAGAAGGCGGTCAAACTCAGCGTCAGTAAGCTCTGGATTATCAAGGGCATAGTAGGCATATGCCGCATGATTCAAGATTCTATTGAGCTCTGCTGCACGAGCGATATCTTTTGGCGAAAGTGCTGCCATTACAACTCCAAACATAAAAACGTAGGTGCAAGAAATCTTGCACCTACCAGGTATTTATTTGCGTCCTCTTAAGGTTCTACCAAGGGCCTTAAGGGCTTCTCGCCTTGCGCTGCCATATGGTGCAATGGGGTCAATAATCTTGCGCAGAGGGCTTGCATCAGAAAGCGCACGCTCGTGGAACTCTGTGACATCGGCGTCATTTCTAGCGCCTGGCACCATGTCCTGAATAATAACCTCGTAGAACGGAGTGTTGCGCGCGTACTTCCAGAAATAGGACGCCATGTCGCAGCTAGCGTTCTGCCAAGGCTTAATAGCACCAGCAAAGTGAACAATCTTTGGGGCACGACGTGCTGCCTGATAGTCATCAAAGACGCTATTTGGTGCCATTGGATAGAGTTTCTCGGCACGTCCAAAAATGTTGTGTGTCACGTTCCAGTCAGCAGGGAGATAGACAACGCGACCCTGGCACTCGCTGTTCAGAATATCTTGATCGTTGTAGATAAAGATTGGATTGGATGCAATGCGCAACCATTCTGGAACAGTATGATAGCGACGCAGTTCAGCGGTATTAAAGACCATAACTCCCGCCTGGAAGTACGCATAAGGATTCTTGAGGTTAAGCACATCAAGGCTGTACTTCATGCGATCTCCGCCGCGGATGTTAAGGTTTGCCAGATAATCAATATCAAGCGTTGCAGCAATAAGATTGCTGCCCATTCTTACATCATAAAGTTCAGCAACATTACCATTGACCACAAGGTCAGAGTCTAGATAGACAACCTTATCGTAACCAGAAAGAATGTCTTGAGCCAAGAAACGGAAGTATGTCTCCACACTAATGTGAGCATTATTAGTATCTAGCTTGTAGTCTTTAACCATACGCCACACGTTATAGAACGTAATACGAGCATTCTTATAGCGCGAGAAGTACTTCTTAACCATCTCCTGCTTTGAGCCGCCAATATTGGTGTTAAGGACAACCACGTCGTAGAAGCGGTTAGGGTCGGCGTTTTCAAGCATTGAACCCATAGCGCAGGTAAGAATTGGAACGTAGTTGTTATCTGCTGCAAAGACAACAGGAACAACGTTCTGGCTTGCAATCTCAGGCTTCTCTTCAAAGAGAGGAATGAACTTCTGACGAGGCTCTGGATTGGTAAAGTGAATGCACTGAAGCTCTTTTACCTTCCAGTTTTTGCCCTCTGTACGCAGCATATGCATACGCCAGATATTAAAGAGACGCTCAGTCAGATGACCTGGAGTTCTTAGGGCCTCTTTGCTGTACGTAGACATATCAGTACGAGCAGTCCACTCGTCAACAAGTGGGAACACCCATGCAGCATAGCGGTCAAAGAGCTCTTTGCGCATGATGTACATGTTGCAGAAGCATTGTTGATGACCGTTGAGAAAAGCGTTTACATCCTCTGCATACTCTGGGTGACGCTCAATAATAAGCGCAGCCATAGTATCCATATCCTTTGGATGAAGCAGCGGAGCGGAATGGTACTGCTCAAGAGGTGTATTAGCGCTTCCAGGGAATTTGCGAATATCCTTTACCCCAGTAGTAATGAGGTCATAGCCCTCAATGCACTGGGCAATGGTCTGATCATCAAGACCATATTTCTTGATGGCGTCCTCATCAATGAAATCATCCATGACCTCACCAAACGGATTTTCTGGATAAACCGTATCGGTAAAGTTGAAGTAGCGACGATAATGACCAAAGCCAACATAGCGAGCATTGGTGATGTTCTTCCATGCCCAATACTGTGTAGTCATCTCACAGTACATTGGGTTTTTCTCGGTAATGGTATCGCCCTCATCGTCATGGAGCATATACGTAAAGCGATTACTCTTCTGACCTGGTCCTACCTGAATAGGCTGAAGGTAGTTGCTTGCGGGAACATCAACATCTTTATGAGAAGTGATAAGAATGCGAATAGGCTGCTGCTCAAACATCTTTACCATGTGCTTTCTTTCTAGATATTCCATGTGCTCATCGGCAATCTGTTTCATGCGAACTGCCCTATCAAACGACAGTCCCTCATCCTGATGCATGAGAGCAGCATATTTCTTTGCATACGTCCTGTAGCGATAGGCATCACTGTCTTCTGGAAGCTCGGTTCCAGTAGCAATGGCCTCGTAAGCAATATCCCTTACAAAGCGATAGAGCTCTCGAGCTGCTACTGATGGTCCAAAGAGGATGGCAAAAGGCTCAAGAGCAGCCTCTTGATCTTCAGGGGCAAGACGGAATCTCCACTCAGCACTCAAAAGCTCCAGCAATCTATGCTTCATGCCCCTAAACGAATTAAGATGAGCAATGTTATCTGACTTGCCAATATAAAGTTCTACTTGATCAATGTTGTCTAAGAACTGATAGCAGAACTCTCCGAACTTATCTAAAGAAATACGAGAAGCACCAGTTACTCCGATGCCATAGTGGTACAAAAAGCCTCTGCAAGACTCAAACCCATCGGCAGTCTGAGCCTTATCTGCCAGGATAAATACCTCATAGGCATCTTCTGCTCTTACGAGGCGCTCCGAAGTCATCTCTGCAAAGGCAGAGCGGAAAAGTTCTCCGCGATACAAGCGTTGCGTAGCGCGCCAGTCAAGCTTCTGCCCATAGCCCTCATCATAAATAATGCGAAGGATATCGTCACCCTGAGTAAAGTCTGATTGTTGGTTAATGTAACTCTCAAAAGACTTTGCATCAGCTGGGTCAACACCATTTTCTGGAATAACAGTAATGCCAAGGTGGAGAATATCAACAGGATTTTGGTCAATACGAGCAACTACCTGCTCAAGAAAATCAGGGGTAACCTCATCATCACCGTCTAGGCAAAAGACCCACTCGCCTTTTGTGTGAGCTGCAGCAGTTTTACGTGCAAGATGAAGTCCCTGGTTAGTTGCATGAGTAACAACTTTGAACCTTTTGTCATCCCCTACTGCCGTAACGATTTTCTCTGGAGTGGAATCTGTTGAGGCGTCATCAACAATAATTGCTTCAAAATCACCAAACGTCTGATTCTTTACGCTTTGAATACAACGCCCAATGTACGATTCGATGTTGTATGCAGGAATTACAAATGAAACCTTAGGCATACCAACTCCTTATAAATAAGCAATCTCAACTATCTTCTATCTTATCTAAAATGTGCCTTCCTGGGGCGTGCAAAAGATGTCTACTCGACGCTCTTCAAGCTCTCCACCATATCAATATTTTTGAGCTTTGGCCGCATAGCAACATACACTAACAGCGAGAAAACAAGCGTGAGTCCAAAGGCAAACCAATAACTTGGTGCATGAATAGCACGACCAAACATAACAAGATCAATCTCAGCAGTCTGAACTACAAATCCCTCAAGATATGTTCCTAGAACAAGTCCAAAGAGCGCTCCAAAGACGGCTAATAATGCAATTTCTCTAAAGACGTAAGCATCAACCTCGTGTCGCGTAAATCCAAGTACTTTGAGGCTGGCAATCTCTCTAATGCGCTCTTCAATATTGATATTAGTGAGGTTATACAAGACGATAAAAGCCAACAGAGCTGCGGCCACAATAAGAATGGCTACCACGCGATTAACTACGGCAAGTGATTCTTTGTAGGTATGAATAGCCTCATTGACGTCATCTACTGTTGCAACTCCTGCCTGGTTAATAAGCTTTTCTCCAAACGCATCTCTTGTTGTTTGATCTTCAGGAAGCGTTGCATACCAGCCATCCGTGGCGTCGTCTTGAATGCCCAGGGAACGCCATGCAGAAGGTCCCACATACAGATACGACCCAACGTAATTCTCGGCAACTCCTGTAATAGTTAGCGTACTTGGCTCACCTGAAGCGTTTCCAATTCTGTCTTGAGCATAGACCTGAATGGTATCTCCCACACCTACACCAAGCCGTTTTGCAAGCTTCTCTGTAATTACTACCGAGTCTTCTCCAAGCTCTATTGCTTGACCAGAAAGGCGATTACGCAGGGTTGCTAAACCGGTGAGGTCTTGAAGAGAATTGCTGGTCATAATAGTTGTTCTTGTAAGAGAACCCGCCTTTTGTGTAGAAGACTCAAGAAGAACGTTTTCTCTGGTTATGCGGCGGATATTTGTTGCGCCCACCTGATTAAGCTCTTCTTCAATCTGATCAGCTTCTTCCTCAGAAACATCGGAGGTCATTCCCACAATGTAGTCATAATGCGAGATAGCTGGCCATTGGTTATCAATGATGTCGCTAATGGAATCCCTAAGTCCAAAAGCCACCAACAGGAGTGCAGTACATCCAGCAATTCCCACGAGCGTCATAATCAAACGTCGCTTATAGCGGACAAGGTTTCTGATTGTAACCTTCCACGAGAAAGACAATCTAGACCATAAAGGCTCAAAACGCTCAAGCAAAATCTTTGAGCCCGCTTTTGGAGCTTTTGGAAGCATAAGACTAGAAGGCTCTTCCTTCAAAGAGGATAAAACGGCAGCCATGGTTGAAAGAAGCGTAATGCCTATGCCAGAAAGTCCCGAAAGCAGTGCGCTATCTAGCTGGATAGGATAAGGAGCTCCCCCATTTGGGATGGTATAAATTGACCCGTAAGCAGAGATAATAACGCCTGGCAACACCTGACTTAAACATGCTATGCCAATAACAGCACCTAAAAGCGAAGCAAGCAAGGCATAGAGCAGGTACTTTGCTGCAATCTGAACAGTTGAATAGCCAAGCGCCTTATGAACGCCAATGAGCGTGCGCTCTTCAGATACCATGCGCGTCATACTGGTAAGTGACACCAAAGCAGCCACCAAGAAGAACATCAACGGGAACACATTGGCAATATCGTTGATACGCTCAGAGTCTGCTTGATACGCTGCAACGCCAATCTCTTTTGTGCGATCAAGTACATACACATCGGGCTCTTTGAGCTCGTCAATTTTCTTTTGAGCCTCGTCAATTTTTGCCTGGCCATCAGCAAGCTGCTTTTCAACCTCAGCGCGTTGCTCCTCAAGGCTCTGCCTTCCCTCGTTAGTCTGAGCCTCTGCGTTTTGGAGAGCCGTTTGTCCTGCGTTCAGGCGGCTAAGCGACGCGGCAAGTTTATCCTGAGCTGCAGACAGCTGATCTGCAGTAGCAAGCCTTGCCTCTGCCAAATCCTGACGCGCCTGAGCTACCTGAGACTCTGCCTCATGCAGTTGAGCCGTGCGCTGATCTAGCTCTTCTCGCGCGGCTGCTAAAGCCTGCTGCTGGGAAGCCAGCTCTGCCTCTGCAGCGCTAATCTGCGCCTGTGTGGCGAGAAGAGCGTCTACTTGCGAGGTTGGTAGACCTAAAGCACTGAGCTGCTGCTGTGCTTCTTCAAGTGTAGAAGCCGTAATTCCTTGCGCAGCAAGTCCTGCAAGAAACGCATCTCTACCCGCTTCAAACGCACTCTTTTGCTGCGCAAACGTTGCTTGTCCTGCATTGAAAGCAGCAAGGCCAGCTTGATACTGAGCCTCTCCTGCACTAAGCTCAGCTGTTCCCTGGGCTATCTGTGCCTCTGAAGCTGTAATCTGAGCTTCCGCTTGTGCAAATTGCTGCTCAGCACTGTAGCGCGAAGCTGTAAGCTGCTGACGTCCTGTATCATATTGCTTCTGACCATCATCCAGCTTTTGCTGCTGAGCGGAAATTTGTGCCTCCGCATCATCAAGCTTCTTCTGAGCATCCCCTAGTTTATCCGCGGCCTCTTGTCTTGATTGCTCCAGCTTTTGACGAGCCTCATCAACCTGAGTTTGAGCGTCATCTTTGAGCTCTTGCAAACGAAGAGCAGCAAGCGACGGATTCATCTGTGTAATTCGTTCTGCAACGCTATCAACTGCACTCTGATACGCAGATGAGCCGCTTTTATACCTGGCAGCATCCTGAACCGTTAAATACACTTCGGTATAAGGGTCATCATCTGCAAAAGCATCTTCAGTGACATATACAAATTGCTGCACAATGCCGTTGCCTAACGATGTGGTGCCAAAATTGCTGACATACGGATATGTTGGCGCATTTACAAAACCAACAACTGTGTACGAGCCGCCCTTTAAATGAACACCGTTTGAAGTATCTGGTAACTCAATCTGTTGTCCAAGGCTAATATCCGCACGTTTCTTGGGATCTGCGCTCATCACACACTCGTAAGGTCCTTGAGGAAGTCTTCCTTCAACCACTATTGGCTGGTTAAGCCCACCAGGTCTAAAAGAGCTCACACGAGCAGTAGATTGCGACGACGTCAGTATAGCCATAACGTCTACCGTACGAGAAGGCATAACCGTTTCAACACCCTCAACTGATGCAAGGGCGGAAACGTCCTTCTCGCTTAATCCAAGTGTTGAGATGACGCGAAGGTCATAGAGATGCTGGTTTGCGTAAAACATATGAGCCGCTTCTTGCATGTCAGGGCTTGCCATTTTGAGTCCCGCAAAGAAGCCGCAGCCTAAAGCAACAATTCCTGCAATTGCAAGAAATCTGGCGAGAGACCCTTTGATGGTCCGAGTAATCTCGGTAAAAAGAGCGTGGGGCATAACTACCACTCGACAGTAAGTGCGTCGGCTGGGTGTTGATTAATTTCTACCGATTGAGCTTGACCCTCTTTAACGTGGATTACCCTATCGGCAATTTGAGTGAACGCAAAGTTGTGCGTAACAATAGCCACAGTTTTATGCTGTTCTTTGCACATATCCTGCAAAAGCTTAAGAATTTGCTTTCCTGTTTTATAATCCAGCGCACCTGTTGGCTCATCACAAAGCAAAAGACGCGGATTTTTTGCCAAAGCACGCGCAATAGAAACGCGTTGCTGCTCTCCACCAGAAAGCTGAGCTGGGAAGTTATCCATACGATGCTCAAGACCAACAGCTCGAAGTGCATCTTCTGGCTGCATGGGGTCAAGACAAATCTGAGAAGCAAGCTCAACGTTTTCTTTTGCTGTGAGATTAGGAACAAGATTGTAAAACTGGAAAACAAAGCCAATGTCGTGACGGCGATAAAGCGTTCTTTCTTTTTCCGAAAGCCCGCCAATTTCTTTTCCGTCTAAATAAATAGACCCGGAGGTACAGGTATCCATACCTCCGAGCATATTTAAGACAGTTGTTTTACCGGCACCTGATGGGCCAACAATTACGCAAAGCTCACCCTCTTCTATGGAGAAGTTCATGTCATGGACAGCGTGTACCTTGACGGAGCCCATGGTATACGTCTTTGTTACCTCTTTAAATTCAACAAAAGACATACGGTTCTCCTATAAGTAAGAATTCCTCCAAACAAGAAGAGAGTGGGTGAGCAACTACTCCTGTGGAGCCTCTGGTGCTGCAGGAGCCTCAGGTGCTGCTGGAGCTGCTGGAGCCTCAGGAGCTGCTGTAGCCTCTGCAGTTACAGGAACTACAGGAGCAACTTCTGCGCCCTCGGTAGCAAGAGGCATTGGAGAAACAACAACCTCTTCCTCCTCAAGATCAGCCTGACGCTGGTCAAACTCTTTCTTAGCACGAACCCAAATGAGAAGTGCAAGAAGAGCCGTGAGGAACAAGAAGCCCACAATCATGATGTTAAGAATAAGGGTAGTGAAGTTTACCGCCTGGCTGATAGAAATCATCACAGAGAGCTCGGTAAGTGCGGAAGTTAAACCAACTACAGAGAGAATGGAAAGACCCCACCTAAGACGAGGACGGAAGCCCCTCAAAAGACCTGAAACCGCAGCAAAAAGATAGCACAGGAAAATAATGTAGGTAATACGTGCAAGAATCAGAGAAATAGGGTTTGTCTGACGAGTTGCAAAGTTAAATACCGTGTGGAAATAGCTGAGATACTGAACTGGTGCAACAAAATCAATGATGATAAAAATGAGAGCCACAATTGCTGGAATGGCAATCTTTGCTTTGGGGTTCATGAAACCTCCTCGATTTCTTTATACGACCTGTCTATTTTATCGTATAAACCTATGACCAGTGTGGTAAGTCATGAAAGTCTTTTATATGGTCTTGAGCTTCTTGTTCTCTTTCTGCCAAGGCTTCTCGTAAACCTTTCAGAGCATCAAAAGGCATAAATATTTTTGCCCTGTTTGCTCGCGACATGCGAGGATGTCCGTAGTGCATCTGCGCTGCAAACGCATCCTCTTTTGCACTAGCTTCTGCTGGCGAGAAACCCTGTTTAGGCCTCATTGGTTTCTTCTCCACTACGGTGTCCTCCAATCTGAGCGTTTCTTTGACGAGCAGTTGCTTCGGGGAGCAAGTCCATAGCTTTGAGCAAAGAGTTCTTACCAAACTTCTTCTTTATGGCATTGATAGTATCTTGACGCTGACGTTCTCTTACTAAAACAGTGTTGTCCTGGAAAAGCGACGTCTGAATACCTGATCCCGTTTCTTCTTGAGTGTTTCCGAAGGTAAGGCCCACGCGGTGCACACTTTCTGAAGGTAGTACGCGCTCGTCAAAGAAAGACAAAACCTCTGCCATAAGCTCATCTCTAGAGTTAGTAGGATAAGAGAGCTTCTTAGTACCACTGCTAGAAGGAATATGTCTTCTCCAGCTCCTATAATCTCCCGTCTGCCTCAGTTCTTCCATCTGGCTCTCTGTTGCCGAGTAGCCAATATAGATGCCAATAGAAGAGCAAACCAGCTTTTGTGTTACAAGCTCTAACGTCAACGACTCAACCATCTCTTTAAAGATAAGACGCGCGCCTTCTGTATCTCTGTTGTGATCAAAGACCTGCGCCGTTGAGACAGAATGACTTTGAGACTTGTAGGCCTTAATATCTGCAATGGTTGTTGGCTCAATACCCCACGCATGATCAATAAGAATTTCTGCATCAACGCCAAATTCTTTATACAAAGGCTCTGTGGGAGCCGTAGCAAGCTGTCCCATGGTGTGAATATTCATTGCCGCAAGTCGCTTTTGAATACCTGCACCAATATGCCAAAAATCAGTTAAGGGCTTATGGTTCCAGAGTTTAAGCTTGTACGACTCTTCATCAAGCTCACCAAAAAAGTTGGGGCTGTGCTTTGCGGTGATATCAAGAGCAATTTTTGCCAGATACAAGTTTGGACCCAAACCACAGGTAGCAGGAATGCCAGTAGTTTTTGCTACATCTGCACGGATTTTCTCGCCCAACTCTCTTGCCGTACATCCATAAAGCGATAAGTACGGTGTTACATCAATAAATGCCTCGTCAATGGAGTAAACGTGGATGTCTTCTGGTGCAATGTATTTGAGATATACCGAATACACATCTGCAGAGCGCTCCACATACAGAGCCATGCGAGGAGGAGCTACCTCATAGGTAAGGTTTTTAGGAATCTCAAAAACACGGCAACGTCCAGGAACACCCAGCGCACGAAGCGCCGGTGAAACAGCCAAACAGATTGTCTTTTCTGTCCTAGTAAGATCTGCCACAACAAGCTTGGCCTTCATGGGATCAAGGCCTCGCTCAACACATTCAACCGATGCGTAAAAACTCTTTAGATCAATAACCAGGTACTGTTTTTGAGAAGGCGCCATGGTCTAGATAAGCACAATGCCTTTAGAAACTTTTTCTGCCACGTCATTACCTACAAGATAACGAACAATCTCAAGACCAAACTTAAGAGCTGTTCCCGCACCCTGACTGGTAATAAAAGAACCATCAACACAAACCGCATCTTGCGAAAGATTGGCGCCATTCTCTGAAAGAAAATGCTGGAAGCCTGGATTAGACGTAGCCTTCTTACCCGCAAGCAATCCACGCTTAGCGTAAATTGAAGGAGCAGCACAGATTGCAGCAAGCGCACGGCCATCTTCCGCAAACGCATCAACTGCCTGCATAAGTGGCTCACAAGCCTCAAGATTAGTAGTTCCAGGAAGACCTCCAGGAAGCACCAACATGCTGTAATCATCAAACGAGACCTGACTAAGTAGCTTGTCTGTTAGAAAGGTAACCTGGTGAGATGAAGTCACGCTCAAGGAATCAGAGATAGACACTTTGTCACAGGGAATACCTGCACGATACAGGACATCAACAACGCTCAGTCCCTCAATCTCTTCACAACCATCGGCAAAAAAGACAGCAACGCGCTTGTCAGTACATGGTGTAAACATCTGACTCCCTTCTCGACTAAAACTAGTACAAGTGTACGCCTTTTTACACAAAAAAGGACACTCAAGTTTGTGCTTGAGTGTCCAAAATTTTACCCAGTTAAACTGTTGCAGGAAGTACTTGCCAAGCCCTCTATAATCTGGCGAGAAACCCTACTCCTCGCTAATGCCCTCGTTAATAGCCTGAGCAATAGCTTCCTGATCATTAGAGCCACGAAGCAGAGACTTAAACTCATCTCTCATCAGAAGAACAGCAGTCTTAGAAAGAAGCTTGATGTGAGTGGTGCCAGCCTCTCCATCTGGGACAAGCAGTGCAATGGCAACATCAACGGGCTTCTCGTCAAAAGAAGGCCACTCAAGAGGGGTGCTGTTCTTGAAGACAAAGACAGCTGC
>CAUVBV010000022.1:0-14401 GCA_963550405.1 uncultured Atopobium sp. | reverse complement strand
CCTGCGCTAGCCGCTGCGCCAATCGCCCGTGACTGTAGAAGTTTATCACAGCTTCTGCAATTCTTAAACAGCAATTACGAATTCACGGGTTTCATTTGCACTACCTTTGCGCAAATTTTACGCCAACTCTTCCAGAATACGACGCATTTCTTTCTGAACGCCCTGCTCGGTGTTAGGTGCAATGACCTTGGTGGCAATTGTCTTGAGCGCGTAGCGAGCGTTGTCCATAACGTACGCGGTGCCCGCATAACGCAGCATAGCGTAGTCGTTCATGGAGTCGCCAAAAACGGCAATCTGGTCGCGAGAAATGCCATAGTACCTGCGAATCTGCTCAAGTCCTGTGGCCTTGTTCACACCACGAGGCACCACGTCAATCCACGTCTCGCCGGAAGGCATGAACGAAAGCCTGTCGCCCATCTCGCGCTCAAGAATCATGGCCATGTCCATCGAGCGAGCCCTTGAATCACAGCAAATAGCAGCCTTGATGATGCTGACGTCAGGTGAAGGTGGATCAAACACGCGCTCAGCGTTAGGCAGGTCTTTATCCAGCTCGCGCACAAACGAGCTCTGGTCATCCAGCAAATACGTATGTGTACGGTCATAAACTACCAGGTGAATACAGTCAAACTCGGACGTCAACTCAAACAGCTTACGAATAGAAGCTGACGAGAAAACCTCGCGGTCGACGACTTCGTTCTCTACATAGACCTGCGTGCCCAGGGAAGCCACGTAGTCAATCTTGTCTGCAACCGGCTCAAACAACCAGCGCAGCGTATCATAGCGACGACCAGAGCTTGCGACAAAGTGAACGCCACGCTTGTATAGCTCTTCGATCAGCTCAAATGTCTCTGGCGGAACCTCGGAATTCTGGTCCAGCAGCGTACCGTCCATGTCCGATGCAATGAGTTTAATCATGCTAGTTCTCCATCATAAAACGGGGTGTCTCCCCTGCTTTTGTTGCGCGCACCAGCTCTAGCAGGGCGTGCGCAACACCGTCATCTGCAGAGGCACCTACGTGATGCTTTGCTACCTGCTTGACCTCTGGAATTGCGTTTGCCACCGCCACCGAGTGCGGAACTTTACTTAAAATCTCAACGTCATTCTCGCCGTCTCCAAAAACAAGCACCTCTTCTGGAGAAATGCCTGTTCTTTCCAGGAGTGTTTCAAAGCCAGTCAGCTTGGACACACCCTTGGGCAGCACGTCAAACCACTGGGGAACAACCGACATGGTGTACACGTCTGGGCAGGCTGCGGCCACTTTCTGGCGACAGCGCTCCATGTCCTCTTCTGTTCCCGGACAAGCAATTGTTGCGGCGACAAAATCGACGTCATCGGGGACTTGATCAACAATGCCCGAAACAAACACCAACTTACGCTCGTAATCGGCGAGAATATCTTTGTCCAGCGGGCCGACAACATAGGCCGGGTTAAAAAGGTTAGTCTTCTCTGGATAGCAGACCAAGAACATGTTCTTCTCGTCAGCAATAGCATCTGCAACACCCTGCAGCGTTTTATGATCAAAAACGGAGAGCGAGATGGTCTTGCCCTTGTACAGCACGCGCTTGCCCGTTGACATAACGCCTGTTTGGAGGCATGTTTCATCGAGGCTGAAAAGACGCATCAACTCAACGTAATCTCGGCCGGTACAGGGGCCAAATGCGATATCTGTTTCTTCAAGGAGCGTGTGAATAGCTTTGCGCGTGAAGTCCGACACACGTCTGTTGCCAAAAGGTACCAGCGTGTTGTCCATGTCAGATAAAACAAGCTTAATCACAAACGTCCCCCGTTACTGCATGCTGCGTAGCTGGGCAAACGCAACGCGCGTCGCAGCCAAGCAGACGCAGCCCTACGCCAAAGCAGCTTCAAGCTGGCACGCTCTACGCTGGCTCGAGCTAAGCCGGCACGAGTTAAGCCGCAGCATTGTACTTCTATCTAGTTGAACTGTGCGCCAAAACGTCAAAGCGATCAATCTTGAGCAGCACTTGGTCTAGTCCAATCATACCCGAGAGACGCACCTTTGACGCATTCGAAGTCAAAATTAGAAGATCTCTAAACCCGGAACCCCGACGTCCACCAACCCACTCCATGCGCTTAATGTCCTGGTAGTTGATGGAAATTTCAGAGCCTACAAAGGGCACTACAACCATCTCGTCATCAAAAAGCGAGACCTTATAACGACTCAAGATGTACCACGCCATAAACATGACAACCGAGAAGGACGCAAAAAATGCCATAACAATATCTGGGTTTGGCGTAAATACATTAACGTAGCAAAGCCATCCGAGGATAACTGCAATTGCGCTGACAAACGCCATGTCGATAATGAGCGAACGCGTGAGCGAAGCGGGAGTTACGTAGGTATCGTGGTGGCTGTGGCGGCGCTCGGAAATTCCAACGTTGCCCGAGTGCTCTAAAATCGCAGCGGTAACGGGTGCCGCAACGACAATTATTCCAAACAACACTGCGAGCATTGCGCCTCCCTTTCCCCACGAAAAAAAGAACGATGACCCCTCTTAATTATGCTACGCTCCCGTCCACCATTTCTTGACAAGGGTGAACGGGAGCGTAGACGGTAGCAATCAAGCTATGAGTGGCAAAGCTGCACGTCAAGCGGGCGCGGGCGACGGGCGGCGCGGGTCGCGGCGCGGGCGGCGTGCGATCGCGACGCGGGCCCTAGCCGCGAGCGGCAAACTTGGCGACAAGCTTCTCCAAAAGGTCAACAGTGACCTCAAGGCTTGGAACAGGGACAAACTCGCGCACGGAGTGAGCGTTGTATCCGCCGGTAGCAATGTTAGGGCAAGGCAGGCCGCGGAACGTAAGCTGAGCGCCGTCGGTACCGCCACGAGCGGCAACTGGCTTAGGCTCAATGCCAACCTCGCGGTTTGCCTCAAGTGCATAATCAATCAGGAACTCGTAGCCGTCAAACTTCTCGGCCATATTGCGATACTCCTGATGAATCTCAACGCGGACGGTATTCTCGCCATAACGCTTGTTCAGGAACGCGGCGATATCCTGCAGGACCTGCTGGCGATTGGCAAAAATCTGAGCGTCGTGGTCGCGGACGATGTAGCTGAGCTTGACTTCGGACGCGGAGCCCTCGATGGCGATTGGGTGGTAGAAGCCCTCGTAGCCCTCGGTGTGCTCAGGGCGCTCGAAGGCGGGGACCATCTGCTGGAACTCGGAAGCCACGGTGATTGCGTTGATCATGACGTCCTTGGCGCTGCCGGGGTGAACCATGACGCCCTTGAAGTAGACGTCGGCGTGGGCGGCGTTGAAGCACTCGTAGTTGAACTCGCCAAGGGCCTCGCCGTCGACGGTATAGCCGTACGCTGCGCCAAGTTTGTCCAGATCAAGCAGGCTTGCACCGTGGCCGATCTCCTCGTCAGGGACAAACGCAATCTTGAGCGTAGGATGAGCGAGCTCAGGGTTGTCGCCCAGGCGCTTGAGCAGGGCGCAGATCTCAGCCACACCGGCCTTATCGTCAGCGGAAAGCAGCGTGGAGCCGTCGGAGCAAATGATGTCCATGCCCACGAAATCCTTGAGGTCAGGGACCTGCTCCTGGGTGGTAGCGATGGTCTTGCCGTTGACAACGCCGGCAACCAGGTCACCGCCCTCGTAGTGGACGACGTGCGGCTTGATGCCCGAGGCAGGCGCGTCGATGACCGAGTCCAGGTGCGAGCAAAGCATCAGCGCGGGAGCCAACTCGGCGCCCTTGGATGCAGCGAAGGTGCCGGTGACGTAGGCGTGCTCGTCGACGGTGACGTCGGTGCAGCCCAGCGCCTTGAGCTCTTCGCCCAGGTAGCGAGCCATCTCGTGCTGAGCAGGCGTGGACGGCGTGACGGTGTCGTTCTCGGGGTTGGACTGGGAGTCAACCTGCACGTAGCGCATGAAGCGCTCGGCGACATCGGGGAGCTGGTTAGGTGTGGTTTCAGGCATAGGTATCCTTTCTGGTTCAAGCAAGGCGACGTGGGTCGGACGCCGGCGGGCAGGTGCGCGGGTGCGCGGGCGCGAGCGCGAGCGCGAGCGGGTGCGGGTCGCGCGGGTCGTACGGGTGCGGATCGCGCGAGCAGCGCAGATAGCGCGGGTGCTGCGGGTCACGCGGGGCGGCGTGGTCGCCGGCCTTGGATGTTGTATGCATTTACTGTACCGCAACTCAAAACGAATTAAACCTACCTGCACAAACTTTGCGCGCGCATGCCATAATAATTGCAAGAAATACGAAAGACGGAGCGCTATGACAAACGACTTTTGGACGCCACAGTTTCATCTCTTCCCACCTCAGGGCTGGATGAATGATCCAAACGGACTGTGCCAGTTTAAGTCTGTCTATCATGCGTTTTACCAGTACACTCCAGAGTGGCCTGCCAACGAGCTGCGTTACTGGGGACATGCTGTAAGCAAGGATTTGCTTTCTTGGAAGACGCTTCCTATTGCGATTTCTCCAGACGCAGCTTGCGATAAGGACGGTGTGTTTTCGGGTTCGGCCTGGATTGAGACATGCAACGCGGCAGACGGCGACTGCGGTCACGACAACGGCGCGACGGCCGACAACTGCGGTCACGGCGGCGGTATGGCGGCCGGCGAGGTCATGCGGCTCTTCTACACCGGCAACGTTATGGACGAAACACGCCCAGAAGCCGACGGCATTGATGTCGGTCGAGAGGCCTACGAGGTCATGGTGACCTCTGAAGATGGACGAAGTTTCTCGCCAAAGCGCGTTGTTTTGAAGCCGGCCGACTACCCCAATACCTGCACAAACCACGTGCGCGACCCGAAGGTTTGGGAGCAAGACGGGGTTCTCCGCATGCTGTTAGGCACTCGCGAGAAGGACGTTGCGGCTGGTAACGCAAAAACCGCAGATGAACGACATGATTCGGGAGCGGTTTTGATTTACGACTCCAGTGATTGTGGCGAGTCGTGGACGCTCCACTCGGTTATACGCGGGACTAATGCCCTGGGTCAGCGCGATGTGTTTGGCTACATGTGGGAATGTCCTTTTTTAGTGCAGCTCGATGGCCAGGAGTTTCTGTCCGTATGTCCGCAGGGGCTGAGAGAAGGCGCTGGTACGGAGCCAAGCGCTGGTACGGAGCCAAGCGTCGATACGAATCCAGGCGCCGATGCGTCCAAGGGATCGCGCTTGAGCGATTCCGTTAACTTGCAAGAGAATGCTTCAAGCGAGCCTCTCGACAAGTGGCAAAACATCTGGCAGTCGGGTTATTTTCCGCTTCCAGAGGGGCAGAAGCTTATCAATGTTGAAACTGTTTCTACCGATAACTTTGTGCTCTGGGATCACGGTTTTGACTTCTACGCACCTCAAACGTTCGTCGACGATTCTGGTCGTACCATCTTGATTGGATGGATGGGCATCATTGATCCGATTTACCACAGTTATCCTGCGGGCATTGGTTTCTGCCACAACCTTACTCTGCCCCGAGAACTTTCGCTGTCTGATAACGGTGTTATTTTGCAACATCCAGTTAAAGAGCTTGATGCTAAGCGATACGAATACGCGGAATTCGACGCTGACGGCTTCGTCGAAATAGATCAACTATCTGCGGATATTGAGATCTCTGGCATCTCCGGAGATGGAACTCTTGTCCTCAACGACGCGCTTGTGCTTTCTTACTCCAAGGGCATTTTTATCTTGCAATTCATTGACGAGGACACCGCTGCAGGTAGAACTCAACGCTCTATTGAGTTAAAGCAGCTCTCTGACCTGCGTATTGTTGTCGACGGCTCTACCGTGGAGATTTACCTGAACGGTGGCCGCGTAGTTTTCTCGACGCGATGGTTCCCTGCGTCCGAGCATCTGACGTTGAGCAGCACTTTTGTTGCTGCTGAATCACGAGCATACAGCCTAGTCGCGTAATTCAGTGGATTTGCTTGGTGTAGTCTTGCTCCGACACCAAAGGAACACTGTTTGTAGTCGTGGATTGACGACGTTATGCATGAAATTGCATATTTCATACGTTTTATACGTAAAATCTTCACTGAACTTGGAAAATTGCCGTTTTTGAGAGCCAAAGCGGTAAAAAATCCGTTTAGTTGGGGATGGAAGAATTTAGTTCAATTTTTTATCTTTATGTTTTCCCAGGAAAGACGAAAAAATTTTAACTATTTCTTTTACTAATTGAGTCAAAACAGCTCATTTTCAAAATGAATACACCAACTAAACGCATTTTTTACCTTTTTGGGCCCAAATTCGCCAAAAATGAGCCCCAAACCAAAGTTTGGGGCTCATTAACGTGCAAACCTTAATGTTCGCGCCGGTCGCAGCCGCTTGCGCGCGCGTTCGCGCTGATAGCGCTACTCGGAAAGGTACTTGGAGAACGCAGCGACCATACCTTCTGCGGTGGTCTGGCCAAAGACGTCGGCGGACTTTGCCTCGTCCATGAAGATGCCCATCAGGCTCTGAAGCATCTCCACCTGGCCGCCGTCACGCATAATACCCAGGTTAACGACGAGTTTTGCTGGAACAGTATCGCCATCGCCACCCATTGGCTCAAAGTTGATTGGGTTAGAAGGCTTCACGATTGCAATGTAAGGCTTCTCAAGGTTGACAGGATCAGTATGTGGAATAGCAATCTCACCTGCAGGAAAAGCGAGTCCGGTTGGATAGTTCTTCTCGCGAGTTGAAATTGCATCTTTCCAGGTGTTCTTGATGTAGCCGAGGTTGCTCAGACGGGTCTCAAGCTGGTCAAACAGCTCAAAGGCGTCCTTGGCCTCAATGTCAAAGAAAACGAGCTCGGGCTTTAGGAGCTCAGCGTCGGTTGTAGCCATTGCTACTCCCCTTTCTGTTGCTGGCGGCGCGCTCGCACGCGTAATCCGTTGGGATCTAGTTTTGCCTCGAGGTCGAGCAGCAGCTTGTAGACCTCTCGAGCGTCGTTGCCCTGCGCGTCGGTCATATCGCCGCAGGTTAGATAGAAGCGGCCCTGCAGCGGCGTAGCCTTGTTGATGCGCACGTACGAGCGCAGTCCTTGCGGAGCCTCTCGAACGCGAATCTGCGTGATCTGGGACAACTTGTAGGTTGATTTGTGCTTACCCGTCACAAACGTGATTGAGTCAGGGGCGAGAATAACCTGTTCAGGATAGGCATGCGCGAGAAACGCGTTGAGGATCGAGTACAGGCAAACCACAACCAGAAAGAGCATCAACCAGCGGATAAATCCGAGTGCAAACAGTACGACTGCTGCAATGAGCACGACTATCGAGACGTAGTTGGGTAGCAGCACGTCGATGAGGTAGCGTCGGCGGTCGTATGTGTACGTGACCGGCTTGGTCGCAGAGTCGGCGCGGGTCGCGGTCGCGGCGTCGGTGCGGATCGCGGCGTCAGCGCTGGTCGCGGTCGCGGCTGCGGCATCGGCGCTGGTCGTAGCGGCGGTGCGGGTTGCGGCGTCGGCGCGGGTCGCGGTTGCGGCGTCGGTGCGGCCGTCGGCCGACGGGCGCTTACTGGTTGATGAGGACTTTGGAGTGGACATGGTTTCTCGCCTTTTGGGTCAAGCGGTAAACAGAAAGGCTCGCCAAGTGGAACCTGGACGAGCCTCCTTGCGATTTTCTGTAGGCAACGAGGCCTGCTCGGGACGGGACTAAGCCTCCTGAGCCTCGTGCATTGCAGCAGCCTCCTTGAGGATGCGGCTACGGTTCCACACAGCAAGTGCGCAAGCGATTGCGCCGGTTACTACAACGCCAACGATTGGGTTGATGCTGGAGAACAGGACAAACAGGCCGGACAGTGGGCTGCCGCCGTCGGAAAGGACGGTGATCAGGGAAGAACCAGCAACGCCGGTGCTACCAACTGCAGCTGCGATGTCGAAGCCAGCCTGAGTTGCAGACTGTGTGATGAGTGGAGCAAGAGCGGTGGAGATCAGCAGGCCGATGATGACGGAAACAATGCCGATGATCAGGCCGCGGAAGCCGTTACCCTTGCAGACAGGAACTGCGACTGCGAGCATGTAGGTGCCAGCAGCAAGGTCGACGAATGGCAGAGTCTGGTTGCCAACTGGCTGAAGCAGAAGTGCAAACAGAACCATCAGAGGAATGCAGATAAGAGCCAGGGACAGGGTGACTGGGTGACCAACTGCAACTGCAGAGTCGAGGCCAATCCAGATGTTGCCGCGGTTCTTAACGCGCTGCTGGATGAAGTTTGAAGCTGCCTCGGAGATTGGTAGGAGGCCTTCCATCAGGAGAGCTGCCATACGAGGGATGAGGATCAGAACGGAACCAAGGGTGACGCCGATGGTCAGGATCTTGGTGATGGAGCCTGCGACGTCAGCAGCGTCGAAGTATGCAACGCAGCCGATGATGAGGCCGATAACGGTGCCGATGAACAGTGGCTCGCCGAAGACGCCAAAGCGCTTCTGCATGGACTCGACGTCGATGTCGATATCGCGAACGCCAGGGATCTTATCGATCAGCCAGTTCAAACCCATAGCAACTGGTGCGTAAGCAAGCGAGAAGCCCTGGGAGATAGAAACGCCTGGCATGTTGAGTGCCTTCTGGACGTCCTTTGCGGTTGCGTCAGCAAGAACAAGCAGGATGACCTCGTCGATGATTGCTGCAGCAAAGCCAAGCATGATGTTGTTGGTTACGTTTGCAACAAGGGAGCCGACGAATGCGTAGTGCCAGTAGTTCCAGATGTCGACGTTGACAGTCTGGGTGAAGTTAACCAGGACAAGAAGCAGGTTAACGATGAGTGCCAAAGGAATGATAACCAGACCAATGGTGGTGCCGAGTGCAATTGCTGCACCTGCTGGCCAACCGACGTCGATGACGTTGAGGGTCAGACCAAAGCGGTGAATCATCTCCTGAACTGCAGGTCCAATTGCGGTACCAAACAGCTGGTTGATGACGAGGTTAAGGCCGATAAAGCCAACGCCGACCATAAGGCCAGCCTTGAGGCTCTTACCAAAGCCTGCTCCTAGAGCGCAACCGATGATAGTCAAGATGATTGGCATCATGACTGCAACACCGAGGCCCTGAAGGAACGAGAAGAATGAAATTACTACTTCCACACTTACCTTCTTTCGAACAAAAACACAAACACCCGTCGCCGTTGGCAAGCAGCCGTTGGCGAGCGGGTGTAAATTACCGAACTACTTACTTGAGGATATCAAGAATCTGCTGCTCAGCAGCTGCCTTACCAATGGTGGTAAGGAAAGGAACGCCGCTGACATATGGGCAGGTGATGCTAGCTGGCGCTTCAGTAGTTGCAATGAGGATGTCTGCGTCTGCGCACTGGCTGACTGCCTCGCCAATGGAGCACTTAACAATGTTGTAAGTTCCAGCAAGGCCGTTGGAATCGAGAAGATCCTTGACCTTTGCCTCAACAGCAGTAGAGGTTGCGATACCGGAACCACAAGCTACGACTACCTTTTTCATGTCTTCTCCTTCGAGACAGAACGAGATTTTCTCGCCCTAATATGTGGTTGATGTGCTGCTAGCTGCGCCGGCGGCTGAGTGCAGGGCGCGCAATTGCCGAGCTGGTGACCGCAGACGGCTGCCGTGCTGGTGACCGTGGACGGCTGCCGTGCTAGTGACATCAACCGTTGTGCCGATGTTACCTGTTTATTGCCCGGGTTTCTCGGCGTTTAAACACTTAACGTAGGTATTGTAAACAAATTAAACAAGATTGTCCACGTTGTTTTATCTATGCAACTTTTATATAGTGGATGTATTAGTTTTATGAAGTACTTGCAGGTAAAACGTTTTTAACGTATTAGTTGAGTTGTTTATTTGACGTTTGAGGAGGACGCAATGACAAGGGTAAGCATCCGCGATGTAGCTGCTGAAACAGGCTACTCTCCTGCAACCGTCTCAAATGTCCTCAACGAAAAAGGCAACGTCGGAGCCAAGGCAACCCACATCATCCTAGAGGCCATTGCGCGCCTTGGGTACAGCCGCTCGGCTCAGATTTCTCGCATCATTTTTGCGATTGCGCGCGTCAACGGCCGCATCGTCGACGAAAGTACCTTTCAAGCAGGTGTTTATACCGGCATCGAACGAGCTGCTCGCAGACTCGGGCTGCCGTCGGCGATGGTAACCTTGGACCTCCCCGACCCTGTTACTAGCAGGAAAAACATTGCAGAGCTGGAACAAAACGAGGGAGCTGGCGTCGTTCTTCTCGCCACCGAGATTGTCTCGGACGATCAGTTTTCCTTGCTGGAGGAGTTTAGCCTGCCGCTGGTGATTCTGGACAGTTGGAGCGACAAGCTGCCGTTTGACTGCGTGGTTACCGCTAACGAAACCGCAGCGTATCGCGCGTGCACGTTGCTGGTTGAGCACGGCCACGAGGTCATCGGGTACGTCGGCCACGTCGAGCGCTGCAAGAACTATCCCCTGCGTGAGCACGGTATGCGTCGCGTGCTGGACGACATGCGATTCCCGTTTGACGAGAACAACCGTGTGCTTGTTGACTCGGCGCCCGAGGAGGCCTATCACCAGCTGGTTGATTGGCTGGAACAGAGGCGCGACTCGCTGCCTACCGCGTTTTTCTGCGAGAGCGATAGCCTGGCAGCCACCGTTGTCCGCGCCCTGCGTGAGCTGGACATTGATGTGCCAGGCGATGTCTCGGTTGTGGGTTTTGACGATGACCGCATCTGCAAGCTGATTCAGCCTTCGCTTACCTCCGTGCATGTTCCCAAACACGAAATGGGAGAAATCGCAGTTAAACGCCTCGTTGATCAGACGACCGACGCGCATTACGCTCCCTGTATTTCGCAGCTCCATACGACTGTGGTTTCGCGCAAGAGCGTCAAGCAGCTGTAGCGGGCGGACGACGCGCGACGGACGGGCGAACCGCAAGTACACGCGAACCGCAGGTAGATAGCGCGGTATGGGCGCGAACGGGTATGGAGTATGTGCCAGAATGCGCGACACACGGCATTTTGCGATGCTGTCACCGTAACGATACGTATTTTTCGCGGTCAGTAACGTCAATATGCACGATATTGCATATTTCATTCGTTTTATAAGCAAAATCTTCACTGAACTTGGAAAATCGCCGTTTTTGAGAGCCAAAGCGGTAAAAAATGCGTTTAGTTGGGGATGGAGAAATTTAGTTCAATTTTTATCTTTATGTTTGCCCAGGAAAGACGAAAAAGTTTTAACTATTTCTTTTACCAATTAAGTCAAAACAGCTCATTTTCAAAATGAATACACCAACTAAACGCATTTTTTACCTTTTTGGGCCCAAATTCGCCAAAAATGAGCCCCAAACCAAAGTTTGGGGCTCATTAACGTGCAAACCTCAATTTTCGCAGCCGTTCGCCGCAGCGTTCGCAGCCGGTTGCGCGCGCTCGCGCTGTTCGCGCTGGTCGCGCACGTTCGCGCTGGTCGCAGCCAGTTCCGCACACGTTCGCGCCGGTCGCGGCCGGTGGCGTGCGCGTTCGCGCTGGTAGCGCGCATTCGCGCTACTTAACGCCGGCCTTTTTCTTGGCGCGCTCGATAGCAGCCATCTGCTCCTCGGAAAGCCTGATGGAACCGTAATCTTTTCCGCGGTCAGGCGCAGTGCGACCATGATCGCCCAGGTTAGCACCAGTTGCTTCCAGCGCAGACATGTGATGCGACGAGCAAGAATGACCGCCCTCGCGGACAACGGAATCCAGGCCAAACTTGTCGCGGCCGGTATATGGCATGGTTGCGTCGTTGGTGACGGGGTCGTCAGCGTTTTCCAGTTTGAACTCGCCGTTTACGCCGTTCTTGTAGTTCTCCTTAGCAACCGAAATCATCAGCTTAATACGGTTGAGCTGGTTAACCTCGGACGCGCCTGGATCGTAGTCGACAGCAACAATGTTGGACTCGGGGTGCATCTGGCGCAGGCGCTTGATGACCGCCTTGCCGACAACGTGGTTAGGCAGGCAGGCAAACGGCTGGGCACAGACGATGTTTGGTGTGCCCGTCTCAATGAGGTCGCACATCTCGGCGGTCAGCAGCCAGCCCTCGCCCATCGTGTTGCAGAGCGAAAGGATCTGCTCGGCCTTCTCGGCCAGCTCATTGATGTTGGGGTACGGCTCAAAGCGCTCGGACTTCTCCAGCATCTTGTTGATTGGCGCGCGCAGGCCCTGAACCATCTTGATGCCCGCGATGTGCGTCATGCGGCTCTTGAACGAGGTGCCCAGCTCCTTGTGCGTGTTAATCGCGTTGGAGAGGCCAAACAGGAAGAAGTCGACCAGACCTGGAACGTTGGCCTCGCAGCCCTCGGACTCGATGACCTTGACCAGCTCGTTGTTAGCCGTTGGGTGGAACTTAACCAGAATCTCGCCGACGATGCCGACGCGTGGCTTCTGGCGGTCGTTGACCACGGGCAGGCTGTCAAACAGCTCAATGGTACGCTGGCACTGCTTGTAGAATTCCTTGCGAGAAATTCCGTTGATCTTGGAGCGCGTATCGGCCATGAGCTGGTCATACAGCTCGTTCGCGGAGCCCTTGACCGCCTCGTAGGGGCGGACGCGATATAAGAGTTGCATGATCAGGTCGCCGTACAGCAGCGCGTAGACTGCCTTGATCAGCAAATCAGGCTTGAACAGCTTAAATCCTGGGTTGTCCTCGTCCAGGCCGGAAGCAGCAGAAACGGAAATGACCGGAATCTCTGGGTGACCTGCGTCTTTGAGCGCCTTACGAATCAGCGCAATATAGTTGGTTGCACGGCAGCCGCCACCGGTCTGCGAAATCAAAACCGCGGTCTTGGTCAGGTCGTACTTGCCCGAAAGTACCGCCTCCATAATCTGGCCCGTGACCAGGATGGATGGGTAGCAGATGTCGTTGTTGACGTAGCGAAGGCCCATGTCAACGGCACCCTGGTCAACCGAAGGCAGCAGCACAACGTTGTAGCCCGCACCCTTCAGCAGCTCCTCTACCAGCTCAAAGTGGATCGGCGCCATCTGCGGAGCCAGGATGGTATAACCCGCTTCCTGCATCTCCTTGGTGTAGCGGACCTTCTCGTAAGCTGCGGATTCTGCCTCGCGATACACGGGCGCACGGCGAGAAGAACTTGCGCTCCTGGCCTTTTCCAGAGAGCCATCGGCCATGCGAACACCCTGTGGCACGGCCTCGGTAACCAGGCCGGCAGCTGCAAGTCGCTCCAGCTCTGCCTGCTGCTCGTTCAAGGCAGCCATCAGGGAACGGATACGAATACGCGCGGCACCCAAGTTGGAGACCTGGTCAACCTTAAGCATGGTGTAAATCTTGCCCGAAGCCTCAAGAATCTCCTGAACCTGGTCGGTGGTCAGTGCGTCAAGACCACAACCAAACGAGAAGAGCTGAATGAGGTCCAGGTCGTTTCGGGACGCAACAAAGCGAGCCGCACGATACAGACGGGAGTGGTACATCCACTGGTCAACGATGCGGATTGGGCGCTCAGGCATCATCTTGTGAGCAACGGAATCCTCGGTGAGAACGGCAAAGCCAAAGGAAGAGACCAGCTCAGGAATGGCGTGGTTGATCTCTGGGTCGTTGTGATAAGGGCGACCTGCAAGAACAATACCGTGAGCGTCGTGCTCTTCAATCCACGCAAGAGCCTCGTCACCTGCGCGGTGCATCTGGTTCTTGACGTTGATGTCTTCTTGCCAAGCAGCCTCAACAGCAGCGTCAATTTCGGTGCGTGTAATGTGCTCGCCACGGAAGCGACCCTTGCCTACCTGGGCGTCCTTCTCGCGCTGTTCGCTGATGAGCTCGTACAAACGGCGCTTGAGCTCGTTCTTTTTGTCGTACGGAATGAACGGAGCCATGTACTGGATGGACGGATCGGAGAGCTCGTCCACGTTGAGGCCCAGCGCCTGAGGGTAGCTCATGACAATTGGGCAGTTGTAGTGGTTGGTTGCGGAGTCGTCCTCCTTGCGCTCCCAACGAATACACGGCATCCAAATAAAATCTGGGTCCTTGGCCAGCAGGTTCATGATGTGGCCGTGGGAAAGCTTTGCAGGATAGCAGGCGGACTCTGAAGGCATGGATTCGATACCTGCGTCGTACGTCTTTGCGGTAGTCTGGTCGGACAAAATGACCGAGAAGCCCAGCTTAGTGAAAAACGTGTGCCAGAACGGATAGTTTTCGTACATGTTCAGCGCGCGAGGAATGCCAACAGTGCCGCGTGGAGCCTCGTCTGCAGGAAGCGACTCGCGATCAAACAGCAGCTTGTTCTTGAACGCAAAGACGTTTGGTGCCTCGTTCTTCTTAGCGCCGCGCTTCTTACCTGCGCCTTTCTCGCAACGGTTACCGGTGATAAACCTGTGTCCGCTGCCAAAGTCGTTGATGGTAAGCATACAGCTGTTAGGGCAGATGCGGCAGTGTGTGTTGGTAAGTTTGACCTGCAGGTTGTCGATGGACTCGCGATCAAGCAGGGTAGATACGCCATCAATACCTGCGCGGTCGCGGGCGAGAAGAGCGGCGCCGTAGGCACCCATGACAC
>CAUVBV010000021.1:0-19670 GCA_963550405.1 uncultured Atopobium sp. | reverse complement strand
GCTCCGCACAACAACGTACTCCTCACAAAAACATGGCGAGAAGATCTTCTGATTCTAAGATCTTCTCGCCATAAACATAAGCGGTTATAGAACGTCTACCTACAGCGCAGCAAGTGCCTGCTCGACGTCGTTGATAAGGTCTTCGGTGCCCTCAATACCGCAGCTCAGGCGTACGGTACCTGGGGTAATGCCTGCTGCTACAAGCTCCTCGTCAGTAAGCTGACGGTGTGTTGAAGAAGCTGGGTGCAAACAGCAAGAACGAGCGTCTGCAACGTGTGTTGCAATAGAGAAGACCTTGAGGTTGCCCAAGAACTTCTCGGCAGCCTCGCGACCACCAGCAACGTCAACAGTGATAACACCGCAGGAACCGTTTGGCAGGTACTTCTGAGCCAGCTCGTAGTACTTATCTCCTGGAAGGCCAGGGTAGCTTACGTGCGCAACCTTAGGGTTGTTAACAAGCGCCTCGGCAACTGCCTGGCCATTCTTGCAATGCTGAGCCATACGAACATGTAGGGACTCAAGGCCAAGGTTAAGATAGAAAGCACTCTGAGGCGACTGAATAGAGCCAAAATCACGCATAAGCTGAACAGTTGCCTTAGTAATAAAGGCGCCACCCTTACCAAAGGTATCTGCATACACAAGGTTGTGATACGAAGGGTCAGGCTGTGTCAGACCTGGGAACTTGTCTGCGTGTGCAGCCCAGTCAAAGTTGCCGCCATCAACAATAGCGCCGCCAACAGCAGAGCCATGACCGTCCATGTACTTGGTAGTGGAATGGGTCACAATATCTGCTCCCCACTCAAGAGGACGGCAGTTCACAGGCGTGGCAAACGTATTGTCAACAATCAGTGGCACGCCATGGTCATGAGCAGCCTTTGCCCAGCGCTCAATATCAAGGACAACCAGTGCGGGATTTGCAACGGTCTCGCCAAAGACGCACTTTGTATTTGGCCTGAATGCTGCATTAATCTCCTCGTCAGTTGCATCTGGCGAGATAAACGTGCACTCCACACCCATCTTTTTAAGAGTGATAGCAAACAGGTTAAAGGTTCCGCCATAAATGGTGGAAAGCGCAATAAAGTGATCTCCAGCCTCAGCAATGTTGAAGACGGCAAAGAAGTTTGCTGCCTGACCAGAAGAAGTCAGCATTGCAGCGGCACCGCCCTCAAGAGCACAAATCTTTGAAGCTACATTATCCAGCGTTGGATTCTGAACGCGAGAATAGAAATAGCCAGCAGCTTTGAGGTCGAACAACTCTCCAAGCTGCATCGACTCGTCATATTTGAACGTGGTTGATTGAATGATAGGCACTTGCCTAGGCTCACCGCAACCAGGTTGATAACCGCCCTGCACGCAGCGAGTCTCGATGCTCTCAGACATAGCATCCTCCCTCATAATCATCATACACGCCGCGCAAACGTCAATGCGCTCCAAACGTGGACTATGTGATTATCTAAGGATACTAGTCTCTCTACCCTCAATAACACGCTCAATCAAAACTTTTTCATGTTCTGAAACAATTGCGAGGTCTGAGGTAACATCTCTGAAGTCCATAGAGTCTTTCCACTCTTTGACCAGAGAAATGTTGCGCTGAGCTGTGCAAACAGTACTGAGCTCAGAGTCAATGTCCTGCATAATCTGGGTGTAATTTGCGCGTTTCTCGCCCAACATGTCACTGAGGTGGAAAAGAATGTGCTCAACTTCACGAACTTCTCGCCTTGCATGGTGTACCTCAGAGAAGCTGGTCATATCCAGGCCAAACAGGCGCGCATCAATAGTCTCAAGCATGTAATCAAAGCGGCTGCTGACATCCTCAAACGAGATGCCATCCTGTAGCACTGCGTCTGACCAAGCGGGCTCAAAGAGTTCATCCAAAGCGCAGCGCAGACTACGGCGAACCGCCTTCTTGCGCAGAGCCTCACAGACGCGATCACGCTCAGTCTCGCGAGCTGCCTCGACAGCGCTGACCAGCTTGGAGCCTTGAGAAAGCTCTCCGGACTCCATCAAGTCTGCAACGGTATCAGAGAAGCCATCAATCTCACGAAGACGCGTTGTTGCACCAAGCATCAACCTATAAACAGGCTCAGCAATCTCAACTGCCTCCTCGTTAAGAAGTGGCGAGAAGAACTTAGTGAGCAGCTGAGTTCCCCTAAGAGCAAACCTAAATGCTGCAATTACTGCAGGATCTTCTGGATGAGTGCGGAACTCTGCATATGCGTCTTCAAGATTGGTTGCTGCATGAGCGCATGCCTCATCAAGAGCGTCAAGCGTTTCCCAAGGCTGAGTGGAAGGACCACTGACCAGCCAAAGAAGCTTACCGTGAGGCTCTCGGACGTCTCCAAGCTGCTTCCATACGCACTCGTGTTGATGACCAAGTGAACCACGTACGTCAATTGCGCATACGGCGCCCTTTGTCAGCGGAAGTTCAAATCCCAGCAGAGTCTCTGCAACATAACCCAAAAATGGGGCGTGACCAACAAGAATAAGCGTTTCTGCATCAGCGTGCTCAAGCTCTGCCTGAAGTGCAGGAAGATCTTGATCGTAAAGGGAGTCATGAATCTCTAGACCCTCAGAATCCAGCGCCTCTGCCACAATCTCTGCAGTCTCAAGCGCACGAAGGGCAGGACTTGTCCAAATCTCGGCTTCTTCTCCCTCTGGCCCCAAGAGACCAAAAATATGAGGATAATTGGCAGATAAAGCCCTCTGACCAGCACGTGTGAGCTCTCGACTCATGTCTTCAGAGCCACGTTCAGATACACCATGTCGCACAAGAACCAAAGTCTTTACCATGTTTACCTCCGCTGGTCATCTGCAGAAAACTGCTCCTTATAGCGTAATAGGACGCCCGCGCAATTTTGCACGAACGTCCTATTTTTACTGCCAACGGGCAAATATATCGGTATATGGCGAGAAAAACTTTTTATCTCGCATCTCTGCTATGCAGTTCTTGCATAACGGCTATGCATAATCTGCACGCAAAAATCCAACTTGAAAGACTTAGCAACTGTAGCGGTTAAGTTAGCGCACCAATCGCGCTCCGCCACACCGCCTGTGAGCTGCAATCTTAGAAGTCAGCGTTGCCAACGGTACGAGGATGAGGAATAACGTCGCGGATGTTATCCACACCGGTGAGGTACATAACAAGACGCTCAAAGCCAAGACCAAAGCCAGAGTGTGTGCAAGAGCCATAACGGCGAAGATCCAAGTAATACTTGTAATCGTCGGGGTTCATACCAAGCTCAACAATACGCTTCTCCAGAAGCTCAAGACGATCTTCTCGCTGTGAGCCACCAATAATCTCGCCAATGCCTGGAACAAGGCAGTCAGCTGCGGCAACAGTCTTGCCGTCATCGTTAAGGCGCATGTAGAAGGCCTTGATTTCTGCTGGGTAATCAGTAACAAAGATTGGCTTACCAAAGTGCTGCTCGGTAAGGTAGCGCTCGTGCTCAGTCTGAAGGTCAATACCCCACTCAACAGGGTATTCAAACTTCTGACCAGCCTTTACTGCCTCCTGCAGAATCTCAATTGCCTCGGTGTAAGAAACGCGAGAGAACTGGGAAGTTGCAACGTGGTTCAGGCGCTCAAGCAAGCCCTTATCCACAAACTTGTTGAGCATCTCAAGCTCATCTGGGCAATGCTCAAGTACGTATGCAATAACGTAGCGCAGCATCTCTTCTGCAACATCCATATCCTGTGCAAGATCACAGAAAGCCATCTCTGGCTCAATCATCCAGAACTCTGCAGCGTGGCGACGTGTGTTGGAGTTCTCTGCACGGAACGTTGGACCAAAGGTGTATACATCACCAAAGGCCATAGCAAAGTTCTCTGCCTGAAGCTGGCCAGAAACAGTGAGGTGAGAAGACTGTCCAAAGAAGTCCTTTGAGTAGTCAACATCGCCCTTCTCGGTACGTGGAACGTTGTTCAAATCAAGTGTGGTAACACGGAACATCTCGCCTGCACCCTCAGCATCAGATGCGGTGATGATTGGGGTGTTCACGTAGACAAAGCCGCGATCCTGGAAGAACTGGTGGATAGCAAAAGCAGCCACAGAACGGATGCGGAAGACCGCACGGAACATGTTGGTACGAGGACGAAGGTGCTGCTGCGTACGAAGGTACTCAAGAGACTGACGCTTCTTCTGCATTGGATAGTCAGGGCTGGATGGCCCCTCAATCACAATGGTCTGCGCCTGCAGCTCAATAGGCTGTGGGCGATCAGGGGTAAGATCAAGGATACCCTCAATAATCAGAGCAGCGCCAACGCCACAAGAAGCAACTTCCTCGTAATTGCCAAGGTTCTCACGATTCATAACAACCTGTAGGTCTTTGAAGCAGCTACCGTCATTAAGCGTGACGAAGCCAAAATTCTTCATATCCCTTACTGAACGTACCCAGCCGGCCACGGTAACTTTTTGGCCACCAAGTTGCTCTGCATCTGCGTACAATGCAGAAATCGTGATGCGCTCCACGGGCATACCCTCCTTGTAACTCACTCTGCAGGCTTATCCTGCGTTCTGCAGGCCTATCCTGCGAGACGAACAAATATCTATTTAGAATACCGCATAACCACATGGCAAGCGTTCACTTTTATATATCTGGCGGTAATTACGCTAATCTCACACAGCCAAGCCGGCACGCCATAAAACGGCGCGCCCTAAAACACCTATCCGCAATTCGGCTAAACTAGTGCAGTAGAACGTACCTACAAAGCGCCGCCGCGTTAAAAGGCCTGCTAAAGGAGAAACCATGGAAGACTACAAGCGCGAATTTATTGAGTTTATGGTCCAGAGTAACGTACTTAAATTTGGTGATTTTACGCTTAAGAGTGGTCGCAAATCTCCTTTCTTCATGAACGCAGGCGCCTATGTCACTGGCGAGCAGCTCCACAAGCTGGGACTTTATTATGCTCGCGCTATTCACGACAACTTTGGCCTAGATTTTGACGTAGTCTTTGGTCCTGCTTACAAGGGCATCCCTCTTTCGGTAATCACCGCAATGGGCATCAATGAGCTCTATGGCAAGCAGGTTCAGTACTGCTCCAACAGAAAAGAAGCAAAAGATCACGGCGCTGATGCTGGCATGCTTTTAGGTGCAGAGCTCAAAGACGGCCAGAGAGTAGTCATGGTTGAGGACGTCACCACTTCTGGTAAGTCTATTGAAGAGACCTATCCTCTGATTACTTCTATTGCAAACATTGAGGTAGTTGGCCTTATTGTCTCACTCAATCGCATGGAAGTTGGCAAGGGCGGAAAAGTTGCAGCACTCCAGGAAGTCTCCGAGCGCTGGGGCATGCCAACCGCAGCCATTGTCTCCATGGATGAGGTTACCGAGGCCCTCTACAACAAAGAGGTTGACGGCAAAGTTGTTATCGACGACACCTTGAAGAGCGCCATTGATGCCTACTACCAGCAGTATGGCGTTAAATAAGGCGAGAAAAACCTCTGCATAGAAACCTGACTTATGACTCTGACTCAACTTAAATACGTTCTTGCTATTGCTAAGGCAGGCACTATTAACGCCGCAGCTAAACAGCTCTTTATCTCACAGCCTACCTTAAGTAGCGCAGTTAAAGAGCTTGAAGCCGAGCTGGGAATCTCCCTTTTTAACAGGACCAGCAAGGGTGTTGAACCCACAGCTGATGGCGAGGAGTTTTTGAGTTATGCCAGGCAAGTTGTCATGCAGACTGACCTCATTGAAGAGCGCTATCTGGGCACTGCTCCCGCCAAACAGCGCTTCTGCGTTTCTTGCCAGCACTATTCCTTTGCCGTTGAAGCCTTTGTCAACCTGATTAAAGAGCACGGCGGCTCAAAGTACGACTTCCGTATCAGAGAGACACAAACCTACGAGATTATTGAAGACGTCTCCAAGCTAAGAAGTGAGGTAGGCGTTCTCTACCTCAACTCATTCAACGAGCGCGTTATTAGAAAAACACTGCAGGACCAGGGCTTGGTTTTCTCGCCATTGTTTAAGTGCAAGCCAAGCGTCTTTGTAGGAAAAGACAATCCGCTGGCAAAACGTCCATCGGTAACGCTCAACGATCTTGCCCCCTACCCTCGTCTTTCTTACGAGCAGGGCGAGCACAACGCGTTCTATTTCTCCGAGGAGCTTCTGGCAACGCTTGATCGCGATAAGGACATCATGGTCCGAGACCGCGCTACTATCTTCAACCTGATTATTGGCCTGAACGGCTATACCATCAGCACCGGCCTTATTAACGAGGAGCTCAACGGCCCCAACATTGTTGCAATTCCTCTAGCTGTTGATGATTACATGGAAGTTGGCTACGTCACACACGACGAGAAGAGCCTCTCGCCCTTTGGCGAGCTCTACATCGATGCGCTCAAGCGCTGCTGCCAAGCAGTTACGTGGGTGTAAGGGGTCTATAACTATCATTCAACATGGGCACTTAACGCAATAGCGTGCGTTTATTTATGTTTAATTAAAAGGAGCATGGAGCCCCGACTCACGTGGTGGATTTGCCAAAGTTAATTAGGACTTACTATGGCATCTCATGATTTTAGAGGCCTTAACTTGAAAATGCACGAGCTCCCAAAAGGAGCTTGTGCATTACTTCAATTCTGGATATTCCTTTACTACTAACTAAATACAATATATTTTTCTATGTTTATCCTTTTCACGATATTCCTCAACTATTATAAAGATCAATTGATACTACAAATATAAGCCCTTTTCTACACTTTCCTTAACCAACTCTTCCGTCAGTTTCCATAATTCTTCAGATTCATCTTTTATAAATTTTTTCTTTTCTAATACCATGTCCGCACTTACATTATCAGGATTGTAATTTACTTCTGACACTTCTAAATGATTTATTAATGGTACCAATGCGTCTATTACTCTTGCATATCTCGCTTCAAAACTCTGCCCTGTTTCAAATTCCAACCAGGCATTTTTCATATTTAAATATTTTTCTTCTGGAAGAATGCTCATTGTTTTATTAATCGATTCAAGTTCTCTATCATGAGAGTGAACTTTATTTTTATCATCAAAAACCCAAGTATCACCAGCATAAATCTCACCTAAATCATGAATCAGTAACATAATAATTACCTTTTCTATATTTAACTTTTCAGGATAAAATTCTTGAAGAACCATCGAAGCTATCGCACACTGCCAAGAATGTTCGGCACTATTTTCAAATCTTCCATCAAGGGTTCTGTTAAATCTTGTTACTGACTTTAATTTCTCTATTTCTTTAATAAAATCAACTGTACTATTCAAATTATTCATTGATACTGTAACCTCTCTAATATTTATTTACCACTAAATTTTTCGATTATTGTATTTAAACTTTTATCTGTAAGCAAACAAAAAATAGTCCATCTTTTTCTCCAACTGGGGCAATTTTAACAATCTGGCTTGTAGGCGTAATTATAAATGGCACCACCGTATTCTTAAGAATATTTAACTTCTTTTTCATTACCTATTTCTTTAGCATCTTTTAAGCCAATGAAATTCTTCTTAGTTTTTTAGTATTCTTCTCTTTCATTAAAACTAGATTCTGTTGAAGTTACTATAGTTGGAATGCAAAAAGCATCAAAGCCTAAATTATTGGCTAAAGTCTTTACCTGATCCATAAATTCGTCTTCTGAGAATACAAAGGGATATTCAATACGAATAACTGAAATTACCCTAACCACGTATGACGGTTACTTAGAAAAACATGGTATTACACCACAACACCCTAATGCTCATGGCAATCAAACAAGTGTGATAGATGTCACTATAGAAGTTAAAAATGATAGAGAAGAGACTGAGCCTGTAGGAGGAATAGATTTTCTCGGCGCGGTTTTAATTCCACAAGCCAACAACACCTAGTTGCACTTGTAGGCCTAAATTCAAACACAATCATTCAGCACGGGCGCTTAACTCAATAATACGAGTTAATTCTTATTTAATTAAATACATCTACATCAATCATCTGTACATACATAGAAATTTAGTTTTATTAAATAAGTTTCAAAAATAACATAATTACTTTAACCGATAAAAATATACCGTTCACAGAATCAATAATCTGTATTGCATTTCAAGACTTATGATGATGACAAGTTAAGGTCTAATCATGGGGGTTGGCCAAACTTAAAAACTAAGGAGGCGTTTATGAATCGCCTAAAGGTTTTAAAGCTATTTACAGTCTTGTCTATTTTTCTTTGTATTTTAGCAGTCCAGAATGTTGCTTACGCTAACTACAATGATACAGCTTATAATTACTACTTTTCCGGCAGCAACACTCAAGGAACACCAGGTCGCACTAAAGATACTAACTCGATGAGTTATATTAGAGTTGATCGCATGGATCCTAATAGCGTTCGTTTTTACATTGACGGTTCCTATAGTCTATGGAGCGGATACGTAAATGAAACGCGAAATGACCACGCTACCATTAGTCACACAGGTCACTTTAATATCCACAATTATGTTTATGAAGCTGGTATGCGCTATGCCAGAATGACAGCTTGGGGCAATGACGGAAACGGCGTCGTAAAAGGAGCATGGAGCCCCGACTCACGTGGCGGTTATACTGAAGTTAATTAGGACTAGCAATGTCATCTCATGATTTTAAAGACCTTAACTTGAAAGTGCACAAGCTCCCAAAAGGAGCTTGTGCTTTGGCAGTATTGATTGTTTGTGTCGTCATTGCTGGTCTACTTTATTTTTATAATCTAGTCCAAAAACAGGCGCAGCAAGAACTTTTTGCGCAGCAAGTTACACAAAGGCAAAACGAAGCCTCAGAAATTTATAAAATTGGCGATACTGTACAACTAACTGGACTTGATCAAGAAGGAGGTAATCCAGCTGAGACTCCTTTTGGGGCTTATTTACCATGGATTGGTACAATAGAGGTAACGGTAACAGACGTAACCCTTTATCATTCTATAGACGAAGCAGGATTTACCTCTGAAGCACTTAACCATTCGTCAGCACCGGAAAATGCAAATAGCTTGTATTTAGTCTATACGCTTCATTTTAAAAACATAGATGCTGTTCAAAAACGCACCTCAAACGGGATGAGCTCTATATTACTTTCTAGCTACTCAATTAATGCCGAAGGACACGATATTTTCATGTCCCAAATTACACCTGAAAATGCCCGAATTGACAATTCGGAAGTGGAAAAAGAAAAAGGATATTTTTGGATTAATGCAGGAGATGAATGTGACGTCAAACTTGCCTTTGTACTATCTCCAGAAGAGATGAGAGATATTACTTCTATTCATCTGGCAGATATGGGAGGAATTTATTCAAACGCAAAGTTAGTTGATATACAGTCTGCATTAAAAAGTGATAAGTAGGTGTTTGCTATGAATTCATTGTTCAAGTCTGAATTTAAGCGACAGCTTACCTATAACCCATTATTTTGGGCATGTGTTGCAATTGGCATCTGTATTGCACTACTTGCCGCTTGGATTGAAATACAAATTGAATTAAATACCTTAGAGGCAACTCTTCAACAGGGAGATCATCTTTCCTATAACACTTTGCTTTCTGTCATTTCTGCTTATACTGCTTGGATTCCCACACGAATCGGAGATTTTTACAGTGGACTGTATTATCTCTTATGGCCACTCTTGGCTACCATCCCAACTGCTTGGATACTAAGCAACGATTCAAAGGAAGGAGTGCTTGAACAGCAATGTCTTAGAATTAGAAAAGCTAGTGTTATCAGGATAAAACTATATGTAAGCTTTATTTCTGGAGGTATTTGCTCTGCTCTGCCTCTTGTCCTAAATTTTTTAGCTGCAATCTGTTTCTTACCGTTGTCCACACCAAAAATTTACGATGAGATATATACCGCAGTCCCAATGAGCTCTTTGTTCTCAGGACTCTTTTATAACTCTCCTCTTGCTTATGTCATTAATCTATCCGCATTAGCCTTCATAATTGGAGGGCTGTTTTCCTGCGTTGTTTGTCTTTTTGCCAGTTTAACCAAGACCACATTCCAAGCAATTTTTGTTTCTTATTTTCTACTTCACCTATTAGCGTTCTTAGGTTCACAATTTTCAGCGATTCTTTCCTCTGCTCAATTAAGAGAAGTAGGACAAAATGCATTCATTAAGTTGAATTTCTTTCAATTAATAAGTTCCGAATATGCTCCAACAAAACTTGGATTTTATTGCTTCTGTTTTGTTTTGCTATTACTGGTAATCTTCATTTCTTACAAAAAGACTTGTAGGAATGATTTGCTATGAAACATCAAATTTCAAGGAACTTCACTCAGCTTTTTGATATGCATAAAAATCTTCTAGCAGCGCTTTTTGCGATGTTGTTATCTTGTACTGCGTTTATTTCTTCTTTTGCACAATTCGGCTTAATTACACGAGGAGGATATTCATTTTCTTTAGGTGATTTGATTATCGCAGCATTTTTCGGATCTGCCCACACGTTATCTATAGAGTGGACTGCGCTCTGTATCTCTTTTCTTCTCATAATCGTTATTTCTAGTTCAGACACAAATGAACATTTTTCTATTCAACGCATGATGAGATTCGAGAAGAAAACTAGATATTGGATTTATAGCTATATAAATATAAGCGTATCTTGTCTCGTTTTGATTGCCGTCTATATAATGACATACGTTGTTTTACTTATTTGTACAGGCAACAGCCTTACTATTGCTACACTAAATGTAAATATCTTCATTAACCATACCGTTCAAGTTGCTACAAATTTTTCGCTCACAGCCCTAGAAGTATTGATTTTTCTTGGGATTTACTATCTTGGTCTCTTGTTCTTTTGCTCTATTTACAAAGTAATAAAACTCTATACTCACAATTCACTAGCTGTATTACTAAGCGTAGCACTACTAGTTTTAGGAGAGTTCTTTCCTGAACTTCCATTCCCCTCTACATTAATGACTTTTTCGAGACTTCTTCCTTTTAATCCAGAAGGATTTAGCCTTGTATATACAACTTTATATTTTCTTGTTGGAATCATTTGCTTAAACATTTTTGGCCTCATTGGAACTAAAAATATAGAGTTTGGCGGTCATTATGAGAAACTCTAAAGTAATTCCATTTGGCCCCTTTATCTATTCATTACGTGGTCCATTTTGTATCTGTACCATCTTAATGGTACTTATCGTTGCTACATCTCTTGTAGTGTTCAATCGCTCAGCAACAAGTAATCCAACATTTGCAGATAACGTATCAAGTCTATTTGCTGGAATGCCACAGATATCGCAAAGCATTTCTTCAAATGCTGCTATGCCAAAAATTAAAATTCCTTTTGCCTGGTTAATACTTGTTTTACTTCCCCATCTAATGTGTTTCCTGGCAGTCTCTAGGTCACTAAGAAAAGATATGTATCTTGTTATGTCTTCCTCAAAGAGTTTCTATCCAATGCTTTTAACAGTAAGTTGTGTAACAGCAACTGGGCTTTATTGGATAATAGCGGGAGTTGTAATCCTCTTATTTACACTGCTACACGGTGGAGAATTTTTATCATCAACAACAATAAGCTTAGAAATTCTCGAAGGTTTTGACGCCTCAACATTACCTGCAAATACGGTAAGTATTGTCCCATTGATGGGATCTTTGTTCATTTCCTCACTATCTCTTATAACACTTCAATGTTCAGCAGGATTATTTATTAAAGAATGGCCTCCTCTCTTTTTAATAATTTCTTGGATAGTTTCCTCAATTTTCAAATTACATCCCATCCTTATTGGCAACTACATGATGTTTTCTCGAAGTTCTCTCTATATTGATTCAGCTAGCAGGGAGATCGTTGAAGGTAACCTCTGTGCAGGAGTCAATCCGCTCTGCACGTTAGCTTTTTGTATTGGCTCACTAGGTATTTTTCTTTATCTGTCTCTTTCACGCTTTAAAAACATTGATCAGTTTGGCGGTGAGTAAACATGTCGTACATTTCAGTTGAACATCTAACAAAGGAAATCGGAAACGATACTGTTCTCAAGGATGTCATATTATCCCTAGAAAAGAGAAAGATAATTGGTCTCGAAGGCCAAAACGGCTCTGGTAAAACAATGCTTATGCGAGCGGTCTGTGGCCTCATTAAGCCTACCCAAGGATATGTTTCTATTGAAAACAAAAAACTCTGGGATGATATAGATTTCCCACCGAGTGTTGGTCTGCTCCTAGAAAAACCAGCACTTCTTAGCTCATATAGCGGTCGTAAGAACTTAGAGATTCTCTCGTCAATAAAACAAATTGCGTCTGAGCAAGATATTGATGCTGCAATTGAAAAAGTAGGACTTGATCCTACAGACAAAAGACCTGTTAGGAAATACTCCCTTGGCATGAAGCAACGCTTAGGAATTGCCATGGCGTTTTTTGAGCAGCCAGATTTAATTATTCTTGACGAGCCAACAAACGCTCTTGATGAAGACGGTGTCCATATGCTCACAGAACTCATTGTTGAACAAAGAGATAGAGGCGCAACACTTCTCATCTCAAGTCATGATGCTGAATTCTTAGAGGTTGTCTGCGATGTAATTTACAAAATGAAGCTCGGTAAAATTGTCGAGAAAATTGACGTGCAAAGACGTGCATCATGAAACTGAAAAGCAAACTACCATTATTCGCAATTGCCATAAGCTTTGTACTGATTTGCGCTCTTGGCTACAGAGTTTGGTGGGTAAATACCCATGCACTAACTATCCCCGAAGAGATTTATCAAATGGGAGAATGGGTCCCTCTTGACGGAAATTTTCATTATTCGTCCTCCGAGAATACAAAGGGATATTCAATACGAATAACTGAAATTGCCCTAACCACATATGACGGTTACCTGGAAAAACATGGTATTACACCACAACAACCCAATGCTCACGGCAATCAAACAAGTGTAATAGATGTCACTATAGAAGTTAAAAATGATAGAGAAGAGACTGAGCCTATAGGAGGAATAGATTTTCTCGGCACAATTTTAATTCCACAAGCCAACAACACCTATTACATTTGCGATTTGGGGAATGAAAATTCCCTTTGGCCGCTTGTCCAGCCAAATATAACCACTTCGCTAATTGCCATCAAACCGCATACCTCGTATGTTTTTCATGTGCCTTATGTAGTAAATCTCACAGGAGAGGAAATCTATAGAAATCCGATTACTGACACGACGTTTGATTTACTTGTTTCTCGTTTGCCTGTAGAAAAACGAATTCGAGTGTCTTTGTAGCAATTCTTAGCGCTCCAGCTACAGGTTTCACCGCTTCCACTACAGATTGTGCCGCCCCTCCCACTGCGGATGAATGGATTGTTAGCTACCTCCCAGTTTGCGCTAAAATAATGCCTTACGTTTTTGAAGCGCAATGGGAGGCATCATGGGTCTTAAGTATGAAACCGCACGATATGAGGCATCATACGGAGCAATTTCACAACTTCCTTCTCCAGAGACTCCAGAGGTGGCCTTTGTAGGTCGCTCAAACGTGGGCAAGTCTTCCCTCTTAAATAAACTAATTGGTCGAAAGCAACTCGCACGAGTTTCAAGTGTCCCAGGTAAAACGGCAAATATTAACTTCTTTGACGTTGATGGCGTCAAATTTGTAGACTTGCCTGGATACGGATTTGCACGCGTTTCTCGCCAAGAAAAACAGCGCTGGGCAGACCTCATTGGCGGCTACTTTGAGCAAGAGCGCAGCTTTAACCTGGTCATTAGCCTTGTTGACATCAGGCATGAAGCTCAAAAGCTTGACCTGCAGATGATCAACTTTCTCCAAGAGGCTGAGCTGCCCTTTGTAGTTGCGTTTACCAAGGCAGACAAGATTGCACGCGGCAAGCAAAATCAAGCCGCGGCCGCCCTGCGCAAGGCATTCCACATTACCCCTGAACAGACCATTATTACCTCGTCGGAGACCGGTCTGGGCATTGACGAGTTGCGTCGCCGCATCGAAGACGCAACCATCTAGGAGCATCATGGATCCAATCCACCAGCAAGAGCAAGAGCACCTCTCCCACGTATATCAAAAACTTGTTGAGATTCGTGAGGATTTGGACACAACGCTCAACACCACGCAAAAAGATGCAGCTAGAGATCTACGTCAGATGAGTGAAGAAATCCGCCCAGACTTTGGCGGCGCGGACGAAACCATCGAGACCCTTGCAGCCATTGAGACGCTCAACAGCGTTATTGATACGTACAACCAGTACCACGATTTTACTGTCGAGAAACTCGGTCGCGTCGAAATTCTCTTGAGGCAGCCTTACTTTGCCAAGGTCACGCTCAAGATGCGACCTGGACGTCCTTCTCGCGATGTGTACATTGGCGCGGCAGGCATCACCGACAAAGACCGCACGCCGCTCATTGTTGACTGGCGCAGCCCCGTTGCCGAGACGTATTACAACCAAGAGATGGGTACTACGTCGTACCAGGTAGACGGCAAGAAAAGAACGGTTGAACTGGAGCTTCGGCGACAGTTTGACATCACGCGCGACAAGCTGAACCTCTACTTTGACACAACGGTTGCCATCGAAGACTCTCTGCTGCTTGCCGCTCTGAAGCGTCAGCACACCGAGAAGCTGCAGGCCATCACCGCGACTATCCAGCGCGAACAAAATGTTGTGGTCAGGCACGAGGACGTGCCAGTTCTGCTGGTCAACGGCATAGCGGGCTCGGGTAAGACGTCCGTTTTGCTGCAGCGCATCGCGTACCTTCTGTACCAACAGCGCACTACGCTCACCGCAGATCAGGTGTATCTGTTTACTCCCAACGAGATGTTTTCTCGCTACATCAACACCGTTTTGCCTAGCATGGGCGAGCACAATCCGCAGGTATTTACCTGGGATTCTTTCCTCAAAGCGTTGGGTCTGGCCGACCACGCTTCGGGCGCCCACAACAACCCCGATTCTCTGAAGAAGCTTGAGGAACAACTTGCCTCGCTTGAGCTCTACGAGGACGACTTCAAGGCCATTTCTGTTGAAGGAACCACCCTTATCAAGCCAGCTCAGGTGGCTAGTTCTGTGGCAAAGTTCTCGCAATTCCCTGTGGGTCCGCGTCTCATTGCGCTTGCCAAAGACGAGCTTCACACCCGCCTGGAGCGCAGGCTTGGTCAGATGGCTCACAATGACGAAATCCAAGAAGAGATGCTCTCTCTTGACGTTGAACAGCAGCTTGAGGTCTTTGGCCGCACCATCAGCCCTTCCGACGAGGAAGAAGTTCTGGCGCGCACCCGCGAGTTCCTCAACTGGCGCTTTGCCTCCGCACACGAGGTCATTGAGTCCGCTTCCTGGCTCCGCATCGACCGCATTGGCATGCGCATGCTCAACACCTCCGCGCTCAGCGGCGCCGAATGCGTTTACCTGCGGCTTCTTATCACAGGAGCTGGCGAGAAAAACGTCAAGTTTGTCATGATTGACGAGGTGCAGGACTATACCGAGACGCAGCTTATGGTGCTTGGAAAGTATTTCTCGCGCGCGCACTTCCTGCTTTTGGGCGACTCCAACCAGGCAATTTGGGAAGACACCGCAACGTTTGAGCAGATTGAGAAAATCTTTACCGCAACACATGGCGAGGACGCAGTTTCTACCTGCAAGCTTCTGACCAGCTACCGCTCCTCTCCTGAGATTACCGCGCTGTTTACCTCGCTTTTAAGCGAAGAAGAGCGAGGCCAGACAAGCTCTGTTCAACGCGGCGGCAAAAAGCCTGAGTTCTTTGAGGTGGTAGCCGACAACAAGGATGCTGAGCGCGTCGAGTACCTGCAGACGATGAAGTCCCTTGTTGAGCAGGCGCAAGAGTTTGATGGGCTGACCGCCATTGTGTGTACCGAGAAGTCTCGTGTTCGCTGGCTGGACAAACAGCTGGAAGGGTCTACGGCCAAGGTGCTCACCAACCATGATTCCCTCCCCGCGAAGGGCGTTATTCTTCTCGACCTTGCACTAGCAAAGGGCCTTGAGTTTGATCAGGTCATCGTTGCCGATGCACAAGAGGAAGTGTATAAAGCAGACGGAATTTCTCGCCGTAGGCTCTATACCGCGCTGTCGCGCGCGATGCATCACGTGATTGTGGTCTCTCAGGGAAAGATGACTTCGCTGCTCAGCAAATTGCTTTAAAAAAAGCAATTTCTACCTGCGATTTTTTTGAAATTTACTGATTGAAAACAGATGATTCGGGTAAATGCTAGTCATCGATAACATTTACCGTTGGAGGTTAGTATGTCCGAAGAATTGATTCCTGGTGTCATGAAGAACATCGACGCAAAGACTGTAGTAACCCTTAAAGACCAGGTTGCATGCCTTCCTGGCCAGGTCATCAGCAAGACCCTTGCGCAAAACGATGCCGTCAGCGTCACTCTCTTTGGTTTTGGCGCGGGCGAAGAGATTGCAAGCCATCGCGCAGGTGGCGACGCATTTGTCACCATTCTTGAGGGTCGCGCAAACATTACCATCGATGACGACGTCTACAGCCTTGAAGCTGGCCAGTCCATTGTGATGCCACTTGGCCATCCACATGCACTTCAGGCTCCAGAAGAGTTCAAGATGCTGCTGGTTGTTGTTTATCCACAGAAATAATTTATATATTTGCCAAACGATTCTGCAGAATTCCGGCAAATTCCGTAAATTTCCACATGATTCTGCATAATTACGCAGGTATTTTCTATTTGGCCAGGTGGACAGTGCGTCTGCCTGGTCAAATACTATATCTTCCTAACCTAATACTATGTGTAATTACAATACACACCTCATAACAGAATGGGTATACTAGTTATGTCTGTGCAATCAGCAAAATGTTAAACCTAAAGAAAGGTGAGCTATGAGCCAGATTTTTGATGTTCACGCACGTGAGGTCCTCGATTCCCGTGGCAATCCAACCGTTGAGGTTGAGGTTGTTCTTGACGACGGCTCCTTTGGTCGTGCAATCGTTCCTTCCGGCGCTTCTACCGGTGAGTTCGAGGCTGTAGAGCTTCGCGACGGCGACAAGAGCCGTTACCTGGGCAAGGGCGTTCTGAAGGCAGTCGAGCACGTCAACACTGAGATCCGCGACCTCGTTATTGGTTGGGACGCAGAGGATCAGCGCGGCCTTGACCTCGCTATGATCAAGCTTGACGGCACTCCAAACAAGGGTCGCCTCGGCGCAAACGCTATTCTCGGCGTTTCTCTTGCTGTTGCTCACGCTGCAGCTGCTTCTGCTGAGCTTCCACTTTACGCTTACCTCGGTGGCGCAAACGCTCACACTCTTCCTGTTCCTATGATGAACGTCCTCAACGGTGGCGTCCACGCTGACAACAACGTTGACTTCCAGGAGTTCATGATTATGCCTGTTGGTGCTCCTGACTTCACCACCGCTCTTCGTTGGTGCGCACAGGTTTACCACACCCTCAAGGACACTCTGAAGTCCCAGGGCCTCAACACCGGTGTTGGTGACGAGGGCGGCTTTGCTCCAGACCTTAAGTCCAACGAGGAGCCACTTGAGCTTCTCTCCGAGGCTGTTCAGGCTGCTGGCTTTGAGCTTGGCAAGGACTTCCGCTTTGCTATGGACCCAGCTTCTTCTGAGTTCTATAACAAGGAGACCGGCAAGTATGACCTCAAGGGCGAGGGTCGCTCCCTTACCTCCGAGGAAATGGTTGCTTACTACGAGGAAATGGTTGAGAAGTTCCCAATCGTCTCCATCGAGGACGGCCTTGCAGAGGAGGACTGGGACGGTTGGAAGATCCTTACCCAGCGTCTGGGCAAGAAGATCCAGCTCGTCGGCGACGACCTCTTTGTTACCAACACTCAGCGCCTGAAGAAGGGCATTGAGGTTCACGCTGGTAACTCCATCCTCATCAAGGTCAACCAGATTGGTACCCTGACCGAGTCCCTCGAGGCTATCGAGATGGCTAAGCGCGCAGGTTACACCGCAGTTGTCTCCCACCGTTCCGGCGAGACCGAGGACACCACTATTGCTGACCTTGTTGTTGCAACCAACGCTGGTCAGATTAAGACTGGTGCACCTGCTCGTACCGAGCGCGTTGCTAAATACAACCAGCTTCTCCGCATCGAGGATGACCTCGCTGACGGCGCTGAGTACCTGGGCATGGATGCTTTCTACAACCTTCGCTAAACCCGCAGGTTGCACGCTAGACGGTGAGCGGCCGGTGACGGTAACGTAGCAAGTTCATTCGAGTTGCAACACCGTTTGGGCTGCTAGAAGCTACGAAGCCGCATCTCATTTGAGGTGCGGCTTTTTTGTGCGCGCGAGGTGAGCGACGAGCGCGACGCGACGGGTGCGAGCGTCGGGTGCGTGCGCGACATGGGTCTGAGAACGGCTGCGAGACCTGCGGGTTTCTCGCCGCGGGCGGTTTTTAGCGGGCGCACGGGTTCCGTAGGTGCATCCGCGTCTAGCTTCGAAACGCTCGAACACACCTAAGTCAGATAATCTGCTGAAAATGCCTATACATTCCGCCTAAAACGCTCATCTCATGCAGAATATCTTCATTTGATGTGTTTTTCACCTTTGATTTTGCAGATTATCTGACTTAGGTGTGTTTGCTTAACCCTGAAATTTAGGGTAATTAAATCTTTGATATATCTTCATTCATAATTATGTATATAAGACAGCACTTATGCATAACTATGAATTGAGCAAACACAGATGAGTTCAAATCACATTGCCTAAGCCATTTCACAATGCATTCGAGCCAGCAAGCTTCACTTTATCTGCAGATTCTTACCAATCCCCGTCAGCCGATATAACAGCACCGCAGCTCATGCGATTTATTGAGGAAAAACGCTTTATTCTCAAGGCGTCTCACTAATGCCGCGACCTTCTGCCGCGGGTATACTTGATACGTTAACTCTCGAGAATCCGAGGCGCCCATGAACACCACATCAGAGCACGCAATTCGCACAATCCTTGTCGGACAGTCGGGTGGACCAACCGCTGCCATCAACGCATCACTTGCGGGCGTTGTTCGCGCAGCTCATACCCAGGGACTTCGCGTGCTCGGGATGCGCAACGGAATCCAAGGGTTTCTTGAGGGCAAGGTTGTTGACCTGACGGAGGTACTTGAACTCACCGCATCTGAACCGAAAGCATCCGAGCAAGCTGCTACAAATCCTGGCGAGAAGAACCTTCAGCTCCTAAGAAAAACGCCTTCAAGCTGGTTGGGTAGCTGCCGCTTTAAGCTGCCGGATCTTGGAACGGAACTTACTGCATCCTCAGAGTCCACGGCAACCTCCCCTATCTACCAGCAGATTGATGCGCAGCTCAAGAAATACCAGGTGGACGCTGTACTTTATATCGGCGGCAACGATTCCATGGACACCACAGACAAGCTGTCTCACTACTTTGCCCAGGTAAAAAGCTCCGTTCGTGTTGTCGGCGTGCCAAAAACCATCGACAACGACCTCGAAGGTACTGATCACACCCCCGGTTTTGGTAGTGCGGCGCGATTCGTCGCATCCGTAACCGCCGAGCTCACCCGCGACGGCGGCGTCTACAACAGCAAAAATGTAACGTTTATCGAGGCCATGGGTCGTGACGCTGGCTGGCTCACGGCAGCCGGAGCGCTGGCGCAAGATATTTGCGGAACTGCTCCGGATTTTGTGCTCCTGCCAGAGATTCCTCTTGATGAACATGCACTACTTTCAGCCATTAAACAGCGACTTCGCGAGAAAAACAACGTGATTGTAGTTGTCAGCGAGGGTGTCCATCATGCAGATGGTAGTTTCCTTTTTGATGCAAAATCTGTTGCAATTGACACGTTTG
>CAUVBV010000020.1:0-20013 GCA_963550405.1 uncultured Atopobium sp. | reverse complement strand
CATGCAGATGGTAGTTTCCTTTTTGATGCAAAATCTGTTGCAATTGACACGTTTGGTCACCTTGCAGCACAGTCTGGAACAGCGGCATACTTGTCGCAGCTGGCTAAGAATCAGCTGGGCGTAAAGTCTCGCGGCATTGAGCTCAATACGCTGCAGCGCTGTGCTTCGCACGCTGCTAGTAAAGTTGACTTGGACGAGGCAGAGGCGCTCGGCGCCGCGGGAGTTGAGGCTGTTCTCCAAGGTAAAACGGGCGTTATGGTTGGCGTTCACCGAATTTCGGATGTCCCATACGTTACGGAGATTCGCACTACCCCTGTCGCCGAGGTCGCTAACAAGGTAAAGCTTGTACCTCGAGAAATGATCTCCGAGGACGGCTTCAACGTTACCGACGCTGCTCTGACATATCTGCGCCCTCTTGTCGCGGGTATGGAGGAGCCAATTTCCAGCGACGGGCTTCCTCGTTTTCTTGCGGAGTTGTCATAGCGATTCGTGGCGGACGCGACGGCGCCGTGCAGACGCGCGCAATCCGTGGCGGACGCGTGCGAACGCGTGCGGCGCGCAGTGCTACTCTCCGAGGAACCTTACCTCGGGGTGGAGCTCAACATCAAACTGGCGCTTGACCTCTGCCTGAACATGTTCGATAACTGCATGAACCTCGGCGGCAGTAGCGTTGTCGTAGTTGACCACAAAGCCAGCATGCTTATCGGAAACACCAGCGCCACCAAAGCGATAGCCCTTAAGACCAGCGTCGGTAACAAGCTTGCCTACAAAGTGACCCTCAGGGCGCTTAAAAGTTGAACCAGCGGAAGGCAGCTCAAGAGGCTGCTTTTCCTCGCGCGCACGCGTGAACTCTTCCATCTTTTCACGGATCTTCTCGCCATCAGAGCGATGAAGATTAAACGTGGCAGAAAGCACAATCATGCCTTCATCGGCGATTCTGCTGTGTCGATAACCCAGGTCAAGCTCGGAAGCATCCAGCGTAGCAAAGGTGCCGTCGGCGAGAAGGACGCGGACGGATTTGAGCACGTCAGCGATGCAGCCGTCGTAAGCGCCTGCGTTCATGAAGCATGCGCCGCCCACAGAACCTGGGATGCCACACGCAAACTCAAGTCCAGAAAGGTCCAGCTCACAGGCCATCTCTGACGCCTCTTTAAGGCCAACGCCGGCCTGGCAGGTCATCTCGGTGTCGTCGATGCTTACGCCGGTCAGACCGTCGGCAACGGCGATGATGACGCCGCGATATCCTGCGTCGGAAACAAGCAGGTCAGAGCCGTAACCAAGAATAAAATAAGGAGCTTCTGCGTCTTTTACCGCAAGGAGAATCTCTTTAACCTCATCGGGATCATCAGGGATGACATAGAGATCCGCAGGTCCACCCACTTTAAAGGTGGTGTGCTCGCTCATTGGCTCGTCTACCAGGACGTTCTCTTCTCCAACAATCGAGCAAAGCTTTCCGGCCAGGCTTTGTAAGTCATAGCCACTTTCAGACATGTAACACGCTCCTTAGTAAGTTACTTTTTATAGTTTATCGCAAGCGAGAAAAACGTGGCGTTGAGGCGAGAAAATCACGGCATCAAGACGAGAAAATCACGGTTTTGGTGCAAGAAAATCACGGTACTAGGATCAGAAAACGGTTTCTTTTGCAATTCTGTCAAAGAAATGTCCATCCTGTTTTACGTGTTATCAGCTGTTAACTCTGCTATAGTACGTATCGATATGTTTCAGAAATGGTTGCAATTACCTACTGGTGGTAAGGTGGCCGAGCTTCAGGGTTTGTAACAACCCAGCTCTATAAGCCATCAAGTCCGCGACCCGCAAAATGCGGTTAACCTGGTTAAAGTCCAGGACCAACGGTACAGTCCGGATGTCAGAAACGGAGACTTTTATGGCTTCATCCCACTCAACCCACGCAACAACCGCATCTTCTAACGGCTGGTCTACCAAGAGAATCGCTATTCTCGCCATGCTTTGTGCAGCTGCTGCAATCAGCACCATGGTGCTTCAGTTCCCCCTGATTCCAGGCGTGACGTTTTTGAAGTACGATCCATCGGGCGTCTTTGCCCTGCTCGCAGGCGTAGCTTTTGGCCCTGCTGCAGGCGCGATCGTCTCGGTGCTTCCCTACCTTCTGCACCTCACCACGGAGTCCGGAATTTACGGCACCATCATGGCAATCCTGGCAACGCTTACCTACGTTTTGCCTGTTTCGCTGATTGTGTATAACCGTTCCGAGAAGATTAAGCAGCTTGTACTTGCCCTGATTGTGGGCAGTATTGTCAGCGTTGTCGCATGCATTCTGGGCAACCTTGTAGTTACCCCAATCTACACCGGCATGAGCGTAGAGGCGGTAAGCGGACTGATTGTCCCCGCCCTTCTCCCCTTCAACGTGGTAAAGGTTGCTATCAACAGCATCATCTTTATAGTTATCATGCGCTCGGCTACCTCACTCTTTGAGAGTATCAAAGACGGTGAGTAGTCTGCTGGACAACTCCCCAGATACGCACACGTCTGAAAGCACCGCACAAGCTCAGGACCTGCCTGTAGCTGCAACGCTTTTAGACGTGACCTTTGTGCACGCAAAAGACGTGGTCGCCCTCGACCACGTCTCGTTCTCTATTCCTGCAGGTAAACGTACCTGTATTGTTGGCGCGAACGGATCGGGCAAGTCCACGGTGGCCTCAATTCTCTCTGGCCTTACCGCGCCTGACGAGGGCACCGTTACCTTTTTGGGAACCACCGTTGTCAACGATGGTCAGGTTGACTTTGAGGCGTACAAAACCATTCGTCCGCAGCTGGGCCTAGTCTTCCAAAATCCTGAGGATCAGATTATCTGCAGCGTAGTCGCGGACGACATTGCCTTTGGTCTGGAGAACCTTCAGGTACCCAGTGATCAGATAACACCGCTGGTAGAACAGCAGATTGAACTTGGTACTCTCACCGAGTTTGCGTCAGAAAATCCGCAGATGCTTTCGGGCGGGCAGCAGCAGCGCGTGGCAATCTCAGGCGCGCTGGTCATGAAGCCGCAAATCCTCATTCTTGATGAACCTTCCGCAGCTCTTGACGTTGTGCATAGAAATAACGTTATGGGTCTTGTCGAGAAACTCCGTGCAGCTGGAAAGACTATTGTTCACGTAACACATTTCATGGACGAAGTGGTTTCCGCTGACCACGTGATTGCCTTGGACGACGGTCGCGTTGCATTTGAAGGAACGCCTGAAGCACTCTTTGAGCAGCACGAACTGGTTGAATGCCTGCATCTTGAGGAGCCGTTTGCCTATCAGGTTGCTCACGCGCTCAACAACCGCGGAGTTGTCGTGTGCAAATCACCTTCGGCTAAGCGCGTGCTCAGCGAGCTGACGGGGCTTCTCGCCACGGGGTTGCAGGGCGCGAGAAGCGCGGACGCGGCTGGGAGCTGCGACGACGCGACGGTGGCGGGTTGCGACGACGCGGCTGCAGGTCGCAGCGCGGCCGGCGGCACGTCCGAGTCAGCAGCGGTTTCCGTGCGCGACGTGACGTTCTCGTACCAGAAGCCTGTGCTCAAAAACATCTCGGTTGACGTGCAAAAAGGCTCGCATGTTGCCGTTATTGGCTCCACTGGTTCGGGCAAGTCCACCCTTGCGCGCTTGATTTGCGCACTTGATACGCCTGATTCCGGAATCCTCTGCGTGGCTGGACTGGATACTCGACAGAAGCAAAACCGCAGAAAACTTCACGGTATTGTTGGTTACGTCATGCAGCGACCAGAGCGCCAGCTTTTTGCACAAACAGTTGCCGAAGACGTGGCGTTTGGCCCCACTAACCTTGGTCTTTCTGCCTGCGATGTAGCAAGCGCTGTAGATGCTGCTCTGAAACTTGTCGGACTTTCCCACAAGGCAGATGCATCCCCTTTTGAGCTTTCCGGTGGTCAGCAGAGACTGTGCGCACTTGCAGGCGTTATTGCCATGCAGCCAAAGGTGCTTGTCCTCGATGAGCCTACCAGCGGACTTGATCCTCATTATTGCTCTGAGCTCAGAAAAATTATCAACGCCGTTCTTGAAGATGGCTGCACCGTTATTGAGCTCACACACTCGATGGAGGATGCGGCAGAAACTGACCAGATTATCGTGCTCCATGAGGGTGACCTGGTGTTCTCTGGCACACCTTATCAAACATTTACTCATTTCTCAGAGGCAGAGTTCCAGGAGCTTGGACTGGGTATTCCTCATGCACTCGCATGGGCACAGCACCTGTCCCGCACTACAGGAATCAACCTGGGAGAACCTTTGACCCTATCTGACCTTGTAGACGCACTGGTAGATGTGGTGACGACCACCCCTAGCGCCGCACAGCCCAACGACCTCTCGCAAGGAGGTCACTATGGCGCTTAAGATTTCTGTCGGTCAGTACTATCGCGGGGATTCGCCCCTCCATAGGCTAAACCCCAACGTTAAATGCCTGGCTGCGCTCCTTTTGATGCTCACAACGTTTTTTATCCGCACTGCGCCACAGCTTGCGCTACTGGTGGTAGGTGTACTTTGCCTGCTGGCTCTGGCAAAAATCCCCGTCAAACAAGTGCTTAAGTCAATCATCCCACTTGCCTGGCTGCTCATCTTCCTCTCACTCTTCAACCTGTTGCTTACGCGAGAAGGAACAGTGCTAGTTTCCTGGTCAATCTTTACCATCACTGACGTGGGAGCATGGAGCGCTTTTCTCTACCCCGTGCGCATTTTAGCTGCAATTTTGATGGGTGCACTGCTTCTACTTACCACCACTCAAACTGATCTGGGCAATGCCTTTGAAGCAGCTTGCACGCCGCTCTCAAAAATTGGTCTTCCCGGTAAAGAAATTGCCATGATTTTCTCGCTTATGCTGCGCTTTATTCCAACACTTGCAGGCGACGCCGTGTCTATTTCCGAGGCTCAAACTGCTCGCGCAGGAGACGTTGCTTCAGGCTCGCTTCCTAAAAGACTTCGCGCAACCTTCTCTATTGTGGTGGCACTTTTAGCAAGCTCGCTCAGGCACGCCAACAACCTTTCCAAGGCACTTGATGCTCGCCATTATGTAGCAGGGGCTTCTCGCACTCGTTGGCATCAACCAACCTTTAGTGCTCGCGAGGTAATTGCCTTGGGCATAACCGCCTGTTTTATCGCCCTTGTCTTTGTGCTGGCGTAAAACTTGCTGGTGTAAAACGTTCCGACGTATACTTACCGGCGCAAAAGTGCTGGCGTAAAAACTTTTAACTAAAAAATTTGTATTTTTAACGCTCTGTTACAACCCATTTTTCTTTTCTCGACAAGCGCCAATTTGTCCACCTAAGTAACGTACAATAAAGCCAGTAAAAGCGTTCAAGGCTTGCATTGAAAGGTGGCCCCATGGTCCTGCGCGTCTACGTCCAAAGAAAACCAGGTTTCGAGGGCGAGGCAAAAGCCCTGCTCAAAGAAGTGAAAGACCTTCTTGGTATTACCGAGTTACAACGCATTGACCTGCTCAACCGCTACGATGTTGAGGGAATTTCAGAGGAACTCTTTGAGTCCTGCATCCCCACCGTTTTCTCCGAGCCACAGTCCGATCTTGCCAGCCGTACCATGCCAGAGTTTTCTTCTGAAGGTGCGGCTGTTCATACGTTTGCTGTTGAGTTTTTGCCTGGCCAGTTTGACCAGCGCGCAGACTCCGCAGCTGAGTGCGTGCAGCTTATCAGCCAGGGAGAGCGTCCACTTGTGCGCTCTGCTCGTCTTTACGTGCTAACTGGAAACCTCACAGAGGCAGACGTTGCCGCCATCAAGAACTACCTTATCAATCCCGTTGAGGCTCGCGAAGCTTCCCTTGAGCTGCCCGAGACCCTCAAGATTTCCATTCCAGAGCCTGCTGACGTAGAGGTTCTTGAGGGCTTTAACGCCCTTGACCAGGACGGCCTCAAGGAGTTCATTGCTTCTCACGGCCTTGCAATGGACCTGGCTGACCTCACCTTCTGCCAGCAGTACTTCACCGATGAGCAGCGCGATCCAACCATCACCGAGATTCGCGTCATTGATACCTACTGGTCAGATCACTGTCGCCACACCACCTTTAATACCGGAATTACCGGCGTGCAGATTGATGATGACCTGGTAAAGGCCGCGTTTGAGAAGTACCTCTCCATGCGCAAAGAGCTTGGGCGAGAAGATCGTGCCGTCTCTCTTTGGGACATGGCAACTATTGGTGCAAAGTACCTTCGCGAGAAGGGCGTCCTCACCAATCTTGATGAGTCAGAAGAAATCAACGCCTGTACCGTAAAAGTTAAGGTAGACGTTGACGGCAAAGACGAAGACTGGCTCTTCCTCTTCAAGAACGAGACTCACAACCACCCAACCGAGATTGAGCCCTTTGGCGGCGCAGCTACCTGCATCGGTGGCGCTATCCGCGACCCTCTTTCTGGCCGCAGCTATGTCTACCAGGCAATGCGCGTCACGGGCGCTGCAGACCCAACCGTTCCTGTTTCCCAAACACTTCCTGGAAAGCTTTCTCAGCGCACCATCGTGCGCACGGCAGCTGCAGGTTATTCCAGCTACGGCAACCAGATTGGCCTTGCTACGGGCCAGGTTTCTGAGCTCTACCACCCAGGTTACGTTGCAAAACGCATGGAGATTGGTGCTGTTGTAGGCGCAACTCCTCAAAGCCACGTCCGCCGCGAGCGCCCAGAAGATGGCGACATCATCGTTCTTCTCGGCGGTCGCACTGGTCGTGATGGCATTGGCGGCGCAACCGGTTCTTCCAAGGCCCACGACGCTGGCTCCATTGAGCGCGACGGTGCCGAGGTCCAGAAGGGCAACGCCCCTGTTGAGCGTAAGCTCCAACGCCTCTTCCGTCGTGAAGATGCCTGCAAGCTCATCAAGCGCTGCAATGACTTTGGCGCGGGCGGCGTCTCTGTTGCTATTGGCGAGCTTGCCGACGGCCTTGACGTCAACCTGGATGCTGTTCCTAAGAAGTACGACGGCCTTGATGGCACTGAGCTGGCAATCTCCGAGTCTCAGGAGCGCATGGCTGTTGCTCTTGAGGCAAAGGACGTCGAGCAGTTCTGCGCATACGCCCGCGAAGAAAACCTCGAGGCAACCATTGTGGCTACCGTCACCGAGGATCCTCGCCTGGTCATGCGCTGGCGCGGTCAGAAGATTGTCAACATCAGCCGTGCGTTTCTCGCCTCAAACGGTGCACCTAAATCAATCACCGTGCGCCTAGCCAAGCCTCTTGCCTACCAGCGCACCTGGGCAGGCACAACTCTTGGCGAGAAACTCCATTCGCTAGCACGCGATCTAAACGTTGCATCCAATAAGGGTCTCTCCGAGCGCTTTGATTCCACCATTGGTGCAGGAACCGTCCTTATGCCTTTTGGTGGCGCTCGTCAGCTTACCCCTGCCCTTTCTATGGTGGCAAAGCTTCCTGTTATGGGCCAGACCAGCACCGTCTCAGGTATGGCCTGGGGCTTTAATCCATACCTTATGGAGGCCGACCAGTTCCGTGGCGCGTACCTTTCTGTTGTTGAGTCCGTTTCCAAGCTAGTTGCTACCGGCTTTAAGTACCAGGACCTCTACCTCACCTTCCAGGAGTACTTCGAGAAACTTGGTCAGAATCCAAATCGTTGGGGCAAGCCAGCAGCAGCCCTTCTCGGCGCACTGATGGCTCAGATCAATCTTGGTCTTGCAGCTGTCGGTGGTAAGGACTCCATGTCCGGAACATTCGAAGACTTGGACGTTCCACCAACACTGGTTTCGTTTGCCACTGGTCTTACCAAGGTGGACAAGATTGTCTCCAACGAGTTCAAGGGTGCAGGTCACAGACTTATCTCTATTGTCCCGTCCTACGACGAGAGCGGCCTTCTCCCCGATAACGAGTCCTTGCTCACCGCGTACAAGCTGGTCAGCACCCTTGTTCAGTCCAAGAGCGCACTTGCCATTACCACGCCAGGTTACGGCGGCGTGGCCGAAGCTCTCTTCAAGAGCTGCCTGGGCAACAAGCTGGGCGTTGAGCTGGTCCCAGAAATTTCTGCCGACGCGCTCTTCTCGCCAACTTACGGTGCCTTCATCGTTGAGCTGGCAGACGGCGTATCCGTTGACGACGTCGACGGCGTGTGCGTGGCTCCTCTGGGCGTCACTACGTCTGAGTACGTCTTTAGCGCATGTGGCGAGAAGATCAACCTCTCCGAGCTGCAGGAAGCATGGGAGCGCCCACTTGAGGAGGTCTTCCCTTACCGCGGAGGCTCCGACGAGGCTGTTGAGAAAATCAGCTTCGACGGTGCATCCACACGACACTCCTATGCTGGTCCAGCCCTTATCGCACCTGCTCGCCCACGCGTCATCATCCCCGTATTCCCTGGCAACAACTGCGAGTACGACGTTGCGCGCGCCTTTGAGCGTGCGGGCGCTGACCCAACCACGCTGGTCATCAACAACCTGACACCTCAGGACATTGTTGAGTCCGCAAATGCGCTGGCAGAGTCCATCAAGAAGAGTCAGATTGTTATGATTCCAGGCGGTTTCTCCGGCGGAGACGAGCCCGACGGATCTGCTAAGTTTATCTGCGCACTCTTCCGTGCTCCTCAGGTTACCGAGGCTGTCCGCGAGCTTCTGCAGAAGTGCGATGGCCTTATGCTGGGCATCTGCAACGGCTTCCAGGCACTCATCAAGCTGGGACTTGTTCCTTACGGCGACATTCGCCCTATGGATGACACCTGCCCAACGCTGACGTTCAACACCATCGGCCGTCACCAGAGTCAGCTTGTTCGCACCAGCGTTGCCTCCACAATGTCCCCATGGCTTTCCAAGTGCGCACTTGGCGACATCCACACCATTGCAATCAGCCACGGAGAAGGTCGTTTTGTTGCCTCCGACGAGCTTCTTGCAACGCTCAAGGCAAATGGCCAGATTGCAACGCAGTACGTTGATGCAACAGGCGCTCCAAGCATGGACTTCTCCGTTAACCCTAACGGCTCCGTCCTGGCTATCGAGGGCATTACCAGCCCCGATGGTCGTGTCCTGGGCAAGATGGGTCACACGGAGCGCTCTGGCGCAGGCCTCTACAAGAACATCCCCGAGCTCACTGCCGGCGACCAGTTCCAGCCTCTCATCGAGGGCGGCGTCGAGTACTTCAAGTAAGGCGCGAGCGCGACCACGGCAACGCCGCAGGTCAACGCCGCGTGCGTACACAGGTTGCAAGCGATTTCTACCCGGTATCCATTTCGTGTGGATACCGGGTTTCTTGTGCGAAAGCGCTGCTAGTGGACGGGTTTCTCGCCAGGCGGGCGGTGCGAACTGGGACGAACCCGGGACGAGCTGGGAGTGCGCCTGATACGAGCCTGATTTTCTCGCCAAGTCTGAACGATTTGCCTGAAAAGCGCACCATGTCTGAACAATTTGCCGGTTTTTCTTACCATGTCTGAGTAAATTTGCTCAGACATGATGAGGTTTTCAGGCTCGCAATAATTGGAGCAGACAGTCTATCTTTCATGCGCCTAATTTCCTAAAAGAATCTGTAACTTCTGCCTAAATACATAAAAGAATCTGTGGATTTGCCTGATTTTGTTAAAGAATCTGTGCCGTAAATACAGATTCTTTGCACTTTTCAGGCGCACCCAGCAAAAGGCGGGCGCGTTTGGCGAGAAACCCGCGCGCTCCCCGCGCGCCCGCAGCAGCACCTGGCGAGAAACCCGTGCGCTCGCAACGCCCAACGTTTCGCAGAAAAGCCGTATACTTATGACGATATAAGTCCACGAAAGGATTGATATGTCTGACACTCTGATTCCACAAAATTCCTGCGTACTTGTCACCGGTGGCGCGGGCTTTATTGGCAGCCATACCGTTGTTGAACTGCTCAATTCCGGCTACGAGGCCGTAATTGTTGATGACCTTTCCAATGCTTCGGCAAAGGTTATCGATCGCATCAAAACCATTGTGGGAGAAGAAAACGCTAAGCGCCTTTCGTTCTACGAGGCAGACGTCAACGACGCAGATGCACTGAACCGCATCTTTGATGAGCACGCCATTAACTTTGTCATTCACTTTGCCGGCTTCAAGGCCGTTGGCGAGTCCGTTACCAAGCCCATTGAGTACTACACAAACAACCTGGGCAATACCCTCACCCTTCTTGATGTCATGAGAAACCACGGTTGTAAGTCAATTATTTTCTCGAGCTCAGCAACGGTTTATGGAGACCCAGATAGTCTTCCTCTAACCGAGCAAAGCCCCAAGAAGAACGCAACCAACCCTTACGGTTGGACCAAGTGGATGATTGAGCAGATTCTCACCGACGTTCACACCGCAGACCCAGAGTGGAACGTTGTCCTACTCAGATACTTCAACCCTATTGGCGCTCACCAGTCCGGCCTTATTGGAGAAGATCCTGCAGGTATACCAAACAACCTAGTCCCTTATGTGGCTCAGGTTGCTGTGGGTAAGCGCGAGGCTGTACACGTCTTTGGCAACGACTACAATACCCCAGATGGCACGGGTGTTCGCGACTACATCCACGTCTGCGACCTTGCATCTGGTCACGTCGCTGCACTTACATGGATGAGTGGTCGCACGGGAGTTGAACTCTTCAACCTGGGCACTGGCACAGGTAGCTCCGTGCTTGACGTTATCAAGGCATTCTCAAAGGCTTGCGGCAAAGAGATTCCTTACGTTATTGAGCCTCGTCGTGCCGGAGATGTTGCTTCCAACTACGCTGACTGCCAGAAAGCTGCTGACATGCTTGGCTGGACAGCTCAGTACAACCTCGCTGACATGTGCCGCGACTCCTGGAAGTGGCAGTCGATGAACCCAGACGGCTATCGCGGCTAGGACTTCCGTGAACTTCGCCGACTACCTCACACAAAAACTCCCTGCCGTCGAGACTGAGATCATGCACGGACTTCCCTCGGCGGACGCCAGCTCCGAGCGCACCCGCGCGGACCTGAACACCTACCTCTACCAGCCACTCGCTCATTTCAGCGCAGGCGGCGGCAAGCGCGTGCGTCCAGTCCTGTGCTGCCTGGGCGCAGAGGCAGTTGGCGGCTCAGCAGAAGCCGCTCTGCCTGTGGCCTGCGCCATCGAGGACTTCCAGTCGGCAGCCCTTATCCACGACGACATCGCGGACAAGTCAGAGCTGCGCCGTGGCGAGAAGTGCCTCTACAAGACACTCGGTACCGGACTTGCCATCAATGTTGGTGATGCTGCGCTGGTCAATGTTGTCAGACGCGTTACTGTGGCCGACCACCTCTCTGATCAGCTAAAAGTTCGCGTTATCGACGCCCTTCTCGCCATGCAGGAGCACACCCTTGAGGGTCAGGCGCTTGACCTTGGCTGGGCTCAGCACGAGCGCTGGGATATTACCTCTGAGCAGTATCTATTTATGGCGCTCTCCAAGACCGCCTATTACTCCGCTGCATATCCCCTGGTACTAGGAGCGCTCATCGGTGGTGCTGACCAGAAAACGCTTGATGCACTCAAAGAGTTTGGCCTCAAGGTAGGACTTGCCTTCCAACTGCAAGACGATCTTCTTAACCTGGTAGGAAACGCCGAAGTACAGGGCAAAGACTTGAGGTCAGATATCACCGAAGGCAAGCGCACGCTTGCGGTGGTCTACGCGCTCGAACATCTTGGATCGGCAGAAAAAGCAGAGCTTGTCTCCATACTTTCTGCGCATACGAGCGATACTTTAAAGCTTCAGCGCGCTGTGGAGCTTATGGAAAGCGCTAATGCGATAAAATTTGTCCGCGCGCACGCTCTTGCCTTAGTTGCTGAGGCAAAGCACGTGCTTGAAAACGTGATACTTACTGAAGACGCTCGCGACACACTTTTGTCTATGGCAGACTTCTTTGTGAACCGAGAAAGGTAATTATGGATCCTATTACTCCTGGTAGCACCGGTGCTGCCGTTGAAGACATTCAGGAACGCCTCGTAAAGCTTGGTTACGCCATCGAAGACGATGAGCGTCAGAGTCACACGTTTGGCAAGTCAACTGCTCGCGCGGTTGCGCGCTTTAGGCTTGACCATGACCTTTCTCTTGGAGAAGAAGTAGATGCCTCTACCTGGGCAATCATGGTCGATGAGGGCTATGAGCTAGGAGACAGAACCCTCTACCTGCGTCTTCCTAACTTCCACGGCAATGACGTGCGTCAGCTGCAAGAGCGCCTCAACATCTTGGGTTTCTCGTGCGGAAAAGTTGATGGCCATTACGGTGTTCACACCGAGGCTGCCGTTAAGCTCTTCCAGGAAAGCGTCGGCGAGCTTGCTGACGGTATGGCATTCCAGGATACCCTCGACGCTATTGAGCGTCTGCGTCACGTTTGGTCTGGTAAGCAGGCAAAAGGCCCTCATCCACAGGGTCCTATGGGCTTTGCGCGAGCTGCCAACGTTCTTGAGACCACCTGCATTGCCATTACGGGAGAAGATCCTATTTCTAGAAACGTAGCTGCTCGCGTCTATAACCTTTCTAAGGCAACTACCGAGGCAAGCGGCATGACCATGATTGATCGCGCTGACTCTCCTACTGATGCAGCTACCATTTTGGTTCTGACCACAGCCTATGCCCCAAGCATGCCCGCGCGCGGGCAGGTGGGTATTGGCTCTGTTTCTATGGAGGAGAACGAGACGCTGCCAGCAAGACTTCGCACTGCTATTGAGTCTGCTGATGCAACGGGTTCCCCTATCAAGATTGTGCTGCCAGAAGGAACAAACGTTGACGGTTCATTTACTACCGCAGATGCGCAGACTTTAGCAGTTCTTGTTCTTGATGCAATTTGTGGAGCATTTGCCTCGCTAAGCTGATACACTTATTAGAGTTGCGGACAAAACCAACGTAGTGATTACATTGGGGTATCGTCCAACGGTTAGGACACGGGTTTTTGGTGCCTGGAATGTGGGTTCGAATCCTACTACCCCAGCCATTTTTTACGCAACTTTTGTGTAGGGACGCACTCGTATCGAGTAATACGAAGTACTTTGGAGGCTTACGTATGCCACTTACTGCGATTGTCCTCGCTGCAGGCGAGGGAACGCGCATGAAGTCCCACCACCCTAAGATTGTGCACAAATTACTAGATAAACCCCTTGTTTGGTGGAGTGTCAACGCTGCAATTACTGCTGGCGCTGAGCGCGTCATTGTGGTTGTTGGTAACCACGCTGACGAGGTTAAATCTGCACTTTCTTGCTTCCCTAACCTTGAGTATGTTGCCCAGACCGAACGTCTTGGCACCGGTCACGCCGTCAAGGTTGTAAAGGATGCTCTTGGTGGCTTCAAGGGACCCGTTGTTGTTATCAACGGTGACGCATCTCTGTTGCGCGCACAGTCTATTCTCGACCTTGTCGCAGAAACTAAAGCTCACCACAACGCATGTACGGTACTCACAATGACGCCCCCAGATCCAACCGGATATGGTCGCGTCATTTCTTCTAACGGCCAGGTAACTGCCATTGTTGAGCACAAGGATGCTACGCCAGAGCAGCGCGAGCAAGAGCGTGAATGCAACGTTGGCGTGTACTGCTTCTGTGGCGGAAGACTGACCGCAAACATCGATCTTCTCGGCAATAACAACGTACAGGGTGAGTACTACCTCACCGACATGGTGGGCCTTTACGTCAGCCAGGGCGAGCCTGTTGCTGCCGTCCACGTTGACGACTACAAAGAGGCGCTGGGCGTCAATTCCCGCTCCGAGCTTGCCGTTGCCACCCGCATCATGCAGGAGCGCATCAACGAGCACTGGATGAGCCAGGGCGTCACCATGCTGGACCCAACCTCCGTTTGGATTGGCCCCGAGGTCACGCTTGGTATGGACACCGAGATTCTCCCGCAGACTATGCTCTACGGCAAGACCTCAATTGGCGAGAATTGCGTGGTAGGCCCTAACACTCGTCTAACCGATACGGTTGTTGGCAACGACGCTGTTGTTGATGAGACTGTTGCTATCAACGCACAGGTAGACGACTTTGCCACCTGCGGTCCTCGCGCGTACCTGCGCCCAGGCACACACCTCATGCCTCACGCCAAGGCAGGCACCCACGTTGAAATCAAAAATTCAACTATCGGCGAGGGCTCCAAGGTTCCTCACCTCTCCTACATTGGTGATACAACCATGGGCTCTGGCGTCAACATTGGCGCAGGTTCAATTACGTGCAATTACGACGGTTACCACAAGTTCAAGACCCACATTGGCAACAACGTCTTTGTTGGATCCGATACCATGATGGTGGCACCCGTCTCAATTGGTAATGGCGCACTTGTGGGGGCAAGTTCGTGCATCACAAAGGATGTACCAGCAGATGCGCTTGCACTCGAGCGCTCTGAGCAGAAAATTGTTGAGGGATACGCCGCCCAGAGGCGTCACAAGCTTGAGAAAGAGGACTAGATGTTCGAGAACCTGAGTGAACCACTGTTAGTTGCTAGAAATATCAAGCTCTACACCGGTACAGGTAACCCTGAACTGGCTCGTAAGGTTGCAGACATTCTTCACCTAGAGCTACAAGGTCTTCTCCTCGAGAAGTTTGCTAACGGAGAAATTTACGCTCGCTTTGACGAGTCTGTCCGCGGCGACGAGGTCTTCTTCATTCAGTCCCTGGCAGGTGTCAACGTCAACGACCTGGTTATGGAAACGCTGATTGTTGCTGACGCTGCAAAGCGCGCATCTGCTAACAGCTTTACCGTAGTTATCCCTCACTACGCATATGCTCGTCAGGACCGCAAAGCTGCTGCTCGCGAGCCTATTACCGCTCGTCTGATGGCAAACTTGCTTGAAAACGCTGGCGTTGACCGCGTTATCACCCTTGACCTGCACCAGGGCCAGATCCAGGGCTTCTTTGACATTCCTGTTTCTCACCTGACCGCTCTCTACCTTCTGGGCGATTACTTTAAGAGTAAGCCATTTGACTGGGAGAATACCGTTGTCGTCTCCCCTGATATGGGTCGCGCAAAAGCAGCCAAGAAGCTCTCCGACTACCTTGACTGTGGCCTTGCAATTGCTCACAAGAGCCGTCCTCGCCACAACGAAAGTGCTGTTATGGGCATCATCGGCGACATCAAGGGCAAGACCTGCATCGTTAACGACGACATGATTGACACCGCAGGTACCCTCTGCGCTTCCGTTGTTAAGCTGAAGGAAATGGGTGCAGGCGACATCTACGTCTGCGCTACCCACGGCGTCTTCTCTGGTCCTGCAATTGAGCGCCTCAACAACGCTCCTATCGAGGAGTGCGTGGTTACCGACGCAATTCCATGTGCAGCAGCAAACCAGGAAGGCTCCAAGATCAAGACGATTACCATTGCAAACGAGATTGCCGAGGCAATCTACGCTGTCTATACCGACCGTCCTGTCTCCGACATCTTCGGTGGCGACTTCAACCTGTAATCCCGCAGGTCAACGCCGCGTGCAGGTCGCGAGTAATTTCTACCCGGTATCCATTTCGTGTGGATACCGGATTTCTTGTGCGGAAATGCTGGGAGTGGACGGGTTTCTCGCCAGGCGGGCGGTACGAGCTTGGACGAGTTCGGGACGAACTTGGAGTGCGCCTGATGCGAGCCTGATTTTCTCGCCAAATCTGAACGATTTGCCTGAAAAGCGCACCAAGTCTGAGCTATTTGCCGGTTTTTCTCACCATGTCTGAGTAAATTTACTCAGACATGGTGCAGTTTTCAGGCTCAAAAATTCTGAGCAGACGGTCTATCTTGCACGTGCCTGATTTCTTTAAAGAATCTGTAACTTCTGCCTAAAAATGTAAAAGAATCTGTGGATTTGCCTGATTTTGTTAAAGAATCGGTGCCGCAAATACAGATTCTTTGCACTTTTCAGGCGCACCCAGCAAAAGGCGGGCGCGTTTGGCGAGAAACCCGTGCGCTCGTAACCTATCGTCAGCGGTGCACATCCTAGCAGGTCGTTCCACTTTCGGAGTCCGCGAGGTCAACGTCGGTTGCAAGCGCCGCTTCCAGCGCAACCTGCAGACCGCGAGTCATCATCTCCAGCGGCATGCTTGGCACCGGACGGAACTTCTCGCCCGCAGTACCCTTCTCACCTGCGGCGCCTTTCTCGCCCGCGGCGTTCTTCTCGACGACCTGCTCCGTTGCAAACGGTACGTGCAAAAACGTTCCGCGAGTCTCCGGGAATCGCGTGGCCAGCGCGTGAAGGACCTGATACATGACGTCGTTGCAGACGTACGTTCCCGCAGTGTACGAGACTGCCGCGGGGATCTCCGCCTGGTTCATGGCGGCCACCATGGCGTTTACCGGCAGCGACGCAAAATACGCGTCGGGAGCGCCGTCGATGATGCGCTGCGAGAGCGGCTGCTTGCCCGCGTTGTCGGGAATGCGCGCGTGAGCCCAGTTGATGCCCACAAACTCGGGCGTAATCTTGCTTCTTCCACCCGCTTGGCCCACGCAAAGCACAATCTCGGGACGCTCCGCTTCAAGCGCGTCGATAACCTTCTGAGCACCAGCGCCAAACTCAACAGGTACGTGCAGTTTTATCACCTGAGCACCGCCAATAGTCTCGGGCAGCGCCTTCACGGCCTCCCAAGCTGGATTGATTTTCTCGCCATCAAAAGGCTCAAATCCGGTAACCAGAATCTTTTTCATCTTGCCTCCGCACCTCAGTTGGCCGTTGCGCGTCGCGGTCCGTCGCAGTCGCCGCTCGCCGCGGTCCGCCGCGCGCTCAGTTCACGCTGGTCGAACCTGTCATTTTCCCTTACCATCATAAACGTACACATCTCAAACAGAAGGAGATTCGATGCACGGTAACAAAATTGTGCTCGTGGCGGGCCTGGGCAATCCTGGCGAGAAGTACGCTCGTACCAGGCACAATGCCGGTTTTGCCGTCGTCGATGCCCTTGCTGAGCGCCACAATGTCTCGTACTGGAAAAGTGAGGCAGGCTGCCAAGTCGCAGAGATCACTCTTCCCGCAGCTCCTGGCGCCGCATCTGGCGAGAAACGCCGTGTTTTCCTGGCCAAACCTCAGGACTTCATGAACACCAGCGGCGGTCCCCTCTCTAAACTTGCTCGTGCGCACCACCTTCAACCTGCGCAAATCCTGGTCGTTCACGACGAGGTTGACCTTGCAGAGGGACAGCTCAACTTCAAAGAAGGCGGCGGGCTCAACTCGCATAATGGCCTACGTTCCATCGCCGACAAGCTCCAGACCAGGGATTTTATGCGCCTGCAGTTTGGCATCGGTCGCCCTCCTGGAAAGATGCCGGTGGCAGACTACGTTCTGCGCGAGCTCAAGGGCAACAACCTGGAAGACTTCCTGGTCACCGCCCAGACCGCAGCCGATCAGGTGGAGCAACTCCTCCGCAGCTAGCCCGCGCGTCGCTACTCCACGCCCTCTCGGCGCCGCACCCGCACGTCCGCGCAGCCCCGCCGAGCTTCTCGCCCACCCTCCGCAGCTAGCTGGCAAAACATTCTTCGAAATATTTATGCTCATTCATGAATTACTCATGCCTTGAATCATGCGCAAATAGTACAATAGGTATGTTGTTTGCGAATACGGGGTTACCCAGACCTCGTATGCGTGAGATACATGCGTCACCTGCCACTGTCTTCTCGTCAGAAGGCACGCTGTAGTGCGGCGCGTCAACTCACTCGCAGTTTTGTTGTGTTAGGAGAGGAGTACCGCTGAATGTATAAGATCCTCGAAAAGACTCAGTTCTCCGAGAAGGTCTTCAAGTTCCGCATCGAGGCACCACAGATGGCCAAGCATGCACATGCTGGTCAGTTCCTGATGGTCCGCGCAAATGAGTGTGGCGAGCGCGTTCCATTTACCTTTGCGGATTGGAATCCTGAGGAGGGTTGGGTCGAGTTTATCTTCATGGTAATCGGCAAGACCACCAGGATGCTTTCTACCTACGAGGTTGGTGATTTCCTGCAGGACGTCACTGGTCCTCTGGGTGAGCCTACCGAGATGGGCGAGGGCAAATGGGCAGTTATCGGCGGCGGCGTTGGCCTGGCTATCGCCTTCCCTGTTGCTCGTCAGCTCGTAGCAGCTGGCCGCGAGGTCCACGCAATCATGGGCGCTCGTACCAAAGAACTGCTGCTGCTTGAGGATCAGTTCCGTTCCATTCTGGACGACGATCACATCCACATCACCACAGACGACGGTTCTCTTGGCGAGAAGGGCGTTGTAACTGCACCTCTCGAGCGTCTTCTGCAGGACAAGCAGGTCGACCGCGTATTCTGCGTTGGCCCAGTTCCTATGATGAAGTTCTCCACTCTCACTGCCGAGAAGTACGACACACCTATCATCGCTTCCCTGAACCCAATCATGGTCGACGGCACTGGTATGTGCGGTTGCTGCCGTGTTGAGGTTGGCGGCGAGACCAAGTTTGCTTGTGTTGACGGTCCTGACTTTGACGCAACCAAGGTTGACTGGAACGACCTCCGCGCACGTCAGGCAGCCTACCTCACCGAGGAAGGCCAGTCCATCAAGGCTTACGAGGAGACGAGGTGCGCATGCCACAAGTAAACGGTCGCTACATTCCAAACGTCAAGGCACCTCGTACAGCTGACAACGAAGAGCCAGCTGCAGAGCGCGCACAAGACTTCCGCCCTGTCGACAAGGGTTTCACTAAAGAGATGGCAATTGCAGAGGCAAACCGCTGCCTGGATTGTAAGAATCCACTGTGCGTTCAGGGTTGCCCTGTAAACATCAACATTCCTCGCTTCATCGAGGCTATCCGTGCAGAGGAGTTTGGTCGCGGTCTTGATATCATCCGTGAGTCCTCCATGCTTCCTGCAGTTTGTGGCCGTGTTTGCCCACAGGAGAACCAGTGCGAGGGCGTCTGCATCATGGGTAAGCGCAGCGAACCAGTTGCTATTGGCCAGCTTGAGCGCTTCCTTGGTGACCAGCCAGAGCTTGCTTCCAAGCCAGCGGTTGCTCCAAAGAACGGCAAGAAGGTTGCAGTTGTAGGTTCCGGTCCTTCCGGTATTGCTTGCGCTGGTGAGCTTGCTCGTAACGGCTTTGACGTTACCGTCTTTGAGGCATTCTTCACTGGTGGCGGTGTTCTGGTTTACGGTATTCCTGAGTTCCGTCTTCCAAAGGCTGTTGTTAAGCGCGAGATTGACGGCCTTCAGGAGCTGGGCGTTAAGTTTGAGTACAACTCTGTTGTCGGTCGTATCACCGATGCAGACGAGCTCTTTGAGCAGGGCTTTGACGCAATCTACATTGCAACAGGCGCAGGCCTTCCAAAGCTTCTTAACATCCCTGGCGAGAACCTGCCTAACGTCTTCTTTGCAAACGAGTACCTCACCCGCGTTAACCTCATGAAGGCTAACAAGTTCCCTGAGTACGACACCCCAACCAAGCACGGCAAGAACGTCGTTGTCTTTGGTGGCGGCAACGTTGCTATGGACGCTGTCCGTACTGCTAAGCGTCTTGGCGCTGAGCGTGCAATCATTGCTTACCGTCGTACCGAGGAAGAGATGCCTGCTCGTCGTGCAGAGCTGCACCACGCAAAGGCTGAGGGCGTTGAGGTTCTTCCTCTTGTCTCCCCTCTCGAGTTTGTCGCTGGCGAGGACGGCGCTGTTTGCGCAGTTCGCGTCCAGAAGATGGAGCTCGGCGAGCCTGACGCTGACGGACGTCGTCGTCCAGTACCTATCGAGGGTGCTATCGAGGACATTCCTTGCGACGTTGCAATTTCTGCAATCGGCACTAACGCTAACCCATTCGCAAAGATGATCGGCGACATCAAGCTCAACAAGTGGGGCTACATTGAGGCCGACGAAGAGGGCCGCACTTCCGATCCTCGCATCTGGGCTGGCGGCGACATCGTAACTGGTGCTGCAACCGTCATTCTGGCAATGGGCGCTGGTAAGGTAGCAGCTGCTTCCATCACCAAGCACCTCGGCTAATCCGGCTTCGACTGCGTAGCCGCAGCTCACAGAGCTGGCCAACACGGCTTCGGCTCACAGAACGAGCTAACATGCAACAAACAAAGGCCTGGTACCACACGGTATCAGGTCTTTTTCATGCCGAGAAGCTACGCAAGTCCCGCGCGAGCGCACGGGTTTCTCGCCAAGCGCGCTGCGAGCGCACGGGTTTCTCGCCAA
>CAUVBV010000019.1:0-20647 GCA_963550405.1 uncultured Atopobium sp. | reverse complement strand
GGTCTTAAAAATGCCTCTATCCCTGGATCATGTCTTAATAACTCAAGTCGTTCTTTTTCTGAAATTGTATAATTTCCATCATCAAGTGCAAAACTTCCATAATTGATAGGATGTACTTTCGCTGAGATAGGCTTATTGGCGCTTTCAACGAAAATTGAAGGCGCATCCATCAAATAACCGTTAATATTCCTCGCTTTAATACGCTGAGGTGCCATATCGACATTTGGATAATGATAAATTATCCTTGACGAGTCTATTTTAGAAAAACCTATAATCACAACGTATACATGCGCTTTTTCCGATGCCTCGCTCGTCCATCTGAAAGTGTCGTGAGCAAAATTGATTTTAATTCCTTCTTTAAAGAGGGGCTTCCATAAAAGCGAGGGCTGTTCACCTTGACATATTGAATTCGTAGAGACTAAGGCAGCTTTAATTGGCAGATTTGAAATAAACTTAGCTGTCTTTACGTACCATCCGGCAACGTAATCTAAATTGCCAGCACCCTTCATGCCTTCAAATACTGAAACCAAATCGTTCTTTTGTGCCGGAGTTTGCTGCCTTGCGCCTACAAATGGCGGATTACCTATAATGAAAGAGCACTGTTCTGCAGGAAGAACTTCATTCCAGTCCAAACACAAAGCATTGCCTTCCACAATATGAGCTGACTCCCGTAATGGAAAATCGTCATCACTCACGTCATAGAACATAAAATTTTCGCCATTAGCTTTTAATCTACTAATCCACAGAGCCGTCTCAGCTACTGTAACTGCAAAATCATTAATTTCTATTCCATAAAACTGGTTTAAGGAAATACGTCTTCCATTATCTTCATCTTCACCGAAGCTAAGACCAGATTGACCTTGATGAATTTCAGCAAGAACTAAATCTTCGAGTCTACGCAGACAGATATAAATCTCCGTCAAAAAATTACCAGACCCACATGCTGGGTCTAAAAACTTTAATCCACATAACTTTGCGTGAAATCGCAAAAGGGTATTTTTACGCTTTCGGGGAGTCGCTCCATCTTCATTCTTTATGTCATCAAACTCCCGCTTCAGGTCATCGAGAAAGAGTGGATCAATAACCTTATGAATATTCTCGGGAGATGTATAGTGCATTCCACCGGATCTGCGCGTCTCAGGATTTAGGGTACTCTCAAAAATACCTCCAAAAATAGTTGGAGAAATTTGCGACCAATCGATTGCAGCTGATACTTCTTCCAACAGGAACTGTTTAGCTTCTTCAGTAAAATTCGGAATCTCAGTTTCCTCGCGGAATAAGCCCCCGTTGACATAAGGGAAGATTTTTACGTCCACATCATAAGGATCACGATCGTTGAGATTAGTATCCAAGGCTTTAAATAGACGTTTAAGCGCAATGCGGAGCTGATTTGCGGGAACATTTTGCAGATAGTTAAAGAAGGAGTCCTTAACAAACAAGTCCGCATCCTCGCAGTAAAGACAAAATACAAGGCGGACACATAAAACATTGAGGGCATGCATGGACTTCTCTGAGTCGGGGTCATAATAACCCTCACGCATCATATCGTAAAGCCTACCAATTAACTCGCCTGCCTTGATAGAGACCTGCTTCTCTTTTTCTAGGCGACTGTTACCTGGATCAGTAATAAAGGACATGTATTCAGGATGCTCTGCAAATTCATCGAGAGTAAATTCAAAGGCGTTATCAGACAGCTGGCTTTTACTCCATTTATCACGATCATAGACCCGAAACTTACCAAAATTGCATGTAACCACAAAGCGAGGTTGCTCTAAACGAGGAAGTTCATCAACATAATCTAGCGCTTGCATTAACGGAGTCTTCTTTTTGTTCTGTCTTACCTCATAATCATCAAGATTTACACCGTAAGACTTCTGCTCGATTAATACATTTGCATCGCGAATCCACACATCTATAAATCCACCAGAGGGAAGATGATGCTCAAAAAGCACATCGTCTGCATGCTGATATCCAATAGCGCGAAGAGCTTGTAGCCAGAACTGCTGCGTCTCGCCTTTCTCGTATCCCTTATCGCGCCATCGGTCACAGAAATCACGTACAGCTTTTTTGTCGTACGACATGCTTTTCCTCCAATATTAATGTTTATAAACATTATCGCGCTATTTCCTATTAGCCGACTCGATATCTATGCCTACGACAAAAATCATTCGACAAACGGACTGCTATTTGAATTAATACCTGTTCTGTTTTTTCAAAATTTAGTTGATGTTTAAAATCTAAATGAAGCGCAACAGCTGCAAGTTCGAGGCGAAAGACGTTTGGAATCAACTGAAAATAATCTTCAACCCATAAAAAAGAAGGCAGCCTTATAAGCTGCCTTCAAACGTATGAGCAAGTGTGAGAATATTCTTAAAAATAATATCTCAGCACTTAATGTATGGTGGAGGTGCGGAGAATCGAACTCCGGTCCAAAGCAAATCCTAGGCAGGTGTCTCCAAGCTCAGTTACTAATTAAATCTCAAGCACCGCACACTTAGTAACAGGCGTTTGGTGCCCCAGTTGGTTCAATCTTTTTGTAAGGCATACCAACTACGTCCTTACAAGCATCTCCCTAAAATGACGTCACCCTGAGAACAGGAGAAAATCCCAGTTAGACGCGCTGAACTAAATTAAGCAGCGAGAGCCATACGAGGCTCAAAAGTAAGAGTGTTGTCAATTCAATTTGACGTTACCCCTGTTTTACGTGGCGAGGAGACCACGGCTTGCTGCCCACCGCAAACTCACCTTGTCGAATCCAGTCACCCCCAAATAATGAGAGAAACTGCCACCATGCAGTTTTCAATGTTCCTGAATTGCGGGCGCACGTAACGTTGCTTGCAATTCAAAGTGTAGAGAGTATACCCCATGAACTGCCATTCTTTCAAAAAAGATATGACTATTTTGGGAATGGCTTACTTTGCGGCCTACTTTGCGACCTACTTAGCGGCTTACTTTACGGACTTACCGTGAGCTTCTAGGACTTGTTTCTCGCGATCAATAAACATGATGAGAATAACCACGAGAAGCGCCGCGGGTGACAACCAAATCATATGAGTACCCATAAGCGGAATGAGCAAGTTACCCACTACCGCACCAGCTACAAAGCAGAAAATAGTTCCAAAGTAGAGTAGCGAGGTCTCAATGTGCACAGGCTCATGCGTATGCATATATGCGGCTATTTCTTGCGTTCCGCCACGAAGATTACCAATGCACATGGTTGTGGCAAACGCGTGCCCGTGGAGCTTTCTAAACGCCTGGACTTGAATACCACACGCAAGTGACGTCAAGCTGTTTGCCAGCAGGTTCATGTCTGTTGGAAGCAGAGAGACAATGCTCAGGAGCACAATCTCTACGATAACCGCAAGCTGCCTCCAGTGCAGATGTTCTTCTCGCGCAATGGCTCGAATGGCATACGAAACCGCAATACCAATAGCAAAAGCCAAAACTGGTAGAGCGTATTTGAGGCACTTTTCAAACGATCCGCTGGTCAGATTTACGCCCAAAAGCAGCAAGTTTCCGGTCTGAGCGTTGGCAAAAACACCGCCGCGTACCAGGTAGGAATAGGCGTCCATAACTCCGCCCGAAAAGGCCAAAAACGCAGCAACTTCCACCGAATCTGACATTTGTAGTGCGTGCTTCAAAACTACTCCAACCAAAATGCGCACATCAACGACACATATCACGCAGACGTATACGAAAAGCGATGCAGGTTAAATCCTACATCGCTTTTACGATTTTGTTTGGGTGATCATCAAAGAGGTTACCAACGTGCAATCTTGCGCGGATAACCCGTCTGACTAATTTGTGGGGAGTTTACTCCTCGACAAGCTCGAACATCTCAGGACCAACGCCACAAACTGGGCAAACATAGTCCTCAGGAAGCTCTGGAGTGTCAACCTCAACCTCGTAGCCACAAACGGTGCAAACAAACTTGTAAGTAGTCTCTGCCATTTTTATTCCTCTCTCCAAGCGCTGGCGCGCTTTTCCTTCTATTCGCGCAGTTAACGCGGACGACAACTAACCGTGGCCCTTATCCGCGGTTAAGTGCTCATGCAGATAGTAGCAAATCTTGAGTGATTCTAAAGCATTATTCCGAAAATAGGAATGATTCTCATAAAATTCGCACGAAATTTTTTGGCGAGAAGTTCAGCGTGCTCCACGCGCGAGCTGCTTCCGCCAGCGACGCGCTCCTAGTAGCGGCTGCGCTCCTTGAGAGCTCGCTGAATCTCGCGGTCAGAATCACGCTTAGCTGCAGACGCACGCTTGTCGTAGAGTTTTTTACCCTGCGAAAGCGCAATCAGCAGCTTAACGCGGTTATGCTCGTCAAAGTAAATCTCAAGCGGAACCAGCGCCAAGCCTTTCTGACGAAGCTTTCCGTCAAGATAGTCAATCTGCCTGCGATGAAGTAGCAGCTTGCGCTTTCTATCTGGATCAACGTTCCACACGCCGCCATTTGTGTATGGGTGCAGGTGCATGCCGTGAATCCACGCTTCACCGTCACGAATAAGACAGAACGTATCGGTTAGCTGGCAGCCACGCTCACGCAGGCTTTTGACCTCGGTGCCAGTAAGCACCAGGCCACACTCAAAGGTCTCGCCAATCTCGTACTCATGGCGAGCAGAGCGATTGCGTGCAATCGACTTCTTACCCTGCTGTTTTCCCTGGGTCTCGGCCATGCTTACTTGCCTTCCCCGTCTGAAGTTTCTGCTGCATCGGTTTTCTCGCCAGATACGGGATTGCCGCCTGCGGTGAAGCCCTCGGAGATTGCGGCGTCACGAACAAGCTGCAGAAGCGCAAGAGCCGCCTGCTCGCCCACAAGATCGCGAGCGCGAATGGTCATCTCAGTTGCGGTGGCTCTGTCGCCCATGGCGGCGCAATCCTGCGCGCACATCAGCAGGCAAACCGCAATCTCAGCGTTTGCGCCTGTTGGCAGACCCTCTGCCTCTAGCAGGTCGTTTGCCTCTTCGTCGGTAAGGCCGTCAGGGTCTTTAGGAGTGCCTGCAGCCTGGTCAAGCGCAGCCTCAAGAGTGCTGTCTTTAACCTCAAAACGACGAGCGGCCCTCAGGCATGCCGCAGCCTGCTCGAGCCTACCTTGAGCCTCAAACCATGCTGCAAAGTTCAAAAACGCCCTGGTCAGATGTCTTGCCTCGCTTGCTCGCTCAAAAACGCCAAAGGTCAGAGCCATGTGCTCGCGAATATCGCCAGCAATCTTAAACAGATCGGCCAGATCAAGCCTAAATCCGCAGTTCATTGGATTCCAACGAATCGCAGTCTTCAGCGCAGTCATGGCGTTTTCGTAATCGCCGGTACGTACGTAAGCCATCGCAAGGTCTCCGTACAGACGATCAAACGGCTCAGCAACATCCTCAAGCTTGCGAGGATCATTTTCCACGCGCCTATACGCCAGGCGGTCAAAAAGCGTTGGGAACGCAAAATACTGCACCTCATCTGTGGTTTGACAGTTGCGGTCCACATATTCTTCAGCGTCTTCAGCCAAACGAAGCAGCAGCTCAAGTGCCTCCTCGTTCTGGTCCTGCATCATCATGCCTTCAGCGCGCATCAGCTCATCTGAAAGTGCCGAAAGTGCCATCTTACTCACCTATCATTCAATATCAATCATGCAATCATCTGCGCGGGCGCTTAATAAACCCGCACGTAATCTACCTGCTTATTATTCCACAAGTGCCAAATCAATCTGACCACGAGCCACATTTACGCCAGAAATCTTCACGCGTACACGTCCGCCAATTCGATACGTTTTACCTGTTGATTCCCCTATCAGCGCCAGCGTCTCCTGGTCATACACATACCATTCGTGGCCCAAGTCCCTCACGGCGAGAAGCCCGTCGGCGTAGGTACCATCCAACGTTATGAACAGGCCGAAGCGCTCGCAGCCGTCAATGGTTCCCCACGTTTCTTCTCCCAGACGGCTCTGATAGTACTCAGCCAATTTGATCTTTTGCGTAGCACGAGCTGCTGCATCTGCCTTTCGCTCCTGTTCAGAGCAGGTGCTGCAGATATCTGGAAGCGCGCTGAGCTCTGCGCGAGATGCCGTCTGACCACGAAGCAAACGCTTGAGTGTGCGATGAACTATCACGTCAGGATAGCGCCTAATTGGCGAAGTAAAGTGGCAGTACGCATCTGCTCCCAGAGCAAAGTGACCCTGATTTGCTGGCAGATAGATAGCTCGTTTTTGGGCCCTGAGCAGCTGTGCATTTACCACACGAGCATAACGTGTGCCGTGGACTGACTCCAGCGCTTCTTGCAATGCCATCTGATCGCCAATGGCAATACGAGACGCAACATCTGGCTCAAGAGCACCCATCGCCACAAGCGGAGTGACCGCAAGCTTAAGAGACTCTGGAGAAGGCTGCTCATGTACGCGATATGCCGACTCTAGGTCATGCTGACTGAGCATGTGCGCAACACTCTCATTTGCCGCAAGCATTGCTTCCTCGATAAGCCCCGTTGCTTGAGTGCGCTCGCGCACCGACACGCCAACTGGCTTGTTATCCTGGTCAAGCACTACGCGCGTCTCTACGCTCTCAAAATCTACTGAGCCGCGTTTCTCGCGAATTTCTTCTCGAAGTGCGCGGATTTGATTGAGCACGTTAATCATTTCTTTGATTGCGCCAGCGTCTTCTGCAGAAACGGCAGAGTCAAGTGCCGCATTATCTCCTTGGAGATAGCTATCTACCTGGTCGTAGCTAAATCTTGCTCGTGAGCGAATAACGGAATTCATAGCCGTTGCGCCAAGAATCTTGCCTGAGCTGCTCAAAGTCATCTTTACCGACATGGCCAGCCTGTCTTCAGCTGGCCGCAGAGAGCACACATCGTTGCAGAGTTTCTCTGGAAGCATGGGCAACACGCGGTCAACTAAATATGCCGAGCAGGTGCGCATGCGAGCTTCCAGGTCAATGGGAGAATCCCATTTCACGTAGTGAGCCACGTCTGCAATATGAACCCACAGCTCAAAGCCACCGTCATCAAGCTTGCGTGCACCAACAGCATCATCAAAGTCTTTAGCATCCGCGGGGTCTACGGTGATACACAAATTTTCTCGCAAATCGTGTCTTGAAACGTCTTCCACAAGCGCTTTATCTGCGTCAACGGAGATCTTCTCGGCCTGCCTTTGCGCCTTGATAGGAAATTCTGTTGCCAGACCATACGAAGCAATAGTTACCTCAACGTTCATGTCCAGATCTTCGGCAGAGCCCACGCGACGCTCAATGGTAACTACAGCAGCGCTTTTACGCGTTGGGTACTCCGTGATGCGCGCGACAACTACGTCGCCCTCAAAAACGTAATGACGTCCAACAGAAGGATCTTCGGGATGCACAAAGAAATCTCGCTGAATGCGACTATCCAGCGGCACCACTGCGCCAAGCGGACCTGCGTCGTGGTAGATGCCCAAAAATGTCTGAGTAGCTCGCGTAAGCACAAAGCGCACGTTAGCCAGAGGAGCCTTTCCTTTGGCAGACACCAGCGAAACCTGGACCTCATCTCCGTGCATTGCCTCGTGAATACCGTGCTTGGCCAGCGCATACGTTCCCTCAGGGGTGCTTACGGTAGCAACTCCTGGGCGAGAAAGGCTCAGCGTGCCTGTAAGCAGCGCCGATGGTCGCTTTGAGACTTTTGCACGTCCCTGACGACGGTTTCCTTTATGTATGCGTTTTCTAGCCAAAAATCCTCCTGTAGGTAGAAGCCAGCGCCTTTTGCGCTGACCCAATGAATCTTCTGATATGTACCCTAAAGTGCCTTGTGATAGACGATGTCCAGATAAGGCGAGAAGTTCCAGGGATCTCGACGGGTTTCTCGACGGGTTTCTCGACGGGTTTCTCGACGAACATCTCGACGGATAGACGTCGGAACCCTCGCCGGGTTTCTCGCCATCTTTGCGCACAAAAAGAGCCCCTATGCAGAGACTGCATAAGGGCTCCAGAAGGGATTGGTTTACCTCTTAGAAGGTGCCGCGAATAACCTCGCTGCCTTCCTTCATGATAACTTCCATGTTATCTGGGGTAAGGTCGCGGATGTTGGTAGCAACGTCGCCCTTGACAACCAGGAGGTCAGCAAGCTTGCCAGCCTCGAGGGAGCCAAACTCATCCTCGTGGTGAACCATCTTTGCGCCGTTAAGAGTAGCAGCCTTGATGGTCTCAAGAACGGTAACGCCAGCCTTCTCAACGAAGTCATACATCTCGTCGATGGTGACCCAGCCGTAAGGAGTTACGAAGCTGAAGGAGTCGGAGCCGATGGTGAGAGTGACGCCGCGCTCGTTAGCAGCACGGAGGTTCTCGTATGTACGGTTGAGGCCCTTCTCAACGACGGTGTCGCCTGGGAATGCGTCAAGCTCTGGAGTCCACTCTGGTGGGTAAGTTCCGTACCAAGTTGGCAGGAAGCCGATGGTAGGAGTGAAGAAGGTGCCCTGCTCGCACATAAGATCCATGGTCTTTGCATCAAGCTCGAAGCCGTGAATCATCTGCTCGCAGCCGCAACGGACGGAGTCATAAGCTGCGGAGAAGCTGTTGTAGGAGTGTGACCAAACAGGAATGCCAACCATTGCTGCCTCGTCGCAAACTGCCTTGATCTCCTCGTAGCAGTAGTGCTGATCGCGACCGGAGTCCCAGTGCCAAATGCCGCCACCGGTTGCCCAAATCTTGATTGCGTCTGGGTTCTCACGAAGGCGACGACGAACTGCCTTACGAAGATCCCAAGGACCGTCTACCTGGTCGCCCCATGGGTGACCATTCTTGGAGATCTCCTGTGGGAGCTGGTGGCAGTCACCATGACCAGCAACGCGGCAGAAGCCAAGGCCGGTAGCGAAGATACGTGGTCCCTCCATGACGCCCATGTTAACGAGGTCACGAATTGCGATACCATTGCGGCCAATCTCGCAGACGGTGGTAAGACCGTGGGAGAGAGCGTCCCAGGACTGCTTGACTGCGCATGCCTGCTTCTGAGCAACGGACTCGATAACCCAGTCGTTATCGTTGTCGGTCAGGTTGCCGGAGAAGTGCAGGTGAGTGTCGATAAGACCTGGCATAATGGTGCGACCCTGGATGTCACGGACCTCATAGCCCTCTGGAACCTCAGTGCGAGGACCAGCATAAGCGATCTTCTTGTCGTCTACGAGGACAAGAGAATCCTCAACAGGAGCGGCGCCAGTGCCGTCAACGAGCTTTCCGCCTACAAAAGCAATCTTACTCATTTCTTTCCCCCTCTAGTAAATGATAACTACTATCTTTTTGCGCCCACCCTTTTTGGGCGCAAAAAAATCCAAACTAAAGAAACAAATAACGTGCTTAGTTCAACGTACCGATGAAACCTTTAGAGCTTGCAAGCAACTTATGCTGCTGCCTTCTCAGACTGACGACCAAAGATCATGAAGATGGCCATACCAATGACAATCCAAGAAATGGTGATGATCCACTCAACTGGCTTCAGAGCTGCAGGGCTGAAAGGAACAACCATCAGGCCGATGATGATACTACCAGCAAGAATTGCAGCCATGATACCTGCGATACCACCGTTGACCTTGTAAGGACGAGGCAGGTCTGGCTCGGTCTGACGCAGGCGCAGGCAGGCAACGCCAGCCATGGTGCATGCAAAGATGAAGCCGAGAGAAGCAACGTTGGTCAGAGGAACGAGCATGTTGCGACCAAGGAATGGACCAACAAGGGTCAGGCCAGCCATGAACATGTTTGCGGTCAGAGGTGCGCCGGACTTAGGGTCAAGCTTTGCGAATGCCTCTGGGAGCATCTTCTTACGACCAAGAGCAAGCATCAGACGAGTTGAAGCACCAAAGAAGGAGTTCATTGGGCCCAGAGGTCCAAGTGTTGCAATGATGAGCATTGCAATGTAGAAGAACAGGTTGATGCGCTCGAGAACTGCAAGTGCAGGAACGGAAGACTTAACAAACTCGTGCCAGTTAATCATAGTTCCGAATGCATAGATGCAGATGAGATAGAAGACACCAGATGCCATAAGTGCAAGTGCAGGAATGATACCAAACTTCTTCCAGTCAAGGTCAGAAGAAGCCTCTTCTGCCTGCTGTGGAATGGTGTCAAAGCCAGCGTAGAAGAATGGAGTCATAACAAGAACTGCAATGATGCCACCAAAGAAGGTGGTAGCCTTTGTTCCCTCACCACCTGCAACCTCAGTTGCCTGGGAGAAGATTGGGAGGCCGTTGCTTGGAGAACCGGTTGCAAAGGAGATAACCATTGCAAGGATCATACCAGTCAGCAGAGCCTTAGTCAGGAAGCTCGAAAGCTTAGCTGCTGCGCCAGCGCCCTTGAAGTTAAGGAAGATGACCAGGATAGCAAAGCAAAGAGCGATAACTGTTGGCCACAGGTAAACATCTGCACCAAGAATGGTGTAGAGCTTAACGGACCTCAGCCAAGAAAGAACAGGGAATGCACCAAAACGGTCGGTGAGAAGCGTGGAAATAGCAATTGCCTCCCAAGGACATAGTGGAGCGTTGCCCAGAAGAAGCATCCAGCCGGTAAAAAAGCCCATTGGGCGGCCGAATGTCCTATCGACGTACTCAATGATGCCACCAGAAATTGGAATAGCAGCAGTGAGCTCGCCAAAAACACATCCAATTGGTACAAGGAAAATTGCGCCAATTGCGAATGCGATCATCGCGGGGAATGGTCCTCCACCAAGAACCATCCAGTCGCCTACCAGGAGCACCCATCCGGTACCAATGATCGCACCAAATCCGATGGTAAAGAAGTTGAATAGACTCAACGACTTTTGCATCTCAGGTGCCTCGGCATTTTCTGCCATGTCCCACTCCTTCCCGTAATTACTCGGACGAAGAACTTGATGAGACTATGTTTGCACCCGAAGCCATTTGAAAAAAGAAGTAGCGCCCTCTGAGCGTCAGATAAACCCGTAAGCGTGAAAGCTACAACCGCGAGCGGTAGTTAAATCTTTTTACATCTTTACCAAAATCTAATAACAGTTATGCAATTTTCAAATAGTTAACGTACACAACTATGTATCAATCTTTAACCCAAATACTTTAAAAACTCTTCTGTAGTGCGCGACATCTCGCCTTTTACACGATGTGTAATAAAGACATTACGATGTACGGGAGTTTCTAGATGATGTACATCAATATCAAAATTTGTACCTTTTGTTGCCTCAAGTGGCAACAAACTTACACCAAGACCCGACTCTACCATGGACATAATGGTGAATGAATCCGATGATGCAAATGTCATACGTGCGTTTTTGAGCTGCTTCTGAAGCAGAGGAGCTGTCTCAATATCAACAATAAAGGGTTCTTCAATAAGACGCTTAACAGGAATTGTCTCAAGGTCCTTCTCGTAATGTCCCTTTTGAGAAACAACAATAACCTCATCATGATCAAATAAAGTTGAAGTAAATCCCTGCTCAGTTGCGCGAGTCATAGTAAAACTAATATCCACCTTACCCTTGCTAATAAGACGCAGGGCTTCTCCATACGTACACTCAATAACTTCAACTTTGATGTTTGGATGATCGGTCATGTACTTCTTCAAATGACCTGGCAGTGCTCGTGAAAGAAAGCTCGAAGGCGCTGCGATAACAAGATCGCCCATCTCAATGGCGCTGACGCGATTCACTTGATTGCTCAACTTGCTGTATGCCTGGCACACCTCTTCTGCAACAGGCAAAAGCGTCTTTCCCTCAGGAGTCAGACTTACATAGCCGCCATGTCTGTTAAACAAGCGGACATCCCATTCTTTTTCTAGACTTGCCACCATGCGACTAATAGACGACTGAGTGCATCCCAGCTCTTCTGCCGCCACCGTAAAGCTACTGTGATACGCCGCGGAAGTAAAAGCCTGGAATTTGTGCAGGTTGGTCTCCATACTTGGCCCCCATTCAAGTACGTGGCCTAATAATTCACCCTTAAAAATATCATCCTACCTGCAAATTGGTAAATACCGTTCAACGTAAAAAGACCCCGTGAACGGTTTTCACGAGGTCTTACCTTGCAATCTTTATGCAAAAAACTTTCTTAATTGATACTTCTCTTTAACAATTGAAGCACCAGGTTGCCTAGTTGCTATGCCTTCAGGTAGCGGCCCATAGCAATAGCAGAACCAAAGAGTCCCAGCAGCAGGCCAAGGAGCAGCAAAAGGCCGCTCATGCCCAGCATGACCGTTGTTGGAATAGCAAAGGTCAAGAAGGTCATGCTCTCTGCCATTACAGGAAGAAGCATGTGGGCTCCAACAACCAAAACAGCAATGGCGAGAAGAGCGCCGATAAGTGCCTCAAGCACACCTTCCATAAGGAATGGTCCGCGAATAAAGCCGTTAGATGCACCGACCAGACGCATGATTGCAATCTCACGACGGCGAGCATTAATAGCAAGGCGAATGGTGTTGTTAATAAAGACAAAGGCAACAAACACCAGAAGTCCAACAAGGCCGATAGCGCCGATACGAATGTATGCTGTTACGCTGAACAGACGCTCAACGGTCTCGCGACCATACTGAACATCACCAGATGGATTGCTCTTATTATCAGCAATTGCTGCAAAAGATGATGAAGAGGCAATGCGCTGGGCAACGTCTTGAACATCCTTAGGGTCCTTGAGCTTAATCACAAGAGATGCAGGAATAGGATTCTGACCATCAAGAGCAGAAACCGCATCGGAAGCATTGCGGTAGCTCATGGTAGTGCGATACTCCTCAAGAGCCTGATCTTTGCTCTTATAGGTTACGGACTCAACCGTATCCCAGCTCTGAACCTCTTGCTGGAAAGCAGTTACTGCAGACTGATCTGCATCATCAGAAAGAAATGCCTGGATAGTAACGCGATTCTCGACACTTCCTACCATGTTCTCGATAAGAGCGGAGCCAAGAATAAACAAGCCGATGATGAACAGTGACAAGAAGATGGTTACGATTGCACCAAGAGCGGTAGACCAGTTCCTTCTAAAGTGGCTTCCGGCCTCACGCAGAGAGTATCCAAAATTAGAGAGCCCCATAGTAGCCATAGCCTCCCTTCTCCTGGTCGCGGACAATGTGACCAGCCTCAAGTGCGATAACGCGCTTGCGCATAGAGTCAACCATCTCGCGATCGTGTGTTGCCATTACAACCGTAGTGCCCGCACGGTTAATGCGGTCAAGAAGCTTCATGATGCCCAAAGAAATTGCTGGGTCCAAGTTACCCGTAGGCTCGTCGCAGATAAGCAGTGGTGGGCGGTTAACCATTGCACGAGCAACAGAAACACGCTGCTGCTCACCGCCGGAAAGCTGGTCTGGGTAAGCGTCCATCTTCTGGCCAAGGCCTACCAGACGCAGAACCTCAGGAACCTGCACCTTAATAACAGAACGAGGCTTGCCAATGCACTCAAGTGCAAAAGAAACGTTCTCATAGACGGTCTTATCGGGCAGAAGCTTAAAGTCCTGGAAGACGGTACCAATCTGGCGGCGCAGATACGGAACCTTGGAGTTACGCATGCGCGTAAGATCCTGACCAGCAACAATAACCTGTCCGTGAGTTGCCTTCTGCTCGCGCGTAATAAGGCGCAAGAGAGACGACTTACCGGAACCAGAGTGTCCAACTACAAAGACAAACTCGCCTGGGTAGATATCAGCGCTGATGTTATCCAGTGCTGGGCGGTTTGGCTGTGATGGATACACAAGCGAGGCACCCTTAAAAGAGATGGTAGGAGTACCAGTGCGCTCAACCTGAGGTGCGTCTTGAGCAAGGTCAGCAAAGAACTTTGCGCGATCAAGAGGCGCCTGCTCAGGGTTATTTTGCTGTTCAGCAGTTACCACGTGTACAGGCTCTACTCCTGAAGCAAATGGATCAGATACAGTTGTTACAGGTTCAGCAGCCTGGGCCACTGGCACATCAGCAGAAAAGTCCTGGGTTTCAACTTGATCAGCCACAACGTCTTGCTGGTCAAGCTGGTTCAGATCATCCTGAGAAATTACCCCAAAACGGTCATCAAACGAGGACTCCTGTTGCTCATCAGTGCGAAAATGATTAGCCACAGTTGCTCCTTTTCTTACTCCGAAGAGACAGATACAGAGTTTATTTTACCAAAAGTGCAGGTATGTTATACGTCACGCAGTTCATCCACAGAAAAACCGCCTCTTCTCTACTGAAGAGACGGTCTAAAAATCGCGAGAAAAACGCTGTTGAGCGTTAGTTATACGCCACCTGTAAGTTAGTTCTACACCTGTTACGCAATCTGCATCTTTGCGCGTGTCTCGTCAATGATGGCACGTACCTTAGCTGCGTTAGCGGCAATCTCCTCTTTTGAACCCTTAGTAAGCAGGCTTCCCATGCCGCAGCAATCAACACCACGCTCAAGCCACTCAGCAAGGTTGTCAAGATTAATGCCGCCAGAAGCCATCAGAGGCATCCAAGGAGTTGGAGTCTTAAAGAGGTTAACCAGCTCAGGACCATAGACGTTAGAAATTGGGAAGCACTTGATAAAGGCAGCGCCCATCTCAAGACTGTGGTTTGCCTCGGTCATAGTAGTACAACCAGGTGCGTAAGGAATCTGATACAGGTTACACATACGAGCAACCTCATCAGATCCGCAGTTAGCAACAATGAACTGTGCGCCGGCCATAATAGCAAGACGAGCAGTTGTTGGCTCCATAACAGTACCTGCACCAACAATCATCTTGTCGCCAAGACGCTCTCTAATTGCAGCAATAACCTCGCCCGCATTTGGCAGGGTGTAGCTAATCTCCATCGCATGAACGCCACCTTCTGCAAGGCCCTCAGCAATTTCAATACCACGCTCAACTGTTGGGACGCGAACAACTGCAAACGCACAGGTATCTACCAGTGCCTGAGAAACAGCAGCTTTCTGCATCTTCATATACAACATCTCCTTGTAAACGTATCTCGCACTACCCTCTTGAGCTGGCGAGAAACCCGTCATTTTTGATACTTAGTTATGAGCAATTCCGTAATGGTCAAGCATTGCATAGATCTTCTCGTCAACACCCTCTGCAACCTCGGTAACCGGGAAACGAGCAGGACCAACAGGGTATCCAGCAAGCTCAAGAGAACGCTTAAGCGTCTGAGGGGTGCTCCCAAGGTGAAGGATGTCGCGAATTGGCTCAATCTCTGCTTGCAGACGAGCTGCTTCCTCTGTGTTTCCAGCCTCAAGCGCCTTCCAAAGGTCAACGACAACCTTAGTGATGAGGTTGGCGGTACCAGCAATGGTGCCTTGAGCACCAAGAGCGTGAGCCTCAGAGATCTTTCCGTCAGAACCTACAAGCACGTCTACGTTGTGACCAGCGGCAGCGTCCAGATATTCCTTGAGGTTATCAATGTTTCCGGAACTGTCCTTAATACCCTTGATATTCTCAATAGTTACCAGCTGCTCAACTGCCTCTTTAGAGATATTTTTGCCGGTACCCTTAGGAATGTTGTACAGAAGGACAGGAATCTTAACACTTGCAGCAACTGTCTTGAAGTACTCAACCAGCTGCTGGTCAGAAATGCCCAGGAAGTAAGGGTTGATGACAGAAAGTGCGTCTGCACCAATTGCCTCTGCCTCACGGCTCATATAGAGAGCCTCTTTTGTTGAACAAGCGCCGGTTCCTACGTAAACAGGAAGACGACCTGCGGTTTTCTCGATAATAAACTTGGAGAACTTGATCTTCTCGTCAGGGTTACAAACGTGGAACTCACCGTTAGAACCAAACGTAAAGATACCGTCAGCGCCCTCGGAGATGAGCTTTTCAAGCAGCTGCTCAGCTGCTTCGTAGTTAATAGACTGCTCTTCGTCGCGGTTAAACGGCGTGACCATAGGAACAATAACGCCCTTAAATGTTGACATGCAAACTCCTCTGTACGTATTTGGTGTTTATCTGGGGTTATTTGCCCTCGCGAATGGACGCGCCAAGAGCTCCACCGGGATGCCACTTAACGTACTGCTCTGGGTTAAGGCCGTACTCGTTTTGAAGCAGGATAGAGAGGCACTGGAGCTCCATAATCTCAGCCAGAATTGAGGCGCGTGGTGGCTTGTTCATGGAATCGCCCTCCTGCTCAACGCCTGCAATAAGGGCAACCTCTGCCTCGTTTGCCAGCCAAGAGTTAGGATTTCCGGTCAGCGCAATAATGTGCACGCCGACGTTCTTAAGGCAGGTAACGGTAGCCTTTAGCTCGCCTGTCTCGCCGGAGTTGGAAATAGCAATGACCACGTCACCAGGACGAGTCTGACCAGCAGATCCGTGAACGCACTCGGTACCGTGAAGCTCGTAGGTTGGAGTTCCGGTTGACGAGAAGAGCGATGCAGCATAACCAGAGACGTGACCTGGCTTACCAATACCGGTTACGTGCAGGCGGCCGCCCTTTGCCTCTGCGTCTAAAATAAGCTTTTTAGCTGCGGAGAGTGCGTCAAAATCAATGCTCTGTACGTACTGATGAAGGGACTTTCCCACAATGGAGAGAAACTCCTGAACCTGCTCTTTTTCAGTTGCCATTACAACTCCTTATCTGTCTGTGAGTCCAAGCTCAAAGACACTTACTGCACAATGAATTAACGCGTCTCTTTGACCTTATGCTGAGCCATAAGCTGCTCAATCTGATTCTGAATTTCATCAAGCGTAGAGGCCATAAAAGGACGGTTGATGTCTACAAATTCAAATCCTGAAGGATGGCTTACCCAAGCGCCTTCAAAAAGTAGGCGAAGTGCCTTGCCCTGTCGGATGAGTTTGTAGCTTTTAATCTTGGTATAAGGAACGACAAGTGCTTTTCTCTTGTCGGATTTTGCAAAGATAAATACGTGTTTCTGACCAAAATCAATAACATGAATACCACTGGCAAAACGACTAAAACGCTTTCCCATGGCACGTGATGCAAACCACGTAATAGTGAGTCCTGCAATAACGCCAACAAGACCCAAAATATTGCCGCTTACATTGGCGTAAACCCAAAAGAAAAATGTCAGAGCAAGAGCAGCAAACGCCATAAGCAAGTACAGAATTCCCTGAACCATCAAACGAGTTCTGTCTTCAAGAACTTCTAGAACTAACTGATCTTCAGGAAGCTCTGGAGCAGGCTTTTTGTCAACGCTAAGGCCAAACATATCGCCAAGCACTGACTCAGTAACACTTTTGTTGTTCTTCTCGTCTGCCATATTTTTCCTTGTTGTGAAGCTTTTAAAAGGGCGCCCGCGGGCTTTCCACGAGCGCCCTAAGAAACCGTAGAGCTGAGTAGGTACTACAGAAATCTAGGCTTAGGCAAGACCAAAGAGTGAGCCGATGCCGTAGATGATAGAACCAACGATGTTGTAGTCAACGTTAGGGAAGGATGCCTCTGCAATTCCCAGCTGAGCAAATGCAGGATAGAGAATCAGAGGACCAGCGGTCAGGAAGATACCAACCAGGAAGGAGCCAAGAAGAGCACCGCGCCATCCACCGTAAGCGTAACCACAAACGCCGCAAGTACCACCAGAGAAGAAGCAGATGCCTGCTGCAGGAATCATGATGGTTGGGCTGTGGAATGCAACCATAAGTGCCATTGCAACAAGGCCGCCAAGGAAGGAGCCAATGAAGCCGATGATGACAGCGTTTGGTGCAAATGGGAAGATTGCAGGACAGTCGACTGCAGGACGTGCATCTGGAATGAGCTTCTCGGAGATGCCGACAAATGCAGCGGTGATCTCAGCGATGAACTGACGGACGCCGTAAACAAGAACGGACATACCAGCAGCAAACTGAAGACCAGCAAGGAATGGCCAAATCCACCACACATCGTTACCAAAGTAGCTGGTGAATGGCTTGTTGTTTGCAAGGGTATCGCCAAAGTGACCGGTGACAAGGCATGCAATAGTAACAACGTAGAACAGAACAATCATGAAGAGAGCAACGGAGAAGACAAAGTCCTTGAAGAGCTTGAAGAACTCTGGGAGCTCCTTAGCCTCTTTCTCGCCGTCCTGTTCATTCTTCTTAGCAAAGAGCTTTCCAACGTAACCGGAGAATGCATAACCGATGCAGTTGAAGTGGCCAATTGCGATGGAATCTCCACCAATAAGCTTATTAACAAATGGCTGGCACAGCGAAGGCAGTGCAGCACCGCAGAAGCCGAGGATGACACCACCAAGAACAATAGTGACCCACATTGGGAGACCAAGAGCAATGAAGACCAGTGCGAGTACGCAGGAGAAGTACAGGAAGTGCTGACCAGTCAAGAAGACGGACTTGAATGGGGTAATCTTGGCAAACACAAGGTTCATGATGAAGCCAAGGACCATTACAAGAGCAACCTCAGTACCATAGGTATTCAGTGCAAGAGCAGTTGCGACCTCAACCTGGGTAACAACGCCCTTAACAGCAAATGCACGACTAAACATGTCGCTGAAGATGTTGACCTGAGCAGACATAGCGCTAGAACCAATGTTGAAGATCATGAAGCCAATAATGGTCTTCACAGTTCCGGAGAAGACGTCCACCGCGGACTTCTTCTGCAGCAAGAGGCCGACAAGAGCAATAATGCCCATGATGACGGCTGTATCTCTGAGCTGCATGAGAATTGCATTGAGCATGCTTAAATCCCTTTCAGCAAATAAACCGACGAACCTACTCAGATAAGTTCTCTCAATCAAGTGACAAGTACCTCTTGTCAAAGGTTTGGCGAGAGCTTCTCGCCGAAGGCAACTCATGTTGCGTATGACGAGAAACTCCCGCCAAAAAGATACAAAGGGGAGCTTATGCGTTGTGCTCTGCGAGCCAGGCGGTGAGCTTTTCCTTCATCTCTGCCTTGTCGACAATGTTGGTAATACCAACTGCAGAAGGAACGCGATCGTCAGCGTTGAGCTCATCGGTGAGGTCAGACATGGTGATGACAAGATCGCCATTGAAACCAATCAGGGAATCCAGATTACCGTGCTCAGTCTCGATTGGAAGATCATTCTCTTTGATGACCTGGTCAATCTTGATCTTGAGCATCATGGAAGAACCCATACCTGCACGGCAGCAAACCAATGCGTGGAACTTCTTATCAGCCATTACAACCTACCTTCCTTTGCGTGGACAAGGTCCACAACATCTTTTGGTGACTGAGCTTTTTCAAGCTGAGCAAAGAAATCTGGATCGCTCAGCAATTCAACAAGAGACTGAAGGGCGCTAAGGTGGCCTTCACTATCTTTTGCTGCAAGTGGGAAAAGAAACTTAACTGGATCGTTGTCTTTGCTGCCAAACTCAACGGAATCCTTAAGCACGGTAATGCCTACTGCAGGCTCAAGTGCGCCGGACTCAGGACGTGCGTGAGGAAGAGCGACATGCTCGGTAATAACAATATAAGGGCCGAGTTCGTTGACACCTTTAATGATGTCATCAACATAGCCCTCAGTTACTTTTTTGTTATCAACAAGTGGTTGTGCAGATTTTCTAATTGCATCTTCCCAGTTAGAAGCTACAACATTGAGCTGCACCAGGTCTTCGGTAAGGAGATCACTTAACACAGCACCACCTTGCCTTTCTCTTTATGAGACACATTGGCTCAAAGCCGTCTCATGACAAGTCTTAATAACTTGATAATATGCCACGAAACGTTCTTAACTTCAATCAATTTTACTAAAACAGTAATCAAAGTTGTTCATATTTTTTCAGCGTATCTTTTGTTCATGTAGCTATACAAATGTTCATGTTTTTATGAACGTAATCGAAGCGCCTTCTATTATCCCATGTAAAGTTTATATGTTAAATTTTTTATAATCTAAAACATTCATATATATTTACACTATTATTTTCCGAAATATCTTGATATCCTTCTTCTGATGTTCTATTTTATTGATGAATGAACATTCAAAGAAAAAATGTTGCTCATAAAGGGAGGGCATTTATGAAACGGAGTAAGGCTTACGTAGATTCACGTCGCGAGGCAATTACTGAGCTGCTAGAAAAAGAGGGACAAGCAAGTGTTTTAGAGCTTGCTGATCACTTTGAGGTCTCTTCTTTGACTATCAGACGTGACCTGGACTTTCTTGAGAAGCGTGGCATCCTGACTCGTCAGTATGGCATTGCTACCCTGCTTAATCCTTATGGTCGTCCTTCTGGCTCAAGGCAGATTCGCTCTAACAAAGCAATTGCCCGCGAGGCCGCTCGCTACGTTGAGGATGGCGATTGCATCTTCATCAACACCAGCTCCGTTGCTCTTGGGATGCTTGAGTGGATTGATGCTCACGACGTAACTGTTGTTACAAACAACGGCAAGGCACTGTTGCTTGAGGACATCCACGATCTTTCTATCATCCTTACTGGTGGTGACATCCGTCCTCCACGCGCTTCCATGACTGGTGATACTGCTCTTGAGTGCATCCAGCACATTACTGCTGCTAAATGCTTCTTGGGCTGCACGGGTTTCTCGGGAGAATTTGGTCTTACTTCTGCAACATCACCTGAGCCAGCAATTAACGCTCAGATGCTCAAGCGCTCTAGAAAGCACTATGTTGTCGCAGATTCTTCTAAGCTGGGCACCACTTCCAACTTCCAGTTTGGCTCTGCAGAAGATATTGACCTTCTGATTACCGATACAGGTGCAACTGACGAGCAGATCAGTGAGCTCAAAGCAGCAGGCCTCAAGGATGTTGTCTGCGTCACTCCTTCTATTCTTCCTGCTAAGTAAGACCAGCGCTTCATCATTTCTTACACGCACAAAAAAGGCGGCCTTT
>CAUVBV010000018.1:0-20803 GCA_963550405.1 uncultured Atopobium sp. | reverse complement strand
AACGGATTCAGGTCTGGAACAGCCAATAGCGGAGAAGTTACCGAGTGGCCTGTTGATCGTGGTTACTTTACTGTTAAGGTCCGCCTTGGTACTAACAAGACCGCTCGTATGGCTATGAACAGCGCAACTTTAACTATTACTAGACCAGATAACCTTCCTCTTTCTGTTCAGCAAGTTACTTTTACTGGTTCTAACACTACTGAACTTAAGCAGCGCTGTGAAGTACAGGCTGACCGTATCTGGAACTGGGCTGTTGCAAAGGGATATATTTTTTAGAGTTTCCTAAAAGCTCGTTTAACCGCGAGCCACAAGTTACCTTAAAAAGAAACGCCTCTAGAAAATCTTATTTCCAGAGGCGTATTTATTACGTATTAACTCTTGCAGTTTACTGCTGCATCCTCTTGCGGAGACCAAGCGCAACAAGAGTAGTGCCGGCTGCTGCGACAACCCCTGCTACAGAACTTGCGTCGCCCGTGTTAGGCAGAACGCTCTTCTCGCGCCTTGGTGCTGGCTGCTGAGTTGTATCAGAAGCTGGAGCAACTGGTGCAGGCGCTGGCTGAGGTTCTGGCTCAGAAGCAGGTTCTGGCTGAGGCTGAGGTTCAGAACCTGGCGTCCAAAGCGGAGCAAAAAAGTAATAGTAAGTTGTAGTGTCATCACGCAGGTCATCAGTAACGGACCACGAAGAGATATCAGCAAAATTCACGTGGACAAATCCGTTAGCATCAACGGTATAAGGCGCTGACTGGTCTGGAGTAGCGTTATCTCTTTGCTCATTTGAAAATATTTCTGACGAATAACCCACTAGTCTGTACCCATCACGATGAATATTTCCATCAAAAGAAAAACTTTTATGATCATCTGAAATTGTTGCAGGAATATACCAGTGTCCATTGTATTGAGTACCCTCAGCACCAACAACAAGATGAATCCTAGTGTTCCAACCAACTACAGGGTCATAAAAACGAACGATTGTTGCACCTTCATCATCTGTATTAGTGGTGCTAGTTGCTGCCTCACTTGTAGTGCTCGCTTCGGTTGTAGCGGTTGCTTCAGTCGTTGAAGTCGCCTCAGTTGTAGCAGTGGACTCTGTTGTTGAAGTAACTTCAGTTGAAGTTGCCGCCTCGGTCGTAGTGGTGGCCTCAGTTGTAGCGTTTGTCCCTGCTACTTCAGCGTTCTCCGCAAAAGCAAGCGTTGAAAACACTGGCGAGAAAACCAATACACCTGCAAGAATACCGGCAAGAATAAAGAGCTTTGTATTGTTATAAAAATGCTTTGACATAAGAATTTGTTTCTACTAGAAAGCAGCTTACTACTGCATTTTCTTGCGGAGACCAAGTGCAACAAGAGTAGTGCCAGCTGCTGCAACAACGCCTGCTACAGAGCTTGCGTCACCGGTGTTAGGCAGAACGCTTTTCTCGCGCCTTGGTAGTGACTGCTGGACTGAATCGGACGCGGGTGCAACTGGTGTAAGCGCTGGCTCTGGTTCTGGCTGAGGCTCTGGTTCTGGCTCTGGCTCAGGATTTGGTGCCCATAAGGTAGTTAGATGATAGAGACTCGTAATAGTGTTTGTATCAATATTGTCGGTAATGCTCCAGGCAACAATATCATCCAAATTCATATGAACATTGCCACTCTCATCGATAGTATATGGTTTCGACATATCTGGTGTTGCATTGTTCACTTCCTCTTGCGAAAAATAACCTGTTGAAAAACCTACCAGTGTGTATCCCTCACGCTGAACATTGCTGCTAAAAGAAACACTCTTAAAATCATCTGAAATAGTTGGTGGAATATAATCTTTTCCGTTATAAGTGCCGCCATCTGTTGAGACTGAAACGTGGATTTCACGCATTATGCCATCGGAACCCATATAAGATCCAACAGCCTCTGCATCACTGTCGTCATCTGTAGCTGTAGCAACAGCAGTTGCTTCAGTTGTTGTAGTTGTCTCGGTTGTAGCAGCCGCCTCGGTCGTGGCAGCAGTCTCTGTTGTGGAGCTTACCTCAGCTACCTCAGTACCTTCAGCAAGGGCAAGAGAAGAAAGTACTGGCGAGAAAACCAGCACGCTTGCCATAATGCCGGCAATTGCGAGCAGCCTTACGTTGTTGCGCAAATACTTTGACATTTCATATTCCTTAACTCGTATGTATCAAGAAAAACAATTATTTTTTGAACATGTTTCAACGGATTAGTAAGTATATATGAAAAGAAATTGCAGGTATACTGCCAAAACACCCAGTTATAGATATTCTTAAAATATCTATAACTGGGTGGTGAAACCACTTTTATTCAGCAATTACAGCGACTGGATGATCTCTTCTCCGCGAGCATTCTGCGGGATAAAACGAACCTCACGACGAGGCTCAGCGTCGTCGGATCCCAGCTCTTCCTCAGAGAGCCTAGAGACATACACATCAAGGGTTCTCTCGCCAATCTGCTCTGCAAATTGCTCTCCCCACTCGATGATAGTTGGACCATCAGACTCAAGCGCATCATACAGGCCAGTGTCTTCAAGCTGGTCGGGATCGTTTAAGCGATATAGGTCAAAGTGGTAGAGCGGCATGGTTGTGCCCTCGTAAACCATCTCGATAGTGAACGTTGGGCTGGTCACGTCGTCCGTGACGCCCATGCCGGCAGCAATACCTTTGGTGAGCTGAGTTTTTCCTGCGCCCAGGTCTCCCGTGAGCACCAGCACGTCTCCAGCTTGCATGAGTTTGCCCAAAATCTGACCAAGAGCAATAGTTTGCTCTGTGGTGGTAGAGACATACGTGCCAGCCGCAGTTTTCTCTGGCAGGTTATTTACGCTGGTAGAAAGGTTAGTCACAAGAGCCTCCTCGAGGGTGTTCCTCAAGCCAATCAGCAAGAAGTCGCAGGTCATCTTTGAGGAACTGCGCCCACTCCTTGCGGTAAATAGTTGATGCGGGATGCATGGTAGGCAGCACGCTAAAGGCGCCTATCTGGTAAAACTTGCCGCGCAGCTCCGTCACGCCCTTATCGGTATGCATGACAAACTGCGTCGCAAAATTTCCCAGGCAGACAATAACGTCCGGCTTAATAGCGCGAATCTGGTCGCGAAGATACGGAGAGCACTCCTCCACCTCAGCCACCTTGGGATTTCTGTTTGAAGGCGGTCGGCATTTGACCACGTTAGAGATAAAAACATCCTGGCGAGAAAGGCCAACTTCTTCTAACAGTGCATCAAGCTTTTTGCCCGACACGCCCACGAAAGGTTGACCGCTTAGATCCTCGTTTTTACCAGGAGCTTCTCCCACAATCATAATGCGAGCCGTAGGATTTGGGCCACCAAACACAATGTTAGTGCGCGTTTCCCAAAGCGGACACTTCTTACAGTCAGCTATCTGCTCACGAATCTCGTCAAGCGTCTTACCTGCTTGTTTAGAATATGCGATTTTCGCATATTCTACATTTGACATGCGCTTTCTTCCTAAAGCGTTTTTAGGAGAAGCAGGAGTTGCTGCCATTAGATGTACACCTTATCGAGGCGCGCTCCAAAATTGCAAACTACCTCGTAATTGATAGTCTCGCGAAGATCAGCCATCTCATCTGCGGTGATTTCTTGATCGCCATCTTTGCCAATGAGAGTAACCACGTCACCGTAACGAATCTCGTGCGCAGGCTTGTTAGCGTGTGTACCTGCGGTATCAACAGCAATCATAAACTGATCCATGCAGATATTGCCCACCTGGCGGACACGGTCTCCGCGCGTCAAAACGTCCATGCGGTTAGAAAGGCTACGTGCAAGTCCGTCGGCGTAGCCAATAGGTACGGTAGCTACCTGGATGTTATTGCGAGGAACACGCCACGTCATACCGTAGCCAACGCCATCGCCAACAGCTGGATACACCACGCGCGTCACGCGACCGCGCACGCTCATAACGGGCTGCAGGTCAATGCGGGGAATAGTGAGCTTACTAGGATGAAGTCCGTACAGACCAATGCCCACGCGAACCATATCAAACTGAATGTCTTTGTGCAGGACGGTGCCAGGAGTGTTGTCGGCGTGAACCAAGCCCAGCTCATAGCCTGCGTTTTTGAGTGCGGTAACCGCTTCAATAAAGCGATTAACCTGCAGGTCAAAGTCCCAGTTGTCGAGCACGTCGGCCGTGGCAAAATGCGTAAACGTGCCAGCGCATTCAAGACCCCTGTGGAAATCGATAGAACCGCGCACCTCGAGAAGATCTTCTCGCCTGACACCAATGCGGGTCATGCCGGTATCAATGGCCAGGTGGTAGCGACCAACCTTGTTAGCTGCGGCGGAAGCCTCTCCGTATGCGAGGGCAAAGTCAACCGTGTAAACGGAAGGCATGATATCGAAGCGCACGAGGTCTGGAATAGAGGTAACTGGCGGCTCGGAAAGCACCAGAATAGGATTATCAATGCCAGAGCAACGCAGCTCAACACCCTCATCGACCGTTGCAACGGCAAACTGATCGGCACCTACGGACTGCATGGCTTTAGCGCACTGAGCAGCACCGTGACCGTATGCGTCAGCCTTAACCACACACATCATTTTGACACCACGGTTAAGCTGGGCCTTAAACGCCTTTACGTTGTGGCGGACGGCAGAAAGATCAATCTCTATCCAAGCCCATCGATCCTGGGGATATGCCGACATCAGACTCACCTACTCCGCAGCTTCTTCAAAGTCTGCCATAGGGAATGCAATCTGCTCCTCAAGTGCGTCGGAAGCAAGACCAATAACGTCACAGATGTCGCCCGCCATAGCTCCGCGTACACCGAACTTCTCGGCAGCTAGCTGACCTGCATATGCGTGAACCTCACAGGCAAGTGAGCAGAAGGTAGGCAGGTCATCAACTTGACCAGCAACCTGAGCCAAGCGGCCAGCAATGGTACCAGCAAGAACGTCGCCAGAGCCAGCGGTTGCCAGCGTGACCGGACCAGGCTTTGGCAGCACAGCCTTCTGGACGCCTACGCAACCGGTAGCGGTTCCCTTAGCAACAATGACCAGCTCAGAGCCACCATCTGCCCACACAATCTTGCGAGCAGCCTCAAGCTGACCCACCAGGCTTGCAGGAGGATTATCTACCTGGTTAACCAGGCGACCAAGCTCGCGACGATGCGGCGTCATGATGAGCGGAGCGGTACGACGCGTGAGCTCAGGGAAATCTGGGAGGTTATTGTTGGTGAGGCGAGCAATGCAGTTGAGCGCGTCGGCGTCAACAATAACGGGCAGCTCAGAGTCAAGCAGTGCGGAGGTAACCTTGACGGTTCCGCCAGAGACGCGCATGCCAGGGCCAACCAGCGTAACGGTGCGCATAGCGGCAAGCTGCAGCACCAGTGGAGCTGCTTCCTCGGTAAACACGCCCTCAGCGTCGCACGGGAGGCCAATAACGGGAACCTCTGGCAACATCATCTGAACGCAGCTGACAATGGCCTCAGGAACTGCCAGCGTAACGTAGCCAGCGCCCGCACGAGCAGCTGCCTTAGCAGCAAAAACAGCAGCTCCGGGGAAGCGGCTTGAGCCACCAACCACCAATACGGAGCCACGAGAGTATTTATCGCAGTCGTTGAGCTGGGCAGGAACAGAAGCAAGATAATCTTCCAGGTCAACGCGCCAGGCAACAGGATCTGCCTCAACAACCAGACGCTCAGTCTGCTCGGCCAGAGGAGCCACAACAATGGAGCCGCAAACGTCGCGGCCTGCGTCTGCAATAAGGCCGGGCTTGAGCGCAATCATGGTAACGGTAACGTCAGCGACAACACACGCGCTTTCTACCTGGCCCTTCTGCGCAGAAAGGCCACTGGGAACGTCAACGGAAAGTACGCGAGCACCAGACTGATTCAGGCACTCAATCCAAATATCAAACGGAGCACGGACCTTGCCGTGGAAGCCGGTGCCCAGCATGCAATCAAGCACCACGTCAGCCGTTGCCAGCAGGTCAATCAGCTCCTGACGAGAAGGGCCAACAAGCACGGAAACTCCCGCGCGAACGGCGCGCTGCGCCATTTGACGTGCAAGATCGCCGGAAATCTGATCGGGCTCAAGCGGAGTGACTACCTTAACGTTGCAGTTTCTAGAGCGCAGCGCTTCTGCTGCCACCCAGCCATCTCCACCGTTATTGCCAAGACCTACGAGGATGACAACGTTAGAGATGTCCCCTCCCATGCCAAGGACCTCTTGAGCAGCAGCGTAACCTGCACGGTGCATGAGCTCGGAAACGCTCACGCCCACGCGTGTCAGCGCAATCTCTACACGCTTGATGTCCTCAACATTTAGTACCGGCTGCATAACTTACTCCTCGGATTTAACAACATCATCAAAGGTTGTCTCAATTATAGGTTCTTGCACGCGCTCAAGCTCATCCAACACAGAACGAGCTTCTTTGAACGAACGTGCCAGCTCTTGGGCAGCATCTTCCTTTTGATCTACCTTGGGTTTTACGGCGTTGGTCACCGCAACCGCATTGGCTACTGCAACATCTCTGGTATACGAGATAGAAAGCGCAATCTCCTGCACGCCCTGCTCAGCCGCAATCTGTGCAGCCTTGCCCGCTAGACGAGCCTGTGGCCTGCCCAACTGATCTCTCTCAACAGAAACATCCTGAAAACCAATACCAGACGAGAAACCCGTTCCTAAGGCTTTGAGCACGGCTTCTCTTGCCGCAAAGCGAGCAGCATAGTGCTCCGCAGGGCGAGCAGTGCGCTCACAATACGCACGCTCGGCATCGGTGAACATACGGCGAATAAAGTGAGGGCGCCTCTCAATTGCCTGCTGCATGCGGGCAATCTCAAGCATATCTACACCTATTCCTGCCAGTGCCATCGTATCCCCTGGATCTATCTGCGCTTAAGCGCTGAGCCTATACTCCTCAAGAGCGTCGAGCACAATCTGATTTGCCTGCTGGCAGAGCTCATCGGTTGGAGCTTCTGCAAGAACGCGCACCAGAGGCTCTGTTCCGGAAGCGCGGACCAACACGCGACCATTGCCCTCAAGGAACTTCTCGGCAGCTGCAACAGCATCGTTGACCTTAGGAGACTGCATAGCAGCCTCTTTGTCGGTGACGCGAACGTTAACCAACTGCTGTGGATATAGTGTAACGGGACGAGTTAGCTCAGAGAGTTTCTCGCGCTCTGCTCGTAAGACCTCCATAATACGGAGGCTAGTCAGGATGCCGTCGCCGGTCTTTGCCAGGTCACCAAAGATGATGTGACCACTCTGCTCGCCACCCAGGCTGTACTCGTTCTCGTTCATGCAAGCGTAGACGTACTTATCGCCCACGTTGGTCTTCTCGTAAGAGAGGCCAGCGTCGTCAAATGCCTTGAACAAGCCAAAGTTACTCATGACGGTAGTGACCACGGTCTGCTTTGCCAGGCGACCATACTTGTTAAGGTAGGTGCCGCAGACGTAGAGGATCAGATCTCCATCAACCACGTGGCCACGCTCGTCAACTGCCAGGCAGCGGTCAGCGTCACCGTCATAGGCAAAGCCCACGTCAAGGCCGTTCTGGACTACAAAACGCTGTAGCTGGTCAATGTGGGTGGAGCCGCAATCAACGTTGATGTTGAGGCCGTTTGGAGCGTTGTTGATAACATGCGTCTCGGCGCCCAAGGCGTCAAAGACAGGGCGAGCAACACTAGAAGCTGCGCCGTTTGCGCAATCCAGGCCAATTTTCAGGCCCTGCAGACTAAAGCCGCAGCTAGCAATAAGACTTGAGATGTAGCGGTTGCGGCCCTGCATGTAATCAACCGTGCGGCCAATGCTGTCACCGGTTGCCAGAGGAACGTCAAACTCGCCGTCAATATAGGCCTCTACCTGCTCAAGGACGTCCTCATCCATCTTGTAGCCGTCTTTGTTGACCAGCTTGATGCCGTTATCGGTGAATGGGTTGTGAGAAGCAGTAATCATGACGCCGCAGTCAAAGGCACCGTCTACTACCTCGTAGCTAACGCCAGGCGTAGGAATGACGTGCAGCATGTACGCGTCAGCGCCAGAAGCAACCAAGCCCGAGACAAGCGCGGACTCAAACATATAGCTTGACCTGCGGGTATCCTTACCAATAATGATACGAGCCTTGCGAGCCTGCTTAGCTCCGTAATACCAGCCAATGAAGCGGCCAATTTTATACGCGTGATCGACGTTCAGACCCTCGTTTGCGCGGCCTCTAAAGCCGTCGGTTCCAAAGTACTTCATAAGCGTCTCCTAGCTGCGAATGTAATGTTGTCGGGTGGAGAGCAACGTGCGCGCGAAGCGCCAGCGAACTACTCGACAGGTGGGGCTTCTCGCCAGATGGCGAGAAGAACGTGCGGACTGAAGTGGTTGCGCAAATATGCAAAATGCAACCATTTAAAAGTATACAAAAAAGAGACCTGCCGATATACAACAGGTCTCTTTGTGAGGACTTTTTTGGGTCCAGCGGCCTTAGCGCTTGGAGAACTGAGGACGCTTACGAGCCTTCTTCAGACCGTACTTCTTACGCTCGACCGCACGAGAATCGCGGGTGAGGTAGCCGGCCTTCTTAAGGTCATCACGATACTCGCCAGCCTCGAGAAGAGCGCGAGCAATGCCCAGGCGAAGAGCGCCGGACTGGCCGTTGATGCCGCCGCCATCGCAGTTTGCGAGGACGTCGAAACGACCAAGAGTATCAGTAATGCGGAGAGGTGCGGTTGCGTTGTCTACGAGCTGCTGGCGACCAAAATACTGGACTGCCTCGCGGCCGTTAACGGTAACCTTACCAGTTCCAGGAACAAGACGAACACGAGCGACGGCCTCTTTACGACGGCCGGTGCCGGTGTAAACAGCGGTGTTATCTGCCATCGTTTAGCCCTCCAGCTCAATCTTGACGGGATTCTGTGCAGCATGTGGGTGCTCAGCGCCGGCGTAAACCTTAAGCTTCATACCCTGCTTGCGACCAAGAGTGGTCTTAGGAAGCATGCCCTTGACTGCGTGCTCAACAACACGCTCTGGGTGCTTCTCCATCTCTTCCTTGAAGGAAGTGATCTTCAAGCCACCAAGGTAGCCGGAGTGACGCCAATACTCCTTGTGGTCAGCCTTAACACCAGTAAGGACAACCTTGTCTGCATTGATGATGACAACAAAGTCACCAGTATCAGCGTTTGGGGTGTACTGCGGCTTGTTCTTGCCACGAAGAATCATGGCAGCCTTTGTAGCCAGACGACCGAGCGTTGCGCCCTCAGCGTCGATGAGCACCCACTTGCGCTCGACTTCGCCAGCCTTGGCGAACTGAGTCGACTTCTTCACTTGACTCCTCCTACGAATTACGAGTTGATAACCCCTGGACGGGTCATCGATGCTTTTTCTTGTCAGAGATTACGGGGCTCTGTGGAAAAGCCTTAAAAGTATACTCCACTCTTTAGCTGTTGTACGCGGGAATTTTTGTTGCTTCACGAATGCAACAATTCGTTCAAATTTGACGGGTTTCTCCACATTGAAAAGCCGTCCACAGCACAAGAACAACCACTTGGCCTGCTGTGCGATACATTTTGTTTCGACTTTTTATTTTATGGGGCGAGAAGTACTGGCCGGCTCGTATGTTTACACCAAGGTCAAAGCTACAGCGTCAGGAGGAAATGATGCGTGACACAGATTTTGTCGCACGTTTGCACCAAAATTTTGCGTTGCTGGGCGGCCAGCTTAAAAACAGGCTTAAACATCATGTAGTAATGAGCACCTTGGTTGCTCTGTTTGCAGCGTTTTTACTGGTAATTCCATTTTATGGTTGCTCACCAGCCGCTTCTGGAAACACTCAGGGCAGTTCAAACGCTCAATCGGAGACGCAGAAAGACGAAGCTCCTAAGGGAACAGTTAAGGCAACATCGTTCTACTCGCCAACCCTCGGTCTGGACTGGAACTATGATGTCTACTTGCCTGCAGACTACGAGTCCAACCCCAACAAGACCTATCCAGTTGTATATATGCTGCATGGTCTGTATGGCAATCACCGCAATCTGCTGGAGCGCTTTGATTCGGCCGCCATGCTTGACGAGGCCATTCAAACCGCTGGTCAGGGAGCTATCGTAGTCTTTGTCGACGGCTTTAACAGCTTCTATATTGACTCCGCCGATCGCGGTCTCAAGATGGAATCTGCCATTATGAACGACCTGGTACCTTACATTGAGAGCACGTATCGCGTATCAAAGGACCGCAAAGACCACGCAATCGGCGGCATTTCTATGGGCGGTTATGGTGCAGCTCGATTTGTTTTGCACCACTCCGATTACTTTAGCAAGGGCATTCTGCTCTCGCCTTCTGTTTGGACCACACTTGCTGACGACAACTTTATTTACACGTCTCAGCACGCCTTTAGCGACGGAACCACCAGCTGGTCATGGGATCTGTACAAGCAGCTGTTCCCCACTCAGTATCTTGGTGAGGTTGATCCAAGTCAGGTTTCGTTCTTTGTTGCAACAACTTCCGACGACGGAGTTGTGCCTGTTGCTGACGTGGACACCTTTGTTGATCAGCTCAAAAATGCTGGTATCAACGTTGACTACCAGCGCGACTCCGGCGACAACCACAACTGGAAGTACTGGTCCAGGGTTGCTCCAACTGCGTACGCTTGGGCTCTCGATCAGTTCAAGAGCGCTGACAGCAAGTAAGCGCTGACGGCGCGCCGGGCCGGGCGGTGCCGGGTCCAGAGCGGGCCGCGAGTGCGCCGGGCGGTGCGGTGTCGAGTCCAGGGCGGGCTGCGAGGGCGCCGCCGGGCCGGCCGCGAGTGCGCCGGGTTTCTCGCCAGAAAAGACCGCGGATATGCGCGTAACGGCGCTGTCCGCGGTTACTTTTTTGCCGAAACTGAAGTATTATCAGCGTAGATAACTTGCGCTGCTTGGCGGCGCCACAAACTGAGGAGCGACTATGCCCAGCATCTACACTGTCACGCTCAACCCCGCTCTGGACAAGACCGTCCAGGTGCCAAACTTTGCCGTTGACCAGGTGAATCGCATCACGTGGCTCAGGCAGGACGCGGGCGGCAAGGGCATCAACGTCTCCAAGGTTATCGCTAAGCTGGGCGGAGAGTCTACCGCCATCACCGTTCTTGCAGGTCAGACTGGCAAATGGATCGCTGACATGCTTGGCGAGAATAACATCAAGGTCCAGGCGATTTCCGTTCCCGGTGAGACTCGCACCAACCTCAAGGTTGTTGACACCGAAGGCGGCACCAACACCGACATCAACGAGCCTGGTCCCGAGGTCACCGACACCGTGCTTGACCAGGCGCTTGCTGACGTGATTGCCAAGACTTCCGCCGGCGACATTGTGGTTCTTTCCGGCAGCCTCCCCCGCGGAGCTGCTGCTGATACGTATGGTCGCTGGACTCGCGCCTTGCGCGACGCTGGACTGAAGGTGTACCTGGACGCTGACGGCGCGGCCCTCTCAGCTGGCCTGGAGCAGAAGCCGTACTTCACAAAGCCAAATGATCACGAGCTCTCCGCCATGCTTGGTCGCGAGCTGACCGACGTGGACGCGATTGCCGCCGCCGCGTCCGAAATTGTTGCTGGTGGCATCGACACGGTCTGCGTTTCCATGGGCGGCAACGGCGCCGTCTACGCTACGGCCAACGAAGTTTGGTATGCAGGTCCGGTAAAAGTCCAGGTAGGAAGCACTGTCGGTGCCGGCGACTCCGTTGTGGCGGCGCTTGCCTTTGCGGATGCACAGGGTCTCTCGACAGAAGACGCGCTGCGACTGGCCATGGCCACGGGAGCCGCAAACGTCATGGAGAGCGGAACTCAGGCAGCGGAGCGCTCGGTTGTGGATTCGCTTATCGAGAAAGTGCAGCTCACGCGCTTGCGCTAACGTTCGGTGCGCGAGCGCGCAGACGTGCGGGTGCACGGGTGCGCGGGTGCGCGGGGCACGGGCTGGTCGCGGGTGCGCGGGTGCGCGGGCCGGTCGCGGGTGCGCGGGGTTTCTCGCCAGGTGCGCTTGTCTAGCAATGTGCGCCTAAAAAGTGCAAAGAATCTGTATTTTAGATACAGATTCTTTGACAAAATCAGGCAAATCCACAGTTTCTTTTACATTTTTAGGCAAAATTTACAGATTCTTTGCAGAAATCAGGCGCGTGAAAGATAGGCTACGTGGCCCTAAATTTCGAGCCTGAAAAGCTCATCATGTCTGAGTAAATTTACTCAGACTTGGCGAGAAAAACCGGCAAATAGCTCAGACATGGTGCGCTTTTCCGGCAAAGAATTCAGACATGACGAGAAAATCAGGCGCGCATAACGTCTCACTCGCAATGTTGCGCGCATAACGTCTCGCTCGGAGCACCGTCATGCGAAAACGCGCGGGTTTTCCGCGACTACTTAGCGACGCCCGCAGTTTTTCTGCGGTTGCATTCGAGCTTCCAGCCAATTATCCAACCAACTGCAAGAACGTAATTCTCGATAGCGCCAACCAAATTTACCGACTCGTGAGCGCTCAAAAAATGAATGAAATGATTGGTTCCAATTCCGATACCACCCAGAATCAGCGCGAACAAAATCGCACGTAGATAGACCCAATCGTAGTGGAAACACGTGGTAACCAAAATGATGAGCACCGCGAGATTCCAAAAACCAATCTCTCGCTGCCAACCGGTCGAAATACCATAAGCGGCATTGCTTCCCATGTACTCGGGAGCGACAATTTGCAAAATCGCCGCACCAGTCATCGCAACGATAACCAGCGCAAACATTACCTTCAAAAACTTATTCATGGGCGTCTTCAAAACAAACTCTTTTCGTTTCAATTTGTGCTTCCTGCGCAGGTCGCGTGCAAGCCACCGCAGGTCGCGCGTGCATCGGCGCAGGTCACGCGAGTGCCGGTTCGCGCACCCTACTCGATAAAACTTTTAATCTCTTCGAGGCGCTCAAGTGCAACTTGGCGACCTGTCAGGTACAGAGACAGCAGGGCCTCACCGGACTTCTCGTTAACTTTAACTTCAACTGGCTCGGGAGGCTCAAGCACCAGCACCCTACCCTCTTCCTCCAGCTCAAAGAGCTGTTTGCGCTGATCCATGTAACGCTCGGCGCGAGAAGCCAGCGCAGCTTCAAAGTATGGATACGCGGAGTAGAGCTGCGAGCGAAGAGCAATCTGCTCGTTGACGTCGGTTTTTACGAAATTCCTGTCCTGCGTGACAATGACCAGCGCTTTCTTTGCCGGCTTGTGGTCGGGAATGTTAACCGCACGCTCTGCTTTTCCGTCGGGCAGACCAAGTGCCGCCGCAAACGGAATTGAATCGGTTGTTCCGCCGTCTAAATAACGATGTCCGTCCAGCTCAACCATGCGAGAAACCGTTGGCATCGACGCGGACGCTCGAACCATAGTCACGTCTTCCGGGAACTTTTTTACGTGCAGATATGCCGACGTACCAAACGTAACGTCGGACGCAACCACGTACATCTGCATGGGATTTTGGTTGAACGCCTCGTTATCGCAGGGGTCCAGGTGGTTTTGAATCTCGTCAAACATAAAATCCGCGCCCGCGATGTCGCCAGTAGTGATCAACGAGCGAATCGAAAGAAAGCGAGGATCGTCCCTAAAGGCCAGCATGATGCGCATGGCGCGACCCATCTGCTTGGACCTGAAGCTCACGGCGTTGATGGCACCTGCGGAAACTCCCCACACACTCTCAAAGTTGGTGACGCCCTTCTCGCGAAGCACATCAAGAATTCCAGCGGTAAAAATGCCTCGATAACTGCCGCCTTCTAGAACAAGCGCAGTTGAAGATGAGTGCGCCGACTCCTGTCCCACGCCACCGTCCTGCGAGAACTTCTGCTGCTGATCTTCCATAACAACCTCCGAATTACGTTATTCAGAGTGTACCCAATTTCCGCCTGGTCGCCCGCTCGTTTTCCTCACAAAAAAGCGCCTGAGGTCAGGCGCTTTACATGCACGTTATTTTTTTCTGGCGAGAAACCCGTCGGCTTTGCAACGCGGCCGGCGTCGCAGGCTCTTCCCCTACTTGCGAACCCTACGAGAAGCAGCAACAAAACCAAGGCCGCTTACTGCAAGAACAGAAGCTGGAACTACAACATCTGCGACACCAGTTGCAGGAAGAGTGGACTTCTTCTCTGGTGTTGGTGTTGGTGTTGGTGCAGGAGCTGGAGCAGGCTCTGGTGCTGGAGCTGGCTCTGGATCAGGGGTTGGAGCTGGAGTTTGATCTGGATCAGGTGTAGGAGTTGGATCTGGATCAGGAGTTGTGCCAGGAATGCGAACAAACTGAACTTCAATGACCTCGTCAAAATCAAGCGCAGGAGTCCAGTGACCCTTAACGGTAACAGTGCCATCGCCGTTGTCGACAATGACTACGCCGTCAGCGTTGCCAACCATAAATCCGTCTGGAATTGGGTTAGTAACATCAGGAAGGAAGTATGCGTCCTCAGGAGCGTATGGATTAACCGTTGGATCCATGAGCTGCTCTCTAGTTGGTGCAGGAATAGGAGTTACGCCAGTAGTAGCAGTAGCACCGGTAGTGCTTGTAGGAGCAGGCGCTGTGCCCTCTGCCAGCGCAAATGCTGGAGCAAGTGCCAATGCGGCTACAAGAGCAGATGAAGCGATGCAGACCTTTAAATTCTTCATGTGACTTTTACGCCAAAATTTATGCGCCGGGCCCAACGCCGAGAAGCACAAAATTTTTAGCGCATTCCTTTCTGATATGGATTATTTAATTTCTCCGTGAGCAGATACTATCATATACATACTGAACAAATGTCGCCTCCGGTCGACATATTCCGCGAACGTACAAAAATTTTAAATGACTTTTAAAACTATTTTTCCAAAATTTGATAACATTTCTGCAGGTAAACTATTACGCAACTCAGAGTTGACAAATTTCCAACTCAACTTGGTGGTGTGCAATCAAGGCAATTTTTAGAGTAATAGCCATCACATGTGAATCCCACCACATCACCAACAGAAAGGAATAGCCGTGTTACTGAGCGAGAAAATCATGAGCCTCAGAAAGCGTAATGGTTGGTCACAAGAAGAGCTTGCACAACAGCTTGGCGTTTCGAGGCAGTCAGTTTCTAAATGGGAGTCTATGGCTTCCATGCCTGATATTCAAAAGATTATGGCTATGAGCGAGCTCTTTGGCGTTTCCACAGACTACCTGCTCAGAGATGAACTTGAAGAGCTTCCAGCCACTGCCGTAACCACCGCCGCAGCAACTACCGCAGACGACGCTGACACGGCCACATCTGACGGCATCGCAGGCGCTGCCGCCAGCGCGGCCACGGGCGCCTCCTCAGGTGATGACGCATTTGCCAGCAAAGCTGTAGCGCCAAAGCTCAGCGTATCGCTTGAAACAGCTACCGAGTACCTGGACGCAGTCGCACGAACTTCTCGCCCCACGGCAGGCGCAATTACCCTCTTTATCTTGGGACCAGCGTTGCTTGTTTCGCTTGCAACATACAGTGAAGATGCGCTCAATTTTGATCCGACGCGCATTTCTCCAGATGCGCTGGGCATTGCGGGCGTATGCCTTATGATGCTCTTTATTGCAGCCGGCGTTGGACTGCTGATTCTCCAAGACATGAAACTTGCAAGGTTTAAGCAGTTCAAGAAAGCATCTCTCGAGCTTCAATATGGTGTCGAGGCGGCCGTCCGCAGGCGCGCCGAATCCACCGAATCGCTGCGCTACATGCAACAGGCGGCTGGCGTCTGCCTCACTATTCTGAGCGCCATCCCCTTCCTGATTGCTTCGTACTTTGGAGCTGGACTCACCTTTGCCATCGGCTTCCTTGCGGCAGCAATTCTAGTTTCCCTTGGCGTTTACCTGCTGGTTTACTCGGGAATCCTCAGGGATGGCTATAGGGTTCTTCTGCAGGAAGGCGATTTCTCACACGACGAGAAAAGCAGCAAAAAGGACTACGAATCCACCGCATTAAAGTACAGGTCACTTGCAAAGGCATACTTTGGCGCAATTGCCTTGCTTTACGTGGGCTACAGCTTTATCACCAAGGACTGGAAAAGCTCCTGGATTATCTGGCCAGTCTCCGCGCTCCTCTACCACATTGCTCTCAGCATCTTGAATGCTCTGAAGAAAAAGTAAGTGAACGCTGGGGCAGCGATGCGCCTACCAGCACGCGCCGGTTGGGGTGCAGGTCAAAGCGCTGTTCAGGTGCCGGGCGGCGGTTAAAGCACAGGTCAAGTACGACTCGCAAGAGCTCGGTCTTCTCGACAGGCCGAGCTCTTTGTGTGTTGTTCGACGAAGGTTCCTTTGAGCCTGAAAAGTGCAAAGAATCTGTGTTTGGGACACAGATTCTTTGACAAAATCAGGCAAATCCACCGATTCTTTTATGTTTTCAGGCAAAAGTTACAGATTCCTTGCAGAAATCAGGCGCGCGGCGGACAGCGCAAAATCAGTTGAAACTTTATGCGCGACGAGATGCCTGGTACTTCTCGAAAGCAGCCTTATATTTCTCTTCCTCTTTCTTGAAAATAGCATTGAAGACTAAGGTTGTAACCAGCAGAATGACCAGGTACAGTGCGGTAAATGACATCCATGCCTGTGCCATATTTGGAACCCATCCGCCAACGATCGCCATCGCCACAAGCGTTGGGAACAGGCAAACGTTGAAGCCAAGAAATCTCTGAAGGTAGCTAAGCTTGGTGATCAGAGGCTGGTAGTTGAACCAAATCTGCTGGTAAATGCCCGAAAGAGCGCCAGCGGCAATCAACGTGAGGAGCGTGATGTTATTCTGCCTGTCGCCAAAATTGATTGCCAGCGCAATGACGCCATACACAAGCGAGATGCCGGTAAAACATAGTGCTCCAGAAGAAATGCCTTTACACATAATTTGACCTGCTGTTTTATTGAGTCCCTCGTCAAATTCTTGCTGAGTCTCTCGCTCAATTCCTTGCCAGTTTTGTGATTCGTTGCGTTCCATGATGTTCCCTTCTCTGGGATAAAACTGCTGTTAAAGTGTGGTTCGAGTGGTGTTTGGCGCTCGGCACCGGGAGCGATGCGCGAGAAAATCCGCTGGCCCTTACACAATTCCGATACGTCGTTTGATTTCCGCAGCGTACTTTCTTGAAGCAACAAGGGGTTTCTCGCCAAGCGACAGCAACATGCGGCCGGAACCTGCGGGTTTGATGCCCGTAACCTGATCCAAATTGACCAGTTCCTGTCGAGAAGTGCGCACAAACGCCGTGTCTTTGAGCGCGTCCTCGAGCTCGGTCAAGCGACTAGAACTTTCCAGAGTCTCCCCGTTTACCAGGTGAATCAGTGTCACACTGCCATCCGTCTGAATCCATGCAACATCCGCGAGAAGGACGACGCGCCTGTTGATGGTTCCGGGAACGTATCCAGTCATCTTTCCGTCAACCATCTGGAGCTGACGGACAATTCCCGAAACGCGCGGGTCATCGGGGCCGCTCAAGATGGTCACTTCGATTTGCGCGCGACCCTTTTCTTCAACTACACGAATTTCCATGACACTTCCAAACAACTTACTTGACCTAACGTTTCGTTTTCTTGCTGCAGCGGAATTGTAGTCCGCTTGCTTCCTTGCCTTAAGGCATCTTTAGAATAACGGTTGCATCTCTTATGTGGGATCTCGTGTCACTCAAATGCACTAACTGGCGTGTGAAGTGCATTCTTTGCGCTTCGGGCGCCGTTCTTGCGCTTGAACGGCGCTTTGCGCGCGCCCGAGCTCGCATGTACGAACGCATGTGCATGTGATCGCGCGACCAAAAAGCCGCCCTCAAAATGAGAGCGGCTTGAAGTTACCGTGCACTATGCTTGCGAGCGTCGGCCTCGCCGCAGCTTAGTTTCTAGCTGCGTGAAGCTTGAGTGTACCCAGCGCAAAGAGAACTGCTGCGCCGCCTGCAATAGCAAACATCAGTGTGTTCTGCAATGCATCGTCACCGGTATAAGGAGTGCGGGACTTGCGAGGCTTAGGGACAACAGGGTTGGTGGTGGTATTGGTATCTGTGTCGATAAGACCATCGCTGACGTGGGCAGTGTTTACAACCGTGACGTTTTTCTCGCCCTTGTTAACCTTGACCTGGAAGGTAACGGTGAGTGTGTCGCCCGAAGCAACGTTCTGCGTCCAGGTTACGGTGCGCGTAGCTGGGTCGTAGGTGCCGCCGTTATCAGCGGAGCCATCAACGTAGGTCGTGTGCTCTGGGATGACATCGGTAATGGTTACATCGCGAGCAGTGTTGGTGGTGTTGGTGTAAGTTACGGAGTACGTAAGCACCTGACCAGCAGTTACCTTGTTGCCGTCGATGGAGTTACCCTGACCGTCCAGGACATCCTTCTTTGGCTGAGGCAGAACTACCCAAACGCCAATGAAGTGAGCGTTTTTGTGGTCAATGACCTCGGAATCGTGATCGTAACCGATAAACACCCACGTTCCATCTGGAGTTTCCACGCGAGTAACGCCACCAAGGGGCTGATCAGGGGTAACGGTGGTACCGTTAGGAATTCTAGTCTGCTTACCAGGCAGCAGGTCCAGGACCTCCTGAGGAAGCTCCCTGTTAGGAGTACCACTTACAAACTCGTGGGTCTTCTCGTACAGCAGCTCAGTGGTTACCTTGTTGGAGTGAGCAACGTTTCCGTCGACAACCTGTGTGAGCTCGTTATCAATGTTGGAGCCGTCTGTCTCTACCTTGCTGTTTGTAACTGTCTTGTAGGTAATAACAAACTTCTTGCCGCCATTTGCCTTGGTAAGCAGGTGGTCCTTAATATCAACGGTAACCTTCTGACCGTCAACAGAAACGGTATAGTCAGTGCCCTCGGTCAGAGCCTGGCCGTCAAAGCTTACGGTAAGGCTCTGGAAATCAAGGCGCTCGTCAAAGGTATCAACCATACTCATCGACTTAATCTTGCCGATGGTATCAATGCCCTGCCTTGGCAGCGTAAAGGTGCCGGTATACGTAATGGTTTCTCCAGCCTTAGCAGGAGCCTGCTCAGGATCAACTGCCTTTACAGGAGCCGGAGTAATTGCCTCAGTGTACACACCAAAAAGGCTGCCGCTGGTAGCTGCGCTGGTAGACTCAAACGTCATGCTGTTTGACTTGGACTTAACAGCAAAACCTGCAAGGTTCTTCTCCTGATCGGGACCAGAGGTACCACGAACAGGATTCCAGGTAATATTGTTGCCGCTTGTGCTCTCAACAAGAATGTTCCTGTTATTCATAACAATGCTATCGATGGTGCTATTGGCATTAATGAGCGAGAAAGTCTCGTTTGCACCAGTGTCACCGACAACGTCAATATCGCTTGGCTGCATAACAAGCTTGAGGTCACAAGGGGTGCCATCGGTGTACTTAAGCTCTACAGTCACGTTTGCGTTGATTGCATAGGACCTGAACATATCAGCGGTGTAGCTGGGGTGATTTACGTCAATGTAGTCCATAATCTGGAAGGACTTAGTTCCCCAATTCTCATCAACAGTCAGGAATGCAACATCGGTCTTATTGGGATTGTTGTAATCTGCGTTGGCATTCTTGAGGGTAAGGTCCAGCGAGTTAACGGTGACATAAACGTCAACAGACTTGCCGTCAACAGTGCCAGCATTAGAGAACTTCAGCGAGAGAGGCTGAGCATACTGCTGGTTAGAGCCGTCCTTAGTTGGCTGAACAACAAAAGCGGTTGAAGGAAGATTGCCTGTATCTGAAGCAGGAATCTCTATGCGCTTAACGCCAGCTCCCTGCGAGAGAACAGTCATGTTATCCCTGGTCAGCGTGAACTGGTAAATGTTGATCTGGGTAAGATCACTATCGTCTTTCTGGCGATCAAGTGCCTGAGCTGTATTAATAGACATAAACAGGCATGCCACAACCATGGTTAGAAAGACTGAGATTCTCTTAAGAAAACCCTTTTTCATGATGGCCCCTCAAAAAGATGTGCATATTACAGCTACATTTTCTTACAAATTGATAGTCAAAACTTAAGAGAAATTAGTATTCACATAAAAAGTGAATTTCGCTGATGAATAGTATAGTTTGTATGGACAATACTATTTTAAAAATAGTTCAAATTTTTGTGTTTATCCCGCATCTGCTGCGGATGAACATGAATTCAGCCGTAGCGCCTTAGTTTGCTTCGCCAGGGCGAGAAGGTCTACCAGCTTGATGATTATCTGGCTCTTGAACTTTCTCTGTCCTAGAGCAAATCCACGCAACGGTATAGCCAATACAGCCAATAAACAGGCAGGTTAAGCCCAACATAATCATTTTCTCGCCAACGCCAAAGTTAATTTCATATTGAATTTTGAGCGCCAGCGGAGGATCTTGCAGAGGAAGTCCAGCCTTAGCAAACAGGTAGTATGCACCCATGAGAGCGCTTAAAATGCCCGAGATCAGAAAGCCCTGTGAAAGGTTCTTAATAACTTGAGCTGCTTTATTCATGTCGCATCATCTCCTTATGTTGCTATGGTAAAGCAAAATGGCGAGAAACCCAAAAAGAGAGCCGGCGGATGAACTACCTCCTATTTCTTGGACACGAGAAATAGAAAGCAGTTCAAAACACACCTATGTCAGATAATCTGTTAAAAAGACGTATACATGACGCTGAAAATACCTCAAACGTGCAGATTATCTTCATTTGATGTGTAATATGGCCGCAATTGTGCAGAATATCTGTCATAGGTGTGTTCCTTAGAAGCGGAATTTACCTATAGTTAGATTTTTTATATGACGCTATTCATTTTCTAGCATATTAGGTTAAGTTTATGCATAGAGATGCATATCAGGTAGTGCGACCGCCTAGCTGCCTAGCTATCTTGATTAGGAACATGTCGATTCTTCAGCGAGACCTACCAAATCTGCGCTATTTTGTGCGCCAGGCCTAAAAGCCGACGCTAACACGCTGCAGAATCA
>CAUVBV010000017.1:0-24620 GCA_963550405.1 uncultured Atopobium sp. | reverse complement strand
GTTTAAATAAAGTCAAATATTCGTAATTATGAATAATGATATATAAATAGTTTAACTACCTCTATTTTCGAGCCTCTAGCTACACACCTATGTCAGATAATCTGCTAAATGCGAAGCAAAAAACACACCTAAGTTAAATAATCTGCAAGTTATTGAGGTTTTGAGTGCAATGTATACGCCTTTTTGACAGATTATCTGACATAGGTGTGTTCTCGCGCTCCACGCCGCACTCTCGCGCACCGCGTCGCACCCTCGCGCACCGGATCGCACATGCGTGTAGTGCAACGCGACCTCGCGTTTTGCAGACATACCCTCTTTCCAGCTTCTCTACTGTGGAGTCCTCGCAATATTTCATTAGAATGGACTATGTGAATATTTCATCTGACAGCCCCTTAAGGAGGAGCACATGGCAGAGTTTGTCTATCAGATGTACAAAGCCCGCAAAGCTGTCGGCGAGAAGGTAATCCTTGATGACGTCACCGTCGGCGTATACCCAGGCGCAAAAATCGGCGTCGTGGGCCCAAACGGAATGGGAAAGTCCACCCTGCTCAAGGTCATTGCCGGCATAGAGGACGTCTCTAACGGCGAGGCAAAGCTTACCCCTGGTTACACCGTTGGCCTGCTCCAGCAGGAGCCGCCGCTGGATGAGACCAAAACGGTCAAGGAGAACATCGAGCTTGCCTTCGGTGATCTGCTTGCCAAGATTGCTCGCTTCAACGAGATTGGCGTTGAGATGGGCAATCCTGACGCCGATTTTGACGCACTCATGGCAGAGATGGGCCAGCTCCAGACCGAGATCGACGCAGCTAACGGTTGGGACCTGGACAGCCAGCTCTCTCAGGCAATGGACGCGCTCCAGTGCCCAGACCCAGACTCTCCCGTCACCCATCTCTCTGGTGGCGAGAAACGCCGTGTAGCCCTGTGTCGTCTGCTTCTCGAGGCACCTGACCTGCTGCTTCTTGACGAGCCCACCAACCACCTTGATGCGGAGTCGGTGCTCTGGCTTGAGAAGTTCCTGCACGATTACCCCGGCGCTGTCATGGCCGTCACGCACGATCGCTACTTCCTCGACGACGTTGCCGAGTGGATCTGCGAGGTTGACCGCGGACAGCTCTATCCTTACGAGGGCAACTACTCAACTTACCTGGAGAACAAGGCCGCACGTCTCGAGGCTCAGAACCAGCAGGATGCCAAGCGCGCAAAGAAAATGCGTGCTGAGCTGGAGTGGGTTCGTTCGTCTCCTAAGGCTCGCCAGGCAAAGAACCGCGCGCGTCTTGATCGCTATGAGCAGATGGAAGCAGAAGCTCGTGCATCCAAGAAGCTCGACTTCACCGAGATCCAGATTCCTGTGGGTCCACGTCTGGGCCAGAAGGTCCTGGAGGCCGATCACATCCACAAGGCCTTTGGCGACCGCGTTCTTATCGATGACCTCTCGTTTAGCCTGCCAAGAAACGGCATTGTTGGCGTGATTGGCCCTAACGGTGTTGGTAAATCCACGCTGTTCAAGGCCATTGTTGGCCAGGAGGAGCTCACTTCCGGCACGCTTGAGATTGGTGAGACGGTTCAAATTTCTTACGTTGACCAGCTCAGGCAGGGAATCGATCCAGATAAGACCATCTGGGAGGTTGTCTCCGATGGAAACGATTTCATCAAGGTGGGAGATACGGAGATTCCAAGCCGTGCCTATGTGGCCAGCTTTGGCTTCAAAGGACCTGACCAGCAGAAACGCGCTGGCGTCCTTTCTGGTGGCGAGAGGAACCGTCTAAATCTTGCCCTTACGCTTAAGCAAGGTGGAAACCTCCTGCTTCTGGACGAGCCTACCAACGACCTCGATATTGAGACGCTGGAAAGCCTTGAGGATGCACTTGAGCGCTTCCCAGGATGCTCGGTGGTAACCAGCCACGACCGTTGGTTCTTGGACCGCATTGCTACGCACATTCTTGCGTGGGAGGGTGACGACGAGAACCCAGGCAAGTGGTTCTGGTTTGAGGGTAACTTTGAGGCTTACCAGGCCAATCGTATCGAAAGACTTGGCCAGGAGGCCGCTCGTCCTCATCGCATTCACCGCAAACTGACGCGCGACTAGCGCATAGGCAGCGCAAGCGCAGCGTACAGCAAGCGCAGCGTACACAAACAGGAGATAAAAATAGTAACTATTTTTATCATTAAGATTTTGTGTGACCTGTCTAAGTGACTCACAAGTGGGTATCAAAAATGAGAAGTCAAAGGGCTTCTCATTTTTTGTGGAAAAGAAATGTTATGAGGAAAGAGAAGAACATGGCACTTGATTCAAGCGTTGGCAACATTCTTAACCAGCAGATTAACAAAGAGTTCTATTCCGCTTATCTGTATCTAACCTTTGCAGACTTTTATGAGGAGCAGGGCCTTAAGGGCTTTGCAAACTGGTATGTTATCCAGTCTCAGGAGGAGCTTGCTCACGCACGTATTCTCCGCCGTTACCTGCTTGATAACGATTGGACTCCAACCATGGAGGCAATTGCAAAGCCTGACCTTACCTTTACCAAGGTAGTTGAGCCAATTAAGGCAGCATACGAGCACGAGCAGTTCATTACTGCAAGCATTAACGAGTGCTATGCCGTTGCTCAGAAAGCAAACGATTTCCGTACTATGCAGCTGCTTGACTGGTACGTTAAGGAGCAGGGCGAGGAAGAGGCAAATGCTTCCGACCTTCTCAAGGCAGTCGAGCTCTTTGGTGGAGATCCAAAGAACCTGTATGATCTTGACCGCGAGAACGCTGCTCGCGTCTTTGTCGCTCCAACTATGCCAATGTAAGCAGCGACTCGCACGCGGCCTAAGCAGCGACTTGCACGCAGCTTATACGCTAGAGCGGAGTTTCAATAGCCTCTGATTTGTTTGAAGAGGAACCTGATAGCTCAGCAAAGATGGCACCGCCTATGATGCAGGCGGTGCCTATTATTTTGAGAAGACCAAAGGGCTCGCCAAGGATAAGTGCCGAGAAAATAACTGCAGATAGTGGCTCGAGGTATCCAAAGACTGCCACGCGCTGAACAGGAATCTTGGTGAGCTGTGGGAAATACAAAAATGATCCAAGGCCCGTGTTAAAGAGACCGATGGTCAGAACAGCTAGCCAATTTACCGACGCTGGATCTGCGGGCAGCTCAATGCCATGGAACACAACAGTAACCAGAGCAACAACAGCGCAGCCAATGCCCAGCTGAATACTCGTACCTTCAATACCAGAAACATCTTTGAGCTGCCTGTTACAAACAACCATGACAGCGTAAAGAACAGCAGAAAGAGCGCCTAAAAGAAGACCAGCGGGCGAGAGGTTCAGTCCAACTCCATAGCCAATAATTAAAGCAGCGCCAATAACAACTACAAGGAAGCCAAGAATCTTTTTAGCAGTGAGTTTCTCGCCAAATAAAAGGGGAGAAAGTGCCATTACAATGACGGGACCACAGTAGTATTCAAGCGTTGCAATACCAACGCCTACCAGGCGATACGCCTCAAAAAGGAAGGTCCACTGAAGACCCAAGGCAATGCCTGATCCAATGAGCGCCTGGAAGTCCTTGGGGTAGTTTTGAATGGCAAAAGCCTCTTTTTGTACAAGCTTAACCACGAGCAAAAAGAGCGTGCCCAAAAGCATACGGAAGAAGACAATTTGGTAGCTAGGAAGATTGATAAAGCTTGCAACGATTCCGTTAGAACCGCAGATGATAAGCGCAATTAGGTAGAGCACGGTAGGTTTGAATGTGGCGTCTCTCATCGGCTACTCGCAAATTTCTGTATCCACGGACTGTGGAATTCTGTCGTTACAAATTACCTGGTAGAACAGCTTTTCTTGCTCGCGCTGATTTGTAGTCTGACCAAGCATCCACATAGTTTTTGCAACTAGGGCCTCGGTGGTCATGTCGTCTCCTGAGAGAACACCAGGCATATCCTGATAAGCCCTACCAACCTCATATACACCCAGGTCAAGACCCTCTTCAGGAACTTGTGTGGTAATAACTACGGTGCGACCAGACGCAATCCAATCGGTGATAGCTTCCTCAAAAGAGCCGTCGTATGAGGGGATGCCACCAATACCAAAGGTTTCAAGCACAATGGCGTCGTAGTCATTCTTTAGAAGGTAGAAGATAGATGGATTAAGCTCGGGGGTCAGTTTAAGCACTATGACACGCGTATTGAGCGTTTCATAGGTTGTAAGGCCGCCATCTACCTGCTCTTCATTTGGCGCACTACGAATAATCTTGTTGCCACGGATGTGAGCAAGCGGTGGATAATTCATGCTCGTAAATGCATTGAAGCTCAGTGTGCGCTGTTTATGAGCTCGGGTGCCGGCAATAACCTCGTTGCCAAAAACCACTACAACTCCGGCGCTTCTGTCGTCGAGCGCGTAGAGAACGGAGTGGTAGAGGTTGAGTTTGGCGTCGGTAAATGGATTTGCCATTGGCTGTTGAGAGCCTGTGAGCACAATGGGTTTCTCGCTATTTTGGATGAGGTAGGAGAGGGCAGCGGCGGTATATGCCATGGTATCGGTGCCGTGAAGGATAATAAAGCCGTCGTAGGCATCGTACGACTCAATAATGGCGTCTCTGATCTGGAGCCAGTTTTGAGGACGCATATTGGTGCTATCGATATTCATGACTTGTTTGAAATCAAATTCGCAGAGGTCATGAACAAGAGGGACGTTGGCTAAAAGCTCTTCTCCTGAAAGTGAGGGAGCCAAGCCCGATTCAGTGGAGACAGAAGCAATAGTTCCTCCTGTTGCCATCAGTAAAAGTTTCTTCACACGTCCCCCATGAACTCAAATTGTGCAGACTTTACAGAAAATCAGTCTGTATAGCGCTTTATTGTAACGGGATAGATGCTTTTCAAGGCGAGAAAAGCAAAGTCGGTGTATTCTTTTTTCGGTAAACGAATCTTTTAGCAAGGATTGTTGATGGCAGAGAACAACCTCTTTGGTTTTGGTAAGAAAAAGCGTCCAGCTCAGGTTCCACCTACTGTCTCTCGTAATGGGGAGTCTTCTACCTCTCCGCGTGCGGTGCGAGGTCGTCACGCAGCTGTTGGAAGCCGCGCTCAGGCGCAGCGCAGGATGACGCAAGATCGCCCAACAAATCCCGTTAACCATGCCCGTGCAGATGCCGCCCGTGCACGTGGTCGAGCAAGAACTGCTTACGGCAATCACTATGGCACGCTCAACCCCAGAGATGAAGCTCAGGCAGCATATGCGGCTAGAAGACGTCGTTCTTCTCGCATGAGGTTGGGTCGTGTGGCGCTGGCGGTGCTGCTTGCAGCCATTATTCTGTGGGTAGTGTTTACGCTGGTAAGCTCATGCAGTCCAGGAGGCGCTTTTGCGCATGCTCAGGCGCTTGATCCTACCGTTACGCTGACCGGCTCTGTTAAGGTCGGATAGCTTTTTGAGCTGCGTCGCGTTTAGCATTTGTGGCGGGCGTGTGAGCTCTACTTTGGGCTCTTGCTTGTAGAGACGCGTGAGAAGTCCAAATTCAAATCAACTGAACCGGTAATGCCATCAACTTGTCCTGTTGAGGTGTATTGCCATATCAAAAAGTTAAAGTTTACGTCTGGCTGATCAACGTATTGTGCCAGCCAAATGGGCTCGTCAAGCGAGACCAGGTCAAAGCGATTTAGATCAACTTTGTTGCCATACACAATGACGCGATATCCCGCTTCTTGAATGGTGGTGCAAAACGCGCGCGCAATTGCGTTAGTTTCTGCGGGGGAAAGGTTGTCGGCGCGGCCGCTGTAATCGGGAGAAGGCTCCAGGTCAAACGCAACAGGGAGAGCAAGCTTTGTAACTCCTGCCTCTCTTAGCTGCTGCAAAACAAAAGCAGCCTCCTCGCGAGCTTCTTCCACGTTAATAGCCTGCGAGAAGAAGTACACACCTACATCAAGACCAGCGCTTTGCGCACCCTTTAGGTTGGTCTCAAACAGTTCATCCGCGCGAATACCACCCTCGGTGGAGCCGCGGTAGCCAATGCGAAGCATGGCAAACTGAATGTCATCGGCAGCAACGGCCTCCCAGTCAATAAAACCCTGGTGAGAAGAGACGTCAACGCCCGTGCGAGTGAGCTCTTCTCCGTCCACCACATAATGCGCACGTCCTGTTGCATCATAGGTGAGGTTTTCCCACTCATAGGGGACCTCGTTTTTGATGATCAGATTGTTGTCAAAAGACAGGGAAAAAAGTCCCTGACACGATTGCAATAATGCCAGTACAAACACAATGGCCAGTACAATGAGGCCCCATTTGACAACAGGATTGTTCTGGGAATTTTTCTTAAGTGTATGCATCGCCCGCTGCTTACGTTTTGAAGCGTTTGCAGAAGCAGGTGCGTGTTTAGTTTTAGAACGAGACGTAGAGTTTCTCGTTTTCTTGCTTTTATGTGAGCTGTTAAAAATCACTGGTGAAAGAATTGTCCTTGTTCAAAAATTGGCTCGCAGCATACGTTAATGCCCAGCTTGTGATAGATGGACTCGTCGTCGCTTGGAATAATTGACGAGAAGTACGCGTCACATCCGCGGAGTAGTTGCGTGGCATCAACGGCTTTTCCGGCCAACGGATTGGTAATTGAGCTGATAGAGAGCGCAATGAGCATCTCGTCAGCGCAAAGGCTAGTGCGAGCTAGTTTAAAGTTGTTCTCTTTTAGTGCGCAAATAGGCCTTAAGACCTCGTCCGAGACAATAAACGTCTTCTTCTCAATGCCAACTACGTATTTGAGGGCGTTGAGCAAAAGCGACGCTGGCGCACCTAACAGCTCCGAAGTCTTGCCGGTAATAATGGTGCCGTCAGGCATAACCATAGCGCCCGCAAGCTTTCCTGTCTCTTCTGCTTTATGCAAACAAGCAGCATGAGCTGGCGAGAAGTTCTGGTCAACGTTAACGTCTTTCATCAAGAGATTAATCTTGGTGAGTTCACGCTCACCCATACCCGTACGCTCGAGTTTCTCGGCAGCCCTAAACCACCTGCGTACAATCTCTGCCTTTGAAGCTTCCTGGCAGACCTCATCATCAATAATGCAGTTGCCAACCATATTGACACCCATATCGGTTGGAGACTGATAGGGGCTTGTGCCTGCAATCTTCTCCATCATGGCCTTGAGCACGGGGAATGCCTCGACGTCACGGTTGTAGTTAACAGTAACCTCGCCGTGAGCCTCAAGGTGATAGGGATCAATGATGTTATTGTCGCCCAAGTCTGCCGTAGCCGCCTCGTAGGCAACGTTTACGGGGTGCTTGAGCGGGAGGTTCCAGACAGGGAAAGTCTCAAACTTAGCGTAGCCTGCACGGACTCCACGGGCATTCTCGTTGTAGAGCTGTGAAAGGCAAACGGCAAGCTTGCCAGAGCCAGGACCAGGTGCTGTTACAACTACCAAAGGATGCGTAGTCTTTACGTACTCGTTTTTACCGTAGCCCTCCGCCGAGACAATGAGGTCAATATTGGAAGGGTAGCCCTCAATGGGGTAGTGGCGATACACAGCAATGCCCATGTTTTCCAGGCGCGCACGATAGGCCTTAGCCTTTGGCTGACCAGAGTACTGCGTAATGACAACGCCGCCAATAGCAAGGCCGCGAGCACGGAAGATGTCCATAAGCCTGAGCACGTCATCGGCATAGGTAACGCCAATATCGCTTCTGCGCTTGCCGTTTTCAATGTCGTTTGCGTTGATGGCAAAGACAACCTCTGCCTCGTGAGCAAGCTGCTGAAGCATCTGAGCTTTTGCATCTGGAGCAAATCCAGGGAGGATGCGAGAAGCGTGGTTGTCGTCGAGCAGTTTACCGCCAAACTCAAGGTAGAGCTTGCCGCCAAATTCACTGATACGCTGGTGGATTCGATCCGCCTGCATAGTGATGTACTTCTCGTTATCAAAGCCGATACGCATGCGTCCTCCTGCCAAGATTTACTGTAGAAATTGTATCATCAAGCAAAGACTTCCTATACGCTATAAGCTATACAGAAAACAAATAAACAACCAAGGAGTTGTGTATGAATAGCAAGTTTTCGCAAACACCTTCTCGTGGCGAGAAGTTCAAAGAGCTGGTACTGAGCGCTTTGCGTGCATTTGGTTATGGTTGTCTTACTGCGGCTGGAATGAGCGCGATTATCTTTGCATTTGCGTACTTTACCAGCGGTATGGATATGTTTACTGGTATCGACTGGGTACGCCGTGTCATGTACGTTATTTCTTCGCTGGGAATTATTGCCTGTGGCGTTGGTCTGCTCTTTAGCGGAAAAGAGTATGAGGACCGTCAGATGGGCTTTACCCGCGATATTGATGATCCCATTAGCCTCAAAGACGGAAAGCTTGATCCTAGAATTTCAAACATCGAGACCAATCATCTGTCTTGGCAGGCTGCAATCCTCTATGCCTCAATTGGTATGTTTGTAGTTACCACCATCTTTGACGAGGTCATGAGCCACACCTTTTTGATGTAGGCATTGTGTTAGTGCAGCGGTAGTTCGCTAGTACAACGGCAACTCGCTTGTACAGTGGCAACTCGCTCGTACAGCGGTGGCTCGCTAGTACAGAGGCAACTCGCCCGTCAACGGATCAATATCTTCTGCAGCAAGTGGCTCAAAAGCCAGGCAGGTAAACGTGGGCTCTCCATGGAACTCGGTAAAGCCCGCGTCCCTAATAAGGGCCACGACAAAACCACGAGCTTTTCCCTCGACAGCAAGCTCAAGCAACGCTTCTTCAGAATCAACATAGACACATACTTTTGCAACGCCAGCATCAAACCAGTTAGTGATTGCAGAGGTATCTTCGTCAGCATGGTCCAAATAGACCCAATTCTGATCATCGGTGACACGAACCTGATCAAGTCGACGCTCTTTTGCAAGTGCCATAAGCGTTGCTTCAACACATGCATGACTTGCCTGAGCAGCAATTTTCCCTTTTCGCATCTTAAGATCGCGACGAATAACAATCATTTGTTTTGATTTATACGAAGAGCTTGGCATGAAAAACCTTTCTAGAAACTGAGTGCTAAGTGTACCATTCACGGCTTTCCGATTTTTGTCGCAAGAGAATCTCGAAGGATCAAAAAGGCTCTCTAAAACCAAGAGCGGCGAGAAGAACGTTGAATGTTCAGCTTGTTACATCAATAAGTTAAATAACGGCACCTGAGTAGAAAGTTGATTCTTGTCTATGTTGCTATGGTTGACTGAGGAGGTGTCTATGAGAGAGTTGGTTATTTTTGTCATGTATATCTGGGCTTCAATATCGGATATGCGAAATCGCACTATTCCAAATAGAATCCCTATTTTGCTCGTTATTTTATGGCCTATTTGGCTTGCCGCAAATGAAAAACCCGCTGAGTTACTGATGAATGCATTATGGAGTGAGCTCTTTGTTATAGGTGTACTGATTACAGTAGGTATAGTTACAAAATTTATAGGTCATATGTCTTCTCTGGGAGGGGGAGATATTAAACTTATTCTCTCAACATGCCTTTATCTTGAAATAAAAGAGACATTTGTCTTTTTATTTTTAGCAAATATTTTAGGTGTTATGTTTTCTCTTCTGTTCTTTATTCGGCAAAAATTTTTAAAAAGAGAAGATAGAAATAAAGAAGAAATTACCAGTTCAGATAGTATATTTATGTATACATTTCCTTTTGCACCATTTCTTGGATTTGGTGTGGCACTTGCGCTATTTTTACGCTAAAATCGAGTAGTGTTATATGAATTTAAAAATTCTTCTAATTCCCGAATATATAAAAAGTTTTTTCTGCTATCAATAGTTTACACGTTGCGTTGAGAGATTGAGTACCCCCAACACTCAATTTCATTACTGAATGGCCCCGACTGTTCAGATTTCTCGTTATGCGAGGCAACGTATGCCATGGAGGCAGGACGACTATTAACGTGGTCGCACACATGTCGCCCTGCCTCATGGCAACCTTTAAGAGCAAGAAGCTCTGCTTCTGATATACCCATTATTTCAAGTATTTAAAAGTAAATATACAGCTACTAAGCTATTTTCCTGTGGTTTTATACGTGCCAGAAACCAGCTGCATGGATCATCCAAAATCTTAAAAGCCAGATGGCGTAGAGGTCTTTGTTATTGCATAAAATCGCTGATACATTATTTTGCATAGTTCAATTGATTTTTGCACATCTTTTGTATAGCTAATTAATCCCAGACAGAAGAGTCACTTACGATTTATTTACGTAACAGGTATGCAATTTTCTTTAAATTTCCGCTTGTAAAACAACATAACAAATTGTATCTGAAGATATTTTAGTGTAGTATGATACGGTAACAACGCGGGACTATGCATAAAACATACGCATGTTTTTAAGGCATCGTTTGAGCAGATGGGGCTGTGAGATGGCTAAGGCAGGTGTTACCAAAAAGACCGACCCAGGTTTGGGTAGGACAGTAGCAAGGTTGTTACAAGAAAGTGGCAAGCGCCAGGTAGACCTGTGCGAATTCTCACATTGGTCACGTGCGTATGTCTCTTATATTTGCACCGAGCGCCGTAAGTGGCCTTCATTTGATAAAGCAAAGGTTATCGCTGACTTTTTCTCCTTAAGTCTTGATCAACTCTGGGTTGAGCATCTTAAAGATCTTGTTGATGCTGGCGTGGAGCTTACAGAGATGCAGAAGAAGAATTTAGCCGAGGGTGTTAATCTTCCAAATCCTACTGTTATGCATGACGGAAATGACAATAGAGAATACCTTCAACCTGTTGTTTCCTCGGGGAACGGTTCAGATTACACGCTCCCGGAAATTCTTGGCGTCGAATAAGTATTTTTGACTATTTTTATTGTTTTCAATGCCATACTTGCTGTATACGCGTATGATTCAGCGTTGTTCAGATTGCATGGGGCTATCTGAAGAGTAGGAGATGTGCAAGATGGCTGGACTACACTGTTCAGACTGCGCTTTTAGCTCGTTCAAATTTAACGAGGACGCCCAGATGTATCAGGCGTACTGCTCGCGCGGCTATTTGCTGGCTGATCCACATATCCATGAGCTTTTCGCCATGCACTTTGCTAAGTCTCCAGAGGATTTTGTTCCCGTCAAAGATCCGTTTAATCGCGAGTATCTAAGGAAGTCATATATCTGCGGAGAATTTATTAAGCGTAAGGATAATTTGGGTTAACGGTATGTCTTAAAACCCTGTTATGTAACATAGCAGGGTTTTATTATGCCTCTGACGTGTTTCTCGTCTGATCAATATCAAAGAATTAAGTAAATATCATAAAAGTTGTTATGTAGCGCTTATAGATTTCTGCATAATTAGTTAACTTTCTGTTATATGTTTCTCTTAAAACAAGGTAGTATTGATTTGGGGGAATCTCCTTATTACAAGGGGATTTAAAACATTTATAAAGGAGCGGCAGCAATGTCGAGGCGACCACAAACAGAAAGTTGTGACACACGTCACAAGCTTCTTAAATCCGCAGAGCAAGAGTTTGCTTTACAGGGATACGATAAAGCTTCACTTCGACAGATTTGTGCACATGCAGGCGTTACCACGGGCGCTCTTTATTTCTTCTTTGATAACAAAGAGGACCTCTTTAAGAATGTTTTGATTCCTGTCACTGAAGGCGCAATTCAGATTCTTGAGGATTACAAAGATCATCTGCTGGTCTCTGGCGAAAGAAATCTTGAAGACACTCCTTTGGGTGATAAAGAAACGCTCGAGAAATTCTTGGACCTTCTGTACGGCAATAGGTACGTGGCGCAGATTCTTGTGAATAATCGAGAAAACCCACATGTTGCCTATTTCTTTGAAGAGTTGACCGAGGTTATCTCTGCAACCATCAGAGCTATTCTTTATCCTAACGTTACACAGGTTAAACCCTATGATGAGTTTATTATTACCTGGCTTGCTCAAACTGAAATGACCACCATTGTCAATATTCTTAAAAATGATGAGACTCGTGAAGAGGCTGACGGTCACATAAATTCAGCAGTAATGTTTACGCAAGGTGGCATCAAGGCTTTAGTTGCAGAGCATTAAGTGTTCATCTATGCATAAAAATTGACAATATCTACTTATTTCCGTTATCCTCTTACAAGGTATAAATCACCCGAAGGAGACCTTTATGAAGTTCAATAAGCTCGGCCTCGTAGCAGCATCCGCTTCTGCCGTTCTTGCACTTGCTGGCTGCAATCTTATTCCAAATCTTGCTGATCCAGGAACCACTACTGGCGGTGGTCAGCAGCAACAGCAGCAACAGCAGACTGCACCTGATGCAAATACCGCAACCAAGCCTTCAGATACTCGTGCTGGTGACTCTGACTCTAAGGACCTCTATAACACTCTGATGGATAAGCACAACACTTCAGAGCAGGTTACCAACGTTCAGAAGTACGTTGATGATATTAAGAAGACTGGCGATAAGACTGAGGTTCTTATCGACACCGATAAGATTACCGTTACCGTTACCGGCATTGGTGTTGACTTTGAGAACTCCAACGGCTATCTGGTTGAGGTTGTTAACAAGACCGATACCAACATCTTCATTCAGACCACCGACACCGCTATTGGCAAGGATGAGCTGAGCTTGTTTGTTAACGCAGCTCCTAACGCAACTACCAAGGGCTTTGCATTCTTTGACCCAGGTGTAAAGATGGATCCATCCGCAACTGTTCGTGGTACCATCCTTGCTCTTTATGGTTCTGACTACAGCATGGATTCCTTCAACGTTATGTTCTAAGTTTCACTTAGTTCGTTGACTGCAAAGGCTCAGCTTCTTGGCTGAGCCTTTTTTTGTTAGCGAGAAACCCAGTCAAAAGTAGGTAAATGAGTCAGTGTTGAGGTTATTAGAATCCGTTAGACTATAGAGTTGTTAGCTATTAGAAAAGCATGTACGCACTGCATATAAGGAGCTACGATGCTAGATTTAGATAAAAACACAGACAGGTCATATAACGATCTTATCTTTTTAAAACCTCTTTTTCACAATAAGATTTGGGGCGGCAGAAGGCTTGCTGAAGAGTATGGCTATGACATTCCTGAAGGTGCAGTAGGAGAGTGCTGGGCAATCAGCGCACATCCTAACGGAGACTGTGAAGTTGCCTCTGGTGCCTTTGAAGGAAACACTCTTTCTGAGCTATGGGCTTCTCATCGAGAGCTTTTTGGTAATGCAGAGGGAGACCGTTTCCCACTTCTCATTAAAATTCTTGATGCAAAAGATGACCTCTCTGTTCAGGTTCATCCAGATGACACGTACGCAGCAGAACACGAGAATGGTTCTCTGGGAAAGTCTGAGTGCTGGTATATTCTTGATGCAAAAGAGAATGGCGATATTGTTGTAGGACAAAATGCCTCCTCAAAAGAAGAGTTTGCAGTTATGGTTGAGCAGGGAAAGTGGTCTGAGCTACTTAATTACGTTCCTATCAAGGCTGGAGATTTCTTTAGGATTGATCCTGGAACCGTTCACGCCATTAGAACGGGCACGCTTATTCTTGAAACGCAGCAGAGCTCAGATATTACATACCGTGTGTATGACTATGATCGTTTGGGAGACGATGGCAAGCCTCGTGATTTGCATCTGGCACAGAGCTTAGAGGTTATTGATTACGCTCAGAAGGCTCCAACTTCAGGAGAGATTACTGCTCCAGAAATTGATGGCAAAACTGAGCTTATGAGCTGCAAGTACTTCTCGGTAGAAAAATACGAGATTCATGAGGCAAAAACTATTGCTCAGCCATGGCCGTTTATGTGCATAAGTGTCATTGAGGGAGAAGGTACGGTTTGCGCTGACGGCGGCAACGGATGTGAGCATAGGATTTGCAAGGGTTCGCATTTTATTGCACCTGCATCTTCTGGTAGCCTGCGCTTTACGGGCACTATGACGTTGATTGTGTCACATCTTCCTCATACAAAGTAGTAACGCTATATGAGTTGAATGCAGGTAAATTTGTAGCATTTGAATCATTTCTAGTAATTTCTAGTAGAATATAAAAAGTTGAGCCTTTTATACGTTTATAGGAGGAACGTATGAATAAAGAGATGATTACTCGTCGCGCTTTTGCGGGATTGGCTGCAGGCGGTGCTGCCAGCACGCTTGCTGCTTGTAATAGTGACGTGATGCAGGCAATCTTAAACCCTGATTCTATTCTTGGTGGAGCTGGTCAAGATCCTCAGAATGGCGGTCAAAACGGTACTGGGGATACGCCTTCTCAGTCAGATTTTGTGAAGCTTGAAGAGATTCCAGATCATCCAACGCTAACCGGAGATCTTTCTAAGATTATTACTGGTGTCTGGTGTGTTGACGATGGCGTTGGAACTAAAGGTGGATCAAAGGAAGGTAAAACCTTTGACCATGGTGGCATGCTTAATCAGGGCTATAACGATGGAACCGTTCTCTACTATTCCTTCAAAGAAGACGGTAGCTTCTTTATGCATAATTTTAAAGGCGTGAAGAATAATGGTAAGTGGGAAGCAAAAGGAAGTATTGTCATTCAATGTAATTATGATGATGGCGATAGTGTCCCTATGACTTTTGATAAGGACGACAATAATTATTTGAAGTATGCTGATGCCAAGAGTGAGATTACGTTTAATTTCAAAAAACTTTCTGACAATCCAGACGATACTTCACAGATAGCTTATATTGAAGGACAGGTAGTCAATTTTGCTGCCACCATTCCTGGTACGTATTATCTCTATGGTTTGCACTATGCAGATGGCTCTAAAGAAGATTTGACCAGTGATCAGATTGAATCTATGAATAAGGGTTCTGGCGGAGCGTATACCTTCTCTGCTCATAAGGATGGATCTGCTGCACTGTTCTATCCAGACGGTAACGTTTCTCCTATTCAGATTGTTGCAGAAGAGCCTTCGGCAGATGGACTTTCTTTCCCCATTCTTGCTCAGGGCTTTTCAGAAAACGAACAGATATCTAAGTCTGTTCTATACACTACTGCGGAAAATAAAAAGCTTCTCAGTATTGATGCTCCTGGATTTACTCTTAAGTTTGCCCTCCTTAATCACCGTGAGGATGATTGGGCTAAATATGAGTATCCACCAAAGGCAGAGTTCCCTTGGCAGCCAGATGGTAAGGGCGGCTATAAGCTAGTAACTCCTACTTCTTCTGGTTCTGGTAATGGCGGCAGCTCATCTGGAAATGGTGGCAGCGGCAAGGGCGGCTCAGGTAAGAAATAACCCAGCCTTTTCTGGTTTCTTTTATTAACAAAAAAGCAGGCATATGATATGCCTGCTTTTTCTTTGCCAACTTTTATGTGTGTAAAAGGACGGTGATGTAGAGCTTGATGTAAAGCTTACGCAGCGTGAGCGCCACCTGCAATCTCGCCAGTGCAGTGTGGGCAGCGAGTTGCGCCTTCTTTAACCTCTTCAAGGCAGTGAGGGCAGTGTGGAGCTGCTGCTTCTTCAACAGTTTCCTCTGTATTTTTCTTTAGCTTGGATGCTTCTTTGAACTTATTGAGAGCTTTAACCATGCAGAAGACAATGAATGCAATGATCAGGAAGTTGATGATTGCGCTGATGAAAGCACCAAAGTCAATGCCGTTCTGAGTGCCAGGAACTGGGATGGAAAGGCCAGAAACCTCGGTACCGCCGCCAGAAATCAGCTTAATAAATGGGTTGATGATGTCATTGACAAGGGAGGTAACAATAGCGGTAAATGCGCCGCCAATGATGATACCAATAGCCATGTCCATAACATTGCCCTGCTGGATAAACTCTTTGAACTCCTCAAAAAACTTTTTCATTTCATCCCTTTCGTTAAATTAGTAGAGGATAGATATTTCCATCCGCGCCTATGGCCTGCGCTTATGCACTGGTCAGACCATAGATGCGAGAGTATTTGTCAGTCAGATACTTGGTGTAGTAGTGAACGTCAAAAGGCTCGCCGCATGCGCCCATGATGAGCTCCTTGGAGTCCTTTGTGCGACCCCAGGTCCAAATACGGCTACCCAGCCACTCCCTAATAGGAGCAAGGTCTCCAGATGCGCAGACGGCATCAAAGTCCATGCCCTCAGCAATCATAGCGTGCTTATACTGCGCGCCATATGCGCTACCAAGTGCATAGGTTGGGAAGTAGCCAAACTCACCCCATGACCAGTGGACATCCTGAAGAGCGCCCTCAGTGTTATTTGGAACCGTAACGCCCAGGTACTGCTTGTACTTCTCGGCCCAAAGAGCTGGGACATCCTTTGCGGTAATCTCGCCAGACAAAAGTGCCTGCTCCATCTCGTAACGGATGAGGATGTGCAGCGGATACGTGAGCTCGTCTGCCTCGGTACGGATGAGGCTTGGCTGTACCTTGTTAGCTGCCGAGAAGAGCTGGAAGGCAGTAACGCGATTCAGCTGGCCGGGGAAGTGCTTGCGCATGAGCTGAATCAGAGGTTCAGCAAATGCCTCAGAAAGACCAACGTAGTTCTCAAAGAACCTAGACTGAGACTCGTGCATGCCCATAGAAGTGCCGGTGCTCAGAGAGGTAAAGCGGTACTCCCAGTTAATGCCCTGCTCGTAGAGGGCGTGGCCGTTCTCATGCAGCATGGAATAGACGTTGGAGAGCACGTTATTATCGTAAGCGTGGCTCGCAACCATGACAAAGCCAATACCAGGGCCGCCAGTGTAAGGGTGCTCAGTTTTACCAAGCCAGTAAGCGTCCTCATCAAGACCCTGGAGCTTTACCAGGTCTTTTGCAAGGTCCCACTGACGATTGACGTCAAACTTGCCCTCAAGAGGCTTGGTGCTTGGCTGGCGCTTAGAAGCCATACAATCGGCAACCAGAGGAACTACCACTTCTTTAACGTTATTGAAGAAGGTGTTGTAGAACTCTCTGTTGGTACCGTGCTCAAAATCGCTCAGCAACAGGTCATAGGGATCTTTGGAAGCGTCTCGGGCCTGGCACATCTCTTTGCGGAGCTCAATCAGGCCGTCCAATTTTGGTGCAAAGAGCGACCAGTCATCACTGCTCTTTGCTTGCTCCCAGACCTCGTTAGCCTCTGTGGTGAGGCGGACAAAGTTACTCTGCAGCTCAACAGGGACATCTACCAGCTGGCTTCTATCACGGCGCAGAATTTTGACTTGTGCACGATGAGTCTCATCAAGCAGAGCGCGGTTCTCGTGAAGTCTATCAAGCAGTGCACCAACAGCAGGATCACAGAGGGTCTCCTGGATCTGCTCGCCAAGGATTGCCAGGGCTTCTCCACGCTCTTCAGCAGCTTTTTTAGGATCAATGCATGGACCAAAAGAGCCAATCTCGTTAGCTGCATAGTTAAGAGCAAAGAGTTTTTTCTCAAGCTCATCAAGTTTAGCGATATCATCGCGGGGATTTGAAAGCGCTGCGTTCAATTCAACAGTGTTATTTGCGCTGTCCATAAAAATCCTCTCTACAAAAATAGGTGTGACCAGTTATTTTACCGGTCAACAAAAACCGTTTAGCATATGCGCCATATTTTACCCTGTTATTTATTGATATTTGAGCGATACTAAAAAGACTACGTCCTAAAACAATAAGTACATCTTTTCGGCACAATTTTTGCCCAAAGATGGCTTGTAAGGAGTAAGAGTTCTATGGATGACAGCAGAATCTCGTTTGATCAGTGGGGTGATCTGTACGCAGATCGCGTTCAAACCATGCGAAAAAGCGAAGTACGAGATTTGTTTGCAGCACTGTCTCGTCCAGGTGTCATTGCGCTGTCTGGTGGCCTACCAGACATTTCTTCGCTGCCACTTGATCAGGTTGCAGAGTGCGCTCGACGCTGCGTTGCTGTTGAGGGTCTCAGGTCTCTTCAATACGGCAACTCTGATGGTCGTATTGAGTGCAGAAGGACCATCTGCAAGATCTTGGCTGCTCAAGGCGTTGAAGCTGACCCTGACGAGATGATTTTGACTTCTGGTTCTCAGCAGGCGCTTGATTTCTTGGGTCGCGTCTTCCTTAACCCAGGAGACGATATTGTCTGTGAGGGCCCAAGTTACCTTGGTGCGTTCCAGGCGTTTTCTGCGTATGAGCCTACTGTTCACACCATTGATATGGACGAAGAAGGCATTAGAACAGACCTTCTTGAGGCAAAGCTTAAAGAGCTTGCTAGCCAAGACAGAAAGCCCAAGTTTATCTACGTTATTCCTAACTTCAATAACCCTGCAGGCATCACCATGTCCATGCCAAGGCGTCTGCGTCTTCTTGAGTTGGCTCACCAATACAACATTCCTGTTGTTGAGGATGATCCGTATGGTCTTATCCGTTTTGAGGGAGAAGATCTGACGCGTCTTAAAACGCTTGATCCAAACGTCATTTATCTGGGAACCACGTCAAAAATTTTTGCTCCTGGTCTGCGCCTTGCATGGATGGTGGCACCTCGTCACTTCCTTGAGCGCATCAACCTTGCAAAGTCTGGTTCTGACCTGTGTACCAGCCCGTTTAACATGATTCTTGCCGAGCACTACTTCAATGAGGTTGATTGGCAGGCGGCGCTTGAGGTGTCTAAGTCTCGCTATAAAGAGAGAAAAGACGCCATGCTGGCAGCGCTTGCAGAGTTCTTCCCTAAAGACGTTACCTGGACTAAGCCAGAGGGTGGCTTGTTCCTGTGGGTAACTTTCCCGCCATACCTCAACACTGAGCAACTGCTTCCTCGTGCAATCGAAGAGGGAGTTGCCTTTGTACCAGGCGTTTATTGCTATCCTGACCAGCGTATTAGTTCAAGCATGCGTCTGTGCTACTCATTTGAGACTCCAGAGCGCATCCGTGAGGCAATCCGCAGGCTGTCTTTATGCGTCCAAGATCGCATGGCGCTGTATCGCGCATTCTTAGAGGCGGGCGCTCTACCTGAGTCTTCTCATTCTGAATCTCAATCCTCTGCAAGGGAGTGTTAAGTATGGCTACAAAAGTTGCTGTCATTATGGGTGGAGCCTCATTTGAGAGGAACTTCTCGCTCAAAAGTGGAGCTCTTGTCTCTGAGGCTTTGGAGAAGCGCGGCTACGAGGTTTTACCACTTGATGCTGATGCTCACCTGGTAGACACTCTTCGTGCCGAGAAACCCGATGTTGCGTTTGTGTGCCTTCACGGCGCGGGCGGAGAAGATGGTGCAGTACCTGCGCTTTTGGAGTTCCTCAAGATTCCGTATGTGGGCTCAAGGCCTGCATCTTGTAGGGCAGCCTGGAACAAAGCTGACATGCCGTTTATTGTGCGCCAGGCCTGGTCAAAGGAGGAGTCCGAGGTCATCTGGCCTCCTCAGATTGTGCTGACTGCCAGTGCGTTTAAAGATCTTGGTGCGGCAGCTGCTCTAGATCTGGTTCCCGAGCGCCTTGGTGGCGGCGTTGGCTTCCCTCTAGCAGTCAAGCCCGTTCACGGCGGCTCTGCTATGGGCCTTTCTAAGGTTGACAGTGCTGACCAGCTTGGACCAGCACTTCTCGGCGCACTTGGTTTTGACGACTCCGTCATTATCCAGCAGTGGGTTGATGGCGTTGAAGTAAGCGTTACCGTGCTCTCTGACGCAGATGGCGAGAAAACCCTGCCACCAGTAGAGATTTCGGTGACCAAGGGTATTTACGACACGGATGCTCGTCTTGATCCAGAGCGTATTCAGCACTTCTGCCCAGTTCGTCCTGAGTCTTTGGCAGCACTTGGCGCAGATCCAGCTGCTGCTCGTGAGGCTCTTGAGCGCGCAGCTCTTGAGGTGTACACCGCTTATGGCTGCAGAGATCTTGCTCGTATTGATTTTATTTGGGATGGACATCACGTTATGGTCATGGGTCTGAAGACATTCCCAGGACTCACTGAGACCTCCCTTGTTCCAATGGCTATTGAGGCTGCAGGATACGCTGTTGAAGACGTTCTTGCGCAACTTGTTGAGGGTGCGCTTAAGCGCGGCAACTAGGGGGTTTTATGGAATACGTATTGGGCATTGATGTTGGTGGTACCACCATCAAGCTGGGGCTCTTCTCTGCAGAGGGAGAGCTACTTTCTGAGCAGAAGGTCAAGACGCCCGCACTTGATAACGAGGGCGGTTATCAGACGGTAACCGATGCCATTAAGCTGATTGTTCATGGCCAAAAAGCAAGCCGTAACGATGTTATTGCGTGTGGTTTGGATATTCCAGGTCCTGTTGCAGATGACGGAACCGTTGGTCTTCTCGCCAATGTAGACATTGACCCCGAGGGATTGGTGCAGGCAATCAATATGTGCCTGCCAAACGCAACCATTGCGTTTGTCAACGATGCTAACGCCGCTGCTTTGGGCGAAGCGTGGGCTGGCGTTGCCGTGGGCGTGCCATCGTTTGTACTGATTGCGCTGGGCACCGGCGTTGGTGCAGGTGTTGTTGTAGACGGCAAGCTTGCTGCAGGTGCTTTTGGCGCGGGCGGTGAGATTGGTCACATCATTGTTGAGCCAGAAGAGACGCTGACCTGCGGTTGTGGTCGCCACGGTTGCCTGGAGCAGTATGCTTCTGCTAAGGGTGTTGTCCGCCTGTACCTGGAGGAATGCGTTTCTCGAGGTGTTGTTCCTGTAAGCGTTGAGCACGAGACTGATACGGTGTCCGTGTTTAGGGCTCATGCTCAAGGCGATGAGTGCGCAACCCTTGCTATCCACAAGATGTGCCACTACCTGGGTCTTGCTATGGCGCAGGTTTCGTGCGTGGTTGATCCTGCCATGTTCTTGATTGGCGGCGGTGTTGCGGGCTCGTTTGCAACGTTTGCTACCGAGCTTCGCGAGTGTTTTGAGCAGTACGCTCTACCGGTAAGCAAGGGCGCTCGTATTGAGGCTGCTAGCTTGGGCAATCAGGCTGCAATGTATGGTTGCGCATACGAGGCATTACGCTTGAGGCAAGAACGTTTTGGCAATGATGGTGTTGAGTAGAGGGTAAGTTTGCTGCTGTGCGTTTTTCTCGCCCAAAACAGCGCGCTTATAGTTAAATTTCTGATGAGAAAAACATCAGAGTTTTTGTCATAAACGCCGTGCTAAATGAAAGCGTGTTCAATAGCATAATTTTCTCGTTACAATTTATGTAAAAGCGTAGTTATCAAAGCTGCTCAGTGCTAACATTGAGCAGCTTTTTTGGTTGTGTTTGGAACAATTCCGAGCACTAGGATGAAAGGGGAGTGCTGTGGCTGACGAGTCAAAGTATGACATCGTTGCTGCTACTGGTTGCCCAACCGGTATTGCGCACACCTTTATGGCTAAGGAGGCCCTTGAGAAGGCCGCCGCAGCTAAAGGTCTTACCATTAAGGTTGAGACGCACGGCCAGGTCGGTGTAGAGAACGAGCTCACCGCAGCTGAAATCAGGAACGCCAAGGCAGTAGTTGTTGCTGCCGATAAGGACGTTCAGGCTGAGCGTTTTGCCGGAAAACCAATGGTAAATGTTGGTGTTACTGCAGCTATTAAGGATGCAGAGGGTCTTATTGATCGTGCTCTTGTTGCTCAGCCTGAGGGCGAGCTGGCAGAGGCAGACGACGCTCCTGTTTCTAGCACCATTGAGAAAGAGTCTGTAGGCCACATCATCTATAAGCACCTCATGAACGGCGTTAGCCACATGCTGGTCTTTGTTGTTGCTGGTGGTGTTCTGACTGCAGTTTCATTCCTCTGGGGCATCACTTCCTTCAGCTCCACTCAGCCTGACTACAACAGCTTTGCTGCCATGCTTAAGATCATCGGTGGCATTGCAATGGGCCTCATGGTTCCAGTTCTTTCTGCTTACATTGCTGAGTCTATCGGCAAGCGCCCTGCTCTTGTTCCTGGTTTTGTTGCAGGTATGATTGCTATCCAGGGTCTTCCAATCAACCCCAACACTGGCATGATTGATGCTGGCGGCGCTGGTGTTGGTTTTGGCTTCCTGGGCGGCATCGTCGGCGGCTTCCTTGCTGGTTATGTCATCGTTGGTCTTGAGAAGCTCCTCTCTGGTCTTCCAAAGAACCTTGACGGCCTGAAGGCAATCTTCCTGTACCCACTGCTTTCCACCACTATTGTTGGCCTGGTTATGCTGGGTATTTCTGGTCCTATGGCAGCAATTAACACCGGCATGATGAACTTCCTGCGCGGCCTGTCTGCTTCTGGCCCAATTGTCCTTGGTCTTGCAATTGGTTGCATGTGCGCATTTGACATGGGTGGCCCAGTTAACAAGGCAGCTTACGTTACTGGTACGGCACTTCTGACTGAGGCCCTCAATGCTGGCATTGGTACTCCAACCTATGAGTTTGGTACTAACTTCATGGCTGCAGTTTCTGCTGCTTGTATTGTTCCTCCACTGATCACCACCTTTGCTGTTGTCGTTGGTAAGAAGTACTTCACCAAGTCTGACTTCAACGCTGGTCTGGTCAACTTCATTCTTGGCTGCACCCACATTACCGAGGGCGCAATTCCATTTATGACTAAGAACATTTGGCCTGTCATGCCTATCATGATGATCGGTTCTTCCATCGGCTCCATCCTGACACTGCTCTTTGGTGTTCATGACCCAGCGCCTCACGGTGGTTTCCTGGTTCTTCCCGTTGTCGATGGCGGTCTTAAGTGGGTTCTCGCCATTCTCATCGGCGCTGTTGTTGGTGGTATTCTCTTTGTTGCTTTCAAGGCATACGAGTACCGCAAGAACGGCAACCAGATTGTCGAGGGCTAAGCGTTACGCTTAGCACGCACTCGGTACCGTTTGAGTTTTGCCCAGAATTTACGTACAGTTTGGGTGCAGACTCAGATAATCGAAGTAAAATATGGACTCGGCGATTTCGTCGGGTCCATTTTTGTTCCAGAGGGAGCTTTGATGATTTACACACTTACCACTAACCCTGCAATCGACATGAACGTCAACTCGGGAGTTCCTTCTTATACACACGTTAACCGCACAACCGATGCTGTTTATACACCAAACGGTAAGGGTCTGAACGTTTCATTTACGCTTGCTCACTACGGCGTAGATTCTACTATCCTGGGCTTTTTTGGTGGCTTCTCGGGCAATTATATTGTTGAAGAGGCGTCTAAGATTTGCCCGGTCAAGCCTGTGTGGATTGACGGCATTACCCGCGTAAACATTTTTGTTACCACGCCAGAAGGTGAGCTCAAGTTCCCTAATGCAGGCGCTCCTGTTATTCGCTCCAAGCAAGACGAGATGCTTGAGCTGCTGCGTACTGCCCCCGACCTGGATGTGCTGGTGGTTTCTGGCTCGCTTTCCCCTGAGATGGATCCAACCTTCTACGACGAGCTCTTTGATCTTTGTCATGAGCGCGGCGCTGAACTGGTTCTGGATATCTCTCATAAACACCTCGCAGAACTTGTCGAGAAAAAACCGCTGCTCATCAAGCCAAACGACGAAGAAGTGGCAGAGATCTTTGGTGTCGATGTCCATAACGAGGCCGACGTTCTTCTCGCCCTCCGCAAGATTCACGAGCGCGGAGCAAAGAACATCTTGCTTACGCTAGGCGGCGAAGGCGCGTACTTCTTCAACGGTGAACATGTCTGGCACGCAAACGCTGCGCAGGTAGAGGTGCTTTCGACGGCATGTGCGGGCGATTCAACGCTGGCAAGCTTCATGTCTGTTTGGCTTGAGGATCCGTCGGCTGTTGAGAAAGCTCTGACACGCGCGATGGCTACCGGCGGAAACGTGGCTATGAGCGCTGGCTTGGGCGACTTTGCGCTGGTCGGGAAAATCGCGGAGTCCATTCACGTTGAGCTGGTGGAGTAGGAGCGGACGTGTTGCGCGTAGAGGTGTGTGATGGTGCGCGGACTTGCGTGGAGGTGCGCAGGGCTTGCGAGCCCACGGGTTTCTCGGCGTCAGGCGTGCGCAAGTCTCCATATCTGCAAAATAAGTCTTTTCTCGCTGCTTGATTTCGTGTAACGTATAAGGGCTAATGTGATAATTAGGTTTTCGAACCTCTAAAGAAGGAGAGTGCAATGTCCGGACACTCTAAGTGGGCCACAACCAAGCACAAGAAAGCAGCTATCGACGCTAAGCGCTCCTCGCTGTTCTCTAAGCTTTCCCGCAACATCACTGTTGCAGCAAAGATGGGTGGCGACCCAAATCCGGACAACAACGCTAGCTTGTCTGCCGCTGTTGCCCGTGCACGCATGGTTTCCATGCCTAACGCAAAGATTCAGGCCGCTATCGATAAGGCATTTGGCGCTGGCGCTGATGCTGCCGTTTACGAGGAGATCGTTTACGAGGGATACGGTCCTGCAGGTGTCGCAGTTTACGTTGACTGCCTGACCGACAACAAGAACCGTACCGCAGCAGACGTTCGTTCCGCATTTACTCACTCTGGCGGCAACCTTGGTACCGCTGGTTCCGTTGCGTTCCAGTTTGAGCGCAAGGGTTCCATCGCAGTTGACAAGGTTATTGTCTCCGAGGAGAAGAAGGTTGCTGACCGCGAGAACGCTGTCGATGAGGACGAGTTCATGATGGCAGTTGCTGAGGCTGGCGGAAACGATTACGAGGACGCTGGCGATCAGTGGATCGTTTGGACTGCATACGACAAGATGCAGGACGTCCAGAAGGGCCTCGAGGCTCAGGGCATTGAGGTCAAGGGTTCCGAGCTTACCATGGTTCCAACCACCCCAACTGACGTCTCCGTTTCTGATGCGAAGAAGGTTCAGCGCCTCATCGATAAGCTCGACGAGCTCGATGACGTCCAGAACGTCTACAGCACCATGAACATCACCGACGAGATTGCTGCTGCTCTCGAGGAGGAGTAAGCTCTCTGGT
>CAUVBV010000016.1:0-25982 GCA_963550405.1 uncultured Atopobium sp. | reverse complement strand
ACTCGATAACCCAGTCGTTATCGTTGTCGGTCAGGTTGCCGGAGAAGTGCAGGTGTGTATCAACAAGACCAGGCATTACGGTATGGCCGGATGCGTCACGAACCTCATATCCCTCTGGAACCTCCTTACGAGGACCAGCATAGGTAATCTTGTCTTCATCGATAAGGACAAGGGAGTCCTCGACCGGTGCAGCGCCAGTACCGTCAACGAGCTTGCCGCCTACAAAAGCATACTTACTCATGTTTCCCATCCTTCCTTTGTTGTCCGCTCACTTCTTTTAAACGGACGAGGTTTACTTGCATAGTAAGCCTGGGTTAACTCCTTTGGAATAAGTTAGCCATGGTTGCCGGTAAGCGGAGCAAAAATACCCATGAACGGATGTTCAGATATCAATAATTTCATATAAACATCTAAAGTATTTGATTACTTCATATTTGCTATGACTACATTGCATAGTTGTGTCAAAACAGTTTTTGTCCGGTATCCGTGGTAAGGTTGAGAAAACAAATTAAGGAGGGGCAATGTCTCAGAATTCTTCGTCGCAGTCCAGCTTTTTTGCACTTATTTCTCGCATGCGCTACATTGAACGCTGGTCGCTTATGCGCAATTCTCGCTCAGAAAGCCTTGCTGAACACGCCCTTGACGTGGCTGTTATTTCTCACTGCCTAGCAACTATTGCAAATGTGCGCTATCACAGAAATCTTGACGCAGATCGCGCGGCTCTTATTGGTATGTATCACGATGCATCAGAGATTATCACCGGAGACATGCCTACGCCTGTAAAGTATGCTAATTCAGAGATTAGAGATGCGTATCATCAGGTAGAAGCACGTGCCGAGAAAACCATTCTCTCCACACTGCCAGAAGACCTGCAAGATACCTATGCTCAGGTGCTTACTCACAGCGCTGAGGCTTCAGAGAGTGAAGCTTATCTTAGAAAGCTTATTAAAGCTGCAGATAAAATTGCAGCACTCATTAAGTGTATTGAGGAGGCTCAGTCTGGAAACTCAGAATTTATTACCGCTGAAGCCTCGACTCGTGGAGTTGTTGAAGATTTAGCAGATTCTCTTCCAGAAGTGCGCGATTTTATGACAGAATTCCTACCTTCGTACGGAGAAACGCTTGATCAGCTTCTGTAAAGAAATGCTGATTTTGCCTGCTTGTTGAGGAGTTGCTTTGCGCGCACTACATGCACGTTTGCCTAAAAACTTTGTTCTGGAAGAGCGCTTAGAGGCGTATTCCAGCGTTATTGAGCCTCATCCAGAGACTTTGAGAGGTACGTGGGCTTCTGCGTGTGCGCCAATTACTGCTGAGGGGCATGTTCCCTTCTCTGAGGTCCGTGTAGACCTTGGCTGCGGCAAGGGATCTTTTACTGCTGCTCAAGCTAAGGCAAATCCTAACGTGCTTTTTGTAGCCATTGATACAGAACCTATCTGTATTTCATATGCTGCTAAAACAATTTATGAAGCAGGAGTGCCTAACGCCATCGTAGTTCCTGGTACCGGCATGAAGATTGATGAGTACTTCTCGCCAGAAGAAGTCTCTGTTATTTATCTTAACTTCCCTGCACCATTTCCTCGAATCAGGCAAGCAAAGATGCGCCTCACTGATGCTGAACGTCTTATGCAGTACAGAAATGTTTTGGCTAAAGAGGGTGTTGTTCGTCTTAAAACGGATAGTCAGCCACTTTTTGATTTTTCTCTTGAGCAAGTTGAAGTTGCAGGATACAACTTTATTTGGAAAACGCGAGATGCTCAAGACGATTTTCCCCACGATGTTCCTAGTGAGTACGAACAAAAACTTGGCGCCCAGGGTGCTAAGGTTCATGCCTACCTGATTGCTCCGGGTCCTGTACCAGCAGATTTCACACCCACAGAGCCTGTCAGTCTTGTTGACTACCTTCCAGAAGATTTAGAGTCACTAACCTACGTTCCTCATGGCATGGAAAGCACGGTCCGCAATCTTGCAAACCGTGCTCGTAGACTTCGTAAGAAGGCTCGGTAATTTGTAAAGTAAGTTCTAGGAGCACTTCTTCTGTGAGTGCTCCTTTTACGTTGATAAGTGGGCTTTAGACTCCCCTACTTGATTGATTGAATCTTAAGAGCTCTGGTGGAATTAAGAACAGCAAGTACCATGACGCCCGTATCTCCAAAAATAGCCAACCACATAGGAGCCAGACCAAGGGCCGCAAGAATCAAAACGGCAACCTTAACGCTAATGGCAAACACAATATTTTGCTTAGCAATACCGAGAGTGCGACGAGCAATCTTTACTGCCTTTGAAAGCTTAGAGAGTTTGTCATCCATAAGAACTACGTCGGCAGCTTCAATAGCAGCATCAGATCCTAAACCGCCCATAGCTACGCCTACGTCTGCACGAGCAAGGACAGGAGCATCATTGATGCCATCGCCTACAAAGGCAAGAGACTTACCAGCTGCCTTCTGAGCGAGAAGACCTTCGACCGCAGATACCTTATCCTGTGGGAGAAGCTCAGAGCGGACCTCGGTGATGCCCATCTTAGCAGCAATGTCTTCTGCAACGTCGCGTTTATCGCCCGTGAGCATAACAACCTTAGATACACCAACGTTTTTGAGGGAAGCGATTGCTGCTGGAGCATCAGCTCGTTCGCGGTCAGAAATAACAATGTGGCCCATGTAGGTTCCATCAACAGCCACGTGAATGATGGTTCCATGGTTTTCGCACGCTTTCCAAGAAGCTCCTACGCTCTCCATAAGTGCGCAGTTACCAACGGCGACGTTCTTACCATTCACGTTAGCGCAGATGCCCTGACCAGCAATTTCTTTGATGTCCGTGATAACACAGCCATCGTCCTCGCTTGGATAGGCGGCACGAAGAGCTGCAGCAATTGGATGCGTGGAGTGCATCTCAACGTGAGAGGCTAGGTGCAAAAGGTCTTTCTCGCCAATGGTTTGCGGGTGAACAGCAAGGACCTCAAAGACACCCTCAGTCAGCGTACCGGTCTTGTCAAATGCAACGGTACCAAGGGTAGAGAGCGTATCAATGTATGCAGATCCTTTGATTAGGATGCCCTCCTTTGAAGCAGCGCCAATGCCGCCGAAGAAGGCCAGTGGCACAGAAACTACCAGCGCGCATGGGCAAGACGCAATAAGGAAGGTGAGCGCCCTTACAACCCAGGTAGAAGCGTTAGCAACAAAGTCTCCCGAAAGCAGTGGTGGCAAAAACGCCAGTGCAATAGCACCATAAACAACAGCTGGAGTATACACGCGAGAAAAACGACGAATAAAACTCTCGCTCTTGGACTTGTTTTGGTTTGAATCCTCTACCAGCTTAATGATGCGGGAAGCAGTAGAGTCTTCAAAGAGGTGGGTAACGCGAGCACGTACCACACCAGAAAGGTTTACACAGCCTGAGATAATATTGTCCCCTACCGTTGCGTCGCGAGGCACGCTCTCACCGGTAAGAGCAACGGTATCAAGACTAGTGGAACCCTCAACAATCTCTGCGTCAACAGGAACACGATCACCGGGCTTTACCACGATAATCTCTCCCAGTTGAACCTCTTCAGGAGAAATAGTGAGCAGCTGTCCGTCACGTTCAACCGTTGCGCTATCAGGGCGAATATCCATGAGCTTGGCAATAGATTTCTTGCTGTTGTCGGAAGCAAGATGCTCAAATACCTCTCCTACCTGGAAGAACAGCATGACAAAGACGGCCTCATCAAACATAGGAGAACCGTTAGGCACAAAGCCAATGAGCAAGGCACCAACAGTAGCAATGGTCATGAGCAAGTCTTCGTTAAAGCACTCACCCTCAGTGATGCTCTCCCATGCTTCTAGAACAACATCGTATCCCGCAACAGCGTAAGGCAACAGGTAAAGCAACAGTGCCTGCCAGAGCTGCAGGTCAAATGCGTGTTCAACCGCGTAAGCTACTACTAGCAAAACAGCAGAAAAGACAATGCGAGCAATCTTTACCTTTGTCTTCGAACCCATAGCTCCTCCTCGGGTAGGTTGATATGCCTAGTCTACTACTTAAATCTATATATGTACATATATTCATACGACAATCTTAAGGAACTTTTCACAAGAAACTCCGCGGGCGAGAAACCCGTGGAGTCCTAGATAGACATATAGTTTTTAGCCGTAGTTCTTGACCAAGTTCTTGGCTGGACGTTCTTCTCGCCAAGTGAAAAACTAGTTGATCAGCGATGCAGGGGTTGGAATAAATCCCTCAAAAATGACAGGAGCTCCCTCAAGCTCGGAGGCAATCATGTCTTCCTCGCTCCTAACGGTCCAGGTGATAAGGTGTGCACCCATGGTATTGCAAGCCAGCTTAACAAAGGGGTTCTTGCGATCTTCAAACTTGTAAGAAATGAAGTCTGGACGACCAACAGAATTACCAAAGAGAGCTGTAGCGCCGGCTCGCGTAGCAATGTTCATGTGCTTGGTCTGACGGTCAACCAGGAAATTCTCTGAGAGCTGACCGCGAAGCATCTCGGGACGGTTCTGACGCAGCCACTGCAAAACGCGAGGATCAAAGCTCTCGATGCATGCACGAACAGGACGAAGATCAAGAGCCTGCATAATCTTTTCTGTCAGCTGCTCAGCGTTATTGTTGCGCGTCTTAGCCTCAATAATCAAAGGTGCAGGTAGCTCACCGGAGCCACTCCATGCATAAACCTCAAGAACTTCCTCAAATGTTGGAATCTGCTCGTCGGTAGCAAGAAGTCTCAAGCCACGGAGCTCTTCCAGCGTGGACTCCTCAACAATCTTCTGTACGCCACAAAGACGATCAAGTGCTGAATCGTGAACAACAACCAGCTTGTTGTCTGCGGTCAGGTGGACATCAACCTCGGAGCCAAAGCCCTTCTCGACAGCTGCGCGGAAAGCAAGCAGGGAGTTCTCTGGAATGCCTGCCTCGTTGTTGTAGAGGCCACGGTGAGCATAGCGATGACGAGCAATCTCGTGCCAACGCTCCAGGAGCAGGCGATCATTTTGCTTGCGAGGAGCAATAGAATAAGCACCGTATGCAGCCAAACCAAGAGCAGCACCAGCCACAACGCCACCAGCAATTGCCACATTTCTAAACGACTTGCGCTTCTTGGTAGAGGCTAACAGAACGTCAGAATCCTGTCCATTTTGAGCAGCAATTTCCTCAGCAACATCTGCAACTGCGATATCTGTGGCAGCATCCTGGTGCTCGGCCAGGGTCTCTCCCATCTCTTCAAGCGACTCTGCAGTGCTTGCAAGCTGCTTTGAAAGCTTGTTCTTTGGGCGAGAAAAACGATTTTCTAGATTAGACTGAAGCTGGGCCTGAGCAGCCAAAACTGAAGTCTGAGCCGAACGGAGCGCAGACTGAGCGCGAGCGACTGATGACTGAATAGCATCGCCGCTTGGCAGTGCTGGCCTAATATGAGCATTAAACCCAGCTGTAAGCTGCTCTTTAGCGATATTGCCTGCTAAGTTGGCAGCTTTAGAAGCCGTTGTAGCAAGCAGCTTTCTGCCAGCCTCGGATTGAAGCGCTGCCTTTGCGGCATACTGAGTAATTGCTAAACCTGCAGCTCTAACTGCAGCTCTCTTAATAAAACGACCAATCATGTGAGCTCCCTTCAATCTAGCCTTATTCTATCAGTCCAGCTCTCGCTTTTTTGCTACGTATTGCGACTTTCTATGTGCAATCAGTATCTTTGTCTGTTCAAAATCGAGTAGTATGTAGTCCACTAACTACTATTTCAGGAGCATCATGGCTGTTATAAAACAAGAACACGCGCTCTACCTGTATAAACTACTTAAAGCAACCATTGGCGTCTCTAAGCAGACTCCCCTCTCTACCGTTGAGGGCGTGCTCATTGAAGACGATCTTGCACCGCAGGATTTTGGCTTTGACGACATCCGCGCGCTCATGGAGGCGTGCCCCGATTTCATCAAAATCACTGCGTTCAAAAAAGGCTACGTCTACGCAACGCTTCTGACCTTTGATACCTTTGAGGTCGCCCTTGCTGCTGGCGAGAAAAACGTCGAGACGCAAAACAACGGCAAACCTTGGAAGCGCCGCCGTGGGACAAAGTCCATTCGCGCACTCAAGCCAAAGCACCTGGTAGTTGAGGCGGAGCCTGAAGTTGAGGAGCTTCCTGCACAGGAAGAGCCGACGGAGCCAGAGAAGCTGACTGTCGCAGAGAGCTCGGAGGAATTGTCTGTTGCAGAAACAGCACCAATCGCAGAGGAGTCTGCTGATAAGGCGCCTGAAGAAGACTTCCAGCAAGAATCTGCCGATGATGCCGCTCCAGAACCCGCTGGAACCGATGATGCCGCTCCAGAACCTGTAGAAACCGAAACGACAGCTCCAGAGTCTAAAGCTGCCGAGCCTACAGTGCCCGAACCTGTAGTGCCCGAGCCTACCATCTCGCTTACCGTTACGTACAATCCCTACGACGGCTCTGATGAAGAGAAGACGCTTGAGGCCGCTCCTTCAGTATTGCAACAGGCACTGAATGCAACAAGTTCTGTCTCTAGCACTACAGTTTCTGAATCCCAGGCTTCTACGCAGGTAATCAATCAGAATGAGACTTCCACCTCTACCCCAATATACCCTGCCAATTTTGAGGAAGATGTCCACGTCAACAACGAGCTTCTCGGCATTTTGTATCAGATGGCTCCTGTTGACGCCAACGTCCTCAAGCAGCTGGAGGAAGACTTCAAACTTGCCGAGTCTTCTCGCGCGCTCATTTCCAAGGGCGGCACGTTTACGTTTAACACGCGTTACAAGAAGCCGCAGACAGACGAGGTAATTACCGCTACCATCCGCAAGTCAAAACGCGGAGCTCTGCGTCCTTGGACGCTCTTGGAGCTTAGCGTTTCTGCAAGTGAGCTGCAGGATCAGGCAGTTGACGTGCTTCGCGGTCTGCCTAAGTCTGGTATCGCTTCATGGGAGAAGCTGCCCTCCGCAGAAAAGCAGCTGCCCATAAACCCTGTTGACGTGGTCATGAACGAGGCTCCTGTCTCCGATTGGAATGCGCTTAGCACCACCTATCTGAGCGACGCGCCCTCGTTGCAGGCAGCGCAAGCTTGCCTTTCCGCAGCGTACGTCTACAGGAAGAACGAGCAGCAGCTCATGCACACCGATGCTGACTTCTCGCTACCTGTCTCAACTCACGCTCCTCTTCTCTTTGATCCCGAGCGTGGATTTAATGACAACTCACCTCTGGTGCAAAACGCCCTGCGAGCAGCAAAGCGCGGATGGCGCATGGCTATTGAGCTCTACAATCCGTCCAAGCACTGCATCTACCTTGCACTTCCCACCACCGATGGCGAGAAACCCCTTGCGCTCGTATTTGACGTTTCAGCAGAAGGTCCTCATCGCGTTGTTGCAACACTGACTATTGACGAGGCGTACCCACTCGCACGTATCTTCTCTGATGGTCTACCTGCATGGATTTTGCCATAGTAGTCCCAACTCACAGGTAAGCTCTCTTCGCAGAACAGCTCACATAACTGGTCACCAAAAAAGCCGCGTCGTGTGGACGCGGCTTTTCTTGTAGTTGGATTTCTCGACGGCGGGTACACCGGGTTTCTCGCCAAGCGCACCGGGTTTCTCGCCAGTGGGCTGTTGCCGGACGCCTAACTTAGTCGTGCCATGGTTCAACAGGCCATTCGTTGCCCGTAGGACTCCAATTCTTCATGTCATTGGCGTCGCCGTTAATGACAAACTCCCTGACAAAGATGTCGCGCTTACCATCTGAAATGGTCTCGATGTAGTAGCGAGGACGATCCTCGCCCTCATAAGACTCGTCAAGCGGCGTGGTGTAATTGGAAAGGGTCTGCTGGTCAACACCCATATCCTTCAGAGTCTGCGCCAAAATGTCGTAGTGCCAGACAGGTGCATCAGAAATCTGCATAGGCTGAGCCGCTTCTTCAGCGGTCTGACCAGCTGGTTTGTACATAATAACTGGAGCAGAAGGCTGCTGAATGTCAGTATTAGTCAAGTACCAGTCACCGTGATCTGCGGTAATGATAAACGACGTGTTCTCATATACGCCCAGACGCTTAAGCTCAGCAATATACTGCGCAACAATTCTATACGAGCCAATAGTCTGCTCTTCAACGTTTTGCTTGCTTGGATCGCTGGTAGGCTCAACGTTACGATCAAGCGTATAAGGTGGGTGTGAACCAAAAAGGTGGATAAAGCGGAACGATCCTTTCTGACCAGCACTGTCGTCAATCGAGAGTCCGTAGTGTTGAAGTTCCTGGTAATACTTGAGGTCATCCTCGGTGTAAGGCTGTGAAGAAAGATCAACCTCGTCCATGTTGACTGGTCTGCGCATACGCATATTGAGGTCCTCGGTGTAATACCAGAATCGAGGCTTAAATACCCAAGGCATGTCCCTACAGAATGCCGTCTTATAGAGAATACGCAGCGCACCTAGCACGTCTAGCTGATTATCTGTGCCGCGACCACGAGGCTCGTGGTAGTTGATGGAATACTTCTGTGCTGTATCTCTGTAATGAGAGTAGTTCAACTGATCTGTATACAAACCTGCTTGATATCCAGCATTCTGAATATCCTTGAGATACTGATCGCTCTGTGCCCAATTGTAGACAAAATCGTTGAAATTCTCGCCAGGCTGAGGACGAGAGCCAAAGAGCAGCGATGGAACACCGTAGCGCGTTGGAATCATGGAGCCGACGGAATTTCTGTACCAGGTAAAGCCAGTAAGAGACGCAAATGTCTCTGGATACTCATCGTAGAGCTTCTGGACAAAAGCAGTATCAGTGGTATCCAAAACAAACACCACGACATTCTTCTTGGAAGAAACGTTGTAGAGGCCCTCGCGCGTTGCGATAACCTGCTGGTGTTCGGCATGAGCATCTATCGACGCTGCGATTGCAGGGCCCCACAGACTTGCAACGCCAACTGCCTGGACAATGATAAGAGCAGTTGCGGTTATCAAAAGACCTGTTCTAAGCTGCCTTGCTTTAAGGAGCGAGAAGGTCACTGCAGCTGCAATAATTGCCAACCAAATGAAGCCAGAAACAATCATCTGACTGGTAAAGTTGGACCAAATGACCTCATGACCATCAGCAAGGGGCATGCCACCGTTCAAGAATACTGCCTGGACATACGATGCCACGCCGATGGCACCTACAAATGCAACGGCAACGTTAAACACACGCTTACGCAGGAGCGATAGAAGCACCGTAAGAATAATTGTAATAATAAGTCCTGCAATAATAACGGGACCTGCAACATCGTTGAGGTTGAAAGAAAGGTCTCGCGCATTGCTGGCTACCAACTCAAGTGGGGCTACGACCAAGATGGTAAAGACAGTAAAGAAAGAAACAAGAAATGCAACACCAATACGACCTTTAGGTTTGAGGGTGCCCTCTTTTTGTTCTTTGAGACGAACAGCTTCTGCTGCAAGGATTTCTTTCATCTGAGTGTTTGCAGCTTCAGCACCTTTGGCGTCAACCTTGTGTACTTTGCCTTCGACAATCTTATTGGCGTTCTCATCAATCTTAAGGATGCGGAAGAGCACCTTACGAGAACGCCTAAACGCAACACCTAGCACTGCAGAGAGCGCAACTACAACTGCAGCTAGTGCCTGGATGGTATACGTCATAACTGACGGATCAACGTAAGCCTGAGCTGTTGCTGGTAGAAGTGCCCACCAAACTAGAGTCAACGCTACAACATACAATGCAGCATGCACAAGAAGTGCACGTGTCTTGTGAGCAGCGGCGCTGGCTGTTGTCTTCGCAAGTAAAGTGGCCGTTTTACGCACGGAAATCACTGTCCTTCTCGACGTTGCCGTCGTCTGCGGCGTCGACGTCGCCCTCGGTTGTAGCAGTATCGACATCGGCTGCTGCGTCATCGGTCTTCTCGACGTCAGCGTCCGCGGTTCCCTCCTGGTGCGCCAAAACGCGCTCGAGAATGAACTTACCTGCAGCTTCTCCACCATGACCGAGATTAAAGATCATGTTGTTGCGAATCTCTTCAATCTTGTGTGACCAGCTGTCGGTCTCTTCAAGCATCTGCGCAACAGCGTCGCCCAGACCCGAGAGGTCCTTAGGATCAAAGCTGCGGCCAATCTCATTTCTCAGCGTAATGTCGCATGGATCCGAATGAATCTTGCTCCAGTCAGGATTGTTCTCCTTCATTGCGGTGTCAATGAAGACCGACGGCTTGAGCGTGGTAAACGAGAACTCCTCGGCAACGCTCGACCAGTCAGTAAACAGCAGGTCAGCCGAGAGAACCGAAGTGTTAGAGCTGAAGTCAGTCTCAAAGGAGAGCTCCTCTGGATCCGCGTCAGCATAGCGAGCAAGAATCTCCTCCATACGGGCAGGATAACGCTTCAAATACTCTGGGTGCGGGCGAACCACAATACGCCAGCCACGGCCCATGAGCTGCTCAAGCAGGCCGTCAAGGCAGCTGTCCATCAAGTTGTCGTACTGCCACGAAGGACCAATCAGCAACAGGGGTTTCTCGCCAGGTTTCCGCTGACCCAGATTCTGCTTCTTATAGTTCAGGATTGACCTATCGAGAAGATCGTAGCCAATAGCAGGCTTTCTCTTGGATGGCGTGCCGTAGTACTTCTCGACCAGCTCAAGATCATGCTGCTGATGAGGGCCAACGCAGAGGACGTCGTCGTAGTAGGTGTACTCGTTGCGCGTTGAGGTAACCGTCATGGAAGTCATGTGGTGGCACATATACATGTACTCAGCGTCTTTGCGCACGTAGGAGCGCTTCATGTAGGAGCTCTCCAGGTCGCCGAGGGAAGTTACCACAACATCAGCGTCGAGCTTCATGAAAAGCGTGATAAGGCGACGCTGACCCAAGTAATACGGAATCAGGCGAGGCTGCTGTTTTGCCAGTTCAAAGACCTGGTCGTTAGGGTCAGAGGTGACATAGTGGATACGAATGTCAGAGTTTGCCAGCAGCCACTCGATGGCGCCCTGGAAGTACTTGTAGAAACCGCTTGATTCGGAGTAAAAGACCAGGTGCTTGCCGATGGTGTCAAAGAAGCGCTTGTAGTCCTCTTTTTCTCGAGCAGCATGAGGATCACGCTGGAACCATTTGTGTGTAGACTTGGTTGCTGCATCCATTGCCTCAAACTCATCGCGAGCAGCGTTGAGTTCATCGTAGTCAACCTGCTTACGAGGGTCGATAATAATGTTGCAGACAATTTGGACCAGAATTGAGAGAAGGTTTGAGCAAACCCAGTAGAATGCCATGCCGCAGACAACGTAGACTGCAAGCACAAGTGACATTGCAATAGAAAGGCCATTAGTGGTGTTCTTCTCTGCACGAGACTGCTCGCGCTGAAGTGGGTTCAACTTGTTGGAAGCAAGGCCAAGAGCAACCGAGGACAAAGCTGCTGCCAGTGGCATAATCCAGGTGATACCACCATCGATGATTGGGGTCATGCCCAAAAACTCTGTGCCAGGCGCACCAGAATCGGTGATGCCATGGATAACGTCAACCAGGCCGAACAGGATGACTACCTGGATTGCCAGAGGAATAAGACTCAATAGCGGGTGATAACCTGCCTTTTTGTTGAGCTCATTGGAGCGCTCCTCGATGGTCTCTCTGTCGCCGAAGTAACGCGTCTTCAAGCGGAAGGTCTCAGGCATAAGGCGCACCATAACAATAGAATTTTGCTGCGTCCAAAGCGCCAGAGGCATCAGGATGATTTTAGTTGCAAGGGTAAAAAGGAAGATTGCCGCCCACCAACTGCCGGTCAAGTCATATGCGGGCTGAACGATAAGTGAAAAAACGTGTGCGAGCTGCTCCATATACAAACCTTCTACGAGAAAACTCTACAGAAGCCAATAAAACCTAAGACCTAAAAAACAATGGAATCCATGGCAAACTAAAAGAAAGCTACGACATCTCAACGAAGTTTGCAGTATCTAAAGTTAACCTGAAGAAACCATTTGTGCATAACTATTTCATGGTATCAAAAAACGCTATTTATCGGCAGTTTAAAGCAAACAATCAAAATGTAAAATCTTTAATTTGAATGGACAAAATTTATTCATAAATTGTTCTTTTTAAAATCATTCTATAAAAGTTACGTAGGCAATTGTCTTTCTCGTTAATCAAAATTTAACCCCTGAAATGGCATTTTATTTGATTTTGGGGTTGCAATCACAGTTCTGCTGGCTAAAATACTCTCCATGTTATTTTTAATATTCGGCGCATTAGAGCGCTTTTGAAATGAGGAGATTCTATGCAGGCTAATCTGCAGGAGCTAAAAGAGACCTATTCGCGGCAGACGTATAGTGTGTTTTCGATCAACCGCCAACAGAAGATTGCTGACTCCCAAGTTACCTTTTCGCTTGCTCATTCTGTTTTCATCATTCCTGTTTTTGGAGCTGCCGAGATTACTATTGGTGGAAATGAATTTGTCTGCGAAGGAACTACGGTTGTACATGTTCCTGCAGGTCAGACAGTAACATATCGAACCCTTTACGGACGCTCGTTTGACCATGTAAACATCTACTATGATGGCATTCAGGGCGATGTCACCAGCCCAATCTTCAATGCCTATGCATTTGATCCTCAAGGATTCGACCGCATTCTTGATAAGGTGCTTGACCTGGAAAAACTTAACACCACCCCATCGCTGGACAATCGTGTTGCTCAGATTGTCAATGGCACCGAGCTCATCAAGTCTATGTTCCTACTCACCAACAGCCAAAAGGTTCAGGAGAGCATGGCTGAGGCTCGCACGTACATTGAGCTCCACTTTGCAGATCCAATTACCATCCCTGGCCTGGCTAAACGTTGCGGAATGAGCACTCAACGTTTCTCCAACAATTTTGTCCAAACATTTGGCGTTCGCCCAATGACATTCATTATTGCAAAGCGTCTTGATCATGCTCAACAGCTACTTCAATCTGGTCTTTCTGTGCGAGAGACTTCCGAGGCGGTTGGCTATAGCGATCCGTTCTATTTCAGCAGACTATATAAGAAGCACATGGGCGTCACGCCTCAGGATGTTCATGACAGCTATGAAGGAAACGTCCTGATTAAGTAGCTGTCGTTTAAGACTGCCTGTTGCTACTTGCAGAAATTACTTGCCCAATTACTTGTGGCAAAGCTGGTCGCAGGTTTTATTGCAAATCAAAGGGTTAGAACGTTCCGCTCTGACCCTTTTTTGCATAATCCGGTTGTAATATTCATTTCCATGAATACGTAATTTTTGCGCTCAAAATTATGTGCCGAAAAAGGTAAAAAATGCGTTTAGTTGGAAATGAAAATTGAAAATTAGACGTTTTATCTCCAACTAAGACGATTTTTTACCGCCTCAAAAAATTTTATCTGGGCAAACGTTGTATGCAGAAAAATGAAATCTCCAACTAAACGCATTTTTTACCACTTGGAGACTTATTCGAGTGATTCGCGAAGGATCTCTGCATCCACCGCCCCCCCCTATCAGCCGTCTATTGCCATTCTTCGAGCAACTCTTGCACGGAGCCAGTGCTGTTTCGCAGCACAAAAAATCCCAGCACCGCTAGGTGCTGGGATTTTGCATTTGAAACTTTGAGGGCGATTAAGCAGCCTCAACAACTTCCTCTGAAGTGTTGTCCTTCTTAGCAAAGTGCTCAGCAACATAACCAGTAATCAAAGGAGTCAGGATTGCAGTAACGATAACTGCAGCTGCTACCTGTGCATTTGCTGTTGCAAGAGCAGCGCCGCCATACAGGGCTGGGTTTGCCTCTGCCATAGCAGCAGGTGTAAGTGCGTTTGCGCCTGCGCAGGAAGAAATTGCAACGCCTGCAATTCCGGTTCCACCAGTTGCTTTATCAACAAAGTAGTTGATAAAGCCACCGCAAACAGAGCAGATAACGCCAAGCAGAATACCTGCAGGACCAGCCATAATGAGAGAATCAAACTTCATGGTTGTGCCCATAGCAAAGAAGGTCATGACAATAATTGCTGGCAGAGCGCTTGTGAGCATCTTCTTCATAGATGGGAAGCAGTTGCCAAGCAGAATACCCAGGATAATTGGGAGAACTGCACCAAGCAAAGACCAGTTAATTGGAGACTGACCAGTTGCGCCAAGAGCAAGCATGGTAACTGGAGGGCCAACGACCAGCGTAGTAATTGCGACTGCGCCCTGCTCATACTCGTTACCATAATCAGCCATCAGTCCTGCATACATGGAGTTGTTTGCACCAGAGCAAGCAGCAAGGATGACCATGGAAGAAAGGCCAAGCAGGTTGTCGTTCAGGAAGAATAGAACTGCAAGACCAAGAGCAACGCAGAACACAACCTTAGAGATGATGATGATAGCGCCACGAAGAGCAGCCTTTGGTGCACTCTTAAACGAAATAGTTGCACCAACACACAACATGAAAGCACCAACCAGAGCAGCAGTACCCTTAACGGTCATAGCAGCAGTAAAGCTACCAAGCGTTGGGAATACATCTGGGAAAAATGTGTTCATGAAAACGCCAAGAAGCAGTGGTACCAGGATGTTTGCGCCTGGAATGCGACCCAGTGCCTTAAATGGGTGCTGAAGAGAAATTGGTTCTTTTGTAGCCATCAACAATCACCTAATCCATTACGATGCCGCCGTCGCAGTCGCCAACCTCACCGTTGACAAAGCTAGCAGCGTCGGAAGCAAAGAACAGTACCATCTGTGCAGGCTCAGATGCCTGTGCAGGACGGCCGAGAGGAATAATGCCTACGACCTTCTTGTACTTCTCCTCATCGTTGGAGAGTGCAGTGGTCATATCTGTAATGGTGAAGGATGGGCAAACAGCGTTACAAGAAATGCCGTACTTGCCGCCCTCTTTAGCGATAGCCTTGGTAAAGCCGTTCATACCAGCCTTAGAAGATGCGTAAGCAACAGTACCAAGGAGGCCGCCGCCAATCTTGCCTGCAACGGAAGAAACGTTGACAATGCGAGCGCCACCACGATCAATGAAGTGCTGCCAGAGAGCGTGAGTTACGTTGTAGGTACCGGTGAGGTTGGTGTTGATAGTGTTGTTCCACTCTTTGTCGTCAACCTCGGTGAAAGGAACGGAGCTGATGCGACCAGCGCAGTTGATAAGAACGTTGACGTCGCCGCACTCCTCAAGAATCTGAGCAACGGTCTTCTTGACGCCCTCGGCATCTGCAATGTCCATTGTGTAGAAGAAGTTACCCTCGCCGAGCTCCTCGACAAACTTGCGGCCAGTGTCCTCGTGACGAGAGCAAACGATTACATGTCCACCTCCAGCAACAATACCCTTGGAGATCTCAGCGCCAATACCAGCGCTTCCGCCTGTAACCAGAACCAGCTTACCTGTAAAATCGAATGCCATGCTCTCTCCTTTTTTAACGAGCACAAACCATTAGGAAACAAAATAAATTCTAGCCATATTCACATAATTTGCTATAGAAAAATTATTTTTGTTTCACAAATCCTATGGTAAATAAGCCAAAGGAAAATAATTTGCTTAAAATGCGACATAAATGACACATTAAATTTCACGTTTAATCTTTTGGACATTTGTCTGCAAACTGAAGTCTTTTTCTTTCCTCAAAAATCTCAAAAGTTAGACATAGCTAACTTTTAGGAATACAATATGGCAAGAAACCCGTTGGGCTCCCAACTCTACAGTCCACAGCTCTATAGCCGAAGACTCGTACTATCAGCTCCGAGCCACCAGCTCTGTAGCTGTCAGTTCTGTTGCCTAGCCCTGAACTTATGAAGGAAGTCGCCATGAAACATTGCTGCACGCATGACTCAGCAACTGCAAACTTGCGCCCGCACACCGACTCGCGCCCGCACGCCGACCCACACCCGAACGTCACCCGCAACCCTCTCCTAACCCGCAGGTCAGCGCTGTCCTTGCTCGGTGCAAGCTCCGCGGCAGCCATCGCTTCTCTCGCCGCGTGTGGCCCACGCGATTCCGCTACCAGCGCAGGCACCGCGCAAAACCCAAACTCGTCGGTTCCCCTTGTCTTGACCACTTTTACCGTCATTCAAGACATGGCTTCTCGCGTTGCAGGAAAGTTCTGCCAGGTAGAGTCCATCACCAAGGCCGGCGCTGAGATCCACGACTACGAGCCTACGCCCGACGACCTCAAGCGCGCGCAAAAAGCCCAGCTCATCCTCAACAATGGCCTGGGGCTTGAGCGCTGGTTTGAGCGCTTTGTCGATGACTCACCTGCTCAGCGCGCTGACCTCAGCGAAGGCATCACCGCCATCCCCATCGCCGAGGGCGACTACCAGGGCCAAGCCAATCCGCACGCGTGGATGTCGCCCACAAACGGCAAGATCTACGTCGAGAATATCGTCCGCGCGCTCAGCAACCTTGTCCCTGACCACGCCAAGGACTTCGAGGCCAACGGCGACGCATACAAAAAGGAACTCGACAACATCTCCTCTCATCTGATCGAGGAGCTCAGCTCACTGCCGGAAAAACAGCGCACACTGGTGACCTGCGAGGGAGCGTTCTCGTACCTGTGCCGCGACACCAATATGAAGGAGCTCTACCTTTGGGCCGTTAACTCCGCTGATGAAGGTACTCCGCAGCAGATTGCCAAGGTTGTCGAAACCGTAAAAGCCCAGCAAATTCCTGCGGTGTTCTGCGAGTCTACGGTAAGCCCCAAGGCAATGCAGCAGGTAGCCGACGAGACGGGCGCCACCCTCAAAACTGACGAGAAAAACATCTTGTACGTAGACTCCCTCTCGGAGGCCGATGGTCCCGTTCCCACCTATCTTGACCTGCTACAACACGACGCGGACGCAATCGTATCCGGTCTTATGGGAAGGTAGCGTTCTCAATGAATCTTTGCGTTTCACAACTTTGTGCCTGGTACGAGAAAAAAGACCACGAGAAACCCATCATTCACGACGTGAATTTCTCGCTCTCAACAGGAGATCTTTGCGCACTTGTAGGCGTAAATGGTGCCGGCAAGTCTACGCTCTTCAAAGCCCTGATGGACACCATCGAATGCGAGGGTTCCATCACTTGGGGTCAGCAACCTCTTTCGCAAGCACGTAAGCAGGGCAAAATCGCGTACGTCCCTCAAACTGAGGCAATTGACGCAACGTTTCCGCTGCTTGTAAAAGACGTTGTTATGCAGGGTAGATACGTTCATCAGGGTTGGATGCGTATACCTTCCGCCCAAGACAAAAAGCTTGTTGCCCAAGCGCTCGAACGCGTCAACCTGGCCGACCTTGCAGATCGACCACTTGCCCAGCTCTCCGGAGGACAAAGAAAGCGTGTTTTTGTAGCGCGCGGAATTGCACAAGCCGCTGAACTGATGTTTCTTGACGAACCATTTGCGGGGGTAGACGCTCGCTCTGAGGCCATCATTACCGAACAGCTCAATAACCTCAGTAAAGAAGGCAAAACATTGCTTGTTTCAATTCACGATATCAACCTAGCTCAGCAAAAATTTCCGCTTTGCCTGATCATCAATAAAACCATCACCGCGCAGGGCCCCTCAAAAGAAATTCTTTCTGGAGACGCCCTCCTGCAAAACCTTGGAATTACTGAAGACACCCACATTGAGGAGGTGCTCCATGCCTGAGGTGGATATTCTCCAATACGCATTCATGCAGCGAGCCCTTATTACCGGTATTGCAACCGCCATAGTCTGCGGACTTTTGAGCTGCTGGATTACTCATATGGGATGGTCGCTCATGGGCGACGCCATCTCCCACTCTATTCTTCCGGGCGTAGTTATCGCTCACCTGCTGGGACTTCCCTATCTGGTGGGAGCGCTGGTGTTTGCCCTTATTACCGTGGTGTTGGTCGGACAAGTCAAAAAGAGCCAAATCGTACGACCTGATACTGCTATCGGCATCGTATTTACTACGTTTTTTGCGCTGGGAACTGTTCTCATATCAAAGGTTCCAAGCCAGATTAACTTATCACACATACTTTTTGGCAATCTTTTAGGAGTCACCACTCCCGATATGCTGCAAGTTCTTTGCATTGGTCTGCCAATTGCAATTCTGCTTATCCTTAAAAATAAGGACCTGACCTTGCTTTCATTTGATCCAACGCAGGTCCAAGCAATCGGCCTTTCCACCAAAACACTCACTTCATTCTTACTTGTTGCCCTAGCCCTCGCGATTGTCATATCACTCCAGGCAGTTGGCGTAATTCTGTCCGTTTCGCTCCTTATTGTTCCCGGCGCCTGCGCAAGGCTTCTTACTAATCAGATGCGCCATATGCTCTGGATTTCTCCGCTCATTGCCACGGCCAGCGTTTTGATAGGAATAACAGGCAGTTATTATCTAGATGCTTCTTCCGGAGGCATGATTGGCCTTACCCTCGGCGTGGTTTTTTGCATCATTTTTATACTAAAGAGTTTGCCTAGGTTTACTTTTGGGCATATACTAGACAAGAACTAAGAAAGGAGGACCAATGCATACTACACTTAGCGCTTCAAAAGCCCAGCTTACTCACACGACTCGTGCGCAAAAACTCTTGCACAGGCAAGCATCAGCGGCATTAAGAACATCCATTGGTCTTATGGTCGGAGCTCTTCTTATTGCAATTGTCCATTAATGCCCATCTCATAAATCACCCAGATTTGGCGAGAAACCCCCTCCTATTCAAAGGGTTTCTCGCTAAATTTTTATATAAGTGTTTGAACGAGAATACCCACAGACACCGATGCAAGATTAGACAAGATTGAAAGTGTCCATGGAGCGTCGCTTACTCTTTTTACCTTGTAAATGAGACCTTCAACAACAATAACGGCCAGCTCAACCGCTATGACGCACGCCCAATACTGAGCGTCGTTAGCAACCACATTAACAAGGACACTTGTGATAAAAACAGCGATTGGATTGGTAAGCACCTGTGCAGCCACAACAATCAGCAGCGCGTGATTGTCTTTAACGCCAAGCGATTTTGCGACAATAAGCTCAACAGTAATAGTCAGAATCAGACAAAACGCAAATATCGGAATAATGGTTATCAAATACGGCAATAAAAATATTTGGTCGTCCATGCCATTAGCCTTCTACTTGTTTGTCTTCATCAACAAGATAGTCTTCAGCCGTGCACTCATCTTCAACCGCAAGCTCATCAACCTGATCAGATAGCTCTGCGATTAGATTATCTTCCTCTACAGCCTCAACAACTTGTGCTGCCTGGAACATACGCTCGTGACCAAATGGTCCTGTGGCCACGGTGTCTTTGACTAACGTAAGACCTACACCCAACGCAAGTGCCGAGACCAAACTGATACCAGAGAGCATTACAGGATGTTCAATACGGAATCCTACGAGCGCAGGTAAAGCGCCTATCGCCAAAGAGAAACTGGCCAAGCCAAATGCGGTTCCCTTTGCTTCGTGCAAAATATTAGCCAAAGAAGCCAGCGTGATCGCCATTGTAAAATTAAAGAAAAACACAGCTAGGAGGCCCATAAGAGGCATCTCCCATGAAGGAACAAATAAAGTAGCTGCGGCAATGAGCGAGAAAATAGCTGTAGTTCTAAAACCAATACGGTCGGCAACCATTCCGCCAAGGGCTTTACCTGCAAATACACCAAGAATGCTCAAAGCCAACAGGAGCATTTCGCTCTTCCAAGGAAACGCCATGACTATGCCGGTGTAGCTTCTGAGCGCAACCACAAAGCAGAGCAAGAAGATTGCAAGCAAAGTGCGAGAAGAAAACTCAGGAATGGCAAAGGGAACGTTATGTATATTCCAATACTTTTTATTAACTTTTTGCACCACTCGGGTAATGCTTGCGCATAAGAACAACAGTACAAGCAGGGAAAACGCAATCTGAAGTCTTCCCATTTGAGCACTTTGTGTACCTAAAAAGACTCCAATTGCACCAGTTGCAATAAAGATTCCCGAAGGTCCTGCATGTTTTTGCGAGATATTAAGGACGCTCAGTCCACCTGCACTATGAAAGAGCGCGTTTCCAATCGCAAGCAAAAGAATCGCAGGCCACTCGAGAAGGGCTATAGGGACCAGAGAAAGAATAACTCCAGCGCCCACTAAAGCATACGAAAGTAAGGCGGCATAGGAGTTCTTATCCAGCTGATCCAGTGCAATGCCTATAGGGAGCTGCAGGGTAAAGGCAACTATGTCATACAGTAAAATACTTAGCGTAACAACTTCCATCGAACCCTGGCCAGACTCTCCCAACACTCGGCTTACCGCGCAGAGCATGGTAGATACGCATGCAAAGTCAACTACAAAATGGCACAACGCAAATGCAAAAGTAGTGACTTCTTTTTTGGGAAGAATCTGCTGTGTTGTAGGCAAATTATTACCTGTTACGCCTTTTAATCATGATAAATCCAACTACAGCTACAAGAATAACAACTGCAATCAAACTTGCATGAGAAGTAGCTAGACCAACTCTTGGCGCATTACCAACTCTTGGCGCATCAATAACATCAGCTTTTGCCATAACAGAAATCACGGTTGCCATTACAAAAGTGCTGATAGCAAGCATAATTTTATGGGCTGATCCTAAACTAGCACGTAGATGACGATACAGTGACATAGTACCTCCTTCATCAACTTTTTAATAGTTTACCAGTACACACGCCGCGTTCCAATTGTACTCCCGTAAACGGCATAAAAAAGCGCCTGACGAATGTGAACTGCCTCCCATTTCTTGGACATAAGAAATGGGAGGCAGTTCATATACGAGTGATTATGATTCTGCAGCGTGTTAGCGTCGTCTTTTAGGCCTGGCGCACAAAATAGCGCAGCTTTGGTAGCTTCTGCCGAAGAATCGACATGTTCTTAATCAAGATAGCTAGGCAGTTAGGCGGTCGTACTACCTGATATGCATTTCTATGCATAAACTTCATCTATTATGCTTAAATATGAATAGACTTATATAAGAAATTTAACTATCGATAAATTCTGTATCTACGGAACACACCTAAGACAGATATTCTGCTCAATTGCGGGCATTTTACACACCTAATGAAGATAATCTGCACGTTTTAGCTATTTTCAGCGTCATGTATACGTCTTTTTGACAGATTATCTGACTTAGGTGTGTTTTGAACTGACTCCAATTTCTCGTGTCCAAGAAATGGGAGGCAGTTCACGAATGTCAGGCGCTGTGCAGTTAATTGAGGTTTTTCGCAACACGCTAGGTTTTGCGTTGCAGTTATCGCGGCTTTTAACCTTGCTCGGATTAGTTTTCAGCCTTCTTGATCTTCTCGCCAAGCTTTTTATCAATGACGACGTAGAGGTAACCCAAGGCAACAAAGACAACGATCAAAATCATAATGGTCAGAGCAACCGTTGGGACTCCCAGCTTATCAAAGTCCATGAATCCATAAGGCCAGCGAGACTTCTCTTTAATCTGCACGCCAAAGCCCAGAACCAAGACAATGATGTACGCAAAATACGTGAGTGGATACAAAGGCCAGATCAGAGGCTCTTTAAAGCTCATAGTTGGCTTCTCATCAAAGAGCAGCCAGTCCAAAACGGCGCAGATTGGGGTCACATCGTGCAGGATAAAATTGTTGAACTTAAAGACTCCATTTACAAAAACTTCGCCATGGTCAAGCAGGAAGTAAGCTACCAAGCCAGTTACCGTAATGCCCAGCATAAGCGTGTGTTTGACCGTTGGCATCCATGGCTTCTGAGCGGTCTCGGGATGCTTGTAAGCCTGGAACAGTGCGCCCCAATAATAGGCAACAAGCAGCAGGTTAGAGATGTTGGTGAAGTAATACAAGAAAGAAACGCGGAAGTTCATTCGGAAGACGCCCGCAGAATCACACAGTACAAAGGTGCCAATCACAGCAATAAATAGCTTAAAAATAAATGACGCTTTCTTAGATTTAATCAACGCAGTGCCTCCTTCTGTAAAGCGAGAGGTCACTGTAAACCTAGCGCGCCGCGACAAAAATACGTAATTCTCAGAGTTAACAGTTATGTTTCAAATGAAAAAGATTCAAAAAAAATGCGGTCTTCTCACTTTTGGCGAGAAGACCGTGAAATGGCAAGAAAATCGCAGATGTCAAAGGTGTACCAGATCAACCAGGACTGCGTTACTGAAGCGCGTGCTTAATCACAAGAATTGGATGGTGTAGGAGCAGCCGAGGTCCTGTGGATTTCATGACCTCTTTGACTCGAGCTCGCATCTCTTTGTTGTAGCAATGCGATATGCATTTTGAGCAAAACGTCTTTGTCTCAATATGAGGACAGCGGTCCACACGCGTATGTGCGTATTTCTCCAGTTCAGCGCACTCTTCGCACAGAGGCTCATGAGCTTTGGTGTGGTGGTACTTCTCGCAATAGAAGCGAATCATGAGCGAGAAGAGATCCTTTTCTTTTTGGCGCTTCCGTTTAATTTCTTCAGGTGTCATTAGCTCACACGTCCCCCATCAACGGTGTAAACAACATCTGCAATTCCCATGGTAGAAGCCCTGTGAGAGACAAGAACCACAGATTTATGCTCAGTCTCTTTATCAAGTGAGCGCAAGATGATGGCCTCATTTAGGCTGTCCAGGTTACTGGTTGGCTCGTCAAGCAACATGAGCGGTGCGTCATGCAAGAACGCGCGAGCAAGGCCAATACGCTGGCGTTCTCCACCAGAAAGCGAGTCACCAAGCTCTGCAACAGGCGTATCGTAGCCCTGAGGCAGCGTAGAAATATACTCGTGAATTGAAGCCTTCTTGCATGCCTCAATAATCTCTTCATCTGTTGCGTCAAGCTTTGCAATGCGCAGGTTGTTCTTGATGGAATCATGGTACAGATGCGTATCCTGCGTCATATAGCTCTCAAGATCTCGCAGGTTAGAGGTATTAATCTGCTCCAAAGGAGTTCCAGAAATCACAATAGCATCAGGTGTTGCTGGCCAGAAACGCATCAAAAGTTTAAGCAGCGTAGACTTGCCTGAGCCACTCTTTCCTACAATTCCCACGATCTTATCGGTAGGAACATCAACGGAGATGTTGTCCAAAATCTGCTCGTCATCGTACGCAAATGAAAGCTGAGAAACACGAACACCTTCATAGGAGACGTCTTTTTGACCCTCTACATCTTCAACCAGGGGTTTCTCGTCCAGAATATCCAAAACGCGATTACCCGCCGCAAACGTGCTGGTCAGCGTTGTACCAAGTGCCGCCAAAGCAACCACAGGGCCAAACGAGCTCATCAATGCAATAGTGACAATAAAGGCTTCGTTCATAAGAATCTGCTGGTTATTGGCCAGATAGAACGAACTAAAGAACATAACAAGGACGGAGAGCAAAATAACCGTTGACGTGACGGCATCGTTGACACCAAATGCCTTCTTAACTGCCTGTTGTCTGTCACTTAACTGGTCAGCTAACTGACTTGTTTCTTCAATCATCTGCTCGCCGGTGTTATATTGCAGAATCTCGTCAAGTCCACGCAGGTTATCAAGGGTAACCGTAGAAAGCTTACCAGCAAGGTCTCTTGCCTCAGCAGAGTCCTGCTCGGAACGTTTAGACATAGCAAGCGGAATTGCCACGCCAACTACCAGGTAAGAAACAAGTGCAATAACACCCAAAATCCAGTTGGTGCTGCCCGCAATAAACCACACCATAACAATGCAGAACACAACCGCAATGCAGATAGGCGAGATAGTGTGTGCGTAGAAAACCTCAAGCAACTCAATGTCTGAGGTAATAACACTCATCAGGTTGCCCTTATTTTTGACCTCAAGCTTTGCAGGAGCAAGCTTTCTGAGCGCCGTGAACACACGGTCTCTAATAAGCGCAAGCAGTTTAAACGCAATAAAGTGGTTGCATTCCTGCTCGGCATAGCGCAACAGACCGCGGACCAGGGCAAACAAAAGCATGCCGCCAAAAAGCAACACCATAGGAGAAGATGAAGCAAATCCCATAGCGCTGAGCAGCGCATATGCTCCAAAAATGCTGATGAACGTGGCGGCAAGGTTACCCAAAACGCCCATCAAAATTGCAAGTATCATAAAGCCAGCCAGCGGACGAACCAGCCCCACCAGTCTCAGCATAATAGTGAGCGCACTACGGCGAGAAGTACGTGCAGTTGTGGCGCTGTTCTTAACTTCTGTTTTCATTACGCCTCGACTCCTTTCACATAATTCTCAAGCTCAGTCTGGGCCCGCGTCATTCGTTTGTACTCGTCATTTGTTGCAAGCAACTCTTGGTGCGTTCCACTTCCAACAACACGACCATGCTGCATAACAACAATCTGATCAGCATTTTTAACGTTTACTAAGCGGTGAGAAATTACCAGCACCATCTTTGTCTGAGCAAGCTGGTGAACCTGCTGCATAATAACGTCTTCACTCTCAACATCAATATTTGAAGTAGCTTCATCAAAAATGTACATCTGGCTATTGTGAAGCAAGGCTCTGGCCAGTGCTAATCTCTGACGCTGACCACCAGACAAGTTGGAGCCCTTCTCGGCAACTGGCGCGTCAAGTCCACCCAAAGACTTTACGAACTCAGCAAGATTGACCTGTTCAAGGGCGTGCCAGAGCTGTTCTTCAGTTGCCTCTGGATTACCCATGGCAAGGTTAGAGCGAACACTTCCCATAAAGAGATGTGCTTGATGGCCAATATACGTAACGTTTTGAAGCAAATTCTGGTCAGAAATGTCTGACAAACTGGTATTTCCAAACAGAACATCGCCAGAATATGAGCGGAGTTTTCCGGTCAGAAGTGCTGCAATTGTTGATTTTCCGCAGCCTGACTCTCCTACCAGGGCATTCAAAGAGTTAGCGCGCATTTCAAAAGAAACATTCACCAAGACGGGCTTCTCGCCGTCGTAAGAGAAGGAGACATTGTGCAGCGTCAAATCACTGGACTCTGGAACGGTCTTGGTGCCCTGCTCTCGAACAGGCATATCAAGCAGGTCAAAGATCTTGTCCGACGCTGCCATACCGTTCATGGCAATATGGAAATAACTGCCCAAAAGACGCATAGGCAGGAAGAACTCAGCCGAAATCAAAATGACAAAGACGCCTTCCCACATAACGAGGAACTGGTCATTTACCTGCTGAATTGCAAGAATTGTACCAAGCGCGCTTCCACCAAATGCAACCACGTCCATCACGGTGATGGAGTTGAGCTGCATGGTTAGAACCTTCATGGTAATACGTCTAAAGTGCTCGGCTTCCTCGTTCATCTGCTTGTGTTTAAACCCATCAGCCTTGTAAATCTTTGCTGTGGTCAGACCCTGCAGGTTCTCCAAAAACGTATCGCCAAGCTGCGTATACTGGCCCCAATACTTGGACAAAAGCTTCTTTGCAAACTTCTGGATAAGAACGATGGTCATGGGGATAAGCGGAACAAATACCAGCAAAACAATACCAACTACAGGACTAATAAAAAGCAACGTCAGGAATAGTGTCAGTGGCGCCAAAGCTGCATAGAAGAACTGTGGTAGATACTGCGCAAAATACGTTTCTAGCTGGTCAACGCCTTCAACTGCCAGCTGAACAATCTCACTGGTCGCATATGAATTTTTATACGAGGGGCCAAACTCTAAAAGCTTCTGATAAATTTTCTCGCGAAGAGTCTTTTTAACCCTTTTTGCTGCGTAAAAGCTTGTCTTGTGCTGAGCAAGTTTGCAGAAATACCTGATCACAATAGCAATAAGGCAGAGTGCAATAAACACCAACTGCTCTTCGAGGACAAAATAATCCATGAACAAAGCTTCTATCATTCTTGCCAGAGAGTACATAAATACAATATTGGCAAGCAGAGCAATCCACTGGTAAAGCACGGTCAAGCCAATATACTTTTTACTCTCCTCAATGAGGGCAATGAGGCGTTTGTTGATCATCATATGCAGACTTCTTTCGCTCTTCTTACAAGCAGAATCTTTAGTACACTAACTGTTTCATTTACTTTACATGTAGTTTTGTCGTTGCATATACGAGTTTGCCTTATGCAACATTTAAAAACAACACACAAAACAGCGAGAACAACTGCTATTTTTGAACACGTTCCCAGTCCGCTTTTGTGAGCATTGATATACCAAACTGCTCTTCTTTGCCTGTGTACTTATTAAAGTCTGTAATAATGCCCATCTCCGTGAAGCC
>CAUVBV010000015.1:0-28853 GCA_963550405.1 uncultured Atopobium sp. | reverse complement strand
ACCGATTCTTTGATGAAATCAGGCAAATCCACCGATTCTTTGCTGTTATCAGGCAGAATTTACAGATTCTTTGCAGAAATCAGGCGCGCTGATTGCGCCCAGGCACGTCGAAAGCATTGGCGCGTCAGTCAAATTGGCATGTTGAGTGCGTAAGACGCTGACCTGGCCGTCTATCTACCCAGCAGCTTCCAGAGTTTCTCGCGCTGTTCTGGAGAAATGCGGTCTTCAAGCGTCATGCGTGTACTGACCTGATCGCGACGCATCTCTTCGACAATGTTATCTGCTTGGGAAATCTCGTGGACCAGCGATGCGCTGGCAATACGCGTGACCTCGCCAGGGCCAAAGCCGGCTGTGGCACGAATGTCCCTGTCCGACGTGACCAGAAATACCTTGCGACCAGCCTCTCGCGCGTCCGTGACCAGGCGCTCGATGACGCTATCTGCAGACTCCCCCGTCTCGGAGAAAACCAGCTGCACGCCAGCATGGCTACGCTCCGGGCGCTCGTCGTTTACATTTCCCTTGCCGTCAAACACAATAACGGCCTCGTAGGTGCCCTGCGCAAACGTGGCAACGTCAGAAATGAGCGCCAAACGGGCGCGATAAAACGGATCGGTGTTGAGGTGATAGGCCCTCTCAGCAGCGGTTTCTTGTGCAGAAGAGCCACGCTCATCCAGCAACGCCTCATAGCGAGGAGTTGCCAACATGACGTTATAGCCATCGACTACAAGCAGCGATTTTTTCTGAGCCATACCTTACGCTTCCTGGGCTTACGCGTCCTGGGTCCTGCGGAGCCACTCGTAGCACATAACCGTCGTTGCCTGAGCAACATTCAGGGACTCTACCTGGCCAAACTGAGGAAGCTTGCACGTAAAATCGCACTTCTCGAGCATAAGGCGAGAAATTCCTGAACCTTCAGAGCCCATGACAAGTGCAAGGCGGCCTCCCATAGGAGCCTCCCACACGGACTGAGTAGCGTGCTCGGTGGAACCACATGTCCAAAAACCTGCGGCTTTGAGCTCTTCAAGAGCGCGTGGCAGATTAGAAACCTGAGCGATTGGCAGGTGAAGCACGGCTCCTGCGGAAGTCTTGTATGCTCCAACGCCAACTCGGGCGGCGCGAGCGTTTGCAATAACGACACCGGCTGCGCCAACTACCTCGGCACTTCTTACGATTGCGCCAAAGTTTCCCTCATCAGTGACGTGATCCAAGACCACAACCAGCGCGTTTTCAGAACCAGCGCGCTGAATGATTTCAGAGAGGTCGGCGTAGGCAAATGGCTGCGTACGGACAATAACTCCCTGGTGAGCGCCGTGGCTTGAAAGCGAGTCAAGCACTGGCTTTGCAACACGCTCGACAGGAATACCCTCCTGCTCAAGCTGGCGTGCAAGCGCCTCAATCTCCTGGTCCTTCTGTCCGCTTGCGACTTGTACCAGCGCATTCTTCAAAGGAATGCCCACAGTCAGCGCCTCAGCTACTGCGCGACGACCCTCGATAAGATCGGTTGCAGGCTTCTTGTTACCAGGCCTTCCAACGCCGGCACCTCGCTGTCCACCAGCGCCTTTCTGTCCGCGAGTACCCTGAGCTGCGCGTGTGCCTTGTGCGGAGCGTACGCCCTTTGAGCCCTGACCATTCTTGGCGCCAAAATAACCGCCCCAGTCAGCAGCCTTCTTGGAGCCGCGACCTGCGCCGCTGCGACCTGCAGCTCCACCGCGACCTGCTCCACCGCGGCCTGCAGCTCCGCCGCGTCCGGCTGCTCCACGGCCAGCAGGACCCTCGGAGCGCGTGTTTTTAGAGATAGAACGCTGATTTCTTGCCATAGTTAGTCTGCCTTACGCTTAAGTCGAGCGCCAGCGGCGGTATCTTCAATCAAAAGTCCAAGTTCAGCAATGCCGTCTCTAATTTGATCGGCAACTGCCCAGTTCTTCTGGGAGCGAGCCTCCTGACGAGCAGCAAGCAAAGCCTCTGCAGCCTCGTCAGCTGAAGAGCCCTCATAACCTGCCACCTGAGCGGCAAGCGCCACAAGCTCCTCTGGTAAATCAGAGGTTGATGCTGCCTGAGTCAAATCAATTCCCAAAGCTCCCGTAAGCTCGCACAACATATCTGCTGCACGGAGAACAGGACTTGCGCCAACGTTCTGACCAACCTCTGCAAGATACGTATTTGCAGCAGTTACCAGTGCAAAGATAGCAGCGAGTGCCCCTGCAGTATTGAAATCATCATCCATCTGAGCGTCAAACTCGCTCTGAGCTGTGTTAATAGCCTCGGCAAGCGTGCTATCAGCATCGGAAAGTTCGTGCTGAGCAGAAGACTGCTTGAAAGCCCAGCGGAGATTTGCAACGCAGGTCTTCATGCGCTCGAGCGTGCCAACGGTTCCCTCAAGGCGCTCAAACGAGAAATCAAGTGGCGCGCGATAGTGCGTCTGAAGCATCAAAAGTCTTACTGCATCTGCAGGATACTTGTCCAAAACTTCCTTGAGCGTGTAGAAGTTGCCCAACGACTTGGACATCTTCTCACCGTCAACGCGAAGCATTCCGGTGTGCATCCAATAATTGGCGAGAGGAGCGTGCCAGGCGCAAGACGCCTGAGCAGTCTCATTCTCATGATGAGGGAATACCAGGTCAGAACCACCGCCGTGAATGTCAATTGGAGTGCCCAGGTAGCGATGAATCATGGCACAGCACTCACTGTGCCAACCTGGACGACCTTCTCCCCAAGGGCTTGGCCAGCTAGGCTCACCCGGCTTAGCAGCCTTCCAGAGTGCAAAGTCAAATGGATCGCGTTTCTCGTCATTAACCTCAACGCGCTCACCTGCGCGAAGCTGATCAAGATCGCGACCAGAAAGAACGCCATAACCATGGTCAGAACGAACCGAGAAGTACACGTCGCCCGAAGGCACCGCGTATGCGTGACCCTGTTCAATCAAAGATTGAATCATCTGAAGCATGGCTTCAATCTCGTGCGTTGCGCGAGGACGAATATCCGGATCCAGAATATTAAAGCGATGCATCTGCTCGATAAACGCCTGAGAAAACTCTTCAGAAACCTCTTGAGCAGTCCTTCCCTGCTCAATGGCGCGCTGAATAATCTTGTCGTCAACATCGGTCAGATTCTGAGCAAAGGTGACCTCATAACCCTTGTGCATCAGATAGCGGCGAATAACGTCAAACGAGAGGAAGGTACGGGCGTTTCCGATGTGAATCTGATCGTAAACCGTAGGACCGCACACGTACATGCGGATTTTGCCCTCGTCGATTGGCTTGAACTCTTCTTTTTTATGCGTCTGAGTGTTATAGACAAGCATGCATACTCCTCGCAACCATTGTGTATTGGTGTAAGTATAAACGGTTTGCGGAAAACCTTTAAGTTCCATACCGTACTAATCAAGATTCAATTTTGTTACCATTTACGGATTAGTACTGGATTGTTTTTTTTGTTTTACTAAACTTGACGAATAAAAATTTTAAGAATTTATATTTGAATCAAAACTGCAAAGAACTAGAAGACAAGAAATCTTACTCTTAACAACTTCAGAAGGTGATTCGAATGAGTAAGTTTTTTAACATTATCCGCTACTGTATATCTACCATTCTGGATAAAGGCAGTCTTGCGATTTTTCTCTTTTTGTCATTCTTTGTCACAGCGCTTATGGTGATCCAACCTCTTCTTGTTGGATTTGTAATTAATCTTTTTATTTCAGGAACAACTTGGAATGAAATACTTTTCTATTGCGCCGTGGTTGCTGCACTAGGAATCCTTATTGCCGGCTGTTCCTATCTTGCCAAAACACGCTATTGTCAATTGCAGATCGACTCCGCGTTTACCATTGAGCGACAGCTGATTGACAAGATTCAACACGCCGATTCATCGTTTTTCTCGTCCTATGATTCTGGACATTATCGCCAGACAGTAAATAACGACGCTAATGACGTTTCAATGTTTATACTTACGCAATGTGTGAGCTTTGCAACGACTTTGGTCTCCGTCATAGGAACGCTTGCGATTATTTTATATTTGAACCCATTAACCGCTCTTGTAACAGCTGTTTTGCTGTTAGTGAGTTTTATTATCTATAAGCAAATCCAAGCTTCGGCCTATAAAAGATACAAAGAATCTAAAGAGCTGCGGTCCCAGTATGGATCGATTGAACTTTCGCAGTTCACTGATGTAGATTTCATTAGGCGTCATTCCCTCTTTGAGCGTTTCTTTAATCAGCACTATGCCATCAATCAAAAGCTTCGTAGTGCCATTCATGAGCAGTACAAGCTTGAGTTTGGCGTACAAGAATTAAACAATGCTGTGATTGCTGTATTCCAAGCCATTGTCTTTATTACCTGTGCATATCAAATTTTCCTTGGAGCGCTGCAGCCTGGCTATATTGCAACTATTTCAAGCTATTTTGTATCGCTCTTAGGTTCTATTACGCTTCTCATGGAATTTGGTATGGCTTATCAGAGCATTACGGTAAGCCTCAATCGAATTGAGCAGATTCTTGATGTACCTCAAGAGTCCGTTGGTAATATCATTCCATCAGAGAACGTCAATCAAATTACCTGCACAAATGTGTCTTTCTCTTATCCACATACCAATAAAGTACTGATGAACAACTTGTCTTGTAGTTTTGCAAAAGGAAATATATATGCCATTACCGGTGGAAACGGTACAGGCAAATCTACATTTCTAAAGCTCATTAACGGAGAGTGGTCATCTCATCTATCAGGCACTATTGCTATAAATGAGGACTTGCTAGCTCAAATTAATCAGTATGAACTCAGAAAAAATACGCTTGGATTTACCGAGCAAGAGCCAAGCATTGTTGACGATACAGTAAGAAACAATCTGACACTGCTGTGCAAAAACCAACCAACAGATGAAGAGATAATCAGCTATATCAAGCTATTCAATTTGGAAAAATTGCTGCTTGGTGATGATCAAAATCTTGACGTTCGCCTGGGTGAAAGAAGCTCTGCTATCTCTGGTGGAGAAAAACAAAAGATTGCAATTATCCGCATGATGCTTATGAATCCAAGTGTTATGTTGCTTGACGAGCCAACTTCTGCATTAGATCAGAACAGTGTTGATGTCCTTCTTAATCTTCTCAAGAAGGTCAAGCAGGACCACATAATACTGCTCATATCTCATGACCCTAAAGTGGTGGAGGCAGCCGACCATATCGTAGAGCTGTAATTTATTGCGCGCTACGTCCCAGCAGTACAACTGCCCAGGCAGCAATGCCTTCTTGAGTGCCCACAAAGCCAAGGCCTTCGGTAGTGGTTGCTTTAACGCCAACTTTATCTGGCGAAACACCCATAACCTCTGCCATGCGGTTCCTCATAGCATCACGATGAGGAAGTAACTTAGGCGCCTGAGCTGCAACGGTGCAATCACAATCCAGAAGCTCAAAGCCCTGATTACGAACAAGCTGCATAACATGGGACAGAAGCACCATAGAATCAGCGCCCTCATAAGCAAGGTCTGTATCAGGGAAAAGCTGGCCAATGTCGCCGGCGCGCATAGCTCCTAGCAGGGCATCCATAAGCGCATGAGTCAAAACATCGGCATCGGAGTGACCGAGAAGACCTTTGGAGTGCTCAATTTTGATGCCACCTAAGATAAGATCTCTACCCTCTACCAGGCGATGAACATCGTATCCGTGGCCAATTTTAAGCTCTGGCATGCTCACTCTACAGCCCCACTTCCGGTTGCGCCTTCTACCAGGCGACGGCTGAGCGTAGCCTCAACAATTGCAAGGTCAGACGGGTACGTGACCTTCACGTTTTCTCGTTGTGACTCAACGCACAGCACCGTAAGACCTAGTCGCTCAACTAACGACGAGTCATCGGTTCCCTGGTAGCCTTCCTGGCGAGCTACTTCGTGGGCTTCAAGAAGTGTGCGTGTCTTGAACACCTGAGGGGTCTGAGCAGCCCAGAACGTTGAGCGGTCAGGCGTATCTACAATGGTTGCACCATCTACGCGCTTCAGCGTATCAGTTGCGCGGTGAGCCAAAATTGCTCCCGCAATCTTAGGCGACTTGCGAACTGTACCAATGACCTGCTCAATGGTCTCTACCTCAATGAGCGGACGAACCGCGTCATGAACAGAAACAAAATCATATCCAGCAGGCACTACCTGGAGCGCGTTGTAAACCGATTCCTGTCTGGTAGCACCAGACGTTGCAAAGTGAACAGGCTTATGGAGTACAAGCTTGCCCACAACACCCTCTTGAACTGCAGCGCGTTTCTCGTCAGAGCAAGCAATCACAATGTGAGCCACACTTGGCGCGTGATCAAACGCAAGGATTGACCAGCTCATCAGCGGAAGACCGCAGACAGAAATAAACTGCTTGCCGTCAGGATATCCAAAGCGCTCGCCAATACCGCCGGCCACAATGACGGCAACGGTATCGGCTTTTGCTCCATGTGTTGTGAGGCGAGAAGGACGTGGCTTTGACACGACCTTTGCACAGGTGCTGCTCGCAGCCATTATTCCGACTTACCCCACATTCTGCGGAGACTGTTAGCAAGTGCACCGGGGTTCTCGACACCCAGAGATTTGAGGCTTGATGTATCGTTTTCTGCAACGTGAAGTAGCTGCTGCAGGTTGTCGTAGGCGTCAACAATTCTGGCCGCAATCTCATCGTTGACCACGTGAACGCGTGAAAGCGTGCGCAGGCCCAGAGGCTCCATGGACGCATCTTCTCCGCGGCCATCGGAGTAACCAAGAATCTGGCCAACACTTTCTGCGGAGCGTAGCTCGGTATTGGCTGTCTCGTGGAAGCGGCGGCGAATGGCGCGCGCCTCTTCAGCGGAAGAATCTACGGCGTAGTCGCGAATCATCAGGTTATAGGCCTCGTCGATGCCGCCCAAATATTCCTCGCGCTGCATAGCGGTAGTTTTTCCCTCGCTACCTAGCTCCAAAAGACAAGAATCAAGCTGGTCAGCGGCACTCAAAAGAACCTCAAACAGGTAGAAAATACCTGCTACATCGCCCAGGGTAACGTAATTATCAAGCTCTAGAGCGGTCAAGCGCAGAAGCGCGCGATCAAGTTGCTGGCGCGTATTTTGCATAGCAACCGAGAGCTGATTGACGGTAGACATAATGGCTGGTACTGACTTCAGCGGAATAACGTGACCATCAACGTAAACGGTAATCAACGAACGGCGAGAAGACACTGCAATCACAATAGACTTGGTGAGCAAGCTCATGCGAGCGGCAGTACGGTGACGAGTACCTGTTTCTGCAGTTGGAAGCGTTGCATCAGGATTGAGGTGGAAGTTGGCGCGCAGAATTCTGGTGAGGTCTTTGTCCACCACTACAGCGCCGTCCATCTTGCAAAGCTCAAACAGTCGGTTTGCCGTGAAGGAAACATCAAGTTTGAAACCATCTCCGCCCGCAGCAAGGACGTTTTCTGTATCTCCCACGCAAATGAGGGCGCCCAGACGGCCAGCGATAATCATATCCAGTGCAACGCGGAGCGCTGTGCCAGGGGCAGTCATCTTCAGAGCGGTGGCAATACGGTCCTCGTTTTCTGTTGCGCTTGGATCAAGTTGCGTTGGCTCCATGGCTCTCCCTCAATTACTTGCAGCCTACAGGCTGCGTTTTGCGATCTGGTACGTTTACGGCTTCAATTTGTTTCAACATTTCAAGTATACGGTTTTGTTGCCGGCGCGTGTAGTGACGGTTTGGAGAAGACGGGTTTCTCGCCAAGAGCTTCTGCCAAGAGAACTGTGCGTTTTAGCTGCGATACAAAAAGACCCGAGGCAGAACCTCGGGTCGGAGTATCTTACTCGGCGGAGGACATCAGGTCGGACGAGCCGCCTGCGCTACCCTGTGGCAGCGAGGATGGTCCCATGCTGACATCCATCTGGTCAAGCTGCGCCATTGTCTCTTTCTTGCGAGGCTCAGGGATGACGCCCGTGGTCTTGGTGAACACAAGCTTTTTGCCCTCAGCGTCAACATCAACAGCAACAATGTCGCCTGCGGTCCACTGGCCAGAGAGAAGCTCCTCAGACAGTGGGTCTTCAATCATCGACTGAATGGTGCGGCGCAGCGGACGAGCGCCGTAGACAGGGTCGGTTCCGTCTTTGGCAATCAGATCCTTTGCGGCCTCGGTGAGCTCAATGGACATGCCATTGGCAATCAGGCGATCGCGTAGCTCAAGAACCATGAGGTCAACAATGCCACGAAGCTGCTCGGTAGAGAGCGACTTGAAGACAACAATCTCGTCCACACGGTTCAAGAACTCTGGGCGGAATCCACGCTTGAGCTCGGACATAACACGGCTGGTAATCTCTTTGTCGGAGAGTCCCTTAGAGCCTTCTGACGAGAAGCCCATAGTATTGGTGCGGGCAATCTCGCGAGCACCAATGTTAGATGTCATGATGACAACCGTATTGGAGAAGTCCACGTGACGACCTTGGCCGTCAGTCAAACGACCTTCGTCCAGAATCTGTAGCAAGATGTTGAAGACGTCTGGATGAGCCTTCTCAATCTCGTCAAAGAGCAGAACAGAGTATGGACGCCTACGAACAGCCTTAGTGAGCTCTCCGCCCTCATCGTAACCCACGTATCCTGGAGGTGCGCCAACCAGCTTAGCTACGGTGTGACGCTCCATGTACTCGGACATATCGTAAGATAGCAGGGCATCTTCGGAGCCAAACAAGAACTCTGCCAGGGCTTTTGCAAGCTCAGTCTTACCTACACCGGAAGGGCCTAGGAAGATAAAGGAGCCGCCAGGGCGCTTAGGGTCTTTGAGAGGACTACGGCTTCTGCGGATTGCCTTTGCAACCTTAACAACAGCCTCGTCCTGACCAACAACACGCTGGTGAAGGATGTCTTCTGTACGAAGCAGCCTTGAAGCCTCAGTCTCGGTGAGGTTAGAGACAGGAACGCCGGTGATGCCAGAGACAACCTTTGCAATGTCGTCCTCGTCAACGGTAACAATGTTCTTGTCCAGCTGCTCGCGCCACTCAGTCTCCAAGCGGTCTCTCTCTGCTACCAGGGATTTCTCCTGGTCACGCAGACGAGCTGCCTGCTCAAACTCCTGAGCGCTTGCTGCCTCGGACTTCTGGGTACGAACGCGGAGAAGATCTGCGTCTACCTGGGCAATCTCTGGAGGAAGGCTCATCTTATGGATGCGTGCGCGGGCGCCAGCCTCATCGAGGACATCAATTGCCTTGTCTGGCAGGAAACGGTCCTGGATGTAGCGGCTCGAAAGCGCAACGGCAGCCTTGATGGCAGCCTCGGTGTAGTGGACGTGGTGGTGCTTCTCGTAGCGGTCCTGAAGACCGTGGATGATAGAAATGGTGTCGTCGTTGTTTGGCTCGCCGATGTTGACTGGCTGGAAACGCCTCTCAAATGCAGCGTCCTTCTCGACATGTTTACGATACTCTTCTGCCGTAGTTGCACCAATGACCTGGATTTCTCCACGAGACAGCGGCGGCTTCAAGATGGATGCGGCATCGATGGAGCCCTCTGCGGAGCCGGCGCCAATGACGGTGTGAATCTCGTCAATGAAGAGGATGTCATTCTTGGATTTCTCCAGCTCAGCAACAACCTTCTTCATGCGGTCCTCGAACTCACCGCGATACTTAGAACCTGCTACCAGACTTGCCAGGTCAAGCGTCCAAACCTGCTTTCCGCGCAGGATGTCAGGGACGTTGCCGGATGCAATGAGCTGAGCCAAGCCCTCAACAATGGCGGTCTTACCAACGCCGGGATCGCCCAGGATAAGTGGGTTGTTCTTCTGGCGGCGGGCAAGAACCTGCATGACACGCTCAATCTCGCGGTCACGACCAATGACAGGGTCAAGCTTTTTATCTGCGGCAAGCTTAGTAAGGTTGCGGCCAAACTGCTCCAACATGGAAGCGTCGTCGTTTGCGTTAGGACGCATCTGACCAGCGCCAACAGGCATGCCAAAGATGCCACCCTCAATGCGAGGTTCTGCCATACGGGGACCAGCAGGCGCATCTTCTGGAGTCTGGGCAACCAGCTCATCAACGGCGTTTCTTACGGCATCGCCCGAGACACCCATAGTACGCAGGGCATCCATAGCGCGACCATTACCCTCGGACACAATGCCCAAGAGCAGGTGTTCTGTTGCAATATAACTTTGACCGTGGGTCATGGTTTCTCTGTACGCGTCCTCAAGCACGCGCTTTGCGCGAGGAGTAAACGGAATGTGGCCGCCAGGAATAGGGTCTCCTGCGCCCGTGGTGAGCTCTTTTACGGTTGCCAGGGCCTCGTCGTACGAGACCTCCAGCTTAGCCAGAGCCTGAGCAGCAATGCCCTCCCCCTCTTTGATGAGAGCAAGTAGCAGGTGCTCGGTACCAACATACATCTGGCCAAGACCGCGAGCCTCGTCCTGAGCCAGGCTCATGACTTTACGCGCTCTGTCAGTGAATTTATCAAACATGTGCTGAAACCTCTCAAAACTCTCTATATATTTCTGATTTATACCCATCAGAAGGCTCTGCAAACATACGACTCGCGTTGGATTTTTCTCCTCCGTACGAACCACATAAACGCCTGGCGAGAAACCCGCGTTGCCGAGAAGACCGCGCTTCCGCAAGCTCCGAGGCCCAGTCTCCGCAGCGAGCTTCACGGCGTCGTCGCACAAAAAGCCCGGTACCTGCAACGAGCGGATACCGGGCTGATGTGTTTGTGTGCTGCGTGGGGCAGCTAAAGTTCCAAGCTCTTAGCGTTTCTCGGGCTTGAGCTGTGGGAAGAGAAGGACGTCGCGGATAGAAGGCTGATCGCAGAAGAGCATCATCATGCGGTCGATACCGTAGCCGATACCGCCCGCTGGTGGCATGCCGTACTCAAGTGCGCGGATGAAGTCGTAATCGTACTCCATAGCCTCTTCGTCACCCTGACGCTTGGCCTCCATCTGGGCGGCAAAGCGCTCCTCCTGGTCAACAGGGTCATTGAGCTCGGAGTATGCGTTTGCATACTCGGCGCCGCAGATAATGAGCTCAAAGCGGTCGGTCAGGCGAGGGTCGTCTGCCTTGCGCTTGGTGAGCGGAGAAACCTCTGCAGGATAATCGCAGACAAAGGTTGGGTTTACGATGCTCTTCTCGCCAAGCTCGTCGTAGATCTCAAACAGCAGCTTGCCGGCCTGCCACTCTGGATTCCACTCAATCTCGTAACGGTCCAGGACTGCGCGGAGTTTCTCGACAGGGGTGTCAATGGAGAGCTCCTCGCCGGTGACCTCGGACGCAATCTCTGCCAGGGATGCAACGCGCCAGTTGCCGGAGAGGTCAACCTCGGTGCCCTGGTAGGTGATGACCTCGTGGCCCTCCTCGCAGCCGCAAGCCTTGCGGGCAATCTCCTGGAAGAGGTTCTGGGATAGCTCGCGCATGCCGGCCAGGTCAGAGTAGGCGGCGTATGCCTCCATGGAAGTGAACTCTGGGTTGTGCGTGAGGTCGGTGCCCTCGTTTCTGAACTGGCGACCAAGCTCGTAGACGCGCTCAAGTCCGCCGACAAGCAGGCGCTTGAGCGGGAGCTCGGTTGCAATACGCAGGTAGTTCTCGGTGTTCAAAGCGTTGTAGTGCGTGATAAATGGCTTCGCGTTTGCGCCGCCAAGAATCTCCTGGAGAACAGGGGTCTCAACCTCCATGTAGCCGTCCGCCTCCATGAACTGGCGGATAATGGAGATGATCTGGGAACGCTTGCGGAATACGTCGCGGACCTCGGGATTCATAATGAGGTCAACGTAGCGCTGGCGATAACGAACCTCGCGGTCGGTGAGGCCGTGGAACTTCTCAGGTAGAGGACGCAGAGACTTGGAGAGGACCTCCAGCGAGGTGACTGCCAGGGAAAGCTGGCCGCGGCGCGTGCGCATGATAGCGCCGGTTGCGCCGATGATGTCACCAAGGTCGAGAAGACCCAGGAGCTCCCAGTTCTTCTCGTCAAGGTTGTTGATGCGACAGAAAAGCTGAATCTGGCCGGTATAGTCCTCTACCACGACAAACGCGATCTTGCCCTGGTTGCGGATGGCGCGGACGCGGCCGGCCACGGAATAGACTTCCTCGCCAGTCTGGCCGTCCTCGAGGTCAACATAGCGCTCCTCCAGCTCAGTGACGTGAGCGGTAACGGTGGACTTGATTGGGTATGGGTCAACGCCGGCGTCAAGCAGTGCCTGGCGACGGGCTTTGCGCTGGGCGCGCTCGTCGTTGATGGAAGCCTCTGGGGTGGCTTCGGTTGCGTCGATGTTCTCGGCGGCGGTTGCGTCAGCGGCGGCGGTTGCGTCAGCAGCAGTTGCGTCAGTGGCGGCCGAGCTACCAGCGATGTTGTTCTCTACTTCGGACATGTATCCTCCACGTAAAAACGCCCCGCGCCAGACGGACACGGGGCGACCAAAATCTTTTGTGCCAGTCTAGCGAGTAATAGAGGTAATGGTGTACTTCTTCACCTTGCCGTTTGGCGTGGTGAACTCAACCTCGTCGCCCTTCTTATGACCAATAAGAGCCTCGCCAGCTGGGGACTCGTTAGAGATCTTGTGCTCAAGGGAGTTAGTCTCAGTAGTACCAACAATTACATATTTAGTTGTCTTGCCTTTTGCATCAGCAAGCTCGACGGTTGTGCCGATTGCAACGGTTACATTGCGCTTGCTGCCACCCTCGACAACCTTTGCGACAGAGAGAATCTGGCGAATCTCGTTGATGCGGGACTCGTTGTGAGACTGCTCTTCTTTTGCAGCGTCATACTCGGAGTTCTCAGAAAGGTCACCAAAACCACGTGCCTCTTTGATGCGCTCAACAATCTCGTCGTGTTTCTCGCCCTCACGATAAGCCAGCTCATCGACAAGCTTCTGACGGCCTTCTGGGGTAAGTACAATCTCTTTAGTAGTGTCCATCGTGTTCTTTCTGTTGATGGGTCAGTCGGTCTATACGCGTGAGATAGGGCTACTCAGCCTTTTTGGACTCTTCGTCCTCAACGACCTCAGCCTCTGGCTCCTTGGCTTCTTCCTTGGTCTCAGACTCCATGCCCTCGCGAACGCTCTTGACGGTCTCGCCAACAGCCTTGCCGAGCTTTGGAAGGTTCTTAGGTCCAAAGAGGACCATAACAATGACAACAATAATCAGAAGCTCAGGAATACCAAGTCCTAAAATCATATAAACCCCCAGAAAATCTTTTCCTGTAAAAGCGTTCAGAAAAAACGCCGTATCGGCTAGTATAACCGAGGGAAACCTTACTAACAAGGAATTAACATGGTCTTACATGATTTTTGGACATTTTTTATCTGGTCGACCGTAGCGGGTCTTGCCGTTATTGGCATTTACCAGCTATTTCTGTTAATTCTGCGCGCTCGAGGCGTTTTTGTGACGCGTACAAAATTTGGTCTCACAATGATTTTTGACTCCGAGGACGCCGACGGTACGCCCATTAGGCTGCTCAACGTTAATGGCACCTTCCAGTCTGTGAGCTACATTGCACCTGAGCTGCGCTTTGAGCTCTGTGTTCACTATCACCGCATGATGGCGAAGGTCATCCAGCAGGTGGCTACGCACGCGAATCTGCACACAAACAGCGCTGGTCATGCGCGCGTTGTAGTCATGGGCGGCGGAGGTTTCTCGCTGCCAAAACACCTGGCTACGCACATGAGCGGCGGCGTAATTGACGCGATTGAGATTGATCCGAAAATTGTCTCGCTTGCGCGCGAGCATTTCTTTCTGGACGAAGCTCAAGCTGCGGCTTCAAGCGAGCTGCGTGTTATCGAAGATGATGCATGGAAGGTCCTGCAGGATGCAGAAGCTGGCAGCATTGACGTGCTGGTAAACGAGGTATTTGCTGGTCGCAAATCGCTTGGACCCCTGGGAACAGCGGCTGGCGCGCAAGTGGTCAAAGAAAAGCTTGCGTTTGGCGGAGTATATCTGGCCGATGTTCGCTGTCCACTAGAAGGCCGTGGATCTGCGCTGCTTTCGCAGGTTGCAGGCGTGTTTGCGCACGAGTTTGCGCACGTCGCGTATGTGCCCGAGTGGCCCGATACTCCTAAAACACCAGGTAACAACCTCTTAATTGCAACCGACGCTGATATCGCACTTCCCGAAGGAGCTGTTGTAGTGAAATAACATCACTTTGAGAGCTGACCGCTATCCAGTTGCCCGAACAACATCTAATCACCCGAAGAAATTGCATATTCCACCTTGTTTATGCGGAGTTTTGTATCAAAAATTTGACTCACCAAAATTCAACCCCTCTTTTGGGTAAAAAATCCGTTTAGTTGGAGGTCAAATCGCAATCACGGAAATTCCTGACTTGCGTTTGCGCAGGTGGCAAAAAGTGTCCAGATTTCACTATTTTTGTCCAACGAAAAACCGCAGGTAAACGGCGTGCATAAAAATCAACCGCCGCTGCATATTCCAACTAAACGCATTTTTTACCACTTGCGCCCCAAGCGTTCAACAAAACCGCAGTTGGCTGCAATTTGTACCACCCCGGTGAGGTTTTGTTCTGCAATAGGTACGATCCCAGTGTTGTTTTGGCTCGCAATCTCAGGCCGTTTACCTTTACTGAGAAGTAAATTCCTCAATTTCCCAAGAAAACATAACGTGAAATGATTATTGTTATTTCTGAAAAGCTACGAGAGCGCCATTAATGCCGCACGCTTAAACGCGCTACGCATCAGTCAATGTACCTGGGAATACAATGCATTTGGGAGTTGCTATGAAGACAGGTTTTGAACTACTGAATGATCCGTTTTTGAACAAGGGAACCGCATTTACGCAGGAGGAGCGCCAGAAATATGGCCTGGTAGGCCTTCTTCCTCCTAACATCCAAACCATCGAGGAGCAGGCAGAGCAGGCATACGTACTCTTCCAACAGTACCCTGACCTCGAGACTAAGCGTCACTACCTGATGAGGCTTTTCTCCGAAAACCGCACGCTGTTCTACAACCTGTTCTCAAAGCACATAGAAGAGTTCATGCCTATCGTCTACGATCCAACCATCGCGCCTGACATTGAGCAGTACTCCCAGCGCTACGTTGACTCGCAGTATGCATGCTTCCTGTCCGCCGATCACCCTGAGGACCTTGAAACCTCGCTGAAGAACGCAGCCGCAGGTAGAGACATCGACCTGATTGTCGTCACCGATGCAGAAGCAATCCTGGGCATCGGCGACTGGGGCACTAACGGTGTCGAGATTTCCGTTGGCAAGCTCATGGTTTACACCGCCGCAGCTGGTGTTGACCCTAATCGCATCATGCCTATTGTTATTGATGCTGGTACCAATCGCCAGGAACTTCTCGATGACCCGCTATACCTTGGCGAACGCCACAAGCGCGTTGATGAAGATCGCTATAACGCATTCATTGACAACTTTGTAACCACCGTCGAGAAACTCTTCCCTAACCTCTACCTGCACTTCGAGGACTTCGGCCGCTCGCACGCTGCAGCAATCCTGGACCGCTACAAGAACACCTACCCTGTCTTCAACGACGACGTCGAGGGTACCGGCATTGTTACCCTCGCAGGCATCCTCGGTGGCCTCAACATTTCTGGCGAGAAACTCGTCGACCAGGTATATCTCTGCTTTGGTGCAGGAACTGCTGGTTGCGGTATTGCTGAGCGTGTGCTGCAGGAGTTTGTGGACCAGGGAATGGATCGCGAAGAGGCCCGCAAGCGTTTCTACCTGGTAGATCGCCAAGGCCTGCTCTTCGACGACATGGACAACCTCACCCCACAGCAGAAGCCATTTGCTCGCAAGCGTTCTGAGTTTACAAACGCTGATGAGCTCACTAACCTGGCTGCCGTTGTAAAGACGGTCCACCCAACAATTATGGTTGGTACCTCTACTGTTCACGGAGCCTTCACCGAGGAAATCATTCGCGAAATGGCTGCTCATTGTGAGCGCCCCATGGTCTTCCCTCTGTCCAACCCAACTAAGCTTGCGGAGGCAACCGCCCAGGACCTGCTTACCTGGACTGATGGTCGCGCACTTGTGGCCTGCGGCGTTCCATCCGATGACGTGGAGCTGAACGGTGTAACCTACCAGATTGGCCAGGCCAACAACGCTCTGATCTACCCTGGCCTTGGCCTGGGTGTTCTTGCATCAAAGGCTCGCCTGCTCACGGACCAGATGATTTCCCTGGCAGCTCACTCGCTTGGCGGAATCGTCGACACCACAAAGACTGGAGCTGCAATTCTTCCTCCAGTCTCCAAGATTACCGAGTTCTCCGAGCGTATTGCCGTCGGCGTTGCAGAGGAAGCAATCAAGCAGGGCTTGAACCGCGAGCCAATCGCCGATGCAAAAGAGGCAGTTGACGCCCTCAAGTGGTTCCCTGTCTACAAAGAGCTCTAAAACTCGGTGCGGGATTTTACCCGACGCGGAACTCCGCTACGTGCGAAACTTTGCCGGCGCGGAATTTGGCAAGAAGGTCAATTTAACAGCACTTTTACGCACAACAAAGCCTCTTCTCAATGGCGAGAAGAGGCTTCTTTCTTGTGAGTTTTTGCAGCACCCTGCCCCGGCGCCACGTTGGTCCTGCGGTGCACTGACCTAGCAGAGCCTTAGTCTAGCAGCACACCTTCAACTGCAGAGGCAGAGCCGTCGAGGACGTTACACTTTTGGATCTGGTGAACAAACCAAGTACGGAATGCCTTTTGGTCGACGCCCACGCATACGGTTGCATTGGGTTTCTCGCCAAGATATCCGGCCAGGTCAACAACGGTACAGCCGCTTGTCAGAGCGCCGTTGCACTCAACATCCACAAACACATCTTTGGTCTCGAACATCTGAGGCGCCAGCAGGTAGGCCACGGCCGTTGGGTCGTACATGCTGAAGCCCTCCTCCTGGTAGTGGACGCGATAGTTGAGCAGCAGCTTAACCAGCATGTCGCCACTCTTGCCAGAGTTCTGGATGTTCTCAATGTCCTCAGGCATCACGCGAGCGGCATCGCCCACCTCAAGGCCAACCATGGCCACGTGAACGCCGGATGCAAAGACAATCTTTGCCGCCTCAGGATCAACGCCCACGTTGAACTCGGACATGACACCTAGGTTTCCGCGGGTCAGAGCGCCGCCCATCATGACAATGCGCTCGATATGCTCCTTGACCTGTGGATATGCTTTCAGCAGCAGCGCAATATTGGTCAGAGGACCAAGCGTCACCAGCGTGGTTTTCTCGCCAGCAGAAGCGCCCTCCATAATGACGCGATGCTGTGCCTCAAGTGCGGTTTCTTCAAGAAGACAGTCTGGCTGAATGCCGTCAAACTCGTAACCCCTCATGCCCGAAGCGCCGTGGACGTCGCTTGCGTCCATAGGCTTTCTGAGCAGCGGCTCGGCAGCACCACGAGCAACAGGCACGTGCTGGTTCCAGAATTTAAGCAGCTTGAGGGCGTTGTTGGTGACGTTCTCGATGCCAACATTTCCGCTCACGGTAGTAATAAGCTTGATATCCAGCGCCTTTGCGGCCAGGGCAAATCCCAGCGCAATGGCGTCGTCAATGCCGGGATCCGTGTCAATGATGACGCGCGTCTTAGTTGAAAGCGTTGTCATAAGTCTCCTTTGTACGTTTGAGCTGCGTGTACGTTACGTTTGAACTGAGTATAGACTGCGTTTGAACTTGGTTGGAGCCATTTGAACTGCGTGTAAGCTGTGAATTATGAAGCAACAATCACGGTAATTTTAACCTAAAACTCAACTACCTGCTGATACGTTGGAATTGATTGCTGAGCGCCAACCTTAGTGGTAGCGAGCGCTGCGGCCTTCGCGGCCACGTCAAGCGCCCGCTTGATGTCGTGACCCTCCAGCTGCCCCGACGCCTGGAATGCAGCAAGCGTGCCCATGAACGTGTCGCCCGCGCAGGTAGTGTCCACGGTGTCTACACGATAACATTCCTGCTGGTAGATACCGTGTGCGTCGGCAGCGATTGAGCCCTTGGAACCCAGCGTCAACACCGCAGTTGTCACGCCACTTGCAAGCACCTTCTGCACTGCAGCCTCGGGATCTGCCAGCGGGCTTATCTTGCCCTCGCCAAACAGGTCCGCAAACTCAATCTCGTTCAGGCAAAGCACGTCCACGCTGGCGAGAAGACCGGTGGTCATGGTAGCTGATGGCGATGGGTTCACCATCGTATAGAGCCCCAGCTCATGCGCGTACCTGATAAGCTCAAACGTGGTCGACAACTCGCACTCAAACTGCGTCAAAAACGCGTCACCTGGCTCCGCAATGCGATCGAGCACCGCTTTTACGTCATCGGTTGTGCGAACGTAATTAGCGCCATGGTCCAGGATGATGCGATTATCGCCGCCTACGCGCACAATCACAGCAACACCAGTGGAGACCCCAGACAGCTCTTCTACCTGCTCCGCATTGACGCTGTTGCCAATAAGCGACTGCTTGAGGTCCTGTCCAAATGAGTCAGCGCCAACAGCACCAATCATGTGGACATCTGCACCCATTCGAGCTGCAGCAACAGCCTGATTAGCGCCTTTTCCACCTGGGCTGGTGACAAGATTTTTGCCGCCAATAGTCTCGCCCTGCTGAGGCATCTTGTCTGCCTCGATGGAGACGTCCATGTTCAGGCTTCCAAATACAATCACTTTGCCCATGAGATGCTCCTTCTTAGCAAGAGTACCGCGCTTGACGTTGCCGCTCGACGTTCTTCTCGTCAGTGCAACTGAAAAATGTCCTGTTTATAGGGTATATAGTAATAGCTTGACCAATCGCGTCAACCCAACTACTCTTAGAGTGCTTGAGTGGACGGACGTTCAATTTTTCAGTTGGCGTCGCTCTTGCAAAACACCTATTTCAAGGAGGTGCTTTATATGCCTGGTCGAAGTAGCAGCTTACGTCTGACAGCAGATGCTGACCCTGTTCATTTATGTGTGACGGATATAAAGAAACCTCTTATTCAAAAGTTTTAATTTTTACTGCACCGCGAGCCTATAGGGATATAAATTTGCAGGTTTATAGAGCAATCCTGTAGATATATGAATCTATGTGGCAGGTTTTAAGTCCCACACATAACAGAACGCTTTCAGTTTGCGTCATACACCAACCAGTTAGTCACTTATTTCCACTAATTATCGGAGGTGCACATGGCAATCATGAAGCGCACAACCCAAACAAAGACAGCTCAAACAAAGACAACTCAGACTACCTCGGGAGAGCTTGGACAGTCCTTGACCTTTGCCGCAACTCACTCGGTAAAGAGCGTCTGTCGTAAGTTCCATACCACCCCGGACGGCCTTGCCATTGACATTGCGCAGGCAAAATACGACCTCGACGGCCCAAACGTTATCACCAGCGCCGCCGAAGAGCCCTTCATCATCCGCCTGCTCAAAAGCTTTGCGAGCCCCTTCACCTTCATTTTGATTGCGCTCGCAGGCATTTCTTACGTCACTAACGTGGCCCTTGCCGCAGATGGCGAGAAGGACCCGTCAACCGTCGTCATCATCACCGCAATGGTGCTTATCTCCGGCATTATCGACTTTGTCCAGAGCTCCAAGGGAGCATCGGCAGCGGCCGCGCTCTCCAAGATGGTGACCTCAACCACAAGGGTCATCCGTCGTCCCATCGACTTTGACGAAACGGGCGCTGACCAGGTCTTCGACCAGAGCTCTGACCATGTCTCCGACCAGAACTCGGATGACGCTGCAGATGACCTTGCGGACTTCGACGATGAATACGCCGCAGATGAAGCCGCAGACGAGGCCGAAGACGCCGACGACAAAGCCGGAGCTCCCTCAGAGCCCAAAATTGCCTCCGCGCTGGGAGAAGAAATCCCCTTTGAACAGGTAGTTATTGGCGACATCATCCGCCTAGCCTCGGGCGACATGATCCCCGCGGACTGCCGCGTTCTGGACGCCAAGGACCTCTTTGTCAATGAAACCGCACTCACCGGAGAATCAGAGCCTGTCGAGAAAACCGCTGGTGTAGTACACGCTCGCCGCCGCGCAGATGGAACCCGCTATCCCCTCTCGCTCTCTGAGTGCACAAACCTGCTGTTCGCAGGCACCACCGTTCAGTCAGGAAGCGCAACGGTAGTGGTAGTTGCAACCGGCAACAAATCCTACGTGGGCACCATGTCCGAGCTGCTCCAGCAGCCTGCTGGCGAGACCAGCTTTGATGAGGGTCTCAAGTCCGTCTCCAAGGTGCTTGTCTCGTTCATGCTGATCATGTGCCCTATCGTGTTCTTTGCAAACGGATTTCTCAAGGGTGACTGGTTTGACGCGTTGCTCTTCAGCGTCTCTGTTGCCGTTGGCATTACCCCTCAGATGCTGCCTGTTATTGTGACCACTTGCCTTTCTCGCGGTGGGACGCAAATGGCCAAGCAGGACGTTATTGTTAAGAATCCGGCCGCAATCCAAAACCTGGGCGCCATGGACATCCTGTGTACCGACAAGACCGGTACCATCACCGCTGACGAGGTTGTACTTGAGCGCCATCTCAACATTCTTGGCGAAGAGGATCCTCGCGTGCTCCGTCACGCGTATCTGAACAGTTACTTCCAGACCGGCCTTCGCAACCTCATTGACAACGCAATTATCAAGACCTCAAACGACGAGCTGCCCACTAACCTGCTGAGCATTGAGTACGAGAAAATCGACGAGGTCCCGTTTGACTTTGAGCGCCGCCGCATGAGTGTTGTGGTCAGAAACACAAAAAATGACAAGACGCAGATGATTACCAAGGGCGCCGTTGAGGAAGTCCTCAACGCATGCTCCTTTGTTGACCTGGACTCCGAGATTAAGCCGCTGACTCCCGCCCAGCGCAAGAGCGTTATGGACCGCGTCTACCAGCTCAATCAGGAGGGTATGCGCGTGGTTGGTGTTGCTCAGAAGAGCGATCCTCGCGGCGTCGGCGAGTTTGGCGTAGACGATGAGCGCGACATGGTGCTTATTGGCTACCTGGCCTTCTTGGATCCGCCAAAAGAGAGCGCTCGCGAGGCAATCGCCAAGCTCAACCAGAGAGGCGTGCAGGTCAAGGTACTCACCGGTGACAACGAGGGCGTTGCTGCCGCCGTCTGCAAGAAGGTGGGCATCCACGTTGACGAGCTCTTACTTGGAAGCGACGTAGAGAATCTCAACGAAGAGCAGCTCAAAGAGCGTGTCGAGAAGACCCAGCTCTTTGCAAAGCTTTCCCCTATGCAAAAGGCTCGCGTTGTCTCGGCGCTCAGGTCCAACAACCACGTGGTCGGCTTCATGGGCGACGGTATTAACGACGCTGCCGCCATGCGCTCCTCCGACGTAGGAATCTCCGTCGATACTGCCGTTGACGTGGCAAAAGAGTCCGCAGACATCATCTTGCTACAGAAGGACCTGCTGGTACTTGAACACGGTGTCGAAGAGGGTCGCAGAACCTACGGCAACACCATCAAGTACATCAAGGCAACCGCAAGCTCCAACTTTGGTAACGTGCTGTCCGTTTTGGTGGCCAGCTTCTTCCTGCCGTTCTTGCCTATGAGCGCCCTCCAGCTGCTCCTGTTGGGACTAGCATATACCGTTACCTGCATCGCAATTCCTTGGGACAACGTTGACGATTCGTTCCTTTCAAGCCCTCGCTCTTGGGACGCTCATTCGATTACAAACTTTATGCTTTGGATTGGACCAGTCAGTTCAATCTTTGATGTAATGACCTTTGCGCTTATGTTCTTTATAGTCTCCCCTGCGCTTGCGGGAGGAACCTGGGCAGAACTTGTCGCAGCCGGAAACACCGCAGCTCAGGCGCTCTTTATTCTGTCTTTCCAAACAGGCTGGTTCATCGAATCTATGTGGACCCAGACCTTTGTTCTCCACGCACTTAGAACCAACAAGATCCCCTTTGTTCAGAGCATGCCTTCTACCTCACTGTTTGCCCTCACAACCGCAGGAATCATTGTGGTCAGCGCTCTTCCGTATCTGCCCGTATTTGCCCAGCCTTTGAGCCTTGTTGCTCTGCCTTTGTCATTCTTTGGGTGGTTAGTGGCACTCATGAGCGGGTATATGGTTCTTATCACCATAATCAAGAGCCTCTACGTTAAGCGATTTGGCTCTCTGCTCTAACCTTGCTCCAGGAAGGACCACGATGGACGTAAAAGAAGCCATGGACCAGCGCATTTCCCTGCGCGCCTACGACCAAAAGCCTATTGAGCAAGAGAAACTCTCTCAGCTCCAGGAAGCCATCGACGTTGCAAATGCCCAGATGGCAGAGGTTGCACCCGATCACCCCGCAATCCTTACCATCGAAGGTCCTCACCTCGAGGACGGCACCTCCGTCCACATGAAGAACAAGTCTATTGTCGGCCCCATTTACCACTACGTAGCAGGTTATTGCGAAGACGCAATTGCCCGTGAGCTCATCGGTTACTATGGCGAGAAGATCGTTCTTCTCGCCACACAGCTGGGCATTGGCTCATGCTGGATTGCCGAGACCATGGACTGGAAGACCCTGGCTCGCAACGAGTACAACGGCCTTAAGCTGGGCATTATTATCTCCATCGGATACGCTCCGGAGAAGATTCCGCTCAAGCAGGAGGGCATTCGTACCGCAATTCGCCTGCGCACCAAGAAGCCTGCGCAGATTATGACAGCAAACGGCGAATCAACTGAGCCAGAGCAAATGCCTGAGTGGTTTAACCGCGGCATTGATGCGGTTCTGGCATGTCCAACCGCCATTAACAAGCTGCCAGTTGTATTTGACCTGACAGATGGCGTGGTAAGCGCGTCTATGCCTAACCAGCGCCACCTTGTCCAAGACTACGACCTGGGCATTTCCAAACTGCACTTTGAACTTGCCGCCGACCTCAAGGGCACGTGGGAGCTGGGACAACCCGGTCGCTTTATCGTTTCTGAGTAGCACGCTCTTCGAGTAGTGCGCTCTCCGAGTAACGACTCAGCTCACCGCACCTCCCAGCTCACCGCACCTCCCAGCTCACCGCAGCACCATCAACAAGAAAGGACCACGTATGGCCTGTTCCGCACAACACGTTGCAAACAAAGTTCTCTCGTCCTACCAGTGGAGACTTGCAACCAAAAAGTACGACCCTACCAAAAACGTCTCTGACGAGGACCTTGACGTAATTCTCGAGGCTGCTCGCCTGGCACCAAGCTCCTACGGTCTGGAGCCCTGGCGATTCCTAGTTGTTAATCTACGAGATGATCAGGCCTCTGAGCAGCCACTTCGCCTTAAAGAGAAACTTTACGAGCCATGCTATGGTGCTCGCGCATCTCTTAACGGCGCTCACTACCTGGTTATTCTTCTTGCTCGCAAGAACGTCAACGCAGAGTCTGCTTACGTCAAGCACATGATGCACGACATCAAGCAGCTTCCTGCAGACTTTGAGCCAACATACGCCGCTGCTTTCAAGAACTTCCAGGAGAACATGTTTGATCTGGTAGGCAACGAGCGTGCGACCTTTGACTGGGCTTGCAAGCAGACCTACATTGCGCTTTCGAACATGCTCACTATGGCCGCTATGATTGGTGTCGATAGCTGCCCAATCGAGGGCTTTAACCGCGAGGCTGTCGATAAGATTTTGGAAGAAGAGGGTCTTCTCGACGGTGGTCAGTACAACGACTTTGGCGTTTCTTGCATGCTTAGCCTGGGCTATCGTGATATGGATCCTGTCCAGAAGCGTCGTCAGCCTGCTGAGGATGTTATTGTCAAGCTATAAAGCGTTGTTACACTAACTTTTGAGCTGCCTCTTATTTCCCAGCACCGGGAGATAGGAGGCAGTTTGTTTAGCAGGCAATTCTTTGCTGAGAGAGAAAGTCTTTGCTTTGTAAGAGCTTATTGCTCATGCGAAACTCGGTCACACACAGCTTGATCGCACACCATTTTGTCGCCAACTGGTCTTTTGTGGCGCGAAGTAGCTTACTTTGTTCCAAAAATGGCCCATTTCAGTGCAAAGTGGTAAAAAACGCGTTTAGTTGGGGTATGCAGGATTGGTAAACTTCTATGCAATCGTTTTACCAGCGGTTTTAATTGGACGAATTTTTCGTGAACATTCACATTATTTCTGAACTGCTTAAACGTAAATGCCAAAATGACAAAACTAAAAAATTATCCCCAACTAAACGGGTTTTTTACCCAAAACAGCACCCTCTGAATGACATATCAATTTCTTGATTAGTTTTTGTGCATATTAAGCGGTCTTTATGCACGCGAGGTACATTCGTACATTTTGAGCGCCCTGTAAGCCTTGCCCGCTCAGTACGCCTCGCGCGATCCGTCGCGCCATACACGCCGCTTAACCACGGTGTGTATGGTGCGCTCACATAATCAGCTCAACTAGCAGAAAACCGCTGGTTACCTGCGAATAAACCTAAAGCCGCGGCCGGAGTGGATGTACGGCAAGAAAGCGCGATCTTCCTCGCAGATACTACCTGCAACGTTGTCGCGAGCATCAAGCTCCAAAAGACCACGAGCAATCGAAAGCTCACCTGCATAACGGCCATATGCCTTGCTACTTACCAAGATGGCACCGGTAGCAACAGTTTCCCAGGTAGAAGGCTTTGCGTCGTATACGGGAGCGTCTTTCCACAGCCTGGACTCCTGCGAGCGAATAATATACGAGCTGGAATCAGGTCGATCGGTCTGAAGTCGATTATACAGATACTCAAATTCAGGCTTGAGCTCCGTCTTTAGCTCAATGCAGTTTTGCTCAAGCTGACCAATGCGCTTCCACGTAGACTCAGTAACATCTGGGTCGCCAATATGCACCACGTCAGAGTTAGCGTCGTAGAGAGCAAGCATTGCCTGAATAAGCGCATCGCCCGAAAGTCCACGGTGTTCCTCGACAGTTGGCAGTCCCTCGTAGAGAGGACCGCGGAAAATCTCGCCAGGAACAAATGAGAAAATCTGGAATCCAAGCGCCGAAAGGCGTGCATTAATCTGCGCGACACGCTCAAGCGAAAGGCCCGTGTAGCTCTTGGGATAGTAATTGTGGCAGGCGGCAAAACGAGTGAAGTCGGCACCAGCTGCACGCCATGCGAAAATGTCGTCCTTGGTGATAGTCGAAGCGTTAAAGACCACGTGGAACTTACGAGAGAGCTCTACGATCTCCGCCGCGTCAAACCCAAAGTCAAGGCGCACATACGTAATGCCTAGCTCCGCAAGCTCGTCAAACTTCTGAACGCCAAGTTTGGAAAGAGTAGCAGGAGAAACATCAGCAATGAGGTTAATCTCCGCCTTCCGGCAAAGTTCCAAGAGCTTACGAGCCTCAGTGCGATAATCAATCCCCTCTTCCTCGGGAATCTGGAGTGAAGTAAAGGCGTAGTGGCATCCGGCTGCCTGCGCTTTAGCTACAACCTCAGCATTAGCTTCATATCCACTGGCAAAATACAGTGAAATTCCGGTGCGCATAAATCCTCCAAGTAAATTGCAAACGCTTCTAAAAGACGGGTTTCTCGCCAGTCAGCCGAGCGCCGGGCGAGAAAACCGACGGGCAGCCAGTCAGGTGCCAGGCGGGCAGCCAGTCGAGCGGACCAGTCGGACGCCGGGCGAGAAAAAATCCCTCTTCCTAGGATACCTAAGAAGAGGGATAAACGTTTCTAAAACGTGTAGTTTTTACTCGCCGAAGACGTCGTTAATACGATCCTCGTCAACGCCGAAGAACCAAGTAAGTGCGAAGCCTGCAGCGTAAGCAAGAAGCATTGCAAGCAGGTAGAAGACCTGGTTACCAGGCTGGACAATCAGCAGACCAAAGAGGCCGGAGACGCCCTGGGAAACGGTACCAAGGTGGAAGAGGTAAGCAATTACGGAGCCAACACCGGAGCCAAGGCATGCGGTGATGAATGGCTTACCAAGAGGCAGGGTAACTGCGTACATAAGAGGCTCGCCAATGCCGAGCATACCAACTGGGATGGACTCGGTGAGGTACTTCTTGACGCGCTTGTTCTTGGTCTTGAAAAGAATTGCAAGACCAGCACCAACCTGGCCGCCGCCCGCCATCATCAGCAGAGGAAGCAGGTAGTTGATGCCCTGAGTTGGGCCCTCTGGGTTGTTAAGCATAACGTGGATTGGGGTAAGTGCCTGGTGAAGACCAACGGAAACCAGTGGCAGGAAGGTAGAACCAAGCAGGTAAGCACCAAAGACGCCAAGCTTGTCATAGAAGAACTGAAGAACAAAGAAGATTGCCTGAGTGAGCCATGCACCTGCAGGCTGAAGAATCAGGACAGAACCAATAACACCGATGATAACGGTGCAAAGTGGAGTCAGGAAGGTGTCAAGAACGCTTGGCATAACCTTGTGCAGGTTCTTCTCCAGGAATGCGAAGAAGATTGCGCAGATGATTGCACCAATCATGCCGCCTGCTGCTGCGTTGAACAGGTCAGAAGAAGCGACGATAAATGCGCCCTCCTTGAAAGCAACAGTTGGGAGGCTGAATGGAAGGTGAACCAGACGAGTTGCAACGCCGTCAACAGTCTTGGAAGCAAGAAGAGGCATACCAGCATTAGCAATGGAGAGTGCACCAGCCATAGCACCAAGAACGCGAGAACCGCCAAACTCCTTGGCAGCATTCTCGCCAGCAAGAACTGGCAGGTAAGCGAAAAGTGCCCAACCCATGGTCCAGATAGCTGCGAACCACCACTCGTTAGCATAAGCCTTACCGGTGGAGAAGTTGATAACGTTGATGATACCGTTGATCAGACCTGCAGAAATGATGCCAGGAAGCAGTGGAACAAAGATGTTAGCAATCTTCTTCAGGAAGCGCTGAACAGGCTTGTTCTCGTACTTAGCCTTCTGAGCTGCCTTGTTGTCCTTAGCTGCGGAAACAACGTCGTCCTCAGATGCGTCACCAGCAGCAACGCCGGTAAGCTTGGAGAACTCAACAATAACCTTGTTGACAACGCCAGGACCAAGAACAACCTCAAGGTACTCTGCATCCTCGACCAGACCCATGACGCCATCGATAGCCTTGATAGCCTCAGAGTCAACCTTTGCAGGATCTGCGGTCTTAATGCGGAGCCTGGTCATGCAGACCATGTTGCTCTGAACATTTTCTTTGCCACCGACGGCAGCAAGAATCTGTTCTGAAAGCTTGGTGTAATCCATACTTTCCTTCTTTCTCTCGTTGCGATGTTGCAACAAATACTTATCAAGAATACATAAAAAATGAACTTGGCGGTATAACAATCCATACCTGTGGTTCATTGTTTCATGTTTTGACCTAATTCGAACGCCCTGTTACTGCAGGTAAATTAAGCGTTTTTCAAAAACTTTGCAACCATTTGCACGTCACGCTGATACCACTGACCGATGCGGCCGGAACAAAATGCTCACGCTTGTGTCATTTGTTCCTACCGTGGTTCCTACAGAGCACCTCTGACATGACCATGAGCCGCCTCAAGCTTAGCTTTAGCCTCGTCTACAGGCATCTTGGTCAGCAGCATGACAATAGCAAGCTTTGCATTACCATCAGCTTGCTCAAGCGCCTGAGCTGCTTCTTCGCGAGTACAACCCGTTGCTGCCATGGTGATGTTCTGTGCACGAACTACCAGCTTCTTGTTGGTCTGCTGCACGTCGACCATGAGGTTCTGATATGCCTTGCCCACGCCAACCATAGAACCGGTAGAAATCATGTTCAGAATCATCTTCTGAGCGGTACCGGATTTAAGACGCGTAGAGCCTGTGAGCACCTCAGGTCCACAAGAAGGCTCAATGGCAAGTTCTGCCTCTTTGCCCACTTCAGAACCCTTATTGCAAGCAATCGCAACGGTCTTGCAGCTCAAAGAGCGAGCGTAGCGCAGGCCACCAATAACGTAAGGAGTACGACCGCTAGCTGCAATTCCAATAGCAATATCGTTCTTGTTCAGGCCAATCTTCTTGAACTCCTCTTCGCAAAGCTCAAGAGAGTCCTCCGCGCCCTCAACTGCGCGTACAAAGGCCTTCTCGCCACCGGCGATAAGACCAACAACCACGTCAGGAGAAACACCAAAGGTAGGTGGGCACTCAACTGCGTCCAAAACGCCCAGGCGGCCAGAAGTTCCCGCGCCAAAGTAGACGATTCTGCCGCCAGCCTCAAGCGAGGAAACTGCCCACTCAATAGCCTGAGCTACCTGCGGAAGTACCTCTTTTACGCCGGCTACTACGTTGAGATCTTCCTGGTTCATAACGCTGACCAGCTCAAGCGGGGTCATCTGATCCAGGTCCATGGTGTTGGGGTTTCTTGTCTCGGTGACAAGTTTTGTTAAATCAATCACGTTTTCACCTTCTGTGTTGTGATATTTACGCACTATTACGCAATAACGTCGTTGGCTGTACCAGGCAAATCTTGATCAGAAGAAAGCGTATTAACGTGTTCAGCTGAATCCAACTTGCCAATATAGTTTGTCGAGAAACGCTTAACGCTCTTTTCGTAATTTCTATTTACATAGGCTGCAAAGAGCGCATCTACAACGTTGAGCTGGGCAATTCTTGAAGACATGGCACCACTTCTCATGATGTGCTCAGTTTCCGCAACGCCTAAAACGTAGTCGGAGCGGTGAATCAATTCCGAGTCAATGCCACCGCGGGTAATGGCAACCACCTTGGCGCCATTTGCCTTTGCAATCCACGCACACTCAATGGCTTCGCGCGTAAGGCCAGAGTAGCTGATGACAATTGCAAGATCTTCTCGCCCCATGTTTTTGGCGTAGAGCATCTGAGAGTGATAATCGTCACTCAAATTGCAGTTGATGTTGAGACGCATAAGCTTGAGCTGCAAATCTCTTGCAACCAGCAGCGAAGCTCCCATGCCAAAGAGGCAGATGGAATGGGCCTGCATCATGAGTGAAACAACTGAGTCAACAACCTGAGCGTCAAGCAATTGCCTGGTAAGCTCCAACGAAGAAATGTTTTTTGCGGTGACTTTTTCGATGATCACATCAGTGGTGTCACCTGCGATAACGCCGCCGACAGCAATATCGTTGCTTTTGTTGCTGACTGCCA
>CAUVBV010000014.1:0-29765 GCA_963550405.1 uncultured Atopobium sp. | reverse complement strand
TAATCTTCTTGTCCTTCTTATCCTGCTCAATAATCTCCTGCTCAGTAATCTGGAAGAAACCAGTATCTTCTGCAGAAGGAATGAGCTCGCCAGACATACCTGTAGGATCAAGTGGATCGTAGGCACCATAACCAGCTGCCTGAAGGAAGGCATCGGTCTCAGATGGCTTACCAGAAGTAATTGCAGTAATTGCCTTACGAGCAGCATCAAAAGCAGACTGCTGCTGATTTGACAGGACAAAGCTGCCATCTGCGGTTGCGTGAGTAAAGGCATCAACCGCCTCAGACATACGATTAGCTGCAACATATGCAAGACCAAGATCTGCATAAATCTTATTGGAGTTCTCCAAAGGATTAGCAAAATCAAGTGCAGTGCGATATGCCTCAACTGCATCAACAGGTCTATTCAGACCCATAAAGCATGCACCAAGACTGCAGAGTGCAGATGAAGGATTAGGGTTCTTCTCGTCTACTGCAGCGTTTCTGTAAGCAATACCGGCGTTACGAATATCACCGATTTTCTCGTAAGCAGAACCAAGGGCAAGCTGTGCCTTATATGGTGTTGCGTAAGAGACGTCCTGGACAGCGTTAGTAAGGGCGGCAATTGCCTCCTGTACCCTACCGGCAGCCAGAAGAGCGCGGCCCTGGTTTGTGGAGAGTGCGCCAACCTTGCCATATGACGTATCAGCAAGCGCTGACTTATAGGCAGAAGCAGCAGAATCAAACTGGCCAAGCTTCATATACGCGTTGCCAAGAAGGTGGTCAATCTGACCGTTTACCTCGCCTGGCTCTTTAGCCACATCAAACTGACTGATAGCTACAAACCAGTCGCCCTGATCATATGCAGATTTACCTAACTCAAATGCCTGTTGATTCACAATATCCTCCAAGAGTCTGTGCGACTTGGCTTTAAGCGTTTTCAATTCTAATGGAATTGACGATATCGCCAACCTTTAACTGGGAAATGACATCCATTCCCTCGATAGTTGTGCCAAATACGGTATACCCAGAATCCAAGCCATGCTGTGGACCAAGACAGAAATAGAACTGAGAACCTGCGGAATTTGGATCTTGAGAACGAGCCATAGCAAGAGCACCGTCAACGTGGGAGTTGTTAGGATTTGTGGTGAACTCCTCTTTGATGCGATAACCAGGACCACCAGTACCAGGAAGTCCGTCAGGACCAGGGTTACCAAACACAACATCCTCAACACTCATCTCACGAGTGTTTGGGTCTCCGCCTTGAACTACGAAGTAAGGAACAAGACGGTGGAACTTGGTATCGTCATAGAAGCCAGACTCTGCAAGCTCGCAGAAGTTTGCTACATGAATAGGTGCGCCCTTACCGTCAAGCTGAACCTTAATGATTCCCTTGTTGGTATCAAAGACAGCTACCTCAGTACCAGTGACCTGGCGCTCTGGTGTATACAATGGATCAAGTCCAAACATAATTCCTCCAAGCTTCTTTACATCTAAGAGAAGAAGAAAACGCGAGAAACCCTTAGTAATAAAGAACTTCTTTTCTAACCTAATTATTTTACCAGTATGATGAGATTTTTGAAATTAAAGCAGCTGAACGGTAGATTTTTACTGCTTTTGTGGCTTCCAATTCACGTAATTTTCATCAAAAAGTTTCTGGTATGAGCTGGAACCACTGGAGTCTCTGATGTTATCAACTGGTGCCAAGATATGCTCTTTGTCCTGAGAAGGATTAGAAGAAGCCACAGAGCGCTTCCATCCCTCGCTCAAAGCATCAGAGCGATTGCGAAGCCAGTTACCCAACTTAGTAAGATTTTCGATAGTCTGACGATAGTTTCCGTTGGAGTCGTCAAGGCTTGAAAGGTCAGAGATAACATTACTGATATCCAGCGATATCTGCTCTGCTTCCTGCTGGGCATCAGCGCGCTCTTGATCAGAGCCAGTAATAGCAAGCTGATCAAAGGTTTTCTCGTTATCATCAAGGCGCTTTGAAAGATCTCCGAGCTTCTGATAATCGCTATTAAGTGCATCAAAAACAGCATCTGAACTTGTGTTTTGCTGAGTTGCACTAGTGTCTTGACCTGTGAGATGCGTAACAGGAGTGGTAGTAGGAGTAGATGAGACTGGAGCGTCAACCTTTGCTCGATTATCGGTTGCCTGTGGGTCCCATGGGTGCGTAATGATAAAAATAGCAGCTACTACCAGCGTTGTGACAAGAAGCGCTGAGAGCAGAATAACGCGTGTGCGAGGGATTCCTTCTGCCTCAGGAAGGTTCTCTTTTGAAGGCTCGGAAGGAATTGCAGACTCAAAACGAGGAGCTGGTCTGCGACTTACCGAGGCAAACGCACTGGTGGCGTCTGGGTCAGCGTTGTCGGCTGGCATTTGCTGCAAAACAGTGGGATCTGCTGCAGAAGAAGACGCTGCATGAGAGTCTGCATCTGCGAGTGGATCGTGTTTCTCGCCAGGCACTGGAGCGACGTCAATCTCTGGGAGCGAGATGTTGCGCGTGGGCCTGATGGCTCGTGCGGGACGAGCGGCAGGCACCGCCTGTGGCAGAGGGAGGCCGCACTTTGGGCAGCTTTCTGCAGCAGCAGGCACCAAGGCGCCGCAATGAGGGCACCAGTGAGCTTGAGTAACAGGAATCCTTTGGGTCAAACTTAGATCAATCTGACAATGAGGGCAGGTTAAAGCCCCTTCATCGACCTCAGATCCACAGTTTGGACAACGCATACACCCTCCACAACTCTTTGCTTGTGCTTCAGTTTAATCGTTTGTATCAGCAGAAGAGCTATAAGTTGACTTTCCTCCCATTAATCTCACAACCAGGTCAAAGAATCGATCCTTTGCATAGTTGTGAATGTAACGCTCGGAAATTCTGTTGAAGATGATAACGGAAATCACCAGACAAAGTGCCAAGTATGGCAAGATACGTGGAGTAAGAGGTGCAATACGGAAGAAGTCCTGTGCTACCGTGCATCCACCAACAACAATGGCAATGCATACAACAAGAAGTGCAATGCGGAGCTTGGTAAGCGGCAAAGAAATCCTTCTGAGCAGCGCAAAACCAACTGTTGCGGTGGTGATAAGCGCCATCGTAGACACCTGAGACAAGTTGAGCTTAAACAGATGACCTGCAGTCATAAGGAGCGCAAGCGTGATGGTAACCGCAATAGAGGCTGGAAGGGACTTGCGCAAAATGTTGACCAAGAAGTTTCCCTTTACGCGGTCGTGATTTGGCTCAAGTGCCAGCACAAACGATGGCAGGCCAACGGTTGCAAATGAAAGCAGCGACATCTGAACAGGAATAAAAGGATATGGTGGCGCAATAATGCAATAGAGCGCAAGTGCTGCCGTGTAAACCGTCTTAACAAGAATGAGCGCAGCAGAGCGCTGAAGGTTATTGATAGAGCGTCTACCCTCAGCAACAACTTCTGGCATGTGCGCAAAGTCGTTATCTGCCAGAACAATCTCTGCAACGTTTCTAGCTGCGGCAGAACCTGAAGCAACAGAGATAGAGCAGTCCGACTGCCTCAGAGCCAGGATGTCGTTTACGCCGTCTCCGGTCATGGCAACGGTGTGGCCAAGATTCTGAAGTGCAATAACAAGCTGGCGCTTCTGCTCTGGCGTAACGCGGCCAAATACATGGTACTTCTCGACAGCTGCAGAAATATCTGCTTCTGTGTGCAGCGTAGTTGCGTCTACCCAACCGTCGGCATGAGGGACTCCCGCGCGCTCAGCAATAGCAGAGACGGTACGAGGGTCGTCGCCTGAAATAACACGCAGGTCAACGCCTTGCTCAAGGAAGTACGCAATGGTTTGTGGAGCGGTCTCTCTAATCTGGTCCCTGAGCACCACATAACCCAGGAGCTGAGGCGTTCCCTGCAAAGCGTCGTTTTGGTCAAAGCCGTCAACGCGGCAGGCAACCAGCACGCGTTCAATGGATGCAAACGCATCGGAGCCTGCAATTACGTCTGCCGCCTCAGGACCAAGCACAAACTGAGCTGCACCGATAACAAAGGCCTCTCCGTCCTCAGTCACACAGCCAGAGTACTTTCGCTTGGAAGAAAACGCCACAACGCGAGAAGGACGTTCACTTTGAATCCCCTGCTTGGATGCATACGCAAGAATTGCTGTAGCCGTGTCGTTGGCATCATCTTTATTTGCGCCGACAACATTTACAGCCGCCTGCAGAGCACCCGCAGCCTCGGTAATTGGCTTAAACGAAGCATCCAGAACACGAGCAACTTCCATGTTTCCCGTGGTGATAGTACCCGTTTTGTCCAAACAAAGAGTATCTACGCGTGCCAGCGTTTCAATACAGTATTGCTGCTGAACCAAAACGTTCTTCTGGCCAAGCCTAATAGTTGCAATAGCAAGCACCGAGCTGGTGAGAAGAACAAATCCTTGAGGAATCATGCCAATAACTGCGGCAATCATCGAAAGAAGCGCTTCGTTTAAATCTGCATGACCAATGAAATACGTACGGACAAAAAGGCCAATACCCAGCGGAATCAGCGCAATGGAGCCTGCACGAATGATCGACTTAATGGTGGTAAGAATCTCTGAGTTGATCTCTTTAACAAACTTTGCTTCTGCGTTAATACGTGCAGCGTAGCCTTCCTGGCCTACGCGACAAACCTTGCCAACAAGACTGCCCCTCTCGACAAAACTGCCCGAAAGTAGCTCATCTCCTGCGGTTTTTTGCACAGGCTCTGCCTCACCAGTTAGAAGGCTTTCGTCAACGCTTACGTGCTCTGACACAAGAATGCTGTCAGCAGGAATTTGATCGCCTGTCTTTAAGCGTACAAGATCGTCAATGACAAGCTGGTCAGGTTTGATGAAGGTATCTTTGCCATCACGGATGACACAAACACTCTGAGCCGTCATAAGAGATAGTCGGTCAATCATGCGTTTTGCACGAATCTCTTGCACAATGCCAATGACCAGGTTTGCAAGAACTACGCTCATGAAAAGCGCATTTCTGTACTGTCCCGTTACAACAACAAGGAGCGCCATCAAAACATTAACTATGTTAAAGAGCGTAAGGCTGTGCTCTGCAATGATCTGAGCAATAGATTTAGTTTTGACGTCTGTATTAGTATTAACTTTACCTGCAGAAACTCTTTCTGCAACTTCTTTTGATGTCAGACCTTCATACGTTTCTTCTAAACGTACACTTTTCTTACCTTCAGTACCCTGCAATGACATATAAACAATCTCCAGTCAGTGACGGCCGGTTTTTTGCATGTGGTGACCCCGGTGGGTTTCGAACCCACGACCTTTTGCTCCGGAGGCAAACGCTCTAATCCACTGAGCTACGGAGTCATGGTGCATAAGTATACCCCAGCCTACTTACTGCCTTTTGTAACGGTTTGCGTAATTTTCTTCTGGTATTTTCCCATGCTAAAATGAAGCTAACCAGCAATTGAGGAGCTCATGAATACTATTTCTGTTGACCTAACATCTGACTCATATCAAATCTATGTAGGACATCACTTGCTTGCACAAGCCGGTAAGCTTATTTGCTCGCACGCCTCAGGTTCAAAGATTTTTTTGGTCACTCATCCAGATCTGAATGAGCTCTTTGGCACAGAGCTACTTACCTCGTTGGAATCAGCTTGCTACTCTGTTACCACTGCCACAGTGTCCACAGGTGAGCACGCAAAATCATTTGAGTCGTATCAAAAGCTGGTAAGCATTCTTGCAGAACATCGTTTTACACGAGAAGACATTGTGGTTGGCCTTGGCGGTGGAGTCATCGGAGACCTTGCGGGATTTGTTGCGGCTACCTACATGCGAGGTTGTGCGCTCGTACACATCCCCACCTCGCTTTTGGCGATGATTGACTCTTCAATTGGTGGAAAGACCGCCATTGACCTGCCCTTTGGCAAAAATCTAGTTGGAGCCTTCTATAACCCTAGGGCGGTTATTGTTGACCTTGAGCTGCTGAATTCTATCCCTGCACCACTTTTGCAGGATAGCTGCGGAGAGCTCATTAAATACGGTGTACTTTCGGGATATGAGCTCTTCAATAAAATCTCTTTGGCGAGAAACCCCGTGCAGGTCATCGATGTATCGTGTAGACAAGAGCTTATTCAAGCGTGCATTGAAATAAAGAAATCGGTTGTTGAAGCAGACTTCAAAGAAGCAGGATCAAGAAAACTGCTCAACCTTGGGCATACACTTGGCCATGCTATTGAGACGCTTAGCAACTTTGAGCTTGGACACGGTTCCTGTGTTGCTGCTGGAATGGCCATGATGGCAAAAGCCTGTTCCAAGCTTGGTCTTTGTTCTGTTGAAGACGCAGAGAGCATCACCATGCTCTCACAAGCTTATGAGCTTCCTACCAGCACGTCATTTGATGTAGAAGAGCTTTATTCTGCTGCACTTCATGACAAGAAAAGCCACGCAGATTCAATTGATATGGCGCTTATCTATGGCATTGGTGATGTTCGCATTGAGCGCAAGTCATTTGCAGAACTTAAACAGCTGATTGAGCTAGCAAAAGAAGACTAACATCCTTGACGCTCCAACTCTTCTGCAAGCTTGCGTACTGACTGTTTTAGAGCAGTCTTGTCTTCAGCTAGGATATCGTTTTTGTTGAAGATGCCGTTAGCAGTTCCTACATAGGCATAACCACCAGCAAATACTTCAGCAATAGTATCTGTTGTAACGCCACCAACCGCCATAAGCGGTAAGTTTCCTAAAGGTTCGCATACCTTTTTAGCGTACTCATAACTAACCTCATTTGCGGGGAATACTTTGACAATATCTGCACCAAGAGCAAATGCATGTGCAATCTCTGTTGGCGAAAACGCTCCCGGAACACTCAAAATCTCATGCTCTTTGCAGTAGTCAAACATCTCTTCAGAGAGCAGTGTTGGAGCTAAAACAAACGTAGCACCAGCTTTATGAGCCGTCCGCAGATCTTCAAGAGTAAGTACGGTACCAGCGCCAATATTAATTTCAGAGCCATATTCCCTGGACAGCTTCTGAATTAACGAGGCAGCTTCTGGAGTGTTCATGGTTACTTCAACGTTATGTACAGGAGAATCAACAAGAACCTCAACGACAGCTTTAACCTGATTGTACGTATAACCACGTAAAACCTGAGTTACGGCGCTAAAAGGCTTATTCACTTGCTTCCTCCTTTAATCTTCAAACAATTTTAACCATATCCTTCTCTGACACTCAACTGCGGTATTCTTACATCACACAACTAGTTATGGAGCGTGTGAAAAATGGATGTTTCAATAACTCCTCATGATTTATTTGGAACGGTAGAAGCCATCCCGTCAAAATCATGCGCTCATCGCGCTCTCATCTGCGCTTCATTTGCAAACGGCACTACCAACATTACCTGTCCTTACATCTCAGAGGACATTCAAGTAACTGTTGATTGTCTTAAAGCTTTAGGCACCACTATCGCTAGAACCAAACAGGGATTTAGAGTTGTCCCTGCAAAAGAGCAAAATCGCCCTCAAAACGTGCAGCTTAACTGCAAAGAATCTGGCACCACGCTCAGGTTTTTACTCCCCCTTCTGGGCGCGTTAAACGTAAACGCCACAATTACTGCAGAAGGAAGACTCTTTTCTCGACCACTAGAGCCGCTTGTCTCAGAACTCTCTGCCCATGGTATGTCTTTTAGCTGGCAAGACGAGAAGATCCTTGAAGTTTCGGGCAAACTTATTGGCGGTTTATTTGAGCTACCAGGAGATATTTCATCTCAATTTATTTCTGGACTTTTGCTGTCATTACCTTTGTTAAATGAATCTTCAACGGTACAAATTACAGGGTCCATCCAGTCAAAAGACTATCTGGCTATCACAGAGCACGTATTGAAAGACTTTGGCGTTACTACTGTATTTGATGCAAAGAATGCTACCTATACCATTGAACCTCAACACTACGTTTGTCCAGGCGTTTATTCAATCGAAGGAGATTGGTCAAACGCTGCGCCATGGCTTGCCGCAGGAGCAATTGGACAAGGCGTAGAGGTCACAGGGCTCTCCATGCAAAGTGTCCAGGGAGATAGAGCTATCTTAGCCGCGTTATCGCTTGTGGGCGCACGTGTTTCTCGCCAGCAAAAAGGTGCAGCTTGTATGATGGATCACCTGCGGCCGTTTACCATTTCTGTCTCCGAGGTGTGCGATCTTGCTCCGGTACTCGCTGCCTTAGCTGCGTTTATCCCTGGAACAAGTAGGCTTACCAATATTCAGCGCCTTCGTCTTAAAGAGTCCGACCGCGTTCAAAGTATCTACAGCGTACTTAGGACATTTGGTGTAACCGTTGAGCTCTCTGAAGATCAGACAGAACTTAGTATCACGGGAGGAAAACAGCCCGTCAGCTGCATTGTGGACTCGTGTAATGATCATCGCATGGTGATGATGGCAACTATTTTGGCTTCGTATGCAACGGGTCCTGTCATAATCACCCATGCCGAGGCAATCAATAAGTCGTATCCGCTCTTCTTTAAGCACTTCAAGCAGCTCGGTGGTGTCTGCCACAGTATGGAGGCATAAATGATGACCTCAACTTTTGGGACAACAGTAAAAGTATCTCTTTTTGGCGAGTCTCATGCTCCAAAAATCGGCTGCACCATTGAAGGTTTACCTGCTGGTTTTACCGTTGATTTAGCAGCTCTCAAGACATTCCTTCAAAGAAGATCTCCATCGCATCCGTGGGATACCCCGCGTAAAGAGACTGATAATCCACAGTTTGTCTCTGGAATTTCAGCAGAAGGCATTCTAGATGGCTCCCCGCTCACTGCGGAGCTACCTAACACAAACGTTCGTCCACAAGATTACGCAGCTACAAAGCTTGTTCCACGACCAGGACATGCCGATTTTGCTGCCTGGGCAAAATGGGGAGACTCCTATACACAAACAGGTGGAGGACATTTTTCTGCTCGCTTAACGGCTCCTCTTTGCATTGCGGGAGGCATAGCGCTCCAGATTTTACGTGCTCAGGGAATCTCCATTGCAGCTCATGTGCTCAAAATAAAGGACATCAACGATACTCCCCTTGAGCTCGTAGACAACTCTCTTAAGGCCAACAAACTTCTTACTCTCCAAATGGGTCAACTGCTACAAGCTGATCCTCAAGAGCTTCCTTTCCTTGATGCTCAAGCTGGCGAGAAAACCCGTGTACTCCTTACACAATTGCGCTCTGAGAAAAATACCGTTGGCGGCATCATAGAATGCGTGGCAACGGGCGTTCCTGCAGGTATTGGATGCCCTCATTTCCATGGGCTTGAAAATACTATCTCCGCTGCAGTTTTTGGTGTTCCTGCTGTTAAAGCCATAGAATTTGGTAGCGGTATGGATGTTGCCAATTTACTTGGCTCTGAGAATAACGATGCCTTTGAGGTGCGTAACGGCTTCGTAGTACCAACCACCAATCATGCGGGAGGCATTCTGGGCGGCATTTCAACTGGAGCTCCTATCTGGTTTAAATGCGCACTAAAACCTATCTCGAGCATTGGGCTTCCACAACATTCAGTTAATCTTCAGACTATGGAACCAGAGCAGCTTGTGGTTCAAGGCAGACATGATGTAACTGCAGTTTTACGCGCCGTTCCCTGCATTGAAAGCGCGTTTGCCCTAGCTCTTCTCGATACTTTGTATTCCTGGCCCTCCGAGCAGAACGGATATCACAATGACTAATCAGTTAGAGACACTACGCCAGGAAATAGATTCGATTGATGCACAGATCTTTGACCTGTTTGAGCAGAGGCTTATGGTTGCCAAGCAGATTGGTGCTTACAAACAAGAGCACGGACTCTCTGTTCTTGATTCCTCACGAGAAGATGTCAAAAGAGACCAGGTTAAAGCTGCTGTTTCAGATGAACTTGAACCGTATGCTTTAGAGTTACTTGAGGTTTTGATGAAGTCTGCAAAAGCAGTTCAGGAGTCATCTCATGAGCTCTAAAACTGAGCAACAAGCCTCAAGTAACCCTACAGCTTCCCTTGCTCCTTTTGGGCTTATTGGCGAGAAACTCTCTCATAGCTGGTCGGCAGAAATTCATGAAAAGTTAGGGTCATTTCCCTACCAGCTTCATGAGCTTTCTGCTTCGGAGCTAAAGGACTTCCTCAAAGACCAATCTTGGCGTGGCTTGAACGTTACCATCCCTTACAAAAAGAATGCCTGCGCCCTTGCGGACTCAGTTTCTGAGGATGCTCAAGCTATTGGAGCGGCAAATACACTGGTAAAAGATACAAATGGGCTCATAACTGCAGACAACACAGATGTGTATGGCTTTGAGTATCTAGTTAAAAGTCTCAAGGTCAGCTTGAACCAAAAGAAAGCGATAGTTTTAGGAGCCTTTGGCGGTGCTGGCCAGGCAGTTTGCTATGCACTTAAAAAAGGTGGCGCGTACGTTGTGGGAGTCTCCAGAAACCCTCAAGTAAGCTCTTCATTTGTTGACTGTGCAATTACGTATGACCAGCTTCAATCCCACTATGACGCTGATCTTCTTGTCAATGCAACGCCAGTAGGAATGTCTCCTCACGCTGGCATCTCCCCTCTTGCCAAAGAGGAACTAGCTGCATTTACGTCCCTGCAATGCGTGGTTGATCTTATCTATAATCCGCTACGCTCTCAGCTTCTTCTAGACGCAGAAAGTCTTGGAATACTTAATGCAAATGGTTTAAAAATGCTGGTAGCTCAAGCAGCTAGAGCAAGCTCGCTCTTTTTGGGACAGGATGTATCAGACGCTCAGATAGAAAATATCTCGCGTGAGCTCCATGCCTCAAAAGAAAACATTGTGCTTATTGGCATGCCTGGTGTAGGTAAAACCTCTACGGGAGAAGCCCTAGCAAGGCTCTTACATCGCTCATGGATAGACACAGATCTTCTCATCAAACAAAAAGCTCATTGTGACGCGGCAGCCTACCTTCAAACACACGGAGAAGCAGCTTTTAGACGTCTAGAGCATGAAGTAATTCAAGAGATTTCTGGCATGAGCGGTGCAGTAATCTCTTGCGGAGGCGGCGTAGTTGTCACCCCTTCAAACTACCAACTTCTTCGTCAAAACGGAAAGTTTGTCTATCTGACTCGTCCCCTTGATCAATTGGCTCTTGCGGGAAGACCACTCTCACAAAGCATTGGCATACAAGAGCTTGCTGCAAAGCGACTACCTCTCTATGAAGCATGGGCTGATATAACTTTTTCCTGCCTTGGTAGTCCAGAAGCTGATGCCAAAGGTCTTCTCGCCATAGCATTTAAATAACAGAAAACGTTTACAGTTATTTTTCAACCGTTCACCGGACGGCCAAGAGACTTTGAATTTTGGCACGTTGAAGCCCCTATACTTATACCTCGTAGGTTTGGTTTCAGAAAACTCAAGGATGTTACGTCCAGTCAAACAGTTCAGTGTTTGATATTCGGTCGTATTTGGGGAGATATCCGATGGACAGCAATGCTATTGCTCACGAGATTCTTAATGCAATAGGCGGTTCAAAAAACTTAACGCACAACGAAGTATGCATGACGCGACTTCGTCTTTCTATTGATGATATGACGCTTATCGACCATGAACAGCTGGCCACGGCCACTGGTGTTCTTGGCATTGTGGGAAAGGGGTCAAACGGCCTTGAGGTAGTTTTTGGTCCCAATCTTGTCGGTCAGGTAAATGATGCCCTTAATCACATTTTGGGTGAGCCAGAAAAGACTTTTTGTTCGTTAGACGAGAAGCGAGCAGATCTTCCCACTCAGCATAACGAAGAGGTGGATGAGCTAATCTCTTTGCTTGCTCAAAAAAACACCCTTGATCAGGACGAAGAAGACTTTGACGGCCTTGTTTCTGACTTAGACGCAGACAATTTTGAGGATGACTATGAGGATGACCTCGATGCCCCTCGCCTGCTCATCATTAATGGCCCTAACATCAACATGTTGGGTATTCGTGAACCAGAGATTTACGGAAAAGCTGACTACAGAACTCTTATAGAAGTCTGTAAGGCGGAGGCTCAGTCTCAAGGTTTCTCGGATTGCGTTTGCTATCAATCAAACCACGAGGGCGATTTAGTTGATGCAATCCAGGACGCACTGGGTAGCTATGATGGCATTATCATCAATCCTGCTGCCTATACCCACACCTCAGTTGCTCTGCTCGACGCTGCGCTTGCCGTGCAAATTCCCATGATTGAGGTTCACCTTACAGACATCTCTACCAGAGAAGACTTTAGACGCATTTCTTATATAAAAGATGCATGCTTTACGACAGTTGCTGGCAAAGGAATTGACAGCTACAGAGAGGCAATCCAGCTAATGGCGGCTCATCTCAAAGATGAAGCATAAGTCGCTCCTTATAGCTATCTGGCGAGAAACACAAATCTGCTGTAACGGCAAAGTTGCAGCAGATTTTTTATGCACACGCAAGCACATCTGATTCAGTTATTACCATATCCACAGGAACGTCAAATTCTGTATGAGGAAGCGTTGTCTTACTCAAATTTTGCTGGTAGGCAAGGCAGATTTTCTTGCCAGAATACGTTGACAAGAATCGGTCATAAAATCCTGCGCCATAACCCAGGCGATATCCTTTTGTATCAACAAGTAATGCTGGAACAATACAAATCGCGTTGCTCATCTGGACTTCTGCTAAAGCAGATAGGTCTTTTGGTGGTTCAAGCAAATTAAAAGGAGCTGCCACAAGCTGATCTAATGAAGTAATGGCAACAAACTCTAAACGATGTCCAGGTAGACAACGAGGCACCGCCACCGTTTTTCCATCGCATAGGGCGCGCTCAATAATCATCCACGTAGAAACTTCAGATGAGACAGAAACATACGTTAAAACAGTAGTTGTCTCTGCATATTCAGGGGTCGCAAGAAGTTTCTGAGTAATACTTTCATCAAGCACACATCTCTCTTGCTCAGAAAGAGTTTCTCTTGCTGCTAGACATTCTTCTCGCAAGCGTTGTTTTTCTGTTGCTACAGTATTCATGAAGCCTCCCCTATAGCTAAGAATAACAACATTTTTGTGGACATTTGGAGAAGAAACAGACACCTGTCGCAATAAATGTGACTAATTCTCAACAATTTTTATATAGCTTTCTTTTTAGCAAATTTCTGACCTGCGCAAATGTAAACCGTTTCTAACTTGTCAAAATATTGCGTATTTGTCACTTGTTTGGCACTACATATTGAGTAAAGTTAGAGGTCGCAACTAATATTTGACGTCATTTGTCCAAAGACATACCTGCTGTCAAAATTAGTCTCAAGATTGCTATTTGTAAACTGCTGAGCGGCCATGCTCCACTCAACACGCTCAGCATGAACATGGACTCAAAAATCCATGTAAAAAGGAGTGTGTTATGCAGGAAACACCAGCACAGGAGGCTTGGGACGGCTTTGTCGGTGGTAACTGGCAAAAAGCAATTGACGTCCGAGACTTCATTCAGAGGAATTACACCCCCTACGATGGCGATGATTCCTTCCTCGCTGGTCCAACTGAGGCTACCACAAAGCTTTGGGCGGATGTTATGGATCTCTTTGCTCAAGAGACCGCAAATGGTGGCGTACTTGATATGGATACCAAGCTGGTTTCCACTATCACCTCCCACGAAGCTGGCTACATTGAGAAGCCACTTGAGCAGATTGTTGGCCTTCAAACAGACAAGCCACTAAAGCGTGCTCTTATGGTAGACGGTGGCATTCGTATGGCAATGGCTGCTTGCAAGGCCTACGGCTACGAGGTTGACCCAGAGATTGTTGACTTCTACACCTATCGTCGCAAGACTCACAACGCTGGCGTTTTTGATGTCTACACCGAGGACATGCGTAAATGCCGTCACTCTCACATCATTACTGGTCTGCCTGACGCATATGGCCGCGGCCGCATCATCGGCGACTATCGCCGCGTTGCTCTCTACGGTGTTGACGCTCTTATCGCTGATAAGACAAATCAGAAAAATGGTACCAGCACCGTCATGGACGAGAAGACCATTCGTCACCGCGAGGAGCTTTCCGAGCAGATTCGTGCTCTTAAGGAGCTCAAGCAGCTTGGTGAGATTTATGGCTTTGATTTGAGCCGCCCTGCAGAGAACTTCAAAGAGGCTGTTCAGTGGCTCTATCTGGGCTATCTTGCTGCTGTTAAAGAACAAAATGGCGCTGCAATGTCCATTGGTCGCAACACCACCTTCCTGGACATCTATGCAGAGCGCGATCTTGCTCGTGGTACCTTTACTGAGTCTGAGATTCAGGAAATTGTTGACCACCTGGTTATGAAGCTTCGTATGGTCAAGTTTGCCCGTACTCCTGAGTACAACGAGCTCTTCTCTGGAGACCCTCAGTGGGTCACTGAGTCCATTGGTGGCATTGGCATTGATGGTCGCTCTATGGTTACCAAGTCCTGCTTCCGCTGGCTCCACACTCTTGAGAACATGGGTACCAGCCCAGAGCCTAACCTGACCGTTCTGTGGTCTACCAAGCTTCCTGTAGGCTTCAAACGCTACTGCGCAAAGATTTCTATTACCACCAGCTCTATCCAGTACGAGAATGACGATCTTATGCGCGTCTATCATGGCGACGACTACGCAATTGCTTGCTGCGTCAGCTCCATGCGCGTTGGTAAAGAGATGCAGTTCTTTGGTGCTCGTGCAAACCTTGCCAAGTGCCTGCTTTATGCAATCAATGGTGGCCGTGACGAGAAGACCGGCGAGCAGATTGGTCCTAAGTACCGTGCAGTTGAGGGCGAGTACCTTGATTACGACGATGTCTTCTCCAAGTATATGGATATGATGCGCTGGCTTGCAGGCGTTTACGTCAACGCTCTTAATGCAATCCACTACATGCACGATAAGTACAGCTACGAGCGCATCCAGATGGCTCTCCACGACGAGCACGTTCATCGCTGGTTTGCAACAGGCATCGCTGGTCTTTCTGTTGTTGCTGACTCCCTCTCTGCAATCAAGTACGCAAAGGTAAGAGTTGTCCGCGATGAGACTGGCCTTGTTACCGATTACGTCACTGAGGGTGACTTCCCTAAGTATGGTAATGATGACGACCGAGTTGACACCATTGCTCATGACATCGTTGAGATTTTCATGAACATGATTCGTCAGAACCACACCTACCGTGATTCCGTTCCAACAACTTCTATCCTGACCATTACCTCAAACGTTGTATATGGTAAGGCTACCGGCAACACCCCTGACGGCCGCCGCGCGGGCGTTCCTTTTGCACCTGGTGCTAACCCAATGCACCACCGCGATACTCACGGTGCTGTTGCTTCCCTGGCCTCCGTTGCTAAGCTTCCATTTAACGACGCACAGGACGGTATTTCCAATACCTTCTCAATCATTCCTAACGCTCTTGGCAAGGGCTCTGACGTCTACTTCCATGGCAGTGAGCTAGACCTTGACCACATCGATTTCTCTGATATGAATCTTGATATTCAGATTGAGAACAAGATTGATTGCGCCTGTGAGGCAAACCCATCCGCAGCTGAAGGTGCTGAGGATCGTAAATAACAAGCCCTGGCGAGAAGATCTATCTACACGTTTCTTCTCGCCAACAAACTCGTAAGGAGAAACACATGCAGTCCAACGAAGTAGCTTCCGAGCAGATTGACAACCTGGTAAACATGATTGATGGCTATGCCGAGAAGGGCGGTCATCACCTCAACGTTAACGTATTTACTAAGGACACTCTTCTTGATGCTCAGGCACACCCAGAGAAGTATCCTCAGCTGACCATTCGCGTTTCTGGTTACGCTGTTAAGTTCAACTCCCTTACCAAAGAGCAGCAGGACGACGTTATTTCTCGTACCTTCCACGACGCTCTCTAAGGATTTCTTGTCCATGTCTTGTTCTGATACTCACATGGATCTCAATGACCCGCTCACAGTTTGTGGGCGGGTCCACTCTATTGAGACCTTTGGTACTGTAGATGGTCCTGGAACTCGCCTGGTTGTGTTTACCCAGGGGTGTCCCATGCGTTGTGCCTATTGTCATAACCCGGATACCTGGCAATTTGGTATTGGAACAGAAACATCAGTAAAAGAAATTCTTGCCACCTTTAACCGTAATAGAGCTTTTTATAGAAACGGTGGAATTACAGCTACTGGCGGAGAACCGCTTGCTCAACCAGAGTTTGTGGGAGCTCTGTTTGAGGCAGCGCATAATGATCCTCGTGGGTATATTCATACTTGTCTTGACTCTTCTGGCGTCGCATACAATCCAGATACTCCAGAGAAATTTGAGCGCGTGCTTGATAACACTGATTTAGTGCTTCTTGATATCAAACACTCTGATCCAAAGGGTCACATAAGTCTTTGTGAAGTTGGTTCAAAAAGACCGCTTGCGTTTGGTGATGAGCTTAATCGTAGAGGCATTAAAGTTCTAATCAGACATGTTGTAGTGCCTGGCATTACTGATTCAACAGAAGAGCTTGCAGGTGTTGGCAGGATTATTGCTCATTGGGACAATGTTATTGGACTAGACGTTCTTCCCTATCATGTGATGGGTGTAAAAAAGTACGAAGAGCTGGGCATTCCTTACAAGCTTTCTAGTACTCCTGCTATGGACGGAAAAAAGATTCCAGAGCTGCGCAAGCAAATCCTTATTGCTCGTGCCCTTGAACGCAAAAAGCTTGGAATGCGGTAAACTTACTAAGTTCACGCATTAATTTACTTCAAGGAGTCACTATGCCAAATGAAGGCAGTTATGAAGCAGCTGTACGCCGTTCCGATGAAATCCAAGCGGATTTAGCTGAGCATGCAGGAAAGTACAACATGCTTACTGGTGACCGTCCTACTGGAAGGCTTCACCTTGGCCATTACTTTGGCACTATTGTTGAGCGCGTAAGACTCCAAAATCTTGGTGTTCATACCAATATTATTATTGCTGACTATCAGGTTATTACAGACAGAGACACTACCGAGCATATTGCAGATAATGTCTACAATATGGTTATTGATTATCTGGCCTGCGGAATTGATCCAGAAAAGACTATGATTTTCACGCATTCTGCAGTTCCAGCTCTTAACCAGCTTATGCTTCCGTTCCTCTCGCTTGTTACCGAGTCTGAACTACATAGAAATCCAACCGTTAAGGCAGAGCAGGAAGCGTCCGGACATGCTCTCACAGGCCTTCTCCTCACGTATCCTGTTCACCAGGCATGCGACATTCTTTTCTGCAAAGGAAATGTTGTTCCTGTTGGTCGCGATCAGCTGCCTCACATTGAGATTACCTCTAAGATTGCTCGTCGCTTTAATGAGCGCTACGGTAAGGTGTTCCCAGAGGTTTCTGGCCTTCTCACCTCAACCCCATTGATTCCTGGTCTTGATGGTCGCAAGATGAGCAAGTCTTACGGCAACGCTATCTCGCTTTCTATGACAGCTGAAGAGACTGCCAAGCTCATCAAGAAGTCCAAGACTGACTCCGAACGCATGATTACCTTTGATCCAGATAATCGTCCTGGCGTTTCTGCACTTCTCACCACTGCTGGCATTTGTACTGGCCGTGATCCAAAAGAAATTGCTGACGAGATTGGTATGGGCGGCGGCGGAGCACTCAAGGCTTACGTCATCGATGCTGTTAACACCTACTTTGAGCCAATTCGTCAGAGGCGTGCAGAGTTTGCAGCTCAGCCAGACCTTATTCGCGACATCATCCACAACGGAAACGCCCGTGCAAACGTTATTGCTAACGCCACGCTCGACGAGGTTCGCGAGGCAATGGGAATGGTCTACTAAGTGTCTGAGCTCACCTTACATGTAGAGCGTATGAGCTATGGTCCAGACGCTATTGCCCATACATCAGAAGGTAAAACGGTCTTTATCTCTGGAGGCGCCGTTCCTGGAGATACCGTTAGTGTACGAATTACCGAGGATACAGACAGGTTTTCTCGCGGTCAGCTTGTAAAGGTCTTGGAAGCATCTGCGTTCAGAGAGCTACGTCCCAATCCCTTTGTGGCGCTCACGGGAGCTACTCCTTGGGGCAACATTATCTACGAGCAGCAACTTGTCGAGAAACGCAACGGCGTGATCTCTGCTCTTGAACGTATTGGGCACTTTTCACACGACGATGTCTCTGAACTGGTAAAAGATATTGTTTCCCCCGGTGAGCCGTGGGGATACCGCAATAAAATTGAACTTGCATTTAAGCGTAACGGCAATAAAACACTGGTAGGCATGTACGCGCCTAACGGGCAAGATATTGTTCGCATTAAAGACTGTCCGCTTTTGGATAAGAGCAACCAGAAGGCAGTTGGAGCTGTAAGCGGTGCGCTCTCCTACCTCTCGGGCTCTCACGAGCTTGATATAGAACGCATTGGCATTAGGGTGTCTAGACGTACCAAAGAACTTGAGGTGGCGCTCTGGACCGCTCCGAGCGGCTTCCCACGCGCGCAAGTGGCACGCGTTTTAGGCGACGCAGTAAAGGCAACAAGTGTTGTTCGCGTTATGACAAAAGGCCCCAGTAAAGCCCGCCGCGTTGTAGGCGTTGAGCGTCTAAGTGGCACCGGCTCATGGAGCGAGCTCATTGACGGCCAGAAGATGCAGCTTTCTGCTCCTTCATTTTTCCAGGTCAATACCAAGGGTGCCGAGAAACTCGTTGAGCTTGTACTTTCTGGTTTGGATGTTCAGCCAGATGACGAGGCTATAGACCTCTATTGTGGAGCGGGAACTTTTACGCTTCCTCTGGCAAAGCGTGCAGGATTTGTTTCTGCTGTTGAAGCTTATGGTCCAGCGGTAAGAGATCTACGCCGTAACCTTGAACTAGCCAAGCTTGATAACGTTGACGCAGTAGGCGGAGACGCAGGCAGAGAATTCCCCGATACAGATGCTGACGTAATTATTGTTGACCCTCCTCGTGCGGGACTTGCTCCTGAAGTAATTCAGCAGCTTTCTAAGCAGCCTGCACGTGCTATTGCATATGTTTCTTGTGACCCCGCAACACTTGCGCGCGACCTTAAGCGCTTTGTTGAGATTGGCTCATACAAACCTGTGAGCATCACACCAGTAGACCTATTCCCACAGACCTTCCATGTGGAAAACGTTTGTTTGCTTAAGCGGATTTAAATAGGGTTATCCAGGAGATCCAATGGGATATATAAATTCCATCAAAATTGCCATGCTCGTCTTTCCTGTTTTGGCATTTTTCATTACCCTGCCCTATATGATTATCAACTATCGCAAATACGGTTCTGTTAATAAGCTTAGAACTTTGATTTTGTATTCGTTTATCTTGTATTTACTTACCATGTACTTCTTGGTAATTCTGCCAATGCCAGATCCAGATACGGTGCATACCACCTACACACAGATGCTTAATCTGATTCCCTTTTCCTTTGTTTTTGATTTCTTAAAAGAAAGTCCTTTTGAGATTTCTAAGCCTGCAACGTGGGCTCTTTCAATTAAGGATCCAACGTTTTACGTTCCTGCTTTTAACGTTTTGATGCTCATACCTTTTGGCATGTATCTTCGTTATTATTTCAAATGCAGCTTTAAAAAGACGCTTTTGCTTACTGCGCTTCTCAGTCTGTTCTTTGAATTAACTCAGCTCTCTGGTCTTTATTTCCTCTATCCAGGACCGTATCGCCTTGCCGATATTGACGATATTATTCAAAACACTATAGGTGGCTGTATTGGATATGCTCTTGGAGCGTTAGCCGTGTGGCTACTTCCTTCTAGAGACAAAATTGACGAAGAAGCGTTTGAGGCGGGTTCACAGGTTTCTCAAATACGTGTTGGCCTATCATTGCTCATCGATACGATTATTGTGGCCATCCCTTACAATCTCTCAAACACCACAATCCCTTTTTCGCTCTTTATTGCTCTCTACTTTGCCATAATCCCACTCTTTAATGGCAAAACGCTTGGTAGCGCTTTATTGCGTTTTAAGCTCTCATACGAGAAACAAAGAATTTCTCGCACTATGCTTAGAGGATTGTTCATTACGAGCTATTTCTATCTAATTCCTGACGGCCTATTGTTTTTGACTAATGATTTTAATAAGACTCCAGACTCGATGCTTTTCCTTGCGCTATTTCCCATTATATTTGCAGCTTTAATTCTTTTCTTTATCATTACCGTTGTACTGATGCTGATGAACAAACGATTCTTGTTTGATCGACTGTCTGGCTCCTTCTATAAAAGCATGGTACAAAATGGTCAGCCCGCTGAAATTGATACGGTGGAGGCTAAAGAAGACCTTTAATGGCACTAAGTATGATTTCTCAATAGATAAGAAAGAGACGCGTGGATCCGTTGATGAAAGAAGAATGTAAAAGCCCCATTACCCTTTATACACCGTCTTTAGAAGATCTTTGGTTTCGTCAGAAGATGATGGCAGATGAAGAAACGATGTCATATAACCATGCATGGGGAGGTACAATTCCTTTCCCAAAAGAGACTTGGCATGGCTGGTATGATTTTTGGATTGTAAAGCATGAGAATAAACGTTATTACAGGTATTTAAAGGATAGCGGCGGTCATTTTATTGGAGAGGTCGCCTATCACTTTGATAGCGATAAGAATATTTATCTTGCAGACGTCATAGTCTACGCACCATATAGAAAAATGGGCTATGGCAGCATTGGATTAAATTTGCTCTGTGATGCGGCTAAACAAAACGGCATTAAGCAGCTCTATGATGATATCGCCATAGATAATCCATCAGTCATGATGTTTTTAAAGAATGGATTTGTTGAAGAGTACAGAACTAGCGAAATTATCATGCTCAAAAAAGAGCTAAGTGCATCCACCTTGCACCCAGGGTGTGAAGTGGGAAATGTTAAATAAGCACGATTCATGCATAGGATGATGAAGGATGAATTTCTTAAAATGATACAAAGTTTGGCGGCTGTCGCTTAGAATAACACTGTAAATAAGGGCTTATTGTAGACTTACGAAACGGAAGAACGTGAATGAAAGTCCGGCGTGAATTGACGCTGGACTTTTTCTTTTTAGGGAGTGTCTTTTATAAACACAAAGCTATCTCATTATTTGCTTGTTATAGTTCTATAAATCTAGTATTTATACCTAATCTAAATATCCAAAAACTCATAAGGCTTTTCCGAAAGAGAAGATTCGCAGCACTCGGCAAGATACGCATCCTTCTCCTTTAGGCTCTCTATGTCCGGATATACGTTTAACACTCTGTCCCCCAGATTCCAAAAATCATGTGACCAAGACTGCGGGTTTTCCCATACGTGTGGATTTCCTTTCGCCCAATTCGGAAGCTCCTTGCGAACCTTGGTTGCCACTGCAAGCTGCCCTTTTGCAGTTTTATAAATCGTGTCAATCCTTATTCCACCGTCTACCGGACGTTCTACACGAGTAATCTCCATACCATAGAACATTACCTTTCTTCTTACCCCTTTTTCATAGAGGTTTAACTCAATCTTGTCATATCCTTCGCTTTTGTTGCGTTGAACACTTAGAAAGTCCTGAAGTGCCTGTATCACAGCGGCAGAAACACTTCCGGCGTACTTGGCAGCATCATCAAATAAGTGTAGATCTGCTTCTGCAACATAAATATTTTTTGTGGCCATAACCATACCTCCTTATTTTTGTAACTTGTATCTGAAGTTTAGTATCTATATGATTATGAACATAATTATAATCATATAGAGGTATTTTATCAAGATAGACTTTCTTTCCATCATTATGATGTTGAAGACTGTGATTCTTCACTGGTACTGGGAGCCTAATATCAAAATGCAATATACAAAGTTCTTCGTTTTTGCACAAAAAATAGAGGATGATTCTGCGACCATCCCCTATTACTGTATTCCAGTTATAAACATCTCCCTTAATTGATTTTGCTCTATAAGTTTCCTTGGCATCTATTTCTGCAAATTTATTCTTCATTAGTAGCTTTGCAGCTACTAATGAAGGATTTTCAGGTATTGGTCTTTTGTAGCAACGCTATAGTCTCCACATGTGCTGCTTGTTCTGGAGAAAAGGCAGATGACATGTATCTTTCCGATAATCAGCTCGTAGACAATCCCTGCAATCAGAGTAATCGGAATCATGATCCCATAACCTAAAATTGCATATACCAATTTTTATGTCGAAGATGTTGTTGTTAGTTCCAAACTTTAATTTGCAAATCTCCAGCTTTCCGCCTTGCTTCTCGATTCGATAAGATCTCGATAAAGACCTCCTTGCAGCATCAATTCATCATGTGTGCCGCACTGCTCAATCCCTGCTTTGTTCAGTACCAAAATCCGGTTTGCATTACGAATCGTCTTCAAGCGGTGCGCGATCATGATGACGGTTTTGTTTTGAGTAAGGGCTTCAATGGCTGCTTTCAGCTTGTCTTCATTTTCCGGATCAACATTTGCAGTAGCTTCATCAAAGATGATAATCGGTGCATCTTTCAGCATTGCTCTGGCAATTGAGATGCGCTGTTTTTCACCACCGGAAAGACTTGTTCCACCTTCTCCGATCATGCTCTGATAGCCATCGGGCAAGGCGGAAATAAAGTCATGGCACTGGGCCTTTTTTGCCGCCGCAATCACATCATCGCGACTGGCATTTGGGCATCCGAATTTAATGTTGTTTTCAATCGTATCGGCAAAAAGATAGACATCTTGGAAGACCATCGAAATATGATTCATAAGATATTCAAGGGAGTAATCTTTTATGTTCTTTCCTCCGAGGTGAATCTCTCCTGAATTGACATCCCAAAAGCGAGAGATCAAATTGCAAAAAGTTGTTTTCCCTGAACCAGACGGCCCTACGATAGCCGTCATTGATCTTTCGGGGATATAGCAAGACACATTATTTAAGATTGGTTTTTCGCCATAGGCAAAGGAAACATTTTTAAATTCAATATCGTGTTGCTGAAGTGCATCATTGATATGACCTTCCGGCATATCTTGCATTTGATTGACGTAATCATAAGAATCCATCGCGTTGTCAATGGTTCTAAGGATGGCCATAGCACTACCAGAAGCCAATAAACTGTTAAAAATCACAAAACTGGCAACCAACGTCATGATGGTATAGTCCAAAGAAAGCTCTTCCGAAAAGTAGCATGAAAGTGCTATGGCAATCATAACCGAAATCGTAATTGCAATGATAATTTTCAGCAGTACTGTGTAAGGTGTAACGGCCTTTTCAAGGCTCAACGTCGATTTTTTTGTTTCTTCAAAACTTTGATCTAGCTTGTTGTTATTTTGTCCGCCCAAGTTATAGGACTTGATGATTTGCATACCTTGCAAGGTTGCCAGAACTTCTTTCGTGAGATCGTTTTGTACAACAGAAACTCGATCCGAACTCTTTTTAGATCTTTGCTGCATTAAGGCGGCCGCCGCCAAGAAAATCAAAGACCCAGCGATAGCAATGAGCGCAATTTTCCAATGCAGCATAAAAAGGGATAGGATAAATACCACGGTTACAAGCAGACCGCCGAATACCATAATAAAAAGTACGGGCACCCAAGTTTCGAGACTGTCCAACTTTGTCGTCGCAATGGCCGTTAAATTTCCTAAGCTAAAATCATTGAAAAAACCCATTGGCACTTTTTTGATTTTTTCTCCCATAGCGATACGCTTATTTGCGGCTGTAAAATAGCCGGCATGCGTTTGCTTAAGCATGGAATTTTTCTTAGAAATAATGATGCCCAGTAAGGAAAGCAATAAGAATGCGCTGCACATACCAATTGTCTTCCACGTAATTTCCTGCTTTATAATCGCCGCAATGACCAAATAGATGGCCATAAATTGAAAAACGTTAAAAATCGCGCCCAAAAAACTCCAGATCACCGAAGAGCGGATCATTCCTTGCTCACGCTCTGCAAATTTCCATAACTTCTTAAATGTATTAATCATTTTCTTCACCTCGCATGGCCGCACTCCACAATTCTTGGTAAACCGGAGAATCTTTTAAGAGTTCATCGTGTGTCCCGTGATTTTCAACATGTCCATCATGGATTACAAATATTTGATCCACATCTGCAATGGTTTTCAGTCGATGGGCAATAATAATGAGTGTTTTGCCTTTTACCAATGTGGCGATGGCATCTTGCAAAATAGCTTCGTTTTCAGGATCGATATAGGAAGTGGCTTCATCCAAAATGACAATCGGTGCATCTTTGAGCATGGCGCGTGCAATAGAGATGCGCTGGCGCTCACCGCCGGAGAGATGCCCGCCACCTTCTCCGGCAACCGTTTCATAGCCTTGTGAGAGCTTCATAATGAAATCGTGGCAGCCCGATTTTTTAGCGATTTCTATAATTTCCTCATCCGTTGCATCTTTTTTGCCGATGCGAATATTATCTTTGATGGAAATATCAAACAAATAATTGTCTTGAGATACATAAGAAATAGCATCCGACAGCTGTTCTAAAGACATATCCGTGAGAGCTATGCCACCAATTGTTATGGTGCCACTATCGGTATCCCAAAATCCGGCGAGGAGCTTTGCAACGGTCGATTTCCCTGAGCCAGAATACCCGACGAGTGCATTGACACTACCTTCATTGATGTGCAGATTGACATCCTTGATAACCTGTTTGTTGTCATCATACGAGAAATTCACGTGATCGAAAGTGATGTCATAGCGTGAAATGTTTTGTGTACCGGTTGCGTGGGACAACTCTTTTGAGTTGAGAACTTTTTCAATCTCACCGGCAATGGTTTTGATGCGACCCATATCGTCCTCATAAGACATCACCTGCATGATATTTGAGATTGTGCCAAACGATAAAATAATCAACATCAAAAGATGAGCGCCGCTTAGGCTACCTTGCATACTGAAGAAAAGACCAAATGGAATGATGGTTAAAATACCCATCGGTGCAAGCGACATGCTCACCGCATAGTCGTTGTTGTTCGAACCCATCCACTTGCAGTAATAATCTGCTTTGGCATAAACATTATCGCTGTATTTTTTATAGGATGTATCGCCTTGATTAAAGGACTTAATGACCTCAATGCCATTGATATATTCCACAATCGAGTTGTTCATGTCTTGACCGATTTTGACTGCTTTGGGAAACATTTTAGGCATACGCTTCATCGGGCCGGCCATAAAGAACATTCCGATTACAAGAGGAACCAGTGCCAAGAGCGAAACGCGCCAATCGAGTACAAACATGTAAACAAGAAGTAAAACCGGGCCAACAATATTAGCGGTCATTTCAGGAATCAGGTGAGCCAGGGTTGTCTCCATGCTGTCAACTTGATTCACGATGACATCTTTTAGCTTTCCTGTGCTTAAATTCAAAATGTTTCCTAACGGCATTTTGAAAAGTTTGTCCATGATATCTCGCCTAATTTCACACAAAGCACCATAGGTCGCTGTATGAGAAATCGTGGTGGAAATACCCATAAAAACTTCTTTTGCGCACAGCAGTGCGAGAATACTGAGGACTCCTTTAGTATAAAAAGCAAAATCTGTATTCCCCGCAATGAGGGCAACGATCATTTTGCTCAAAAGCACATAGGTAAAAAGTCCTGCCAGTACACCCAAAACGGCCAAAAGAATCGAGAAAAAGTAGCCGGTCTTATTTTTGGCGATGTACTTTTTCAATAAGTTCATATCAAAAAACCTCCTTAGTAAATGAATGAAATGCGGAAATTGATGAAAGATTTTAGAGTCCGGAAACTTCCGCTTACTGAAAAGTCGAACGAGTAAAATAACCTTCAAGCATGGATACCAAGTGCAGTCTGTTCTTTAGAAAATTTTCATGCGTATCTAAAATTTCACAGGATAACAAGCTTGCATTGATGAGATTCGTTACAAATTCATAGTCATCATCAGTAAGCAATCCGCAGTCGTACCCATTCATAAAATTCTTAAAGTAAGTAATAGAATCCCTCTTGAGTTTTTCATATAATGCATTAAGCTGTTCATTTTTCTTAATCTCACCAAGAAACATGACATAAATAGACGTAAAAGAATTATTCGCCAACATTTTATCGACGACAACTTCAGCCAAGATATGTGGCGTAAGCTTGTTCCCCATATGTTGAACCGTGTTTGTTACCGTTGCTTCACGCATCCTGCTTCCTCTGTCCATAATGTCGTAGAGGATTTCTGCCGTATTTTTGTAGTAATGGTATAACCCGCCGGCTGATAAACCGGATTTTTCACGAACATCATCCATCGTTGTATTGTTAAAGCCCTTAGAAGAAAAGAGTGCCATAGCAGCCTTTTGAATGTCTTCCTTACGCATTTCCGGATCTAATCGTTCTCTGGCCATCATTTTCCTTTCCTTACCGAGATTATTCTCGGTAAGGAGCAAATTACCATAAACTAACTTGTTTGTCAAAAAATTTATGCGGTAATGGCAATTCGCCTAATGTTGCATAAAAAAGAACCCTGCCAGATAGAACAAGATTCTTGTAACGCGTAATACTTCTTAGTTTAATTTTAGGATGAACATCGCTGTGAGCTTATTGATTTTGTACCACATACTAAATTTTCGCACCCTTTAGTATTAGATTCGTACCCTAAGCGGCGATGCAGTTAAAATGTATCAAATTCTAAAAATTAAACTTTTTATATATGCAGGTCAGATGTGCACTTACTACTCCAAGTAATGTTCTTTCAATTATCTGCGTCTTTGTTGTTGCATAACAGCAAAGAAACGTGTAAAAAATACATTGCAATCAAGTACTCTTGAATGCAAGATAAGTATTACTCGAGTAAGGGGCTCGAGATACGGAGAGGAATGTATTATGAAGGCAACAGTTAATGAGGATTGCATCGGTTGCGGTCTCTGCGAGAGCACTGCTCCTGAGGTATTCGAGATCGGCGAAGACGGTCTTGCTCACGCTATTGAGGAAGAGGTTCCTGAGGCTGCAGAGGACGCAGCACAGGAGGCTTGCGACGGCTGCCCAGTCACCGCTATTGAGCTTGACTAGTTTTTAGCTTAGCTTTTCTTTCTTAGTATGTAAGCCTGATGGGTTTCTCGCCTATCAGGCTTCTTTTTTTGGGTACAGTATCAGCAAAACCTCAAATGATAGGAACACATATGATTCTTGCATCACAATCCCCTAGGCGCCTTGAGCTTATGCAGTCTATGGGTATAGATCCTCAGGTTATGCCTGCTGATATTGATGAAACTCGTAAAGATGACGAGAAACCCCTTGCACTGGTAAAGCGCCTGGCTCAAGAAAAAGCCATTGCGGTTTGCTATAAGCTCATGGAGCAGCCTGACTTTGAACAGCTCAACAATGAGATTGTGCTTGCCGCAGATACCATTGTCTGGACAGACGACGGCCAGGTTTTTGGTAAACCTGCAAACGCAGAAGACGCCAAACGCATGCTTTCTAAGCTTTCTGGCCAGACTCACCACGTATCCACTGGTGTTGCTCTGCGACGCTTTAAGGCTTTCAAGTCCTCTTCTCCTGACGGAGCACCATCCGTTGTTGCTGTAACGTTTGTAGAAACTACAGACGTTACATTCTTTGAGCTCTCCGAAGACGAGATTGCTGCCTACGTTGCCTCAGGTGAGCCAATGGACAAGGCTGGAGCTTACGGCATTCAGGGGAATGGTCGCTATCTAGTCCAGAGCATTCAGGGAGATTACGAGAATGTCGTGGGACTCCCCGTCTCTTTGCTTTCTCGTGAGTTGGTTAAATTTACCGGCAATCATGACTATCTAGAGCACGCTCTTGCGGGACGTAAGCACTAAAGACACTTTTACAGATAATAGAAAACCCTCGTATCACCATGGATGAACTGCCTCCCATTTCTTGGACATAAGAAATGGGAGGCAGTTCAGGATGCGAGGGTTTTCTTTTAGGTTTGAAAGAACGTTTAGTTGAACTTAACAACCTTCTGAGCCACACGGTAACCACCAATAGTGACCGTCTTGCCAATCTTGCCAGGAAGATTTGTAGCAGTGCCTACAAGACCGTAGCGAGCCTTGCGGTACATCTTCTTGTCATAAGCGCGAAGCTCATCCCAGAGCTCCTCCAACTGATCCATGGCATCCTCGCGGTCGCTCATCTTAGAGAAGACTGAGCAGATAGCCATGATGATAGTGAAGTAACTCATCATGTACGTCTGAAGACGTGGAGAAGAGATGTCGTCGTAGATGTGATATGCGTGCATCATATTGCGCGCTACGCGCCAATAATGATCAACACGGCTTGTTAAGACCTTCTCGTTAACTGATTGATCGTCTCGGCCAATGAAATAACGATACAGATCAACATCAACGTAGTAGATAGTCTTTACCTTAGGGAATGGAACGTAGGCATAGACGTTATCCACATAGAAGGTGTGCTCAGGCATCTGAATGTTTGCAGAACGCAGAACATCAACGCGATACGTTATTGCGTGCATCAAAAGGTACTGAGACAGCTTGAAGCGGCCAATCTCTTCCCAGCCAATAATCTTGTTGGTAGGGACCGCGTCGCGATAGTCCACAAAGTTTTGGGTATTATCCTCAACGTGCTCGTAGACGTAGTTGGAGAGAACCAGGTCAACAGGATTATCAGAGGCAATAAAGGTGCGGAGCTGCTGAAGGAAAGTCTTCAGAGCATCACCATCTACCCAGTCATCTGAGTCAATATTTTTGAAGTACACGCCATCAGCATGGGAAACAGCCTTCATAACAGCAATGCCGTGGCCGCCGTTTTCTTGATGAACTGCCTTGACGATGTTGGGGTAACGCTCCTGCCAAGCATCAGCTTTAGCAGCAGTGTCATCTTTTACAGAGCCGTCATCAACAATAACAATCTGCACGTCATCGGCGTAATCAGAGCCCTCAAGAATAGATTCAATACAGTGATCCATGTACTCAGAAGAGTTATAGCATGGAATACCAAAGGTGATTGTCTTTTTCATGCAAGCTCCCTATGCCTGATGAGCAATAAGCTCGTCAGAAAGTTCCAAAGCAGAAGCAACAACGCCATCCATATCGTAGTAACGATACTCAGCAAGACGACCAACTGCGTGGAAGTTCAGAATGCCAGAAGTGCGCTCCTTGTAAGAGCGATACAGCTCCTGATTTTCTGGCTCGAGAATAGCGTAATAAGGGGTCTGGCCACTTTCTGGAACATAGGCGTGTGAGTATTCACGCATGATGGTTGTTTTACCAGGAAGAACCTGACCAGTCATGTTCTTGAACTCAGTGATGCGAGTAAAGTCCTCACTGGTGGTGTAATTAACGGTACCAACAGGTTGGAACTGATCTTGGTCAAGCGTCTCAAACTGCATATCAAGCGTACGATAAGGCAGAGCACCCTGATCAAGGTTGAAGAGCTCATCCAGAGGACCGGTGTAAATTACCTCACCTGCAAATGGTTTCTCGCAAACACTCACATTAGAAGTGGTGAGCTTCATGATGTCGCGAACATCAACATCTAGGAAGACATCAATCAAATCATGATCGAGCATATTCTCAAAGAGCTTGGTGTAGCCCTCTTTTGGCATTCCCTGATACGTTGCGCCTGGGAAGTAGCGATCATCATCACCGACAAAGATTGGAACGCGACCTGTGATGGACTTGTCAATCTGGTCTGGAGTCTTTCCCCACTGCTTCATGGTGTAATGCAGAAAAACGTTCTCGTAAACGTAGTCGGCAATCTCTTCCAGATCTGGATCGTTTTTCTCGCGAAGCTCCATGATAGGAACTTTGACGTTCTCACCAAACGTGAGAACCAGCTTCTGATAGAGTTTCTCGCCACGCTCTTCTCCAAAGGCAAGCTTCAAAGACTGGTGGTTAAAAGGAACAGGCATCAGCTGGCCGTTAATATTAGCCAGAACTTTGTGCTGGTAGTCAGTCCACTCAGTAAAGCGCGAGAGGAACTGGTGAACACGGTCACTCATGGTGTGATAGATGTGTGGACCGTACTCGTGAACAAGAACGCCTG
>CAUVBV010000013.1:0-30238 GCA_963550405.1 uncultured Atopobium sp. | reverse complement strand
GTGGTGATCAGACCAAGCACAACTTTTTTACCAGCTGGAACAGAAGCCAGGGGCTTAAAGCCGCCGGAGCGATGATCATCAAATTCTAAGAAGAAAGCGTTTACGTGCTCTTGAGCAAGAAGAGCATCGGCCACATCGTCATAGCCGCCCTCGCAAGCCCAGGTACTATGGAAGTTGCCACGACAAACGTGCGTGTTAATAGTCAAGTCAGCCGGAGCTGTATCAAGAACGCGGTTATTAATCTCCAAGAGCAGTGCTTTGATCCTCTTAAGACCCTCCTGGTCAGCGCCAAAGAAAAGCTCTGCACGTGGGTCAACCAGCACGCCCCATGAGCAGTCATCAAGCTGAAGATTACGACAGCCTGCAGCATATACCTGCTTAATAAACGCACCGTAGCCAGCAACAATATCTTCAAGAAGGTCCTGGTCGTTGGCATAGTACTTGTTAGTCTGCTCGCGATTCATGGGCATAATGAACTGCTCAATAAACTGTGCAGGTGCAGGAATAGTAAGCTTGGCAACGGTTGTCTCGTCCTCAAACTGCTGAACAAAGCGGAAATGCTCTATAAAAGGATGCTCTTTAATGAGCTCCACTTTTCCTACGAGGAAGGTGTCGTCAATCTCTGCAGTCTCATCGTGGAAAGGGAGTCCAGTATTAGTTGGCGCATGGCCAATACCTTCAAACGCCCACATAAAATCAAGGTGCCAGGTTGCACGCCTAAACTCACCGTCAGTGATGACTTTAAGGCCTGCCTGTTTCTCCTTTTGGATAAGCTCTGTAATAGCTTTGTCCTCTACTTGTTTGAGCTCATGCGAATCAATCTGACCTTTTTCAAACTGAATACGAGCCTGCTTAAGTTTCTCTGGACGAAGAAAGCTACCAACAACATCAAAGCGATGTGGAGTAGTTTTATCATTTTTGATTGCCATAATGACCCCTTAGAACTGCTTACGAGAAACCAGTATGACAATCAGCACTTCACTTGTGAAATACAAATACTTAACTAATTCATATAGCTAAAACCTATATCTTAACGTTTACCGTTCCACTCATCTAAGAACTGGTCAACATACTCACGCATGTACTTCTCGCGAGCTTTTCCTAGCTCTTTGCCACTGCGCGTATTCATCATGTCTGTCAGTAAAAAGAGTTTCTCGTAGAAGTGGTTGAACGACGTTGATTTGTGTGAGTGGTACTCCTCGCCGCCCATGTTGAGAGTTGGTGGTTCATCCGGGTCATACATACCGCGGCCATGACTTCCGCCATAGGCAAAGGTACGTGCGATGCCAACAGCACCAAGCGCGTCCAGGCGATCTGCATCTTGAACACACATACCCTCAAGCGTTGAAGGAACTACCGAGTCTGTTCCCGAGAAAGAAACCTCATCGATTGCGGTACAAATTGCCTGGATAGTGACCTCATCGACAGCATACTGGCGCAGAAAACCAACGGCCCTATCCTTATGCTCATGCGTCTCTGGAGAAAGCTTGATGTCATCTACATCGTGCAAAAGCGCAGCAAGGGCAACAATCTCTTGATTTGCCCCTTCCTCTTGCGCAATTCTTACAGCCATTTTGTACACACGCAATGTGTGGAAGTAGTCGTGGCCACTAAAATCTGTGGAGAAAACCTCTTTTACAAAGTTCAAAGCGTCATCGATAATTTTTGAGTCCATAACTCCCCGCTCAACACATTCAAACGTATCTCTCACGCATTATTTGCGCAGATTGTGCATCCTCTTAACTGCCTTTTTCTTAGTGTACACAGTCCCTCTTGCTTCAGAATTTTGAAGCTCAAATTTCATGAAATTGTTAACTATCCAGCTTCCACTATTCAGTTTCCGCATAACTCACATTTGTCTTAAAATTTAATACATTTCTATTACAATTTTTATCCGTTGCACGTTTATGACAAATGTCGAGAAAATCGTTAAAAATAGAGCAATTTAAATGCTATTTTTCAACGTACCAAATATTTTGATTAAATTATTTATATAACATGAGTTCAAGACGTTTTTTGAAATGTGTTCAAACTATAAAAATCGCTGGTTGAGCTAACAATTTTTACCAAAATAATAGATAATTATCTATACAAAAAATGCTCTGAATATGTGTCATTTGTCTCCATCGTGCTTATCGTGATTTATCACTTTTGGCACAAGCTTTAATTGCAAATTTTGTTGGGGTATTCACTATTTGTTAGGGGTAGGTATGGAAAGAAAAAACAAGAACTTTGCAAGCAAAGGGGCAAAGACAGCTATGTCTTTGGTACTCGCGCTCTCTTTGGTCCCTTCTTCAGCGTTAGCAGAAATTGCTAGCACTCAAGAAGTAACTCAGACGCAAGAAGTTGCAGCAGCTCAAACAAGTGATGCAACTGCCTCAACTTCGGAGGCAACTGCAGAGAGCTCTACTGAGGCTACCACTACCGCAGAGTCTACTTCCAACCAGCAGACTTCTGAGCAGACTACTGCTCCTGCAGATAGATCTTCTCGCCGTGTTACAAGAAGCCTTTCTTACATCTCAACTGAGCTCTGGGTAGACGGAACCAACGGTAGCGATACTAACGAGGGCTCCAGCTCCGATCCTGTTAAATCTCTCGAGAAAGCACTGGAGCTGTGGGGAGAAACTTCTTCAATCTACACCATTCATCTTAAAGGCAACCTCAATCTGACCTCTACGGTTACCATTCCTTCTGGTCTTACACTCAAGATTGAATCTGAGGGCGCAACGCTTACTGGCACTGGAAACAGCATTGACGGTCTGGTTCTATCACCTGGCTCAACGCTGACCGGCACGGGCACTCTTACCATGTCTGGCTTCAAGACAGCACTAACCGCACAGGATGGGTCTACCATCACTGATGGTACCTATGTCTTTAGAAACAACGCAGGTTCCAGCGGTACTCGTGGTATTTCTCTTGGCGGAACCGTTAGCGGCAGCACCAACAAGAACAGCGTTACCATCACCGCAGACGATAAGAGCAATACAAACTTCTTTGAGTCTGGTGTCACCTTTGAAAACGCTACTATCAAAGTAACTTCACAGGCTCGTACCTGGAATGACGCTCGCAACCTCAACCTTAGGAACACAGACCTTACCGTTGAAGGCTTTGGTCAGACTTTCTACGTCAACCAGCTCAACATGAATGACTCCACCCTTACCATTAATCCTTCATGGTACGGCGCTACGGGCATGACCATCCAGGGAACTTCCAATATTGTTAACTCCACCATTAATGCAAATGCTGGCTCAACATCTGGCATTTCTGTTGGTGTAGCTGGTGGAACAGTAAACGTTACTAACTCAACCCTTAACTTCACTAACGGTGGAACTGGCGGCCTTAACGTCAACACTGGTGACGTCATCATTAACAACTCCACGATTAAGGGAGACGGTCGTAACTCTGGCGCCCTGTTTGGAGCTCAGACTAACGGCTCCATCCAATTCACCGGAAACAGCCTGGTAGAAACCCCTGCTACCAAGAACTCTGATAACGGTGCTGGCCAGACTCGTCAGAACTACAACGTTGTTGGCGGCTCTTACCTGCTCAAATACGCACCAAGCTACAACAGTGGCTTTGGTAGCACTATCCCTACAAACGGTGCAGCTAACGGCAACGAGGTTCTCTCGCTCTTTACCCTTGCTGACCCATCAACTAACTCTCTGAGCCTCATTAATGCTAACGGAGCAACCTATACCTACCCAGTTGCTAACGCTTCAAGCGATGGTCAGAAGCACGTTTGGGCACCTGCTGCAACCGTTACCTTTGACCTCAACACCCCAGGCGTTACCGGCATCAACCCAACATTTGCTGACGGCACTACTGCTAACAAGACTGCTCTTGCTATGCGCGGCAACTCTCTTGCAACCGCTTCTTCTGTAGCAGAAGGCTCCACTACCCTACCTGCAGATCCTTATGCAAGTGGTCAGGAGTTTGACGGCTGGTACTACACCGACGCTGCTGGTACCGAGCACCAGTTCACCGCTGATACCCAGGTCACCTCTGACATGACAGTCTATCCACATTGGAAGGCCAACACTGCTTGGCTCTATGTCAGGTATCACAACGGCAACGGCGTTACCGTTATTGAGCGCGTTGCTACAAACGCTGGTCGCACCGTTAACGTTCTTTCTAACACTGACGTTAACAATCGCGACAGCAACTTCAACATTGCAGGTAAAACCTTCAAGCGCTGGACCACTCAGGCAAACGGAGCTGGCGATGAGGTAGCGGCTAATTCCAGCCTTGCTGTTCCTGCAGGTACTGATACCGTTGATTTGTACGCAGACTGGGAAGAGCAGCACCTTACCGTGTCCTTCTCGGCAAATGGTGGTACTTTCTCTGCAAACAGCGTCTTTAAGCAGAATCCAAACGTCTTTGACATCACCACCGATGCAAACGGCGGAGAAGTTGCAACTATCAAGACTCACCCAACTGTTGCTGAGCAGACCAACGTCAATGCGCTGCTTCAGAACCTCAGTGGCAACACCCTTAGCGCTACAACTGCTGGAATTGCAAGTCCTACCAGCTCTAACACCAATACTGCCTACACAAATATTGCAACTTTTGAGAACCACATTCTGGACAACGCGGATGATCCAATGACCTTCTTTGGCATTGTTATTGGTCACAACTACCACTACTGGTTCACCGACGCTGCAGGTAACTCCCCTGCAACCATCAACGGTGGAGCAACGCTTACCAACGATGTCACCTATTACCTCAAGTGGAAGGAAGATCCTTCCATCCAGAGAGTAGAGCTTACTAGCGATCTTCCTGCTGATATGTGGAGTGACTCTCAGAGCAACACCACTCAGATCAAGGAAGTTTCTAACGATAAGAGCTTTAGCCTTACTGGTGCTATTGACGCTACTTCCGTCATTAATCAGATGAGCGCTTTTGAGAATGGCATTGCTGGCGGCCTCGACGACCTAACCAAGATTACGCTTTCTGGCACAACTTCTACCTTTACTGCAAAGCTCACGCTTCCTGCTGGCGTTGTTGTCCCAGCTAATCCAACAGTAACTACCTCTGGCCTTGGTGATCTCTTTGAGGTTACAAACGTTTCTGTGAACGGTCAGGAAGTTACCGTTACCCTGAAGCTCAAGGGTACTTACACCAACTACAAGCAGCTCAAAGACGCTGTCGAGACAGTTGGCAAAGACGATGCAGCTACCGCAGAAATTGCAAGACCTCTTACCGTAACTGTTGATGGTCTCACACTTGACCCAACTCAGGTAACCAATGGTCAGGAGCTCACCGCTACAGGTACTCTTACTGGCTCCTTTGAGTCTTTTGCAAAGAACACCGTCACCAACATCACCAAGAAGTTCGAACTTTCTTGGAACGGCGTTCAGATTGCTGCGAGCAGAGACCCTCGTGGTACCGGCATTCAGCAGACTCTGATTGTGAACAACCCAATTGAGATGAACCTTCCTGCAGATATGCTTGCTGACGAGAATACCGAGCATGACCAGGTCATCACTATGAAGGCAGGTTCTACCTTTAACCTCACTGGTTCAATTCTTGCTTCTTCTATCCAGGAGCAGATGAACAACATCGAGCGCGCCTACCCTAATACCAACCATGACACCATTACGCTGAGCAACCTGAAGTTCAAGTTCACAGCAACTCTGACTGTTCCTGAGGGAATGACACTTCCAAGCAACCTTGATGCCAACACCATCCAGACTTCCAACTTTGGCAGCGGCTTTAAGGTCAGCGATGTTCAGGTCAACGGTCGTACGGTTACCGTCACCTTTGAACTCAGCGATCCTTCCTCCATTAGAACGTACTCTGACCTCGAGCGCATTGTTGATGAGGCAAGTGCAAACGATGGCTGGATGAAGCTCACCATTCCTGGCGTCACCATTGACTCCAATGTTGCTGCAGGCACCCAGCTCACCGCTGTCGGCACCGTTACCGGCTCCTTCAGCGCTATTGCTGATTCCGCAGCTGGCAACCGCAAGGTCTTCTCGTTTACCTGGAATGGTGTCCAGTGGCCAGATGGTAAGGACGCTGTTGCAACTGATAACGACACAATCCAGTTAACCATTACAGTTGCAGAGGATGAGACTCCAGAGACTCCTTCCACTCCAACTAAGCCATCTAAGAAAAAGAAGCAGAAGACTCCATACACCGGAGATGCTTCTGCTGCAGCACCTCTTGCTGCACTTCTCGCTGGTATGACCGCTGTAATGACTTCACTTGGCATTACTAAGCGTCGTAAGAATAAGTAAGAAAGAAAGTGATTGGTTCTGTATCGCTCTAGTTAGGATGTGCTATGAAAAGTAAGGCAAGGATTGTAGCGGGATTGCTTTTAGCTGCCGTTGCATTCGTCGCAGCATTGCTGCCCAACCTTAGCGTGGCTTACGCAGAAGACACCACAGGTCTTCAAATCAATGCTCTGAGCATTGAAGATGCGTCGACTCACGCCCAAGTTGCTGACCTTCTTGCAGGTCAAACTCCTGCTCTTAAGGCGGGAGTCACCTACGCCTTGAATGTTGGCTACACAATCCCTGCATCGTTGCAGTTCTCGCCAACCTACCTCAACGTAAGGTTTGGAGACGGACTCTATGTTACGGGTCTTCCAGGTGCAACCTTTACCGTTGGTGGCATCTCAAACACCAGTTTCTCTAACCTGGTTACCGCACCTACAGGAACAGGAACCCTTCCTTACGGCTATCCTGGCGCAAGTTCCGAGAAGAACCGCAGTGGAGATCTGGTCTACATGACCAATAACGGCCTTACTCAGGTTTCTTCCAGGGGAGAAATTCAGTTCAAGCTTGATGACGCTGTTGAGAACCAGAGCGCAAGTCAGGTTATCGCAAATGCAATTCGTGTTAGCTTGAGCACCGCTGCAACACAAAACATTGATCCACATACCTCATCTGTTACTGCAGCTGACGCCATGACCTACAGCTTCTGGGCTGATCAGTCCACCGAGGTTCTCTCTAAGGGTGGCACCACCTCTACCCTGCAGGTTTCTACCACAGGCTCTAAGGTACTCACCGAGGCAAACAGCAAGACTACAGTTCAGATTGTCTATCCGAGTGATATGGAGCTTGTTGGTGTCAACGAGACCAGCCTCTACAACACCCCAGGTACCATCGTCTCTACTACCGATGATGGCACTAACAAGACCGCAACAGTCGAGTGGAACGAGCCAGGCTCTTACGCAGGCACCCCAACCTTTAAGCCACAGATTAAGGTTCCTGCATCAAGCACCAGACCTAACAACTCAACCTTTAACGTCACCATCAAGAACCTCACTATGAGCGTTTGGAATGACACTCCAAACGTTAACCGTACATCCGGAAACACTACTTCTACGCTTACAGTTACCGTAATTGACGGCCTTAACCCAGAGCGTCTTACCACACATGCTCTTGTCGACACAGCTCCTAACTGGGCATACAAGAAAAACGATACCTACAACGTTCGTCTTGGCACCTACCTCATCAAGAACGAGCTCTCCTCAGACACCGCTCCAAAGACGCTCGAGATGACCATCGATCAGAACCAGACCGCTATCATCCGTGGCGTCACCATCCCTTACAAGGCTGGTATGACCTATGGTCCAATCCACTGGACTGCATCAGACGGCACGAGCGGAACTGCTGACCCAAGCATTCTGCGCACCTCTGGTGTCTCCGCACTTATCACCAACACTGCCCTTGGTCTTGATATCAATACCTCTATCACTTCCATCAAGGTTGACCTTGGTCCAATTCTTGGCGGATACGATGGCATTAGGCCAATGAGCGATCTTCTCGATACATGGAATCCAAACAACAAGCATGTCACTGACGAGTACTACGGCTGGAGCTACATCTCCAACGGCGTTTACGGCTCCTGGAAGAAGGGTACTAACGCCGATGTTGTCACTAACGTCAAGCTCTACGACACCGGTACCACTCCTGACGCAGGCGTTACGCTGACCGCTAAGTCCGGCGCACCTAAGGTTCTTAACGGCGTTGGTAGCATCGATAAGACCCAGATTAATGGCGGCGAGACCTTCAAGATTTCTGGTCGCATCGACGACGCAAACTGGGACTGGAACCCTCTTCAGGAGCCAGTGCTCTACGTCATCATGCCTGAGGGCTTCACTTACAGCAACCTCACCGTTTCTAACGGCACGCTCAGTGCTCCTGAGTTTGTAGGAACGTACGATAAGGACGGCGTAGCTGTTAAGGTTTGGAAGTACACCATTGATGTTGGCGACGAGACTCGCGGCCAGTATCAGCCAGACTTTACCAGCAAGAACATGACTCTGAGCATGGATGTCCACACCACCGATCTTGCAGGCAAGGGCATCTACCACATCAACGACTTTGTTGGCATTACCACCAAAGACTTCAAGGAGATTGGTGCTCAAATTAAGTCTGAGCACTGGGATCGCAGCAACTGGAACACTTCCCAGTACACCAGCCTGTTTGGCAACAGCGTCAACTCAGGCGAGACCATGGTTTCTCTCTCCGAGCGCCCTGGTATCAACATTGCACAGGCATCTGCTATTGCCGCTGCATCTACCCTTTCTGTAAAGGATGCCGTCTCTGGAACCGTAACTGATTACACGTACGACTCCGCAAATCCAGGCGCAACTACCCCTGTTATGCAGCGCGATGACACCGCAACTGTTCACATTGCTGTCCGCAATAACACGGGTAACACTGCAAATACCACGCAGCTATTTGTTCCTTTGCTTTCTAAGTCGGTAAATCGCGGTGCTGGCATCACCCCAGAGGGTGCAACTCAACTGCCTCTTGCGCTTGAGGGCGTAAGCTCTTCTTCCAACTTCTCTTACCAGTACATCAAGCTGAACCCTGGTGTTACCTACACTGCAAACCATGCTCCACAGCCTGGCGAGTACACTGTAGTCACTAATCCTACTGAGGCCGACATGGTGCTGTTTACTTCAACGCACGCACTTGCTGCAAATAGCGGCGGTTTTGTTGACGTCACCTATAAGGTTCCCGATAACGTTGATGCTTCCTACGACGGCACGCGCAGCGTATTCAGCAGCGTTCTTGACTACGACATTGCTGGTAACCACTCCACTCGGACTCTCTCCACTCACGCTCTGAGCTATGCTGGCATTGACCTCAAGATCAATAAGGTCTGGGACGATAACAACAACGCTGGTGGCAAGCGCCCATCCACAACTGATTTTGGTGCCAACAACCTGGTTCTCTCTAACGATAAGAACTTCGATACCAGCACCATCACCCCAACAGTTACCGATAACGGCAATAACACCTACACCATCGTCTACAAGGGTCTTCGCAAGTATGTAGACAACACCGCAGCCGATACTGTTTCGTACACCATCACCGAGAACGTTCCTAATTCCTATGTTTCAACCAGGAGCAGCATTTCTCGCGTTGAGCAGTACACCACCACTCAGTCGCTAGTAAATGTCTACGCTGTCAGGCCTGCCATTGTGACGCCATCCGTTACCAAGATTGTCGAGGGCGATTACCCAGATGTTCCTACACCTGGACAGCCTTCACCTGCGTCTCTGGTTAATTCTTACCTGAACACAAGTAACGTTAGCGCAGCAGGCACCGGAAGCACTGCAAGCGCAACAAGCGCCGACGACACTGCAAGCGGCAGCTTTGCCGAGAGCCTAATTAACAACTTCCTGGCAAACGGCTCTGAAGATGAGGGCGACGCTCCTAACGTCTTTATCTTTGAGATGACACGCCTTGATCCATCCAGCCCAATGCCTGAGGGATCTACTGGCAATACCGCTCGTACACGCAGGCTTCTTGGCGGCGACGCTGTATTCCGCAACATTACGTTCACTCAGCCTGGCACCTACGTGTACACCATCAAAGAGGTCACAGGCACCCAAAACATCCAGTACGATCAAAGCGTCTACACCGTTACCTATAACGTTACTGACGACGGTACTGGCCAACTTGAGGCAACACGTACTATGACCAAGACTGACGAGGACGGAAACGTTACTGCCGTTGACCTTGGCGAGTATAACGATGCAACAGGTGCCGTCTTTACTAACGTCTATCCTGATCCACTTCCTGCTAGAGACTATCCAGTTATCCAGAAGGTTGTTACTGGTGATGCTCCAGATACTCCAACCGACTATCCATCAGTTCTCCCTGATGACAACGGTGGCAATCCACGCACCGCAACAACCCAGGATATCTTCAAGTTCACTCTCACCCGTGACGATCCTTCCTACCCAATGCCAAACAACGCAACAACAGATACTGTTGAGACTTCTGTTGCAGTTTCTGGCGATAATAACTTCGGTGAGCTAGTCTTTACTCAGCCTGGCACCTATGTCTACACCATCAAAGAGGTCACCGGTACTAATCAGAGGGTGACTTATGACAAGTCTGTCTATACCCTCACCTACACTGTCTTCAAGAATGATGATGGCGAGCTTGATTTCACCTATCACATTACTAAGACTGCCGAAGATGGAACTGTCACTGAGGTTGACCAGTGTGAGTGCAACAGCACACCTCCTCTGGTCTTCACCAACGACTATCCAGAGCCTGAACCTCAGCCAACACCTGAGTCTGAACCAACTCCTAGCTCTGACCCACACAAGCCTTCTAAGACCAAGAAGAAGCGCGTTCTGCCAGACACTGGCGACGTTGCTGAGCTTGTGATTACTTCTGTTGGAATGGTTGCTTCTGGCATCACCGCTCTCGGCTTTGCCCTAAGGGCTCGCAAGCAGAAGTAAGACCTAACTGCTAGAGCGATCTTCTCGCACACAAAGCATTAACGTTCTACGAAATAACCCCGGACTTCCCCGGGGTTATTTTTTGTGCAAATTCTTCTGTAAATTCATCTTTGAGGATTTTTTCCACTAACGACAAATATACGACCTTTTACAGAAATGCTTTTATCTCTCCTCTGCATCGAAATCATAATTTCTAATAACTATTGAAGAAATCTACGTAGTTCCATCCTTCTGTCCGTTCTGTTGTACAGATGTTCTTTTCTAACTGGAAATACTAATCACATAGATTTCTCTTACAGAAAGGACTTCTTATGAAGCCTACTATTGACTTGGATGCTGCTCGTAACAAATTAGTTGGTGGCAAAGATCAACTTCTTAAGAAAATTGATGAGGTAAAAATCCCTGCTAATGCACAAAGCATTATATCTGCTGCAGGAGACGCTATAACTGCAACTGCTAAAGGAGTAGCTGACAACGCAGTAGAAACTGCATCAAATGTCTCAAAAGCTGTCACTGACGGAGTTAATGTTATTAAGGAAAACACGCCTGCAGCACGTCGTAAACAAGCTCGAATGAGTGGTTTTGGAGATGGCATCAAGCAGGGTGCTTATCTTGCTGGAACAAAGCGCTTTAACTTCCTCTATGCATACGTTGCAACAATGTGCTATTTCCTCCGAGCCGATGGAGAGTTTTCACCACAGGAACAACTTTGGGTCGAAGAACAACTTGATAATCTACAGCTAGGTCTCACGATTCCAGAGGCCGTTAAAGATAAGTTGCTTTCTATCATTGCTGATGACTCTTTAACTTTTGATGCTGTTAAGGAGTTTCTTGAGGCTGTTGAGGTTTCTCAACTCGAATCAATTTCGCAAAGGGTACAGATTGCTATCGAAATTGATGAGGATATTACCGAGGAAGAACTAGCAGCAAATGAGCTCTTTAATGCATACATTGCTGAAAGAGTTGCAAACGACATTATCAATGACCAGCGAGTCAAAGAGATTATCAGTTCTGCTGTAAAGGAATATGGTGAAAACCTCGACCGCATTGATTATGAGTTTAAGCAGCTCACTAAACTACAAGATTCTGATGCAGCGTTCCTCATTGGCGCAACTGCACTTCAAGTTATTAGAGTTCTTCTCATTAATAAACTCACCGAGGTAGAACCTGCGGGATCGAACAATTTTAAAGAAGCTAGACTTCATGATGCTCAGAGTAAGATTTTCGAACAATTTAATGCTACTGAAGAAGCAAGTAGACCTCTTTATGCCTCCAAAAGCCATATCTTATCTGCTCGTGGAGTTCCTTATGACGCCACCCGTTTTGCTGACGGCAATTTTGGAATATTTAAGGGCGCCAATCATCGCTTTGGAACATTTGGTCATGATCCAATTCTTGGACTAATTTTTGGAACAGCCAATATCATGACAAATACTCTTACTGCACCTAATCCAAATCCTCTTATTGGAAAATTTGGCTACCTGCCCACCTCCTTTAATGTAGAGTACGATCCATTTGGAAAGAATCCTCATATCACCACTCCTACGTCTACTTTGTTGCTTTTGGGTGCCGCTGCAAAGAGAATTCCTTCTGAACCTGATGCAGCTGCCGCCGCATTAATTAAACAAATCATCCATATTGGTACAGATTTGTATACCCCAGTAGGAATTCAACTACCTATCGAAAACCTAATTCTTAACAAGGCAACCACTGAAAAGCTGACTAGCTATGTCAATATGGGGGACATTGTTAAAGTGGGCGGCCAAGCAGCGGCTGCAATTGCAATCAATTGGCTTGTTGCTGCTCTTCATGGATGCTCTCTCTTTAATAAAGATGATGGAACTGAATTTTGCTCTGAAATGCACCAAGTCAGAACTAAAAAGATTCTTCTTATCTCTAATTCTATTGCCACATCAAGCAGCGTTATTCAGGCTGCTATCACAAAGAATCCTAGAAACCTTGATATTGGTGGAGCTGCAGTTTTGATTTATAGACTCTTCACAGATATGAAATTCATATCCAAGCTTAAGCAGGAGTTTATGACATCTGAGCTGGCAAAGGTATATGACCAGAGGGTTCAGGGTCTTCTATAGTCAATTTATTACTTAAAGGAAACAGCCGCCTTCTTATTGAGGGCGGCTGTTTTCTTGGATAAGACGTTTTTCTCGCCAGAGATTACTCCCCTAGCATGGTTTGTAGGTCATAACCGAAGGACTTAACAAACTCGTAGGCTTCCTTCTGCCAGTCCTCCTTGAAGACGCCAGGTGCGGTCTCGAAGAAACTGGAGTCCAAATAACGAATAATAATGAAGTTGCTGTTTGGCTGGTCGAAGCCATTGCCCCTAGTGAAATCGATTCCGTGACCAGTATTTCTTCTCATTGCTGCCTCAAGAATGGGTACTGTGAGCTCATTAACAGGAACTACAATGTCCGCCCTATCAAAGAAGCCACCCTTTTCTTTAGTGAAGACAAAGAGGTTATTCAGTGCGCCGCCAGCAACGCACTGAACTCGGCGAATATCAGAAAGCTTGACCTGATGCTTTGCTCCAGAAATCACGCCATTTGCGATAGTAATCTTTTTCTCTTTGAGGCTAAACCCGAGCTTGGTGTTTAACGTATCAAGGTTATTGGGGAACTCGGTAGTAAGCTTATTAGCTGCAAAAGCGAGGATAATTGTCTTGGTATCCAGAATATTATATCCAAATTCGCGGAGCTTTAGATCTGTGTCAATGCTAACGAGGTTGTGGCCTTCGTTGTCTTTAAAGGTAATCTCGTAAGGGCCGTTTGAGCTGCAATAGTTCAGCAAAAAGGTTGAACCAACCTCGGAAAACAGGACCTTAACCTCTGGCTTACCATTACCTGGGACATAAGCCAAGCCGTCTTTGGTGACGGTATAAGAATATTTGTCGTCGCACTTAATTGATACTTGTCGATCCTCAAAAATGCTTCTCATAAGCCTTTTACCTCCACGTTTTGCAGTACAGGAAATAACCAGGAACTACCTAAAATTATATCGTGTTGCTTGATGATTCTTTGCTGCACGCTGAGTTTTCGGCGGATGAAGCAAACTTGATGTTGCCAGAGCTGTCAAAACCGCTCGATCAATTTGATTCCTGTATAACGGAGTCTGTTTATTCATAATCGTGAATACAGCAATTTTAGGGTACTGTTTTTAGTGCCTAAAAAGGTAAAAAACCTGTTTAGTTGGGGATGAAAATTGAAATTTCGTTATTTGATGCCCAACTAAACGCATTTTTTACCATAGTTAAAAGTTTTTCCTGGGCAAACGCGTATGCAGAAAAATGTAACCCCCAACTAAACGCATTTTTTACCACTTAGCGTTGAAGTGGATACGGGAGCCTCACAAAACCCCAGGAAAGCAGTATGGCTGTATGGCTCAATGCGCCATACATGATGACCGCAACGGACTTGACGGGTTTGATGGGCTTGACGGGCTTGACGGCCTTGGTGGTCTTGATGGCCCTGACTGACCTTGCTGATCTACACAAAAACAGGCTCCTGGTTTACCAGGAGCCTGTTTTAATCGCGATCAGCAAGTTTAGAACTCTAGCTATTAGATGTTCTTCCTTCTAAGAGCGATGCCAAGACCACTCAGGGACAGAGCTGCAGCTCCAACGATTGAAGCAATACCTGAAGCGTCGCCAGTGTAAGGAAGACCTGGCTTCTTAGGCTCTGGGGTGGTAGGAGGTGTAGTTGGAGGAACAACAGGAGCAGTGTTGGTCACTGTGAAACCGTCGTCCTGATTACCTGTGATCTGGGTTGTGTAACCAGAGATAGGAGTCTCGGAGATGGTGTATGCGTACTCGTGACCATCAGTCTTGTCGTAGAACTCAAGGTTGCTGAAGGTGTGCTTCCAGTCGTCAGCCTTGGTGATGGTTACCCTATCAACCTCGATACCATCACGATACAGAACAATCTCAGCAGAATCGCCTTCCTTGTTCTCCCAAACCTTGGTGACAAGAATGTCGCGAGTCTTCATGTTGGTGTTGGTTACCACGTAGTTGGTAGCGTCGCCAGTGATCTGAGAGGTATAGCCATCAACTGCATCCTCAGTAACGGTGTAGTTGATTAGCGCACCATTGTTGTACTGGTTAAGGTTGCTAAAGGTGTGCTGCCAGTTATCAGCAGCGGTCAGAGTTGCGCTCTGTACCTCAACACCATCTGCGAGCAGGTGAATAGTTACGCTATCAGCAGGTGCACCAATCCACTTCTTTGTTACTGGAACAGAAACCTTGCCCTCAATGGTATTGGTTACCGTGAGCTCAGTAGCAGAAGAGCCAGAATAGGAAGTGGTGTAGTGAGCAATTGGGTCTTCCTTAACGGTGTACTCAATCTCGTGACCAGCGGTGTAGCGTGGCAGGCCATTGAAGATGTGAGACCAGTTATTACCTGCATTCAGGTCAAACTCATCCACCTGAGTGCCGTCCGCATAGAGCCTGACGTGAACACTAGTAGGACGCAGACCCTGAGCATTATTGTCGTCAACCCAGACCTTCTTAACTGGAATGCTCAAAGCCTCAGGAGCGTGCTGGTTTGTAATCTCAAAGCCATTGATGCTTGTGGTGTAGTCAGGTACAGCGTCCTCAGAAACGGTGTAGGTAATCTCTGTGTTGCCATTGAACTTAGGCAGGTCAGAGAAGGTGTACTCCCAGTTGTCGGCAGCAGTGACTGTCTTGTGCTGAACCTCAACACCATCTGCAAGAAGCCTGACAACAATGGAAGCTGGGCGCTTACCGTCGTTATCGTTGGAGTCGTCCCAGAGCTTCTTGCCAGAGACGGAGACCTTCTCCTGCTGCAGCTGGTTGGTAACACTCAGTGCAACGGAATCGTTTGGTGAATTCTCATCTGCCTGACCAGAAGTAGCAGTCACCTTGTACTTCTTGCCATTGTAAGTGACCATGCCATTAGCGTCTGTGCCTACCTCTTCAAGAGTGTAGACGATAGGAGTCTTTGTGCTGGTACCGTCGTTGTGAGTTTCAACAGTGTACTTACGAAGGTGTGTGAACGAAGCAGTCCAGTTGTTGGCTGCGGTAAGGTCAAGTGTCTTACCAGTATCTACGCCGTCGGCAAGAAGCTTTACGGTAATGGAGGTAGCGTCTGGCTGGGCAATTGCGTTGCCGTCAGCGTCAAGCCACTTCTTCTCTACCTTGACATCCATGATGTCGACAAGCTGGTTTGCGACCTTCTCGGTACGACGCATAGCAGCTTCGTTGTTGTAGATAACGCTCATGTCGTTGTATGCGAGAGCCTCGGAGAGGTTTGGATCATACAGCGGTGCCTTCATGGTTAGGACCGCAGACAGAACGGTGTATGGAGGCAGAATAGTGCCATCCTTACCAACAATCTTGATTGCCGTTACCTTGGTGTAGTCAGCTGGAGTCTTAGTCCATTCTGGGCTGTTAATCTCGTTGATATCGTTCTGAGCTGGGTGCTCATCGGTACGATAGTAAATATCGTACTGGGAGCTGACGTCAGTTGAACCAATCTTCAGATCAATAGGACCCTGAAGGGTATTGCTGAATGCAGAGTTCCTACCATCACCAACGTATGGCAAAACGTCGTACATAAGAATCTTATTCATTGGCGTGTTGTAGTAGTTACGGATGCTCAGACGATACTGGAACAATCCGCTGGTATCAGTGACGCCGCCAAAGTCAGTCATGATAGTAGCCGAGGTAAATGCCCTACCGTAGAATGCACCGCCGCCAGCAATGTTTGGCTCGAGACTGCGAATATGCTTATCGGACTGGATACTCTCAACGTTGTTACCAAGAACCTTTGCGGTTGCCTTAAGAATGGTCTCGTCAGTGACACCATTCATGTTGATGTCTAAATCGTCTTTTACAAAGTTGCTGGCGTTGTACATACCAGAGAAGTCATCTGGAGTACCGTGAGTCCAGTTTGTAGCGTAGAAGTAAACGTCATTGTTGTTGTTCAGAACGTCATTCTCGGCCTTAGAAGGAATGATGTCGTCGTTGATTACCAGGTTCCTAATCTCATAACCCATGGATCCATACTGATACACGTATCCGGATGGAAGGGTAATCTTGACTGCGTTGCGGCCAGTCTCATTGTAGTTCCTAATGAACTCAACCTTCTCAGGCTGCAGTGAGTCAGCAATCACTGAAACCGTGGTGTTCTCGTCATAAGAAACACCTGCAGGGAGAAGATCAACGAAGGTTGGATTCTTCAAATAACGAGCAGGTGAAAGCTCTGTCAGTGCAAAGCCCACGCGAGCACTAAAGCGCTCGTTAGGCATACCAACGCGCTGGTACCAAGAGGACTTGGACAGCCAGACCTTCTCGCTAAATGGAGTAAAGCGAGTATCCCAATTTGCGGAGAAGTTCATTGGAGTCTTGGTGCCGTCGGTATTAACTTTGTTTGCATTGACCTTGATGATGTTGGTGATTGGCCTATCGCTGTAGACCTCGCCAAATGGATTCATGAACATCATCTGGATGTTGAAGTCAATGTTGCTGGTTGGCTGCAGGGTTACGTTCTTGAAGTAAATACCAATCTTCCTGTACTGAGGAGACACAGCGGAAGCATTGGATGGATCAAGCGTGCCCTGGTTAATCTGGTCCAGATAAGACTGTAGCTGTTGCTGGCTAGCCGAGTTCATATCAGCACGATATAGCCAGTTTGCTCCATTTTTCTTAGTAGGAATGATGTCGTAGCTTCCATCAGCTTTATAACCACGAACCTCAATCTGGTCCATGTTAAGTCCAATACGCTGTCCAACTGCAACAAGATTACCAGTCAGCGCAGTCATAAAGAGACGATTGTCTGTGTTAGCAACATCCTCAATAAACTCAATGTCTGTAAGTGGTGTATCCAGCTTGTTGACCAGCTTGATAGTGTAGTCAAGCTTCTTAACCGCAAGGCCATTCTTGTCGTACTGGATGGTAACGGGACCGCGCTTACTAAGCATGCCGTTGCCGCTGAAATCATTACCAGCAAGGCGGAACTGCTTGGTATCGTCGTCAAAGTTGTGCTCGTTGCCTGGGACTTGTCCAACTGTCTCTTCGGCGGCACTTGGGTTATAAGGAATGCCCTGAAGAGTAGCTGTGTTGTTAAAGATTACACGGTTAGTTCCATTGAGGTAACGAGCTCCTGGGAAGGAAAGCTTGAGCTGGGAATACGCAGGAAGGTTATCTCTGATGTAGTCGTTGAGAATGGTGATTCCTGCAGGAATATCAAACTTGAGGGTTACGGTACGTCCATCTGGGCCGAGTGTCCAGTTAGGGTTCTTAGCTGGGTCAAAGTGCGCAGTTACCGTCTGGCCAGCATCGTTTACATATGTTGGAAGAGTATCAGTAATAATGATGGAACGATAAGCGCGATAGTACTGGTAAAGCCTAAAGTTGAAGATAACGTCAGCTGTCTTGTCATTTGAAAGTGCATTTGAGCTACCTGGGGCATTAATGCCACCGTACAGAAGCTGATCGTTACTCTCTTCACCAGCAACTAGCTTCATAAGCCAAGGCTTGTCGTAGGTAATGGAGTATGTCTGATCAGGCATGTTAGCAAGTTCGGTGCCGTCTGCATTGTACACACGAACAACTGGCTTGAGCTGGAAATCTGCTGGGGTAACCATATCTCTGAAGCTCATAACGTAAGGGAGCTCCAGCTTAACGGTGGTATCGATAGTGTTGAGGTACAGGCGCTTAATGGTCCTGCCATCAGGGGTAACGATGGTCTCCTCGCGCTTGATAATAGGCTGAGTAGCTGCTGCTGGAGTAGCAAAGTTATCAAGATAAGTGTCAGGAGTAATGTTATTTGTATTGTTGATATCTTTATCAGACTGCTTGGTGTTTACCTCAATCTCCAGGTAAAGACCGTCGATTGGCTTATGAAGGCCAGTTGCGTCAATCTCGATACCTGTAGAGATGTTTGCATTGCCCTTAACGGTTGTGGGTGAAGTGGGTTTAAGGTTAACAGTAAGCTCTCCATCAGCGCCAAAATCAATGTTTTGCGTTAACGGATATGTCACTGCCTTTGCAACAGTGCTTGTACCCAAAATAATGATACCGGTGAGCATCATTATTGCTGCAAACATAGTTGCAAACGACTTCTTAAAGCTGCTCATATCAACCCCATCTTTCCTATCGAACGTACCCCTGGAGATATATAAAGCTCCACTAAACATACTAATGGTTTTTGACAAAATATTTAAAGAAATATTGTGTTCAAATAAAGTTTTTTATCTCAATCTTGGACAAAGACTTTGAAAACTGACTAAAATGCGCACAACTAATGCTACAAAGTGCGTAGATTTAACTTCATTACTCCTGGCGAGAAAAAACGTGCACACCAAGCCATTCTTTTTTCCATTTCTTTTATGCTCCTTCAAAAAAATTGGCTGGCGTATACGCGTCAGCCAGGAATCAATCATCGGTCAGTACTTTCTGCAAAAAATGATACTGGAATAAGTACATATCAACAATAAACAGACATCACCATGAATAAATAATCAAATTAATTCCATAGTTTTCTTCACGTTTGGCCCAGAGGAATCCACGCTTTGCGGTCAGAGGAGGTCTTCAGCGGGCAGCCAAAGCTGTTAGGTTTCTCGTCAAAATGTTGTCGATACAACAAATGACCGTAACAAACAAACGTAAAATAGAATTACTGCTACGCAATCTGTAGGTAAAATTGAACAAACTGCTGTTGGACACTATGGGAGAGTCGTGCCAGAACGAGCCTACATTTCCAGATCAACTCACCTGATGGGCGCGACTATCACCATCTCGTTATTGCCGCCTTCCAATGATGCGCAGGCAGAACACACTGCAGAGCAGCTACAAAGCTCAAAGGCGCACTGCACTGCAGAGCAGCTACTTGATAACGTCTTTGAGCTTCTAAGCATCTACAACCAGCGATTTAGCGCAAATGATGCCAATTCCGAGCTTATGCAGGTCAATCATGCAGCGGGCAAACATCCTGTCTCCGTTGACCCCGAGCTGTTTGAGCTCATCCAGATTGGCAAAGAGCAAAGCCTTCTACCTGCAAGTCATTTAAACATTGCTATTGGCCCTCTAGTGCAAACCTGGCGAATCGGCTTTTCTGACGCTCGCATTCCAAATAACGACGAGGTCAATCACGCATTGTCGCTTACCGATCCGCAGCTCATCGTATTAGACCCCGTGAACTGCACCGTGTTTCTCGCCAAAGAGGGCATGAAGCTGGACTTGGGATGTCTGGCAAAAGGTTACATCGCCGACAAAATTGCAGATTATCTGAAAAGTCAGCACGTCACTTCCGCCCTCATCAACCTTGGCGGTAACATTAAGGCAATTGGAAACAACGTCCTTGCGGGTAGGCCATGGCAGATTGGCATCCAGGATCCGCGACAACCACGAGGCACCAACCTTGCTGTGCTACCCATTTGTAACCAGTCCGTGGTGACCTCTGGTACCTACGAAAGGAAACTGCAGGTAAACGAGCACACCTACCATCACATTCTTGACCGAGACACCGGCTATCCAGTTGACACGCAACTTGCAAGCATCACGATTATCTCGGACAACTCGCTTGACGGAGAAATTTGGACCACGCGCCTTTATGGCGAGAAACCCCGTCAGCTCCTTGCCCGTGTAGAACAAGAAAAAGACATCGAAGCGCTCATAGTAACCACTGATAATCGCGTATATTATTCGTCGGGGATCTCTCCTGAGCTCCTTGCGTAATTTAGAAAGGAAGTTTGATGCTTAACTTTGTTGGCCTCATTGGCACCAATTCAAAAGAGTCAAATAACCGAAGACTCCTGCAATTTATGCAGAAGCATTTTGCCGACAAAGCCACCATTGAGCTGGTGGAGATCGACAACATTCCTCTGTTCAATAAGCCTCAAAAGATGAAGGTCCCCGAGGTTGTTTCCGAGCTTGCCAAGAAAATTGAGGCCGCTGACGGCGTCATCATTGCAACTCCAGAGTACGACCACTCCATTCCAGCCGTCCTGCAAAACGCGCTTGCTTGGCTGTCTTACGGCATCTTCCCTATGGTCAACAAGCCAGTCATGATTGTTGGCGCATCTCTGGGCACACTCGGATCTTCTCGCGCACAACTTCAGCTCCGCCAAATTCTGGACGCCCCAGAGCTCAAAGCAGCGATTATGCCTGGCTCCGAGTTCCTTCTTGGTCGAGCCCAGCAGGCATTTGACGAGAAGGGCAGCTTAAAGGACAAGGCTACCGTCAAGAAGCTTGACCTGCTCTTTGACGATTTCCGTCTGTTTGTGAAACTCAACGAAAAAATGGCCGCATCGCGCGAACTTCTCCGCAAAGAGGCCGAGAACTTTGACTGGGAAAACCTGTAGGCCTGGAAGGAACTACCACTATGAAATTTGTCGGAATCGTCGGTTCAAATGCGGAGATTTCCTATAACCGAAAGCTTCTGCACTTCATCAAAAAGCACTTTGCCAAGCAGTTTGAGCTTGAGATCCTTGAGATCGACAACATTCCCTTGTTCAACCAGGACCTCAAGTGGGACGAGAACTTCCAGCTCCGTCTGCTGTACAACAAGATTACTCGAGCTGACGGCGTTATTATTTCTACGCCCGAGCACAATCACACCATCTCACCTGCGCTGAAGAGCGTTATCGAGTGGCTCTCCTACGACGTGCATCCGTTTGAGAACAAGCCTGTCATGATCGTTGGCGCTTCTTACTACGACCAGGGAACTTCTCGCGCGCAAGTGCATCTGCGCAAGATTTTGGACGCTCCGGGCGTTAACGCATACGTTTTGCCTGGTAACGAGTTCCTTCTTGGAAAAGCTAAGCAGGCCTTTGACGAGGACGGCAATATTATCGACGAGCGCACCGTCAACTTCCTGGGCCTTTGCCTGGATAACTTTGTCAAATACGTAGAGGTGGTCTCCAAGTTGAAGAAGCCAAAGCCAATCGCGCCAGAGGATCTGGACGTAACCAACTCAATTTCCACCACTATCCAGGGCATTGATCCCGACGATCCTGATTGGGTCGAGAAGGCCGCCGAGCTTGTGGGCGCGGTCTCGGGCGACACATACGTTAAGCTTGACCACGGCATTTTGACGGTCAACCAGATTGACATGTTCCTGAAGGCAATGCCATTTGAGCTGACCTACGCGGACGACAACAACCAGTTCCTTTACTACAACAACGCTCATGACAATCCAGACACTATGCTGGCAAAACGCGTGCCAGCGCAATCGGGCGACCGTCTTTCTACAGTTCACAGCTCTCTTCCTGAGGGTCGCATGAAAAACGTTGAGTTTGTCATTGGTGTGCTTCGCAACGGCGACAAAGAGTATGTACGCACCATTGTCCCAGGTACACCAGCCGACATCATCAACACCCACAACTACCAGGCAATGTACTACCCCGATGGCTCGTATGCAGGCATCAACGAGATTGTCTTCAACTTCAAGCCCTGGTTGGATTGGTACCTACAAACCACAGGTCAGCGCCTCGTAAGCGCTAGCGGCGCAGTTGTTCCACCAGCTGGCTCTCCCGTCCCTGCTGCTGGTGCTCCCGCACCAAGTGCAGGCGTAGATGCTACCTCGGGTGCAAGCGCCTAACGTGCAGCTACGCGCGACCGCGACGCGCGTCCGCGACGCGCCTGACGCGCCTACGTGCACCTACGTGTGACCAAGCATAATGATGCACAACTGAAGTGATACACTACCCTCGCCTTCCAGAAATAGATCTCTGGAAGGCGAGTTTTTGTATTAAGTTACAAAATTTCTATTCTTGCTAGAGATGTATTCATTTATGTTAATATCTATACTCGAATATTCAATTTTACGTATCAATCATTTTTCGAGCTCAAAATTTAGGGGCTAAAACGGTAAAAAATCCGTTTAGTTGGGGATCAAATCTTTAAAAAGTGATTTTTATCCCCAACTAAAACGATTTTTTACCACCGTTGCAATTTTTTATCTGCGAAAACACGATATACAGAAAAATGAAACCCCAACTAAACGCATTTTTTACCACTTTGGCAAAAATCAGCGTTCGGTATTACTGGACACCACTCAATCAACTGGGCATCTTTCACTCAACTGTTCATCGCTTGACTAACGGACACCATCGAGCACTACCGAGGCCATCTAACGTTGTCCAACGACATCCCACATCATTCGGCAGCTACTACCCTTCAAACTTGTTGATCTTTCGATCGTAAGTGAGCAGGCCGTTTACCTCTTCCTCAACGTCAGATACCTGGGTATAAACGTATCCTGCAAGACCTTCGACCTGCAGCGATTCCGCCTCTGAGAGCAGCTTTTGGACAGCTCCTCGCCAATCCTCAACTGTGACAAAATCCCCATATCCATACGAATGGTCAAGCGACGTGTGACCTGGCGTCATCTGCGCGAGGCCACCGAACTCAGAGATTATCACAGCTCGATTCCCCCATTGCTTCCCGCTCCAACCTGCGCGAAGTGGTCGGAAGTAATTGTGAATACTCAGAAAATCACCACAGTCCTGGTCATACCAACCGCTCGTCGCATCGATTGGACGTGTCGCATCCAAGGCGCGAACAGCCTCAGTAGCTGCGCAAGCATCAAACTGTCCCCAACCCTCGTTAAAGAGCGTCCAAAATCCAATCGAAGGATGCCCGTCCAAAAGCTTGACCATTTCCTGACAAGTTTCTGTCCACTCCTTGCGATAGCCTTCGTCACCTGCAGATAAAGCCTCGTGATGCCTTGGCGTTGTATCGTCAAATCTTCCCCAGGTAAAGCTGAATAGCGTCGGCTTTTGACTCGTGTGCCAAGGACTATACGCGCTACCTCCCGAAACGCAATCCTGCCAAACTAGCATGCCAATATGATCGCAGTGGTAATACCAGCGCTCGCTTTCAATCTTGATATGCTTTCGCAGCGTATTAAAACCAGCCGACTTCATGGCCTCTACGTCATATACCAGCGCATCGTCGGATGGCGCCGTCAGCAATCCATCAGGCCAATAGCCCTGATCCAGCACGCCACGCACAAAATACTGCGCTCCATTCAAATGCACCCTTGGTACACCAGCCTCGTCAGGCTTCACCTCAACGGTACGAAACGCGCAATAGCTCCGAACAAAATCGACCGCCGCACCATCCTGCCAAAGTGTTGCCTCCACGGAATAGAGGTACGGTCTCTCCGGCGACCACAACTGCGGGTCATCTATCTGCAGCTTCGTACAAATTTTCCCTGCTTCACCCACCAAAAGCCTGGCGAGAAGAACGTCTTGCCCAAGCTCATCCTTGAGCGCAAGTTCCAGCTCCAACGCGCTCGACTGCGCATTTGCTGATCCGCTTACCTGCACGTTCGCTTTAACTTCAAGCGCGCCGAACATGTCACCCTTCAACGTCAGCGACTCAAGGTGAGCTGCAGAAACAACCTCGTACCAAACGCTCTGCCAAATGCCACTCTGAGCGGTGTACCATATGTCGCCGCGCAAAAGTCGCTGCTTACCTCGCAGTTGAGAGCCGGTATCGCTTGGATCCCAAACGCAAAGCACGAGCTCAGCTGCGTCCGCCACCTCAGCCGCGGTTGCCACCCCAGCCTTTCCCGTCGTCGCACTCTCTCCCACCTCGGCCGAGCCAAGCAGATCCGTAATGTCAAAAGAAAACGGCAGGTAACCGCCAGTATGCGTACCGACAAGCTTGCCGTTTACAAAACACGCGCACATCCAGTCGACCGCATCAAAATGCAAAATAAGTCGCTGGTCATCAGCCGGTTTTTGCAAGTCAATTTTGCGCCTGTACCACAAAAGCTCATGCGGACGCACCGTTCGACCAACCCCAGATAACGGAGCTTCTGGCGAGAACGGCACCACAATCTGCCCATCCCAACGGGAAGGAATTGCCTGTTGCGCGAGGGTTTCTGCGTCCACCTCGCCATCTACCGGCGCAATCGCATACTCCCACACGCCGTTCAGCGTCGCATACTCGTCGTGCTGCATACGAGGACGCGGATGCTCAGGCAACACGTTCGATGTATCAAGCGACTCTCCCCAAACAGTCGTAAGAGAATTAAGCGTCTCCTCCGTATGCTTTTTGGGCGCGCTTGCCAAAACACGACGAATATCCAGCATCGCATCTCTCGTTTCTCATGAAGCAGCAGGTACAAGCACTGACAAACTAGCGTGACGTATATAGAGCAGACACGACACAAGCATGCCTCGCGGACGTATGTATATCATAACCGCTTCGTAAAAGTATTTATATAGCGAGAAAATCAAATAAGCCCCAGCTCACCTATGGAACTGGGCTCGAATAAAAGTAAATGGTCACGTGAATATCCACGTGAATAACCACGTAAATGTTCACGTTAAACGTTAGCGCTTAGGAAACCACGGAATACAGCGATTAACTCGTTTGCAGTACTCTCTGTACTCATCGCCAAACTGCTCGAGAAGCCACTTCTCCTCCGTTGCCTGCATCATCACAGTTAAAAGCGCCCAAAACACAAGCGGCAGCGGCAGTAGATAAAGGTTGCTTGAAAGCAAAGCTGCGCCCGACATAACAAACGCAAATGCGGAGTAGATTGGGTTTCTGACCAGCGCATAAACACCAGTGGTAACCAGCTGATTTGCGATGATTTTCTCGCGAAGTTTTTCTTTGATGGCAGCGGAAACCCACAGCCAGATACCTACAATCAGAAAAGCCGTGCCTACGGCATGCATTACGCCAACCGTTGCTCGAATGCGAAGATACGGAAGAAAACCCAGCTTGGACAGGGTGATGCACGCAACTGTCAGCGCCGTGATGGCAATCACGTAAGCGGGACCAACACCAAGTACCGGAAGATGATCCTTCTTCTCGTTCTGAGCAGGCATTCGTTAAACTCCGTTCAGTTGGAAGTTTGTTAGCTTTAACTAACTGCGATATAAAGTTTACACTTAAAACTGCACTTTTACATGGGATTTTTAGTTTGACTTCATTGATTTTGTTTCTTCGAATTTTCAAAGTAATCGCTTATCAAGGTATTGAAAAAATACCTGTCTAAGTGTCCATTACACTGGACACTCATAATCCTTTTTAAGCCTATGATTATTCAACAATAAGAAATGAATTACCTGCGCAAACGGATGATTTTTTTCTAACATCTCTGAAAGGAATACACCATGGAGCGAACAATTGACGTTTCTTCATACACAGGCACGCAAGTCCCACCTGACACCATTGACGTTGATATCACTATTCAAGGAGCTTCTAAGACTCGAGAGGCCTGCACAGCAAAATATAATGTGCTACTTCAAACAATCAAGGATGCACTAGAGAAAAACGGGTTGTCTGCTTCAATTCTAAAGAACAACAAATACTCAGTTTCTGGGCGCGAGGTTAATCAGTACAAAAAAGATATTGACGGCAACTACTATATTGCTGAGAAAAAAATTAAAGGATATATTTTCCGCGCCAAACTATCCATCAAACAGCACTTTGAAGAAGACCTTGTCGAGAAAATCTGGAAAGCACTCAGTTCATGTGGCAATGAAGTAACTTTTTCAGTCGAATTTTTAAAAGCGCATGATGATGTCATTAAAGGCAACCTATCTGTAGATGCTATTGTTGCCTGCCGTCAAAAAGCGAATCTTCTTGCTAAAGCCGCTGGTGCAAAGGTAATTGGACTTAAACATGCAGATTATGACTTCGAAAGAGGATGTTTAACATACTCGTCTTGCGCTTGTAGTGCTTTTGATGAATCTGACCGTAGAAGCCAAGTACCTGCATTTTTTCCGTCAGATATTGATGTTAATTGCTTCGTCAGCACCTCATGGGACATCGAGCTGCTACCACCGGACGATCTGCTGTAGCCCAGATAATCAAACGCGCTCCAAAGGGTTTCTCGCCTGGCGAGAAACCCTACTTGTAGCACGTCATTTACTCTCAGCAAGCGGTCTGTGAACGCAAGCCGTTTACGCGCGCACCCCGTTTACTGGTAGCGGAGCGACTCAACAGGATTGAGCTTTGAGGCGCGGCGAGCAGGCCAGTAGCCAAAGATGAGTCCGATGCCAATGCAGATTCCCGAGGTAATCATCACGATGTTCGGGGTGATGATAGGTGTGATGCCTGTATCAAGCGTAATCATGCTGCTGAATGAGCCGGCCAATCCCCACGCTCCGGCGTAACCCAGGGCAATGCCAATCACACCACCCATGATGCAAATCAAAATGGACTCGCACAGAAACTGCTTGGTGATGTCGGACGCGCGAGCGCCAAGAGCTTTACGCAGGCCAATCTCCCTAATGCGCTCCGTCACGTTGGTGAGCATCATGTTCATAATGCCAATGCCGCCAACCAGAAGCGAAATGCTTGCCGTAGCGGTAACCAGCACCTGGAACGACATAAGCGTGGCGTTCATCTGCTCAATAATGGACGAAAGCGTCATAACCGTCACGCGATCTTCGGCCTGTGCGGAAGGAATGTTAAACCAGTCCAGTAACCAGGACTTTGTTTCATCCGCAAGCGCCTTCATGTCAACGTTTTCGCGAGCGTAACCAAAGACCTGGCTGATAGTTTTGGTGCCCGTCAGGCGCGCGGAATACGTGGAGTACGGCATGTAGGCCAGCAACGTATCGCCTTGCCCGCCGCCGTTTGCCCCACTGTCAACCACTCCAACGATGGTGTAACTGTCGTTATTGATGCGGACAACCTGTCCAATGGACGCATCTGCGCTGCCAAAGAGTTTCTCGGCAGACAATTTGTCGAGAAGAACGTTTCTAGATGTGTCATCTACGTCGGACTTTGTGAAGAGCGAGCCCGCGGATGCCTTGAGGCCCATGACGGTAAAGTAGTCGGGCGTGCAGCCGATAATTCGCGCGTCAAACTGCTTCTCGGCCGAGTTGATGCGGGCCATGGTGGAGTCGATACCGGTCACAAGCTCATAACCAGGTACACTGAGCTGCAGCATGTCAAGATCTTGCTGCGTGACCTCGCGGTCTGGCCACGCGTATATCATGACCATACGCGACTGATTGAGGCCCAGTGAGCTGACCAGCGAATACTTGATGCCGTCGATAAGTGCCGTCATGGCAATAACCGCGCTGATGCCAATAACAATACCCAGCACCGTCAACAGGCTGCGACCACGGTTAGCGTTAAGTGCAGACAGGGTTTCTCGCAGCAGATCCATCAACCTCATAGCGCGACACCTCCCGTCCCGGGTCGCGAGGTGCTGCCTGCTGGTGCGGCATGCGCACCCAGCGCCGCATCCGCGCCTGTAGCAGCATGTGCGCCCGGTGCAGCATGTGCGTTCATCGCGGCATGTGCGCCTGTCACGGGGTGTGCGCCCGTTGCGGCATGCGTACCCTTCGCCGTATCCGCGCCCGTCGCGGACTGTGCGGCGTGTTGTTTCACAAACTCCTTTTCCTGCTCATCTGTGAGCAGGCGACCGTCGCGAATATGCACCACGCGGTCAGCCCATAGAGCGGTCTCGGGATCATGCGTAATCAGCACGATTGTCTTGCCGCGTTCCTGCATGGACTTGAACGTGTTAAGAACCATCTCACTGGTAGCTGAGTCCAAGTTACCCGTTGGCTCATCGGCAAAAATAACCGCCGGGTCGTTTACCAGCGCACGAGCAATAGCAACACGCTGCACCTGACCGCCAGAAAGCTCGTTTGACTTGTGCTCATAATATTCCTCAGGCAGGCCAACAGAACGCAGCGCCTTCCATGCACGCAACTCTCGCTCTTTTGCAGGAATGTCCGAGTAGATAAGAGGCAGCATAACGTTTCGCAGCACTGTAGTGCGCGGTAGCAGGTTAAACGACTGGAAGACAAAGCCCAGGCGCGTAGCGCGAATCTCTGCCAAGTCATCGTCGGAAAGATCCGCAACCTCAAGCCCCTCTAACTTGTATGAGCCGGAAGTAGGCGTATCTAGGCAGCCTAAAATGTTCATCAGGGTTGATTTACCCGAACCTGACGGACCCATGATGCAGAGAAACTCGCCCTTCTCCACAGTCAAAGAAACACCACGTAGGGCGTGCGTTAAACCTGCAGCTGTCTCGTAAATGCGATGCAGCTTATGTACCTCAATTACCTTGGACATACGCGTCGCCTACTTGGAATCTTTGGAGCCTGTTGCGTCATTCGCCGAGCCAGACGTTGCGCCCGCTGGAGCGTCCATAGCCGCGCCCTGAGATGGACCGCCGGCGCCACCGCCGATCATCACCTCAGTGCCGTCCTCAATACCGGCGCCTTCGATGACGGCTGTCGTAGAACTTTGTGCCTTTACGGTCACTGGTACGCGCTTTACCTGAGGATAGCCCTTCTCATCACGAGAAGTCACAACATTGACGTAAGCACCATCGCCATCGTCCATGACCGCAACAAGGGGTACGGTCAGAACGTTATCCATGTGCTGAATCATGATGTCCACATTGGCGGTCATGCCTGGCTTGATAGATGCGTCTGGGCTGCTAATGAGCAGGTCAACAGTATAAGAAACAATGGAGCGACCAGGACTATCGTAACTTGCACCAGCCTCTGCCCCGTTGGAAGACACAGCAGAAACATGGGTGACAACCGCATCACAATACAGATCTCTCAGGGCAGTAAAAGATACCTGTGCCTTCTGGTCAACAGCGATGCGAGAGATGTCTACCTCGTTGATCTGGACGTTCACCTTCATCTGGGAAAGGTCCGCGATAGTAATCAAAGGACCGGCGTTGCCAGTTCCTGGTGCGGACGAACCAACAGAAGCGCCGTTCACCGCGTTCATCACAATAACCGTTCCGTCGCACGGGGCGGTAACTACACGCTTATCTGCCTGGGCAATTGCGTCGTTATAAGCGGAACGAGCCTCCTCAAGCGCAATTTGAGCACTCTCCAGATTTGCTTCCGCCGCTTCCACAGCCGCAGCAATGGACGCTGCGTTTGACGCTGCGTTTGCCTCTTGTCCGTCCTCGCCCGCCTCGGGGACACCGTTGCGTGCGGACGCTAGGGCTGAGCGAGCCTTACTAACCTCGTTCTCGGCTGCTTTTACCTGCTGAGCAGCCTTGCGCACAGCTTTGTCTAGCTCATCATTCTTGATAGTAAAGAGCTTGTCGCCCTTATGAACGTACGTGCCCTCAGAAACCTGAACATCCTGAATAATGCCATCTACCTCGGGAGTTACCACGGTGGACGACACAGGCTTGATAGATCCAGACGCGGAAACGGAATCGCTAAACTCGCCGCGCGTGACAAACGTAGTGCTTGGCATAACAGTAGTGTTTTGGTTCTGGCCGCCCTGGCACATAGGCAAGATAAACAATATGACGAGAAGAACAAAGACTCCGGCGGTTATTCCCGCCTTAATAAGCTTCTTTTTACGTCGAGCTTTGCGGTGGCGAGCAAGACTCTCGTACGCCTCACGAGCCTCAGCGTCTTCCTCACTTTCACCTGGAGAAATGACACCAATCTGGGAGCCTAAGTTAGCCGTCTGATCAGCAACCGTTGGAAGCGTCGACGCAAAGGCTGCCTGTTGATATCCTTCGGGTGGCGTGGGGATGTTAGGGGTTCCGGCACCCGCACCAGCAGCATCCACAGCGCCAG
>CAUVBV010000012.1:0-31034 GCA_963550405.1 uncultured Atopobium sp. | reverse complement strand
TCTTCTCGATGCGGCGGTACGATCCGCCAACAGTTAGGAGCCACACCATCAGCGCGCTGATAGGCACCGAGACGTACGTTGGGATGCCAAAAAGCTCCATACTGGACGCAATACCTGCGAATTCGGAGAAGGTAACTGCAATGTTGGAGAGCAGCAGTGCGCCCATTGCCAGCGTGGACAGGCGGATGCCAAAGCGCTCGCGGACCAGCGATGCAATGCCTTTACCGGTGACACAGCCCATTCGAGCTGCGGTTTCTTGAACAACAATCAGCAGGAAGCACATAAGCGGCACAGTCCACAGCTGCGAGTAGCCAAACGTTGCGCCTGCGCTGGAGTAGGTTGCAATGCCGCCGGCGTCGTTACCAGCAAATGCGGCGAGAAGACCGGGGCCCATTGCCATCAAGATGTACTTGATGCTGTTTTTGTTGACCGGAGCCTTCTCTTTAGATGCGCGTTTGCCCTGCTCGACAACGATTCCGTCGCCCGCAGAAAGCTGGCCGACGGCGTCCTGGCCATCAGCGTCCTGCTCTGCAATCACGTCCTGCTCTTCAGCCGTGTCTTTTACCTGTGCGTTCTCCTGCGCCATTTACATCACACCTACAAGCGAGAGAGCGTAAGAGAGGACGAAGAATGTCACCACCGAAAGGCTCATGGAAATCAGGGTAAGCGTGAGACCTGAGGTTTCCTGGTTTTTCTCGTCACGGTGGCGAAGTACAGCCAAGAAAATTGGGGTCAACAGGAAGGAAATAAGCGTGGAGCCTGCTGCTGCGCCAAAAATCTGGATGAGTGTCTGGTCAAAGAGCGCGGCGTAGAGCTCGCTTACGCTTGGATCGTAAGGATGGAATAGCGCTTCTAGCAGGGCATGGGCAGCGGCACCAAGGATGCAAATGAGTCCGCTGACCAGAAGGCCCAGCAGAAGCGAGCGGAAGGCAAAGCCCAAGATTGAAGGAGACTTTTCACTACCAGGATCATCTGTGAGGAAGAAGTTTGTTACATAGTTGACGGTATTCTCGCTCAAGTTAAGCGAGATTGGCATCGTAATGGTGCAAAGAGCTGCGAAAATGCCCATAGTTGGGTCGGACGTTGCAGCCGTTACTGCAAAGGCAGCGCATACAACGGAGGCTACCCAGAATAGGAGCCAGAGGTTGCGGTGGAGGAACCAAATAATGTTGCGGCCGCGGTCGCCAGAATCGGAATCGCCTCTGCCGCCACCAGCAATCTGCAGGTCCTCGGCGTGCTCCTCTTCAAGAACGTCAAGAGCGTCGTCGACGGTGACAATACCCAGCAGGCGGTTGTCGTCAGAAACAACAGGCATGGCCAGCAGGTTGTACTTTGCAATGTTGCGAGCAACGTCCTCCTGGTCGTCCTCCGGCGAGGCTGTGACCAGGTTCTTATTGGCAATCTCCTCCAGACGAGTTTCTGGCTCGGAGACAATCAGGCGGTTCAAGGTAACAATTCCGGACAGGCGGCCATCCTCGTCAGTAAGGTAAAGGTAGCGGACGGTCTCAAAGTCCTCGTCCAGGTTACGCAGGCGATCAATGGCGTACGCAACGGTCTGGTCCTCAGGAACAGAAAGCGCCTCGGACGTCATAATACGGCCGGCGGTGTACTCGCGATATCCCAGCAGCTGCCTAATAGCGCGCTGCTCCTTAACGCCCATCAGGCGCAGGAGTTTCTCGGCACGGTCGTAGCTCAGCTCGGAGACAAGCTCAGCTGCGTCGTCTGGATCCATCTCGGACAGGATGCGGGATGCTTCTTTTTCGTTCAGGCCGCCGATGAGCTCAACTGCCATGGCATCGTCGTTGAACTCTGCCATTGCGCCGGCTCGCTGCTCGTCATCAAGCTGGGCAAACACCTGACTACGCAGGCGAGAGTCCAGGCGCTCGATGATGTCAGCGACGTCAGCAGGGTGCAGCTCGTCCAGAGTCTTGTGGGAAACGGAGAGCTTAACGTTGGAGAGGTCGCGCTCAACCAGGTCCATGTAACTCCACGCAATGATGCGCTCTTGCATGGGGTGACCCATAGCGCGCGCAATGCGAGTGACCAGGTGCTCAAGCTGGGGAGAAAGGCTGCGCAGCAGACCGCGTGCGCCAACCTCTGCGCCCAGAAGACGCAGCTGCGTTGAGCTAGTATCGGAAAGCTTGAGGTCGTTTACGCGGACAACGCGAATGCCGCGCGTATCAACAATTTGCTTGTTCAGAATATCTCGAGCGAGAAGAACCTCGTTAGGCTGCAGGTACGAGAAACGAATCTCAGTTGAAGGCACCTTGAGCCTAATGACGTCCTCATCGTAGGTATCAACATACTTGCGCCAAGAAATCATCATTGGCGTGCGGCCAGGGCCCATAAAAGCCAGGGAAGTAATGCGAGGAAAAACTTCTCCGGTAGCAATTCCAAGGTCGGAGACAGAACCGATCTTCTCGCCTTCTGAATCTAGAACCGGATTACCCATTAACTGGGAAAGATAAATCATGTGTGCTCCTTACATGCGTCCGAAGACTAAAGCGTGGCTTTTGGCGAGAAACTCCGCGTATTTGCCACGGGGACTGCATTGCGATTTCACCCCTCACGGCGCAAATCGGCACACCGCAAGAGGTCAGCGACTGTGAGGTCGAGGTTTCATGCTGACCTTTCTCTTCAACCAATAGGACGTGAATTGTGCTTGCGAGGACAATTCACAGATGTAACTATTTTAACGATTTTCTCGCGAGGCTGTAAAGACTCTTCACATAATCTAGCTGCTCGGATTTGGCTGTAGCCGACGTACGACCGGCGCGCGTGCGACGTGCGCAGTCAGCGCACGGCTGGCCCGATTAGCGAAGCTTGACAGCACACAAAAAAGCCCGGTACCTGCGGAATGCAGATACCGGGCTGAGCTGGTACAAAGTGTAACGAAACAGCTCTTAGAACTGTACGTTTGGTGCCTGACGAGCGGACTCGTCGGTAACCTGGAAGCTTGTACGTGGGGAACGTCCACCAGCAAGAAGGTTGTTTGGGAAGACAGCGATGATGTTGTTGTAGTTCATAACAACGTCGTTGTAGCTCAAGCGAGCGTAGCTGAGGCGGTTCTCGGTGTCAGTAAGCTCTGCCTGGAGCTCCAGGAAGTTCTGGTTTGCCTTGAGCTCTGGGTAGTTCTCAACAACAGCAAACAGGTTGGTCAGAGCGTTGGAAAGAGTGCCGGAAGCCTGCATCTTCTCTTCAGGAGTGTGAGCGTTTGCGACTGCAGCACGAGCGGAGGTAACTGCCTCAAAAGTCTGAGACTCGTGAGCTGCGTAACCCTTAACGGTGTTGACCAGGTTAGGGATCAGATCGTTACGACGCTGAAGCTGCGTATCGATAGCTGCCCAAGCGTTATCGCACCTGTTGCTTGCGCGGATGATGTTGTTGTGAATGCTAATGGCCCAGAAAACAAGAAGGACAATAACTACAACTGCGGCAATAATCATGCTAAATCCTTTCAATCACTGACAATCCTGTGTCAGCCATCCATTTGGACAGGTTAATTATACCCAAAACTAAAAATCTAAGGCGTTTTTGATTAAAGCTTTTAACTTGTTAAGGAGTCTTTCGGTGAATGGAATGCTCGCCCACACACTGGCGAGAAGAACGTTGAGCTAGAAATGACGTGAGATGGAATGGAACTTCTGAAGGTAAAACGTTAAGTCGAGGTCCGCCAAAAAATGGCGGAGAGGGAGGGATTCGAACCCTCGGAACGGGGACACCGCTCAACGGTTTTCAAGACCGCCGCATTCAACCACTCTGCCACCTCTCCAAAGCGGTAATATCCTACCGCATAATTCAGTTTTTTGCGAGTAGGGGATTTGGCAAGTTAGGTTTTGCTTCATAATTGAGCGAAGACAAATATGCGTCAGGTTCGTGACAGATTCGCGACGGATTTGCGTCAGAGCCGAGACGGAACTCCGTAAGATTTACGACAGTAACCAGACAAGAGAGGAGCAGCTATGAGTGACGAAGCACAAGAGCCTTTGACCCCACAAGCTGCTCTTGACCAGAAATACATGAGACTTGCTCTTGAGCAGGCAGAACTTGCAGCGCAGATAGGAGAAGTGCCAATCGGAGCAGTTGTGGTGTGCGATGGAGAGGTTATTGCCGTTGCACATAATCGCCGTGAGATTGATAACGACCCTTCTGCGCACGCTGAGTTTCTCGCCATGCAAGAGGCCTCAAAAAAGCTTGGACGCTGGAGGCTTTCGGGCTGCACAGTGTACGTGACGCTGGAACCTTGCTTGATGTGCGCGGGATTGATGGTCAACGCTCGTATTGATCGCTGTGTGTTTGGTGCGTTTGACCCCAAGGGCGGCGCAACAGGCACGTTGTTTGATGTGAGCAGTGACCCAAGACTTAATCATGAGTTTGCTGTCTCAGGCGGAGTATTAGCAGACGAGGCATCTGCACAGCTCAAAGCCTTCTTCAAAGAGCGTCGTAAAAGCAAAAGTTTGGAAAATTGAGAAGTTTAGAGGAATTATTTAAAAGAGATCTTGATTCCACTAGCGTTTATCAGCAAAGCCCCAAGACCAATAAAAGCCACTACAAGAATGAGCTTTATTGCCATCGAGATACTGAATACAAGAGATAAAGAGGCGCTTGCTAATAGGAATAATGCAAACACAGTGATTGTGATTAAGATTAATTTGTCATTATCGTCAGCTGTTTGGGGCTGAGACGCGTGCCCTTGGACATTTTGATTAGTTACATTTTTATCAAAGACGATAGAGAGTGTAATAAAAGAATTTATAAGCACGAGAACAGCATAGAGATACCAATAGTTATAAGAGACAAGAAAATAGAGAAAACACCCAGATAATACAGCCCTGAAAGACGAGATTTTACCTGTTTTATAAAATGTGTGGAGTCCGGCAAAGCCACCAATAAAAGCTAATAGCCCGTAGGTTAATCGGGACGAGTATTTGCTTGAGGTTACTTGTTCAGATGAATTACTGACATCCGTCTCAGCCATAAGAGCCTCCAAAGTATGCCGTAAGTACTCTTATAAATTCATAAAATATTTTATAAGAGTATTCTATCACAATATGGAATAAATTTCATAAAGTGTTCTTTGGAGAATGGAATTGTTATTCTTAGATCACCTGGAAAATAAAGAAATCAAGGTAATGGCTCTCGGGAACACCCCAAAGAATTGGGTGGTCAGGAGCTTGCTGTCGCTCTTCAATTTGCTTGAGCTGCACGTTGGTGTGGTGAGCTGCCTCGGCAATTGCCTGGGCGAGAAGATCTCTGGTCATGAAGTGAGAGCAAGAACAAGTTGCCAGGTAGCCGCCTCGAGGTAAGAGCTTCATGGCTGCAGCGTTGATTTCCTTATAACCACGCATGGCGCTGCGAACCTTGTCACGTGTCTTGGTAAATGCAGGCGGATCCAGAACGATGAGGTCAAATGGACCTCCTTCTGCCTTGAGTTGGGCGCGGTCATGAGCCAGCTCAGGCAGGTATTCAAGAACATTTGCGCAGGTAAAGTCCATGTTATCCGCTAAGCCGTTGAGCACCGCATTTTGGTGAGCAAGATCAATGGCGGTCTGGCTGACGTCTACGCAGCGGACAAAATCTGCCCCTCCTGCTGCAGCGTTAAGGCCAAACGGACCAACGTGGCAGAAGCAATCCAGTACACGACAGCCTTGTGCAAGCTGACGAACTGCTCGGCGGTTGTATTTTTGATCCAAGAAAAAGCCGGTTTTTTGACTGTTCTCCAGGTCAAGATTGAACTTGAGTCCGTTTTCTGTTGCAAGAACATGAGTTGAAGGCAGGGCAAGGGAGCTTTCTGCAAGCAAGCCATTCTCGTCAGGAGAAGCGCCTGTCCACCAGCCCTTATATTGTGGAAGTCCTTCTTTAAGGCGCGAAGGAGAGTCATTTCTCTCGTAGATGCCATCAATTACCTGGCCGTCTGCAGATAAAATCTCAAGCAGCAGCGGATAGATAACGTTGCGCAGACGCTCCATGCCTACGGTTCCTACCTGCGCAACAAGTACATTCTCGTAGCGGTCTACGATCAAGCCAGGAAAACCATCGGCCTCCGAGAAGATGACGCGACAGCAATTGGTATCGGGCTCAGTCCCTGGTAGAGCGCGGTTTCCCATAGTGGTTTTGCGGTGCTCCCACGCCCAGCTAATCTTGCGACTCCAAAACGCTTCGTTGAGCCTATCGTTGGCGTTTCTTGTCACAATTCTGACGCGAATCTTGCTCATTTCTGACAGAAGGCCAGTTCCCTGGTAGGTGCCGTTCTCCTCAAAAACATCAACGATGCAACCATTTTGAGCACGCTCGCCGCTTTCTGGAGATGGCTCCATGCGAATAACCTCGCCCTCAAAGACCCAAGGATGTCCGCCCGCAAGCGCACGAGCTGCTTTCTTGGTGATAATAACCTGGGGATAAGGGCGGAGTTGCTTCATGATGGTCCTTCTCGCGAGAAGTGCTTACAAAAGGCTGGGTGCTTGTATGTGCCCAGCGTCGATACTCAAAAGTTATAGAATCAAATTGCAGAGAGCCATAATGGGGAATATTGCCTGCTTGATGGCTGCAGAGCGTTTGTCGGGAGAAGTTACATAGAGAAGAATTGCGGCAAACGCCATTGAACATACAGCAAAGATAACAAGCGCTTTACCAGCTGGATTTCTGGTGGCCATCAAGAAGACGCCAACGAATACCTCAATGGCAAGAAAGAGATTGTAAAATCCCTGGTTAAAAGCCATCTTCTCAGTGCTTTCTGCCTCTTCTTTTGTCATGTTAAAGGCCTTGAGTGTGCCGTCAGAAGTCCAGGCAAATGACTCAAGATAAAAAATAACCACATGAAGAGCAGCTGCTCCAAGAGCAAAAATTACACCAACGCCATTAAAAGGGCCCATTTTGATTCCTTTACTGTATTAGCTGACTGCGTCTGATTATAGATTACGTGTGTCGGCCGTATCTGCCGCCAAACCCAAATCCTTTGCCCCTTGACCTTGAGCCCGAGAACATAGAACGCGTTGTCTTGGTGGTAGAGCGGGAGTCCTGGAGCATAATGCGTCCCTCATCGTAAGAAAAGCCAGGTAAATCCCATGTTGGAATTAACGCCTTTGTAAAATATTCAATTTCTCTGAGCGGAGTAACCTCGTCTGGTCCCATAAACGTATAGGCCTGACCTGCGGCTCCAGCGCGACCCGTTCGGCCAATGCGGTGAACGTAATCCTCGGGGTCAAGTGGCACGTCAAAGTTGATGACGGCGTCAATGCCCTGGATATCAATGCCGCGGCTCATAACATCGGTTGCAACAAGAACCTGAATGACGCCACTACGGAATCGCTCCAGCGCTCTCGCGCGAGCCTTTTGTGGACGGTCGGCATGCATGACGTCAACCTTGAGACCTGCGGCTTTAAGGTTTTTGTAAATACTGTCAACGCGTGACTTTGTCCTACAGAACACCAAAACGCGTTCTGGCGCAGGATCAAACGAGTCGATAAGCGCCTTTAAGAGCTGAGGCTTTTGACCTTGCGTAACCGAGCATAAATGCTGCTCAATTGTTGCTGCAGTTTGTCCAGTTCTTGCAATCTCAATGCGCTTTGGATCTTTAAGCAGTGCATCTATGGTTGAGGTAATTGATGTAGGGAGCGTTGCCGAGAAAAGCAGCGTTTGGTGCGCCTTGGGCAGCTGCTCCATAATGCGGTGAACGCTTGGCCAAAATCCCATGTCAAGCATACGGTCCGCCTCGTCGAGTACTAGCACCTGGATATTCTCCAGACTTGTATGCTTCTTGTCGAGAAGATCTATCAGGCGGCCAGGTGTTGCCACCAGCACATCGCAACCATTTTTCAGCGCGGTTATCTGGCGTTTGTAGCGAGCGCCACCGGTAACAATGACGGCCTGCTGACCAGTGGATGCGCAAACGCTCTTGGCAACGGCATCAATTTGAGCAGCTAGCTCTCGCGTTGGCGTGATGATGAGCGCGCGGGGATACGTGTTGCGTTTGATGTCGCCTTGCTTGGCGTTGTGCTTGGCGCCGCGCCCGGCGGCCGCGTTGCGTCCGGAGGCTGCGTTGCGTCCGGCGGCCGCGTTGGGTTTGGTGCTCGCGTTGGGCTCCTTGGCGTCGGACTTCTCGGCCCCACCGGGTTTCTCAACAGCAATGCGCTGCAGCGTAGGCAACATAAACGCTGCAGTTTTACCTGTTCCCGTTTGCGCAGACGCAACAACGTCCTTTCCCGCGAGGACGGCGGGAATTGCCGCGGCTTGCACGGGAGTAGGCGCGCTGAACCCAAGTGTTGCTACGCCTGCCAGAATTTGCTCGTTTAGCCCGAGCTCGGCAAAAGTTATTTCCATACAAACAAGTATACTTATGTGCAACGAATAGCTAAAGGAAGTTACCATGCCTATTAATATTCCAGATGGTTTACCAGCTAAGAAGACACTGCAAGAGGAGCGTATTTTTGCGCTTGAGGAAGAAGTTGCAGAACACCAGGAGATTCGCCCGCTGCGCCTGGCAATTTTGAATTTAATGCCCAAAAAAATTCAGACTGAAACGCAGATTCTCCGTCTGATTTCAAAGTCTCCTATTCAGGTTACGTGTGACTTTATGCGCATCTCTTCGCACGAATCTAAAAATACTGCTGCTGACCACCTGGTAACGTTTTATTCAACTTTTGATGACTTCAAAGATAAAAATTACGACGGTCTGATTGTTACCGGCGCTCCTATTGAGGACCTCAAATACGAGGACGTTGACTACTGGGATGAGTTTTGTCGCATTGTTGACTGGTCTCAGGAGCATGTCTTTTCTACTATGTACCTGTGTTGGGGCGCACTAGCTGGTCTGTATTACCTGCACGATATCCCTAAGAAGATGCTGGGCGCTAAGCTCTTTGGTATTTTTCCACAGCGTTTATGCGACGAGTATTGTTTTCTCACCAATGGATTTGACGAGGTACATCACATGCCTCACTCTCGCCATGCTGCTATTGAGACATCTGCTCTGGCAAATCATCCTGAGCTTGCGGTGCTTTCTGAGGGCTTTACCAGCGGCCCCGCACTTCTCGCTACAAGAGACTTCCACGAGATTTTTGTAACCGGTCATTTTGAATATGATCGCGACACACTTGCAGAGGAGTATTGGCGTGACTTCCACAAGGGTCTGCCTATTCGTCTGCCGGAGAATTACTTCCCTGATAACGATCCAGAAAAGCAGCCGCTGTTTACTTGGCGCGCACATGCCAACTTGCTGTATCGCAACTGGATTAACTGGGTGTACCAGATGACGCCGTACAACACAGACGAGATACCTGCGGCTATTGCAGACCTTCGTCAACGTGTTTCCGAGGCTGATCCTGACGCAAGGATGACTGGTAGGTTCTAAGCAGGCATTTGCACGGTGATCGATTTGCCAGCGCTTGTAACTGGTTAGACGCCATCAATACCATAAAATAATTTATTGATACACGCGTATGAAACTACGTGTAGAAACACGTATAGAGAGGATACGTTGATGAAGGTTGTAATTGCTTCAGATATTCACGGCGCTGCCGACTATTGCGAGAAGCTCATGCAGGTCATAGAAGAGGAGCAGCCAAAGTACGTTTTGCTTCTTGGAGATCTGCTCTATCACGGACCTCGCAACGATCTTCCCGCAGACTACGCACCAAAGCGCGTTATTGAGATGTTGAACAGCATTTCCGATAAGGTCATTGCTGTCCGCGGAAATTGCGAGGCAGAGGTTGACCAGATGGTCCTTGACTTCCCTTGCATGGCCGATTACAACATCTTGTTTGATAAGGATCCAAAGACGGGTAAGCAGTTCACTATCTTCTTCACCCACGGTCACGTTTTTGGCCCTGGTGTTCACAACAGCGTCGATAAATGGCCTCAGATGCCAAGCCTTGATGCATTTGTTTATGGTCACACACACAGAAAAGTGAACATGCAGAGCGCTGACCACCCAGAGGTCACTGTGTTCAACCCAGGCTCCGTGGGCATTCCAAAAGACGGCACCCATAGCTGCGGAATCTACGAGGACGGCGAGTTCAGACACGTCATCCTCGGCGAGTAAGTCTGTGTTGTTCACACGCAAACAACAAGGCGAGAAGATCGATTGATCTTCTCGCCATATTTATGCCTGTGACGTGCGGTTTTCTAGTCAGCGTTACTTCCGAGCGCGCATTGCTTTCTAGCAAGCGTTACTTCCTAGAAAGTGTGTCAGTATTCCAAGTGCTGCTCTGAGAGCTGATGGTTACGGTTCTTCCACCGTTGGTGGAAGAGAGGGTGAACGGCTCGCTTCTGCCACTGACCTGGCCGTTAAAGTCAAGTTCAAGCTTTGACTCGTCACCAGTCCAGGTGCCACGAACCTCTGGCTGACCGCCGATGCGCCAGATGACCGTGCCATCCTTCTGGATGACAACCTCCATTGGCTTGCCGTCAGTGCCGGTGCCGCTGTAAGTGCCAACCCACTTCTGAGCCTTTTTGCGGTCTTCCTCGGACTTCTTGTCTTTATCCTTCTGCTCTTGCTCTTTTTTGTTCTTCTCGGTAACGCCAGACTTGAGGCTTTCACCCTTCTTTATCTGGTCGGAAACGCGAGAGTGATACGAATCATACGTTGAATTAGCGCCGGTGTCATTGCCCCAGATTTCCTTCTCGTGCTCTATGTCGCCGAGAAGAGCCTGCAGTTCAACAAGCCTGTTTGAAACGGACTTGAGATCAAGCGTGGTTGCAGAGTCGGTATCGTTAAAGCTGTTTGCAGCAAGTCTGCGCTTGTAATCGGCCTCAAACCAGTCGCGGATGCGCTTCTGCCCATCCGAAATTGAGCTGTTCAGGATGTTAACGCCCGAGTCATCGGTGCCGTTAGGAAGACGGAACTGGCCGTTTTTCTGGTCGCCGGTGATTTGCTCTTCAATTTGATCGAGCTTCTCGTATTGATTGAGGAGCTCAACGCGGCTGCTATCGCTGCTTGGATTGACGCCAACGCTTTCAATCTGCTCTTGATAGCTGGCAATACGCTGTTGAACGGCACTGCGCTTGGCTGCGTCGTCTTGATGGGATTGGAAAACCCAAGCAACGGCCAATGCGCCTACAACCAGGACAGCTGCAAGCAGGCCAAAGGCAACTTTGCGGAGTGCGTCCGAGCCGTCCTTGGTTTGCTTGCGTTCAACGGAGCTAGGTCCGCTTGAAACGACGGTGAACTGCGATGGGTCAAAATGCGAAATCGCAGTTGAATCAAGGTCGTCAGAGGTGAAGACGTTGATGCGGTCAGGGTCGTTGATGAAGGTCGTGGGCTCTTCGGCGTCTGCGACAACGGTGGGGTCTTCAGCAGCGGCAGAATCGCCGCCAGCGCCGGCGACAACAGTAGGCGCCTCATCTGGGGAGATGTAGGAGTCGTCAGCGGTAGCCTCGAGGAGCGAGGTTTCTGCAGCAGCTGCGTCTTCGTCACCTGCTGGGTACTCTGCGAGGACGGTTGCGTCTGGATCAGTTGCGACTGGGTCAGTTACGTCTGGGTCAGTTGCGGTTTCATCTGGCTCATCGGCCTCTGCTGGTGCGATAACCTCAGTGGCTGTGGTGGAGTTGTCGGGCGCGGTTTCTGGTGCAGGTTCTGTGGACTCGGCGAGCGCATCGGGTTTCTCGACGTCTGCGACGTCAGCGGTGTCCGCGACGTCAGAAAGCTTCTGTCCGCAGTTGGAACAGAACTTTGCGTGCTTGCCAATTTCAGCTCCGCAATTGGGGCAATTCATAGAGTCGCTCCTTAAATCGCCAGTTAGACTCAGTGGCTTTTAATTACACTGGGTTACTATTGTAGCGTTAACAGGAGAAACGCCAAAATGTTTTTAGTTTTGAGAGCGTCTGCACGCGCTGAGGGTTGCGTGATGAGGCTCGGTGTCGAGTGCTTCAAGCAGCGAATTAGAGCGCAGATTAGAGCAGAGAAACGCCTGCTTCAGCGCAACGATCCTCGGTCTGCTTATCCCAGATAGATGCTTGCACCTCTCCGACGTGCGCTTTTTCTAGCAGCAGCATGCAGAGACGGCTCTGACCGATGCCGCCGCCGATGGTAAAGGGCAGCTCACCGTCAACGAGCATCTTGTGGAATGGCAGCTCAAGGCGGTCCTCGCATCCAGCGATTGCCAGCTGCGACTTAAGAGCCTCGGCGTCAACGCGTATGCCCATACTGCTGATCTCAACCGCACAGTCCAAGGTCTCATCCCAGAACAGCAGGTCACCGTTGAGTGACCAGTCATCGTAGTCGGGAGATCTAAAGTCGTGAGGCTGGCCGGAGTTCAAGGCACCGCCAATGCCCACGATAAACGTGGTTGGATGCTCGCGAACAAACAGATTTTCTCGCTGTTTTGGCGTCTGAGTAGGGTAGAGGTCCTCCAGCTCCTGAGAGGTTACAAAGGTAACTTCGCGGCTGAGCTGCGTGTTGAGCTGGGGATAGTGCCACTTGAGCTCGTCGAGCGTGCCGCAGATTGCCTCGACAATGCGGCAGACAGCGTCCTCCAGCGTGTCGGTATTGCGCTCGTCCTGCGTGATGATGCGCTCCCAGTCCCACTGGTCTACGTAAATGGAGTGCAGGTTATCGGGCTGTTCGTCGCGGCGGATAGCGTTCATGTCGCAGACCAGACCGCGACCAACGGCAAAGTTGTAGCGCCAGAGTGCATAGCGCTTCCATTTAGCAAGCGACTGAACTACCTCGGCGTTCTTGCCCACATTTGGCAGGTCAAAAGCAACAGGATGCTCGACGCCATTGAGGTTGTCGTTCATGCCGGTAAGCGGATCAACAATCAGCGGAGCGGTGACGCGCGACAGCTTCAGCGCGGCGCATAGCTTGGTCAAAAACACATTCTTGACCTGCTCAATGGCTTTCTGTGTATCGTAAAGCGAAAGGCTGGAACGGTAGCCCTCGGGAATCTTGGACATGTGGTCTCCTTGCAAGAATGCGCTCAACATTTGATTGCGCTGATTTTGCCTTCTTTCCACAATCCTTTGGCGAGAAACCCGTGTGATTTAACCGTTTTGTCAAAAAGAGTAGGTGCAGGTCGACTGTAATAGCAAAATCATGCAGGTTATTGCGGGGTTGCGACTTCAAACATTGCATCTCAAAAATTTTAGAAAGTTTGTATATCCCATCCAAAGAGGGGAATATAGGTATTAAATAGTAATCATTCCTATTTAATAGGAACCAGATAGAAAGGTTTACCTATGCTAAACGATAAGCTCAATGTTCTTCTTGCTAACTACGCTGTTGAGGCCCATAAGATTCACAACTTCCATTGGTACGTCAGCGGTCCTTCTTTCTACAACGTACACACTGACCTCGACGAGGTTTACGGCGAAATGTATGACCAGCTTGACGAGGTTGCAGAGCTCATTCTAATGAATGACGGCTCGCCACTGGGCTCCATGGACTCCTTCCTCAAGAACGCAACTCTTTCCGAGGCAGCAGAGGACTTCAAGAATCCTCAGGAGATTTTCGAGTCAATTCTTGCTGACTACGAGGCAATTCGTGCATTCGCAGCAGAGATCAAGAAGGACGCAGATGCTGAGGACAACTTCCTTGTTTCCGCAGCAATGGACGAGCACATCGCTCTTCTCTCCAAGACTATTTGGATGATTAAGCAGTCCAACAAGTAAGTTTGGCAAATACCCAGTCGGTTCAGACGACCGGCTAAGCCTTGTGTTTCTTTCTTTCCTATATGAACTGAAAATGCCGTTGGGTTTCCGACGGCATTTTTTGTGACTACCCACTCCACTATCACATTATCATTTCTGCGCCCGCACATATCTCTAAGCATGAAGGTAACAGACTACTTCGATGCTACCTATCTGACCTAAAATCAGTGTAAAAGAAGGCTGCTATAAACGATTTTTTGATTGGGCGAATTAGATGATTCCTTCGTAGCGGCGATAGACTTAGTGTCCACTATGTTGGACACCTAAAATCTTATGAGTATCTAGATTTGTTGCAACAGAGAAAGGAGTTGTAATGGGTCTTGATGCATTTGTTCGTTGCAGGTGTTTTGAAGAGGGAAAACTTAAACCTGGCCCAATTCCCTTTGAAGATCTTTACATTGATGATGAAGAATTTATCTGTTCAAAGTTTTTAGATCAAAAGCGTAAAGAGCTTAGCTCTGAACAATTTGAGAAACTCTATGGAGACCTAGAGCGTGATTTTGTTGATTGGACATATAATGCCTGCGAGCATGAAGATGGTGAAATTTGTTCCGAAAGAGTTGGTAATTTTTGCGGCTTGTTAAGCATTGGTGCAGTTTTAAGTTCAGATGAGGGAGAGTCAAAGTATCCGTTATTAAATACTATGCTTCCTGATGGCAATGGAGGTGTTTATCCAGTTGAAAAAGCGCAGCCTACTCTTGATGAACTTGATAGATTCATAGAAGAGCATTCAAAGATCCCGGGATATCAGCTCATTGATAAGGAGACGAATAAAGCTCTTATCTCCTGTGCGGTGGATGACGGTTTTTGTCTTTACAGTGACAAATATATTGATTATGGATTCGCAGAAGACACAATGTATTTCCATCAACTTAAGCCTTCACGTATATTTTACGCTGACCATTTTTGCCAGATTCCAGCTGATGATTTTGAGCAGACGCATAAGGTGGTTGTTTTTTGCGATGAACCAAATAACAGTGCGTCAAACTTTAAAATAACTTTGCCAGGTCCAATTGATAGTGAATTAGACAATTCTGTTTTAAGAAGCTTTACTGTTCAAAAGGCAACTTTAGACTTCAAAGAAACTGGTCATTTTTGGAGGCTAAATAAGATTAGGAACCTCCTTGTAGCATCCATAGAAACACGGCATCCTATTTGTTGGTGTTAAAAACATATGGGCTGCGCTATCTGGTTGTGGTCTGACGTCATGCTGTCTAGAAATGAAAAGAGGACCACCACCAGGCAGTCCTCTTCTTATTTGCTCTGACGAGAAAAACGTCACAACTGAACGATTTTCTCGCCAGATATTGATCTTAGTAGGTAGGGTTCTCTACCTCAACCTTGTCGACCTCCTGGAAAGGAGCAAGGGTTGAGACCATAACGATGGGCTCGTCGTAAGGGTTGTTGACGTAGTGGACCTCGCCGGGCTCAATGTGGATGAAGTCGCCAGCCGAGAGGGTGTGGACCTCGCCGTCAACCACAATGTCAACCTTACCCTGAAGGATGTGGAAGTTCTCCTCCATGATGTTGTGGTAGTGGGCCTGGAAATCCTGGCCTGGCTGGAACTGGACCATGGCGTAGTTCATGCGAGGACCCTTCATCAGGTACTTAGGGCCGTGATCTCCGCACCTATACTCAAAATCGTTCTCGTTGACAATAAACATCTTGCTTCCTTTCAGGCGCAACTTTTGATGCGACCAAACGTTCTTCTTGCGTGCCTCGCGGCGGTGCCGTGCGGCGGTGACGTGTGCCTCGCGGCGGTTACGCGCGACGCCCCTAGCGCTTACAGACCAGGTGCTCTCCACATGCTCTTGACCTTGCCCTCTTCTGCAAGCTCAAGCTCACTCTTGTAAACATCCTTCCACTGGACATACAGCTGGTCATACACAGCCTTGTTGTCTGGGTTAGGGGAGAATGTCTTATCCCATTTAACAACGCGCTTTGCGCCCTCGGCAATGCTTGGGTAGATGCCAACACCGTAGCCTGCAAGAACAGCGGCGCCTAGAGCGGTTGCCTCTTTGACCTCCGGAATGCGAACGTTCTTGCCGGTGACGTCGGCAACAATCTGCGCCCACAGAGGGCTCTTGGAAGCGCCGCCCGCAAAAATGAGCTCGTCTGGCTCATTGCCGGTAGCCTCTTTGACCAGGTCAATATGGCCACGGACGAGAAGGGCAGTGTTCTCCAAAATTGCGCGATAGAAGGTGTACTTGTTGAAGCGCTCTGGATCAAGCTCAAAGTTGGTGAACGTTGGGCTTGCGTGAGTCCAGTGGATGTAGTTCATAACGTCACTAAAGCAGCAAAGCATACCGTGGCTACCTGCAGGAATCTTGGCAGCGTGCTCATTCATAACGTCGTATACATCAATGCCGCGCTCTTTTGCCTCTGCCTTTTCTGCCTGGCAGAAGCCGTCACGATACCAACGCATGACCAGGCCTGGCTTGAATGCCAGAGCCTCGTACTGCCAAATCTGTGGAATAGCGTGGCAGTTTACGCGAACACGATAGTCTGGGTCTGGAGTGCTCTTATCGGTGTTGAATTCGTACTGCCAGAAGCTGCCACCAAAAACACCAGCCTGACCAGGCTCGCAAGCGCCAACACCAATCATGCCCAGCTGGCAATCGCCACCACCGACAACAACAGGTGTGCCCTCAGCAAGGCCCGTCTCTGCTGCAGCGTCTGCAGTTACGGAGCCAAGAACTTCTCCGCACTCAACAACCTGACCAAACAGGTCGTCGCGAAGACCGCACTCCTTTGCAATCTCTGGATCCCAGGCGCGCTCTTCTAGGCTCATGATGCCGGTGGTGCTGCCGTTTGATGGCTCAACCGCCAGAATACCGGTAAGCTTGTAAGCAAGCCAGTCGTTGAACATGCCAATCTTGGCTGCCTTGTTGTAGATCTCTGGCATCTTGTTCTTAACCCAAAGAAGACGAGGTAGAGCGCCTAGTGCATAGGTCTGACCACTCTTCTGGTAAATCTTCTTCTCAAGCTCTGGATCCATATCAATGAGCTGCTTGACCTCGTCAACACTTCGAGCGTCAACGTTAGCGCACGCCCAAATCTCGTTGCCGTCCTGGTCATACAGGAGGATGCCCTCACGCATGCAGGTAGTGGAAATACCAGCGATTTTTTTAGGATCAATGGAGGTCTTTGTCAGAACCTCTTTGATACAGTCCAGAGCAAGCTGCCAGTCAGCAACCCAATCAAAGTCCATGCTGCCAGGCCAACGAGGGTCCTCATGATGCTCCCACTCGCGCTGAGCAACTCCAACCTGCTCACCGTCAACACTAAAGAGAACGGCGCGAATACTTCCTGTTCCCGCGTCTAGTGCAAGAAGATACTTGCTCATCAGATCCTCCTTGTTTACGAAAGAAGCAGCTCAGCGGCGGTGTCTGAATCCGTAATCAGTACGTTCAGATAGCCGCCGTTAAGCACTGCTTTAATTGCCGTAACTTTATCTTTGCCACCAGCAACGCCAACAACGTTCTTGAGCTGGCGAAGCTTGTCCAGATCGGTACTAATGACGCGATCTTCAATTTCTGTCTGAATAAGATTGCCGTCTTTATCCATAAAGTGATTCAAAACGTCACCGACAGCTCCCTGCATCTTAAGCACGGTCAGCTCGCCTTCGTTAAGGATGCCGTTGCGCAAAACGGTTGCGCCCTCAACTGCGGCGCCGATGCCGACCACACTCATGTCTGCGTATTCCGTCATGGTAGACACGTCTTGCAGGCTTTTCTCGTCAAGAAGTGCATCGCGCACTTGGCGAGAAGACACAACAAGCGGAGACGGTGTTAAGAACAGGTGCATGGAGTAGGCGGTGGTGCCAACGGTTGGCAGGTAGTAGCTTACGCCGCCCGTAAGGCTTACAACGTTGAGTGATTCCTCGCGGTTTTTGGCGAGAAAACCCAGCATACGGCTGACGGTATCGCCGTAGCCAATGTTGAGATAGCCATCCTCGCGCAGGTGGTCAGATACGTAGTGAGCTGCGCCCTGAGCAATAGACTGGTTAATAGCAGAGCTGTCCAGAGGAGTAGGTACCACAAAAGCATCTTTGAGACCAAAACGGTCAATAAGGAGCTGCTCTGCGGAAACACGCTGGCTGTCGTTCTTTCTGAAGCTGAACTGAACAATACCTTGAGCGCGAGCCTCTTCAAGCAGACGAATAACTTTTGCACGAGAAACGCCCATGACCTCAGCAATCTGAGCCTGGGTGTTATCTTCCATGTAGTAATACCATGCAGCCTTAGTAGCTAGTGCATAAGTTTGTTCGTCCATGCATCCTCCTGTTGATACTTTTGTTTAATGATAAAACATTTGTATCTAACATACTAGACTTCATTATAGTAATTATTCTCCCTATTAACAGGATGATATACTACAAATACCATAATTGCGTATAGAGGTATTGCGGACTATTGTTCATGATACAATCAAAAATACCATTCACGGCAGTAATAATACCGTTTGCCGTGACGATGCTTTGAAGAATGCCTATTTATAGATATCTTCAAAGTGTGAGATTTTGTACGGCCGTTTGTTATTTTTGGTAGGAGGTACTATGGGTGAATCTTTTGACATCGATATCGATGCCACTGACCCAAAGTCGCCTGAAGGAAAAGATGTGTGCGAGCAGTGCGACACACTTCTTTCCGTCCGCGGAATCAAGAAGTCATTTGGTTCCAACGAGGTATTAAAAGGCATTAACTTAGATTTGGCGCCAGGAGAGGTCATCTCTCTTATTGGTGGCAACGGTTCCGGTAAATCTACCCTCATGAAGATCATCATGGGTATTTACTCTGCCGATGAGGGAGAAATTTCTATCGATCGTCAGAAGGTTGATATCTCCAACCCTAAGGCCGCACTTGCACACAGTATCTATATGGTTCCTCAGGAGCCAATGCTGTTCCCTAACATGACCGTTAGAGAGAACATCACCATTGGTTTTGAGGCTCCAAAAGCTGAGCTCAATAAGATGCTCGAAGATACTATGAAAGAGATTGGCTGGGAGCTTGACCTAGATCGCAAGGCAATGACACTTTCCATTGCTGAGCAGGGCATGGTTGAGATTCTCCGCGGTCTTATGCGTCATTCCGAGATTCTTATTCTGGACGAGCCAACTTCTGCACTTACCTTTGACGAGGTACAGAGCCTCTTCAAGGTAGTTCAGGAGCTCAAGCAGAAAAACATCGGTATCATCTACATCACCCATCGCCTGGCAGAGGTCTTTGAGATTTCTACCAGCATTGGCATTCTGCGCGACGGCGTTATGGCTATGCGCGGCAAGGTAGAGGACTTTACGCGAGAAGATCTTGTACGCGGACTTCTTCCACCAGACGCAGCAGAGATTAAGAAAGAGATTGCCGAGAGCGCAAACATTGATTACGACGCAGAGCCAATCTTTGAGCTTGCTGAGTTTACGGGCTATGGTTTTGCAGATGTAAACCTCAACATTTATCCAGGCGAGATTGTTGGTCTTGCAGGTATCGTTGGTGCTGGTAGATCAGAGATGGCTACCACCATTTACGGTATGGATAAGGTTCTGGGCGGCAAAGTATTTGTCGACGGCAAAGACATCACTGGCAAGTCCACCAAGGACGTCATTGCCGCAGGTCTGAGCTATGTCCCAGAGGATCGCTTTAACGACGGTCTGTTTAGAATTCGTGACGTTGCCGAGAACACCACAAGCTCTCTGCTTGCTAACTCTTCCCTGGGTAAGCTGCTGCTTAACCGCAAAGAAGAGGATAGGGTTTCTCAGAACTACGTTGATAACTTCCGCACCAAGGTCACAGGCCTTGATCAGGAGGTAGGCGGCCTCTCTGGTGGTAACCAGCAGAAGATTGTTATTGGCCGCGCATTTTCGGTTGCTCCAAAGGTTGTTATTTTGGACGAGCCAACCCGTGGTATTGACGCTGCTGCTCGCGGCGATGTGTACGCCGTTTTGCAGGAGCTCCGTAAGCAAGGCGTTTCTATTCTTTTGATTTCTTCTGATATGGAAGAGATTATTGAGCTTGCTGACCGTGCGTTCACCATGTACCAGGGACGCATTAATCACGAGTTCAAAAAAGAAGAAATTACGCAGGACAACCTTATGTCCGCTGCATTTGGATTGTAGGAGGTGACGTATGGATCTTGTAAAGCGCCTTCTCAAGGCTAGGGGACTGAGCAGCCTCGCATTCCTGATTGCTCTCTTTATTATTGTTGGTGCAATGAATCCTGCATTCTTGACGCCAGCAACAATTGCTGCCTGCTTTAACACGTCCGTTGTCTACACATTGGTCGCTGTTGGCGTTGCTTTCACCCTGTTCATTGGTGAGATTGACGTTTCTGTTGGTTCCAACCTGGGTCTTGTTGCTGTGGTAGTTGGTAGCATGCTGAGAGATGGAACTCCACTTCCTGTTGCTTGCCTGGTAGGTATTCTTATTGGTGTAGCAATTGGCCTGGTCAACGCCTGGGGCGTTGCCGTTATGAAGGCTCCATCGCTCATCTTTACCCTGGGTACCAACGGTGTTCTGCGCGGTATTGTTTACGTTTACACCAACGGCCAGTGGGTTGAGAACCTTCCTAAGGAGTTCAAGGACTTCTCGGCAGTAACTGGTATTGGCGACTTCACCGTTTACTACTGCGCAGTTATTGCACTGGTTATTCTGATTCACTTTGCACTGACCCAGACCCGTCGTGGTCGCTGGTTTGCAGCAGTTGGCGATAACGCTAACGGCGCAACTCTGGTTGGTATTCCAGCTCTTCAGACCAAGATTCTGGCATACGTCATCTGCGGCGTTATGGCAGCTATCGGCGGCATCATCTTCTGCAGCCGTATTGGTTTTGTTACCCCAATGAGTGGTAACGGCTACGAGATGAAGGCTATTGCAGCTTGCGTTCTTGGTGGCGTTAGCTTGCTTGGTGGCGTTGGCTCCGTCCTTGGTGCAGCTGTCGGTTCCGTCATCATGGCTTCCATCAGCTACCTGTTGGTCTTCATGGGCTTCTCGTCAAATTACGACAACGCAATTACTGGCGTCATTCTGATTGTCATTGTTGTTGTGGACGCCCTGCTCCAGCACCGCTCCATTGTTCAGAACAGGCACGCTCGTCTGAACGCACGTGTTTCTCCAAAGGCAACCTCTGAGGTTCTTGCAGAGCAGATTGCAGACTTTGGTGAGGCAGCTTTGAGCCCTTCAGGTAAGAAGGGTGGTGTTCGCTAATGATGAAGACACTTAAGGGATTTTTGTCCAAGGGTCAGACAAGCTGGAACATGATTCTTATTGGCTTGCTGGTACTCGAGTTTGTTATTTTTGGTTCTGCAAACGCTAAGTTCCTGCGTCCAGCATTGCTGTTCACCAGTATTAACGATAATCTGCCAGTCTTTATGATCTCGCTTTTTGTAACGCTTGTTATGGTTACTGGCGGCATTGACATTCAGGTTGCAGCTTTGGTTGGTCTAACATCCATCACCATCGGTGTTGGTTGGCAGGACTTTGGTCTTCCTATCTGGGGCGCAGTAGGCGTGGCCTTTGTCCTGGTTGTTGCCTGTGGTGCGCTTTCGGGCTTCCTGATTGCATACTGTCGAGTACAAGCAATGGTTGTTACCCTGGGCGGCAGCTTCCTGTACTCTGGTTTGGCGCTGCTCATCTCTACGCTTTCCAAGACTGAGAGCTACCAGGGAATTGGCGGCTTCCCAGAGGATTTCAAGTTTGTCTCTAACTTCCAGCTCTTTGGAGTTATCCCATTCCAGCTTCTTATTTATATTCTGATGCTGGTCATTGCATTTATCCTGCTGCACAAGACCAAGTATGGTCGCCGCATTACCCTGGTTGGAGTTAACCAGAGCGCAGCTGAGTTTTCTGGTATCAACAGCCGAGCAGTCATTATGTCTACCTACATGCTCTCTGCAGTCTCCGCAGTTATTGCAGGTGTTGTCCTGACCGCTTACCTGGGCACCGCTAAGTCCGATCTTGGCGCTGACCTTACCATGGACATCATCACCGCAGTTGTTTTGGGCGGTACGCTTTCTACTGGTGGTAAAGGCTCCATTGTTGGTACCGCACTTGCTTCGTTTGTTATTGCATTTTTGCGCTTCGGCTTGCCACTGTGCTTCAAGGTAAGCCCACAGTATCTGGATATTCCTGTTGGTGTCCTGCTGGTTGTTGTCATCGTTGCTCGATCGGCAGCAAGCGGAACAAATATCGGTACGTTTTTGAAATCGCTGCTCTCAAGCAGCAGTAAAGCCAAGGCATAAGCTTTGGGGAAATTGTGCCTTAGGCACAGACAAGGGAGGTTACCTATGCAAGAGATTACTCGTCGTGGTTTTATTGGTGCCGCTGGTATCACCGCAGTTAGCGCTGGCCTCGCTCTGGCAGGCTGCAATAATGGTGGTGGCGAGAAGAAAGAAGAGACCAAGAAGTCCGAGGGTGGTAAAGACGTCAAGGGTAAGACCGTAGCATTTATCCCTAAGGTCACCGGAAACGCATTCTTCGAGTCCGCAAACAAGGGCGCACAGGACAAGTCAAAGGAGTGGGGCTTCACCGTTGATTACATTGGTGACGCAACCGCTTCTGTTTCCGCTCAGGTTTCCGTTATTAACCAGGCAGTTGCTAATGGCGTAGACGCAATCAGCATCTCCACTGTTGATGCAAAGGGCGTTTCCGACGCACTGAAGAAGGCAACCGCTGCTGGTATCGTAGTTACCACTTGGGACTCCGACGCTAACCCAGAGGACCGTACCCTCATGGTTTCTCAGGGCACCCCAGAGATTCTTGGTCAGATGCTTGTTGACATGGGCGTTGCCGGCCTCAAGGAGCGCGGCAAGGATCCAGAGAAGGACGAGATTACCTACGTCTGGCACTACTCCCAGGCAACTGTTACCGACCAGAACTCCTGGCAGGTAGCTGCACAGAAGATCATCAAGGAGAAGTATCCTAAGTGGAAGAACGTCCACGAGAACTACTACTCCAACCAGGACGCAGAGCAGGCAATTACCATCGGTGAGGCAATCCTTGATGCTTACCCAGATATTGACCTGATCATCTGCAACGACTCCACCGCTCTTCCTGGCCAGCTCCAGGCTGCAGAGAACAAGGGCTACGACGAAAAGAAGATCACCATCACCGGTTTTGCTTCTCCACAGTCCATTAAGTCCTACTGTGAGCACGGCACCATCTACAACTGGGGCCTCTGGGATTGCGCAGTTCAGGGCGCTATGGGCTGCTACGTTGCAGCATTCCTCGCAGCTGGTAACGAGGTCAAGGTTGGCGACACCATCTCCATCCCAAGCATCGGCGATGTCAAGGTTGAGCCTAACGACTCCATCGCTGAGGGTGCAAAGACTGGCGAGAAGAACAACGGCGTTGTCCTGCTTCCTGAGCGCCTTGTCTTCACCAAGGAGAACATGAACAACTACTCCTTCTAATCAAGGCGTAAGTTCACGGCGTAAGTTTGCGGCTGGCGAGAAGACCGATCTTCTCGCCAGCTTATGAGGTAATTCAGCCGCAGAGGAGGACGGTCTTCCCGGGGCGGTTCTCCTAGAGGGAGCCGCCGAAGAATCACACTTCCTCTGCGAGCTTTAAGGTTTTATTGAAAGGATTTTCATGGCAGATCTGGACGGATTGAAAGTAGCTAAGGATTATCACGTAGACACTCCTTTTGCTAACAATCAGGGATTTTATGTAAAGGGTGCAAACAACCTCGACTGGGGTATGCAGAAGCACCTCTCCAACATCTTTGATCCAAAGAGCGGCAACACTGTAATGTTCGCATTTGACCACGGCTACTTCATGGGTTCAACCGCTGGTCTCGAGCGTCTTGACCTGCTGCTTCCACAGCTTGCTCCTTACGTTGACTGCTTCATGGGCACCCGTGGCGCAATCAGGACCTGCGTTTCTCCTGAGGTCTCTAAGGGCATTGCTCTTCGCGTTTCTTCTGGTTCTTCTATGCTGCAGTCCGACCTCTCGCACGAGGTTGTTGCTGTTGACATCGAGGATGCTATCCGCATGAACGCAGACTGCATGGCTGTTCAGACCTTCATCGGCGCTGATGGCCAGCTCTCCAGTATCGACAACCTGAGCCAGGTCATTAACGCTGGATTCCGCTACAGCATTCCTACCCTCGGCGTTTGCGCTGTTGGTAAGGATATGGAGCGCACCGGTCGCTTCTTCAAGCTTGCAACTCGTATCATTGCTGAGATGGGCTGCCAGATTGTTAAGACTTACGACTGCGAGGACTTCGAGGAAGTTGTTGCAGCTTGCCCAGTTCCAATTGTTGTTGCTGGCGGCAAGAAGCTTGCTGAGCGCGACGCTCTGCACCTTGCATACGATGTCATCCGCAAGGGTGCACGCGGCGTTGACATGGGTCGCAACATCTTCCAGAGCACCCATCCTCTGCAGATGGCCGAGGCTGTCCGCATGATCGTTCACGAGGGCGCAACCGACGCTCAAGCATGGGAGTTCTTCGAGGACGCAACTCACTAAGAGCGCACAGGTCCACGCGACCTCCAAGTGCGGCGTTGTCGCGGCGCGAACGCGCTGCGCTAGGCACGAAAGCGCTGCTCACACGTGGCTTTCTCATGTGGCGAGAAACATACTGACCTTGAGCTGGTAATCCTTTCGGATTACCAGCTTTTTCTGTAGCGTGTTGGCGGCGACTTTTAGGCTTGGCGTGCAAAATAGTGCGGTTTTAGTAGGTCTTACTGGGGAATCGTATAGCTTTTAGTCAAAATAACCAGGAAACTAGAGCGTCTTGCCTGACGGCTAGGTGGTCTCACTAACCGATATACATTTATATGCATAAACTTCACTTAATATGCTCGAAAATGAATAGAGAAATATAAAAAATCTAACTATAGGTAAATTCCGCTTCTAAGGAACACACCTATGACAGATATTCTGCACAATTGCGGCCATATTACACATCAAATGAAGATAATCTGCACGTTTTAGCTATTTTCGGCGTCATGTATACGTCTTTTTGACAGATTATCTGTCATAGGTGTGTTGTGGAGATCTGAAATTTGCTTCCTGAGTCGATGACAAGAAGGCCCGATTTATTCGCAAGCTGTGTGCCTGCGGTTTTATGTGATTACATATTTTATAAGTTCGGAGATTTATATAAAAAGTTTCATGGCAACTTTTGGATCGCACTTGAGCCACATTCAAGATGTATTTAAGAGCCATTGCCATTGGCATTGCCATGATATTCGTAGAAATCCAAAAGATATTTGAGTAGCTATTTATAACCCTTCCGGGAAATTTAAATCAGCTTAACAGCGATTTAACACCTCTTCTGCTGTACTAGAGCCAGGAGAAGGGAGTGTCTATGAAATCAAAGCAAGCTTGTGGTTGGAACTGCCGCCTACGTATCCTGCCTATTCTATTTTTGCTATTAGGATGTGCATTTGTAGTCTATGGCGCTTCTCGCGGAGAGGTTAGTGTCGTATTGGGAAAAGCGGTACGAATCTGCCTTGAGTGTGTAGGTATTGGTTAGGTGACCTGCAGTGAAAGTGTTCTCAGGGATAAAATTTCTTGGAAAGAAAGTGCGAGAATTTATCACTAAAAGAGGTTTCGTGCAGGCATGCGCAACCTTTCTAACCAACCCTCACCTAACAAATTTTGCCAAGGGAACTATCTATACCGGTCCTGCAAAGTCAGTCTGTGTTCCTGGACTTAACTGCTATTCTTGCCCAGCAGCTACGGGCGCTTGCCCTATTGGAGCATTTCAGGCAGTAGTTGGATCTTCTAAATTCAGCTTCTCGTATTACATTACGGGTATTTTGATTCTCATTGGAACTTTGCTAGGAAGGTTTGTCTGCGGATTTCTTTGTCCATTTGGCTGGGTACAAGATCTTCTCCACAAGATTCCATTCCCAAAAAAATTTAGCACTAAAAAGCTCAAAGCCTTGCGCTATTTGAAGTACGTCATATTAATTGTACTTGTCTGGGCTCTACCAGCTTTGATTCAAAATGCTGTAGGAATGGGAGAGCCTTATTTCTGTAAGTATGTTTGTCCACAGGGAATTCTCGAGGGAGCAATTCCGCTTTCTTTAGCAGATGTCAGTATTAAGGCAGCTCTGGGCACACTTTTTACGATGAAGTTCAGCATTCTGGCAACTGTCGTGCTGTTGAGCATTATGTTTTATCGTCCTTTTTGCAAATGGATTTGCCCGCTCGGAGCTTTTTATTCTCTATTCAATCGCATCTCAATTTTGCAGTATCGAGTTGACGAGAAGACCTGTGTAAGCTGCGGAAAGTGTGCGCGTACATGCAAGATGGACGTAGATATTACGAAGAATAACGCAGCTCTTGAGTGCATTCGCTGCGGAGAGTGCATAAAGGTCTGTCCTGTTCATGCGATTGACGCAAAGCTCCTGTTAATCAACAAGAAAATTGAGCAGTCGGAAAAGGTTGCTACAGCAAAGCACTTGGCTGATTTACAGGCGACAAGCTCATCAAAGTAAGTGTCATAAAACGTGCATAGCTACGTTTCGTACGTAGAAAAGACAGAAAGGACTATGAAATGAAAAAATTTGTAACAAAATCCCTGACGTATGTCGCTGGCCTACTTATGGCAGTTGCGCTTGTTGGATGCAGCGTTGGTGGTACTGGCAACACGGGCACAACAACCGCTCCAACTGCCGAGCAGCAGAATTCTGCTGCAGTTCCACCTGAGGCAGCATCAAAACTGCACCTCAAAGACGGCGATACCTTCCCAGATTTTAAGGCAACAGATATCACTACTGGCGCTACCTATGACAACACCGTATTTGGACAGAATAAGGTCACTGTTCTGACCTTCTGGTTCAATGGCTGTACTGGCTGCATTCAGGAGATGCCAATGCTTCAAGAACTTGCTGATACCTATAAGGACAAAGGTGTCAATGTCTTGGGTGTTAACGCCGAAGCCGCATACACGGACGACGCTAAAAAGGAAGCCGTGAATATTCTCCAGAAGCAGGGTGTTACCTACGGAAACGTCGCTCTTGATCCTCACAGCGACGGCGGTCACGTTATCGAAGGCCTAACAGCGTTCCCAACTACTATGGTCATCGATCAGAACGGTAGACTCGTAGGCGATCCAATCACCGGTGGAGCCAGCAAGCTCCAGGGTAGCGAACTTCAAAAGCGCGTTGACCAGGCTCTTGCTCAGTCAAAGTAGGTTATAGAAACTTACATACCGCTCGCGGCACACGGCGAGAAGAACTTCTCGCCGTAGGGTTCAATCGGTTAGCATTTGTAGTGTTGTAGAAGTACGCCTGGGCTGAGTCACTTGAGCTTGGCTCAGGCGTACTCTAATACTTGCAAATAGCATCAAGCTGCATTTGAAAGGGAAGAATTGAAAATCCTTGTAGTGGAAGATGAAAAAGAGCTTCTTGCCTCTATTGGAGAGGGGCTTGAGCTGGACGGTTATTACGTTGACCTTGTCGACAACGGCACTCAGGCTCTTGAGATGGCTCAGCTTGAGCAGTATGACCTGATTCTACTTGACCTTAACCTTCCTGGTATCGATGGGCTTGATTTGCTGCGCACGCTACGGGCGGAGCACTCAGAGACTAAGGTGCTGATTCTTTCTGCGCGTTCATCGGTGTCTGATCGCATTGTTGGATTAGATGCGGGCGCTGATGACTACCTTATAAAACCCTTTGCGTTTGGTGAACTCGAGGCCCGTATGAGGACACTCTTGCGCCGCGAATATACGCATGGAGAAGCGTCTTTGACGCTGGGAGAACTTCGATTTGATACTACGGCCCGACAAGTTTTTGTTGGAAATTCTCAGGTCAATCTCACCAAGAAAGAACTTGCAATTCTAGAGTACCTGATGCGACATGCTGGAGCGGTTGTGAGTAGTGAAGAGCTAATGACTCATGCATGGGACAGCAACGTGGACTTATTCAGCAATTCTGTGCGTGTTCACATATTTTCGGTACGAAAAAAGTTACGAGAAGCTCTTGGATATGACCCAATTTCGAACAAAGTAGGAGAGGGTTATTGCTTTAAGAAGGACAGCGATGACTAAGATAAGTGAAATAATCCCAAAGCCAATGCGCTCGATACGTGCCCAACTCACCCTTCTTATGGTGGGTTTATTGGTGTGTTGTTGCGTTGTTTTGACTTGGCTTGTGTATCGCTCGACTTCTGAGCTGCTGGAACTAGCTGCAGCTAACGCCATCAACCAGGGAACTCTTTCTATCGTTTTGGATGTAGATACTATCGAACGTTCTATTTTGTTTGACGCGCTGGGTATCTTGCTTGTTGTGATTGTTGCAGGAAGCTGTGTAGCTTATTTTTTAATAGGCCACTATACCAAGCCAGTTCAACAACTCTCTGCTCACATGAAAGAAATTAGCCCAAATACATTGTCTGATTCCATTGAAATTGAGGGCGGTGGAGAAGAGATTCAAGAGCTGGTTAAGTCATTTAATCAGATGACTGAGCAATTAGATGAAGCATTTGCAATGCAGAGGCGTTTCTCGGCTAGTGCAGCTCACGAGCTCAGAACACCAATTGCAGTACTGAGGACCAAGCTGGATGTATTTAAGAAAAAGAAGCGAGAACAGCGTGAATATGACGAGCTTGTAGACACGATGGAGACATACATTGATCGCCTATCTTCCATCATCACTGACCTTTTGGAATTTGCGGAGACATCTGAGCTAGGAGAGACTGAGGACGTTTCTCTTGATTCAGTAGTTAAAACGGTCGTGGATGATCTTGAATCGGTCGCTCAAAATAATATGGTCAATGTGCAGGTTAACACGCAGATTGATGCACATTCTGATACACAATCCGAGGCACAAAATCTTACCGTTAAAGGAAATACCAATCTGCTATATCGAGCTCTTTACAACCTGGTTGAAAATGCCATTCGTTATAACTATGAAGAAGGTTCAGTCAGCATTACTCTAGAAACCAGGGGTCAAGAAGGCGTGATTATAATTGCCGATACAGGAGTCGGCATAGCTCCTGAGCAAAGAGAACTTGTATTTGAGCCGTTCTACAGGGTGAATAAGTCACGATCCAGAGAGTTTGGCGGCGCAGGCATTGGTCTTTCGCTGGTCAAGACTATCTTGAAGCGACATGGAGCTTCCATCACAGTCTCTGAGAACAGTCCACAGGGCTCTATATTTATAATCAGAATTCCATTGGTAGACGCTGTAGATTCCGATTAGCACTTCACATACGCCGCCGTTTGGAAATAAGACGAAATACCAGCTTATGGTGAGAAGTACAATGGCTAGAATAGTTCTTAGCACATAGATGCCCTAGTGATGAAGGGGAGCCACGCATGGAGTTTATTCTGGATACAGCTGATCTTGAGGCAGTTAAGCAGCTTGATGAGCTTTTGACTATTGATGGAGTTACCACCAATCCTGCAATCATCACTAGAAGTGGCAAGCAATCCGAACAGGTAATTAAGGAGTTCGTGGAGTACCTGTTGCCTGAGCAAAAGTTCTTTGTGCAGGTTGTTTCAACTGACTATCAGAAGATGCTGGAGGAAGCTCGCTATATCTGTGGCCTTCGCCCCGAGAATACCTATGTGAAGATTCCTGTCACCCGCAATGGATACAAGGCTATTAAGCAGCTCAAATCCGAGGGACTTGGTGTCCTGGCAACTGCAATTTATTCAGCTGATGAGGCATTCTTGGCAGCTATGAACGGCGCAGATTACCTGGCTCCTTATGTTAACCGCATGTGTAATTACGGCGACGGCATTGGCCAGGTTATTGATCTTATGCAGATGCTCGAAACTCATGGACTAAATTCTAAGATTCTTGCCGCATCATTTAAGAATACCGAGCAGGTCCATGCGCTTATCTCTGCAGGTATCGATGCAGTTACTCTTCCACCTGATATTGTCTATACCATGATGGACCACCCTGGCACAAAGATTGCCGTTGAGGAGTTCTCTACTGCCTGGCGCGAGACTTATGGTAGGGATACGCTGTACCGAGCTTGAAAAGAATTATCAATTAATATGTTATAAAAATATTTTATTTAGATTTTTAGCTTCTCGTTAATAAAATAGTAGATGTATAATGAATGAAGAAATTATTAAAAGATAGCTTGAGTATTTTTTAACAATTACAAATAATTCTTAATAAGGCGGGATGCTGATGTCAGTGAAAGAAAATATCGGTACAATCTCAATTGATCTTTCTTTACCTAATTGTCATAGATATCTTGCAAGTAAATTGCAAAAATCGAAGTTCGATGATAAGAGATCCTGCGTAGTAATACAGGGATCTGGAAAAGATTGCTACTCCGCCTTGCCTGCATTTCCAAACATATGTGTCCCAATTGCAGCAGTTATTCAGAACTACCAGTCAGACCAATTTTGTATCAAGTGCGATTGGGATGACTGTGACTCATACATTAGCTCAACGCAGGTCTCAAGCCCACTTTTAATTACTGAAAACGTAGAATTTGTTAAAACACATCCGTTAGACATAGTTTGGAAATTTGGATCTTCCGATGAAGTTCAATTATTTGTAGACGCTCTTCAGGAATACCTTTCTAGTGCGTTCGTTGCAGTTGATGGTTTGTTAGAGGGTTTAATTTGGAATATTAATGAAGTGATGGACAACGTCATTCAACATTCTGAGGTTTCGTGTGGCTACGTTATGGGCCAAATGACAAATGATAATAATCATTTGTCTATATGTGTTTTTGATAATGGAATCGGGATTCTTAATTCGTTTAAAGGAAGCCAATATAGACCTAAGAAATCATCAGACGCTATTACGCTTGCTTTAAAAAAGGGAGTTACTAGAGATTGTAAAATTGGCCAAGGAAACGGATTGTGGGGGCTTTCTGAGATATTAAAAGAAAATAACGGTTTACTCACAATTAAAACAGGTGGAGCCCAATATTCTGTTTCAGGAAATGAAGACCCGTGTATTAAAAACTTAAAAGCTGACCAATTTTATGGGTCGAATAGATATTTGACAACAATGATTGATTTTCAGTTAAATAATAATAAAAGTATCTGCCTTGACAAAATATTTAACAACAGAGAGCCAGTACAGCTATGGCTAGAGGATATGGAAAACGAAAATGGAGAACATGTAATATCGCTTTCAGAAGAAAAGTGGGGAACTGGCACGCGAAGTGGGGCTCAAAAGATCAGAAATGAAGCAGAAAATGTTTTGATAATAGGAAAAACTCGGGTTGTATTTGATTTTACGGATGTTTACATTGTGAGCTCTTCTTTTTCGGATGAGCTTTTTGGAAAACTCATTGGAAAATATGGATTTATTGGATTTCAAAAAGCTTTCAGAATTACTAACACAAGTGAGATAAATGAAAAAATCATCAATAAGTCTGTATTAATGCGAATGGCAGAATTATCAGAATAAAAAATCTACTACAAACTGACTTAGATTATGTATATAAGTCAGACATAGGGGT
>CAUVBV010000011.1:0-34520 GCA_963550405.1 uncultured Atopobium sp. | reverse complement strand
AGGTGCAGTAGTTAGCGGCTAAAGATGAAGCTAGCTAGCGCTTTGCAGCAGGCGGCTATCACGTCTGAATCCGGAGCTTAAATAAAAAGTGAGATGAACCCAAATGGCGCTCGCACAAGCGAGCGCCATTTGGGAGCAATGTTTGTTACAACAAAGCTAATAAGCAGTACGATTCGTACTACTTTTTAACCTCGTAGTGGCTCTTTACGGTAAACGTAATAACGTAGGTCTTACGGTACGACTCTGGTGCAGAAGTAAGAATTGCACAGTCGGTCAGGTTGTAGTTAGTTGGGTGTGCAAGAGCCTGGTCAACAGTGTTGCCAATCTCTTCTGCAGACTCAAGTACTTGAGCCCTCTGAGCCGCATCGATAGTTGCTTTTCTCATCAAATCAAACTGGTCTGCTGTACCCTCAATGCGAATAATGATTGGCCAGAGGCTGTCTTTATCAACCTGCGTAGTAATTTGCAGATCTGGATACAGGCTGTTATCAAAGCTGAATCCATCAGGAATATGATAGGTGCCATAGCCGGTTGCGTTTGAATTGTTTGATGAGGAGCTAGAGGAGCTAGAAGAATCTTCTTTTTTCTCGTCTTTCTTCTCTTCTTTTTGTTCTGACGTGGTGGATTGTGTCTGGTCTTGTTTGTTTTCTGTTTGTGAGCAGCCAGACAAAATGCCCACACTCAAGGCTGACGTTACTAGTAGTACAAAAATTGCAGTAAAGAACTTGCTCATCCTAGAGCTACGCTTCATTTGACCTCCATTAAACGGAACGTACTAACTACCAGGAACTCACTGCGATTGTACCCAGCAAACAGCGCTTCTTAGCTGGGAGAACATTTCACAACATAAAATAATGTTTCATCTTTTTATGCTTCCCAGAGGAAGTGCCTCATATCTACCTTACCGTTTTCTAGAAACTGCACACCTTCAGCCTCAAGAAGCTCTCTCTGTGCATCTGGTCCACCAAAAGCAAAGCCAGGAGCTAGCGAGCCGTCTTTAAAGACTACTCGGTGACATGGCACGCCACCAGTAACTCCCGGACTCTGGTGCATAGCAAATCCTACATAGCGAGCCTTTCTTGGCTCCCCTATCATTCGAGCTATCTGCCCATACGTACTGACTCTGCCCTCGGGAATCTGCTTGACCACTGAAAATGCACGCTGAAAAAAGTTATCCATATCTAGCCCACTCTATCTTCACGGTTACCGGGAATTGCTTGCTCATTTTATGTTGGAATGCTATCGTATCAAAAGCAAACGGGTGGTGGCGCAGCTTGGTAGCGCACTTGACTGGGGGTCAAGGGGTCGCTGGTTCAAATCCAGTCCACCCGACCAGAATTTCTCGCCAGGAGTATTCCTGGCTTTTTTATTATCTGAACAGGGCGAGAAACCCGGTGTACAAGTGGCAAAATCATGCATCAAAATGCGGCCGGCTGCTGTAAACAACCGACCGCGTATCTAAGGTGTGAGCCTTGCTAGGCGTTAGTGCCCTCAAATTGGCTCTCGTACAGCTTGGCGTAGAAACCGCTTTGGGCCAAGAGCTCGTCGTGAGTTCCTCGCTCAAGAATTGAGCCGTCCTTGAGGACAAGAATGCAATCGGCACCTTGGATAGTTGAGAGCCTGTGGGCAACAACCAGAGAAGTTCTACCGTTCATGATGGTGTCAAATGCCTTCTGTACCAGCTGCTCTGTTCGCGTATCAATGCTTGACGTTGCCTCGTCCAGAAGCAGGATAGGTGGATTGGCTAGCATAACGCGGGCAATGCATAGAAGCTGCTGTTGACCCTGGGACAGAGATCCGCCAGACTCTCCCACCATGGTGTCATAACCCTGAGGAAGCTGCTGGATGAACTCGTGAGCCTGAGCCTTTTGAGCTGCAGCAATAATCTCTTCATCCGTGGCGTCTGGCTTTGCGTAGCGGATGTTTTCTTTGATGGTTCCCTTAAAGAGCCACGTATCCTGCAACACCATGCCAAACTGCTCTCTGAGCGATGCCCTTGTGAGCTTTTGCGTGTTATGTCCGTCTACATAAATAGCGCCAGAATCAATGCTATAGAACCTCAGCAGCAGGTTAATAAGGGTAGTCTTACCGCAGCCAGTAGGGCCAACAAGAGCAATCTTCTGACCAGGTTCGGCTTTGAATGAAATGTGGCTAAGCAGTGGGTGCTTGGGATCGTAGGAGAATGCTACGTTGTCAAATTCAATGGAGCCTTGTGGGTTCTGAATGATTTCAGCATCGGCTGGATCGGGCTTGATTTCTTTTGCGTCGAGAAGATCAAAGACTCGACGAGCACTTGCGAAAGCGGTCTGAACCTGCGTAACAACTGCAGAAATAGCGTTAAAAGGCTTCATGTACTGGTTTGCGTACGAAAGGAAGCTCTGTACCTGACCGATGGTAAGCACAGAAGGAACTCCCGTTAAAACGCAAATGCAACCAAGAGCAGCTACCAAAGCGTAAATGAAGTTATTTACCAGACGCGTGGAGGGGTTAGAAAGTGATGAGGCAAATTGTGCGCGCTCTCCTACTACACGGAGTTTCTCGTTAATAGCTTCAAACTGCTCAATAATGGCATCCTTGTGGGCAAATGCGGTGATAAGTTCCTGGTTAGAGACCATCTCTTCTGCGTATCCGCCAAGCTGTCCCTGATAGCTCTGCTGCTTGCCAAAAGACGAGCTTGCGTACTTGGTAATGGCGGATGCAACAATAATTGAGAGCGGAGTAGCTAGAGCAACTACAAGGCCCATAGGGACCGACATATAGAACATAAAGCACAAGGTTCCAATAATGGTAACCACGCCCGTAAGGAACTGTGTGAGGCCCTGCTGAAGGCCATCGCCAAGCTGATCTACATCGTTTACTACCCTCGAGAGCAAATCTCCCTGGGAATGCGTGTCAATGTACGAGAGAGGCAAGTTTGACACCTTGGTATGTGCCGCCTCTCTGAGGTCACGGGTGACCAGGTAGGTGAGCTTATTGGTAGACCAAGAAGCAAGCCACTGTGTAGCGCTTGCTAGCAAAACTACCACCGAGAGCTGAGCGAGTGTTGGCAGAAGTGCCGCCTCGGCGCCCTGGACCAGCCTGATGAGCTGATCGATGGCGGCGCCTACAATGATGGGTACCCAGAGTTGCAAAAGCACGGTTGCAATTGAAGAGGCTGCCGCAAGAACCAGAAAACCTCCGTGAGGAGAAATCCATGCAGCTAGACGGTGTGTTACTTCTGCCGCGGACATGGAAATTGCGTCCGCTGAGCCGCTCTTGCTATGCTCAGGCGCGCTTGAGGCGATTGCGGAGGTGCTTCCGCCAGAATACATATCGGCCATTACTCCACCTCCTCAGGACGTAGCTGTGAGAGACAGATCTCTTTATAGAGCGGGCATGTGGCGAGAAGTTCTTTGTGTGTTCCCAGCCCCACTTGTTTTCCGTGGTCAAGAACAAGAATCTTGTCTGCTTGCATTACCGCTGCTACGCGCTGCGAAATAATGATGCTTGTAGTGGTGGCGCTGAGCTTACGAAGCGCCGCACGGAGGTGAGCGTCCGTAGCAAAATCAAGTGCGGAAGCAGCGTCGTCCAAGATGACAATGCGCGGGTTTCCTACCAGCGCACGGGCGATGGTCAAGCGCTGACGCTGACCTCCCGAGAAGTTCTTGCCACCACGCTCGACAATGCTATAAAGCTGATCGGGTTTTTCGCGCACAAAGTCTGCTGCTTGAGCAACCTCAAGTGCTGCCCAAAGTTCCTCATCGGTAGCGTCTGGATTCTTCCAGCAGAGGTTAGTACGGATAGTACCGCTGACCAGCGAAGTGTGCTGTGGAACGTAGCCAATAAGGGCACGTAGTTGCTCAAAGGTATAGGTTTTGACGTCGTGACCAAAGACGCTTACAGAGCCAGTTTGAGTGTCAAAGAGTCGTGGGATGAGGGCGGCAAAACTGGACTTACCGGAGCCCGTACCACCGATGATACCCAGTGTCTGACCTGCCTGAAGCGAGAGATTGATGTTAGAAAGAGCAGGCTCTCCTCCACCGTCGTAGACAAGCGAGGCGTCCTTGAACGCTACAGCAGTTCCGGTAAAGTCGGATTCAGCGAGGTTGATGTACTTGTTTCCTTTATCAGAGAGCGCTGGCCTAGTGTTGAGCACTTCCATCACGCGAGCCGCAGACGCAGCTCCTCGCGTAATAATAATAACCAGGTTAGCAACGTAGCTAATAGCTAAAAGTGCACTAGTCATATAGCTAACAAGTGCCACCACGGTACCTTGAGAGAGCGTGCCAGCAGTAATCTGGGGTGCTGCCAGCCAAAGCGTCACAGCAATTCCCAGATACATAACAAGGAAGGTTGCAGGGTTCAGAAGAGCTGAATAATTTGCAGCCTTAGTTGCTGTCTCCGTCTGAGCCAAAACTGCCTTGGAGAACTGTTCCTTCTCCTCTGCTTCATGTCTAAAAGCCCTAATAACACGAATACCAGAAAGCATTTGTCGCATATATAAAGAAACGGTATCAAGGCGCTTCTGCAGCTCAGTAAAAAGCGCGGTAGATTTACGTGCTACAAAAAAGAAAATAGCTGCAACCAGTACGGTTGCCAGCAAAAAGACCATACCAAGCTTAGCGTCAAGCATAAGAGTTGCAATAATGGAGCCAGCAGCAAGGATTGGCCATCTGATCAGCTGACGAATACCCAGAGCAACGGTCACCTGCACCTGATTAACATCGTTGATCAGGCGGGTTACCAGCGTGTCTGTTCCCAGCGCAGAAATATCAGCACTTGAGAGCTCTTGAATCTTCGTAAAAAGCTCATTGCGCAGATCGGTTCCTGTACGCTGAGACACAATTGAAGCAATTTTCTGACAGACAAGCGTAAAACTAAAGCCAACTATTGCAATAACTACCAGCAAAATTCCGTAGCGAATAATGTCGTACATGTTTGCCCCGTGAATACCCAGGTCAATCATGCGTGCAATAATCAACGGCGTAAGCAGGTCACCAACGACTTCAACTGCTTTGCAAAGTAAGGCGACAAAACTCTTGCGTCCGTATTTTGGCCATACAAACCTAGAGAGCAACTCTCCCATTTACGCTTCACCAAGTTTCTCTGCTAGCGTTAACCACTCGTCTTCCAACTCCATCAGCGCAGCTTCTGCGTCATTAAGCTGCTGCTGCAACTCCATCAAACGCTGGGCGTCAGTTGCATCAGCAGAGCTCATCTGCTCCCTAATCTGCTCAGGCAGCTCCTGAGCCTTGCCCATACGACGTTCGATTGAGTCAAAGCGCTTCTTGAGCTCGCGGCGTTCAGCGTTGCTCAGCACCGCGCTCTCCTGGCGAGAAGCCCCGTCTGCCTGCGGCTCATTTGCACCTGAGGCTCCGTGTGCACCCGACAACTCCCCCGCTCTTCTCGCCGTCTGCTTTGCAGCATCAACAAGCTTGAGGTACTCGTCAACGCCACCAGGAACGTGGCGAATGTGGCCGTCGATGAGGGCATATTGGTCGTCGGTGACACGCTCAATCAAGAAGCGATCATGACTGACAACCAGAAGCGTTCCAGGCCACGAGTCCAGGAGGTCTTCCAGGACAGCCAGCATATCCGTGTCAAGATCATTGCCTGGCTCGTCTAGTACCAGCACGTTTGGCTCTTCTAGAAGAACGCACAGGAGCGCCAGACGTCTGCGCTGACCTCCGGAGAGGTCTTGCAAGCGATTGGTAAACTCTCGGCGGTCAAAGCCCAAGCTTTCAAGCAACTGTGTAGGACTTTGCATCTTGCCGTTTACCAGGTAGCTGGTCTTGTACTGGCTCAAAAGCTCTAGTACCGTCCAGGTCTCTTTAGTGGCAAACGTATCAATCTGCTGAGAAAGCCATCCAAATTTGACAGACTTTCCTACCTTTACCAGGCCAGATGTTGGTTGTAGTTGCTGAGTCATCAACTCAAGAAGCGTTGATTTACCAGTGCCGTTTTCGCCTAAGATGCCATAACGGTCGCCAGGGCCAATGAGCCACTCAACATGCTTGATAACGTCTACCTGGGAGTTTGAAGCATCTGCCTGCATATTTGGATCTGCGTCCGCAGCCGTCGCGACGTTCTTATAGGCAAATGAGACATCATGCATCTCAATAACCTGCTTGCCTAACCTTGAAACTGCCATGCGTTTGAGCTCAAGCGTGTTTCTGAGCGGCGGATCTTCAGCGAGAAGCTCCATGGCGGCATCAATCCTAAATTTAGGCTTTGACGTACGAGCTTTTGCTCCGTGAGCAAGCCAGTTGAGCTCTTTTCTCAGCGTGTTCTGACGACGTTCTTCCATTACTGCTGCCTGTCTATCACGCTCAACTCGAGCTTGAATGTAGGCAGAATAGCCGCCGTCAAACGGGTCAATTACCCCATCATGGACTTCCCACATGTGATCACAGACCTCGTCCAAAAACCAACGATCGTGGGTGACCAGAATGAGCGCTCCATTTCCCTCTGACCAGCGATTTTTAAGGTGATTGGCAAGCCACTGAATGGCGTGAAGATCTAGGTGGTTGGTTGGCTCGTCAATAAGCATTAAGTCCCAGGTACCTACCAGCAATCGAGCCAGGTCGCAGCGTCTACGTTGACCTCCAGAGAGCTCTCCTACCAGGCCATTCCACTCCAAGTCTCCAATGAGCTCATCAATAATCTTGCGAATACGCGCGTCAGATGCCCACTCGTACTCTGGCGTATCGCCAACAACAGCGCTACAAACGGTTTGCGTATTAGAAAGTGAATCACTTTGGCCCATATAGCCTACTTGGATACCACTTCTCCAGATTACGTTGCCAGAATCGGGCTCAATTCTTTTGGCGATAAGATCTAAGAGAGTTGATTTGCCATCGCCGTTTTTGCCGACAACACCAATACGGTCGCCCTCATTTACACCAATGGTTTGGTTGGTAAGAACCTTCTTACCAGGCCATTCCATAGAAATTTGTTCGCAACCTACTAGAATTCCCACTAGTTATCACCTAAAAAAGAACGAAGTAACGCAATTTCTTCTCCCCAACCAGAAAGCTCAGAATGAGGAGTCTCCAAAATCATAGGAAGCGTGTTGACGCGCGGATTAGTCACCACAGCGCGGAACGTTTCTAATCCAATAAAGCCTTTTCCAATCTGCTCATGTCTATCTTTATGAGCCCCAAGAGGATTCTTTGAGTCATTAAGGTGCAAAGCTTTGAGCTTTTCTAAGCCAATAATCTGGTCAAACGTATCTAGAACAGCATCAAAATTTTCTACAATTTCATAGCCGCCATCATGAACATGGCAGGTATCAAGGCACACACCCATAAGCTCGGGATGGTTCACCTTATCTAGAATTGCAGCAATCTCTTCAAACGTTTTACCAACTTCAGTGCCTTTACCAGCCATGGTTTCAAGAAGCACAGTAGTGTGCTGGCCTTCAAAAAGACAATCATTGAGTGCACTTGAGATTTGCTCGATTGCTACGTCAGAGCCTTGACCCACATGGCTGCCAGGATGGAAGTTGTAATAATTACCTGGCAGATACTCCATACGATCAAGATCTTCTGTGAGCGCTCGCCGAGCAAAATCTCTGGTCTCCTCTTTAGCCGAGCACAGATTCATGGTGTAAGGAGCATGTGCAACCAAAGGTCCAAAATGATTGACCTCAAGAAGCTCACGCAGCTTTGCAACATCAGCCTCATCTAGAGCCTTAGCGTTACCACCACGAGGGTTTCTAGTAAAGAAAGCAAAGGTAGTTGCCCCAATAGAAAGAGCATCCTTACCCATTGCCTCCCAGCCCTTAGCTGCCGAGAGATGGCATCCAATAAAAAGATCTTCTGGTTGCACGTTATGCACGCTCCTCAAGCATTTTGGCCACACGGTCCAAAAGCTCTGAAGCTACGTCAGCAAGTGGCAAAGTCTCAAGCTGTTCTACACCTTGAGGTGTTACAAAAGCCACACGGTCTGTATCTGAACCAAAGGTTGAATCTGGCCTAGACACATCATTTGCCACAATCATGGAGCAACCTTTACGCTCAAGTTTAGCCTGAGCATGCTCCAAGACGTTATTTGTCTCTGCTGCAAAACCTACGACAAACTGGTCTTTCTTATTCTTAGAAAGGCTGGCGAGAATATCGGTGGTTTCTTTAAGGTCAATAGACTCAAGATACTCTAATGATTTCTTGAGCTTATGGTCTGCGGGGTGAGCGGGCGTGTAGTCGGCAACAGCTGCCGTCAAAATAGCAGCATCAACACCGTCAAAGACGCTCGCACAAGCCTTATACATATCTTCAGCAGATACTACTCTTTGCACGTTGACTCCTTGAGGAGCCTCAAGATATGTGGGTCCAGAGATAAGGGTGACATCTGCTCCACGACTAGCTGCAACTTTAGCCACGGTATAGCCAAGTTTTCCTGTTGAACAGTTGGCAATAAAACGAACTGGATCGATCTTCTCGTGAGTTGGTCCTGCGGTAATAAGAATCTTTTTACCTGCAAGATCTTGCGTAACTGGCGCGTCATCTTTGCCGGAAAGAACCTTAAGTGCAGCGTCAACAATCTGCTGAACCGGAGCAAGCTTTCCGTCTCCGGTATAGCCGCAGGCAAGACGGCCTGACTCAGGCATAACCATCTGGATACCGCGCTGACGCAACAGTGCCACGTTTGCCTGAGTGGCTGGATTTTCCCACATGTGCGTATTCATAGCGGGAGCCACAAGAACTGGCGTATGAGCAGCTAGAAGCGTTGCACTTGCGGCATTATCAGCAATTCCGAGAGCCATTTTAGCCATAATATTGGCGGTGGCCGGTACAACTACCATGCAATCTGCCCAGTCAGCAAGATCAATGTGGGCAACAGGAGACTCCACATTGTTGTAGAGCGAAAGCACCACCTCATGATGCGTTAATGCTTCAAAGGTAGTCTTTCCTACAAACTGAGCTGCATCTTCTGTCATAACAACACGAACGTCGCAGTCCGCTTTCTGAAGGCCTCTGAGTACTTCGCAGGCTTTATATGCAGCAATTCCTCCGCACACCACAAGGCATACAGAGGATTGAGCGGTTTTATCCAACATAGCGATAAATTCCTTTATTCTTCAAACGCTGTAGATGTAATAAGCATCCTGTGGCAATAAGGGCATTCAGCAATCTCAGAGCTGTGCTGAAGATCATGGAATGAACTTGGCTGCAGCTTAACACGGCAAACACTTGGAACATTTCCTACAAGGTGCTCAACTGCCAGGCCCTTAAAACGTTTACGTGCAGCTTCATAACGCTCAAGCGTGTTCGCAGAAATCTGAGCTGCAAGTTCTTCTCGAGACTTAGAGAGCTCTACAATCTCTGCACGAAGAGCTGCAGAATCAATCTCAAGGGACTGAGAAAGGCTCTCACGCTCTTTCATAAGCTTTACCTGCAAGTCTTGAGCTGTCTGATAAGCCTTCTTACACTTCTCAAGCTCTTCTGCTTTTGCTGCAAGCTTAAAATCGCACTTCTCGATATTCTTTGCCAAAGAAGAAAGCTGCTGGTCAAAGTCTCTAAGAGCACGATGATTGGTAGCAGTTTCTACAGCAGCAGAAACCTCTTCTGTCTTTTGGACATAGTGGGCACGCTGCTCATTGAGGTCAGAAATATCAATTTCTACGTCTTTTTTAACGCCAAGTACCTGCTTAAGCTGAGAAGCAATCTTTTTCTCTGCAAGCTGGGCGTTTTTAATCTTTTGAACCTGGGGCATTGAGGCCAAGTTGGATGCGAGTTTTAGCAGCTGCAAATCAATATCCTGGAGCTGCATCAGATTAACAGACTCACTCATAGGGCCTCCTCATATACGGTTACTCATCTAGTCTACCGTAAATAAGGACGTATCAGACGCAGAACATAACTAATGCAGAGATTAGTATGTGAAAAAATTATCCAACAATCTGCAGTAATGTTGCACAGAATGTATCAAGGTCTGCCTCAGAAACACGCTCGTCAAAGGTTATGCGCAGGCTGCCCAAAGCCTCGTTTCTAGAGATGCCCATAGCCGAGAGAACGTGGCTTGCGTCAAGAGAGCCCGAAGAGCACGCAGAACCAGCTGAAACTTCATAACCTGCCTGGTCAAGCTTTAGGATAAGCGTCTCAGAATCCATTGAGGGAACCATAATGCTTACCGTGCCAGGCATGTGGTCTTTGCCAGCGTAAGCCTCCGTAGTTGGTTTAATTTTGGGAGAAGCACAAAGAGTCTCATACACCTTATTAGCGCGCGCAGAAACGCTCTCCATCGTTTGGATAAGGTTCTCCAGGCACCACTGAGCAGCAGCAGCAAAAGCGAGGGCACTACGAACGTCCTGCGTTCCATGACGCCTGCCAGACTCTTGTCCCCCGCCGTAACTCTGCGCCTTAAAGGGAACCTTAGAACGTATAAGTACCGCAGCAATACCAAGAGGTCCACCAATTTTGTGGGCGGCAATAGTCAGAGCGTCTACGTCTTCTACCTCAAGAGGAATGCGACCAAACGCCTGAACCGCGTCAGTGTGGAAAAGCGCTCCCACTTTATGAGCAGCTCGCGCAAGGTCTACAACGGGCTGGATAACGCCCGTTTCATTGTTGGCATACATGACGGAAACAAGCGCTACCGACTGGTCTAAAAGACCCTCAAGAGCAGAAGCCTCAATCTTTCCCTGACGGTTAGGCTGAGCAATTCGTACCTCAAAGCCCTTCTCGCGAAGAACCGGTGCTAGGTCCAAAATAGAATCATGCTCAATTGCCGAGAAAACCACCGTGTTGCGCTTGTGATCCTTGTTACGAATACCTTCTGCCATACCAAGAACTGAGAGGTTATTGCCCTCGGTACCGCCAGAACAAAAGACCACGTCAGGAGCTCTAAATTTGCCGCCTACCGCACGTGCAATAACACCACGAGCACCATCAAGCTCTCGCGCTGCTTGACGACCAAGCGAGTGCAAAGAGTTTGGGTTCACTCCTGCAATGGGTGAAGCTTCATAGGTTTTCTCGGCATCAAGCGCCTCTTGGCGCATTGGTGCTGAAGCTGCATAGTCTAGGTAAACGTAATCCATAGCGTGTTTCTGTTGTTTCAATCTTGGTGGTCTACGTGCAAATGATGCTTGAGAGTGCAGCCTAGCCCTGAACGGTAAGAGCAGACTCGCCGGCGTCGCGGATTGCCTCGATAGTTGCACCGCGATCTTCCTGGCCAAATACAGCGCTGCCCGCAACAAGCATGTCAGCGCCAGCAGCTACAACATCAGCTGCATTAGCTGCACTAATACCACCATCAACCTCAATCAGAGGGTTAACGTTGTGCTTACGGCAGAGCTCTTTTAGTGCCTTGAGCTTCTCGATTGAGTGAGGAATAAACTTCTGACCACCAAAACCAGGGCTAACCGTCATGATAAGCACCAGATCAAGGTCTTCGATAAGATCCTCAAGAACGCTTACAGGAGTTCCTGGGCAAAGTGAAATACCAGCTTTAGCACCGGAATCCTTGATAAGGTGAACAAGACGATGAGCATGGACCTCGGCCTCGTAGTGGAAAGTGACAACGTCAGCGCCACGGTCTAGGAATAGCGGCACAATCTCAGCTGGATTAGTAACCATCAGATGGACATCAATAGGCAGTTCAGAAGACTTTTTGCAGTACGAGAAAATATCTGGGCCAAACGAGATATTTGGAACAAAGTGTCCATCCATCACGTCGTAATGGATATAGTCGGCGTTTGCAATTGAATCAAGCTCGCTCTTAAGCTTGGAGAAATCTGCAGATAGAACAGATGGTGCTACCAGGACGTTATTCATCAAACTCTCCTATCGAGTCATTCCATAAAATTCTTCATTTGGAAGGCGGTTAGTAAGGCGAGAAGTAATTTCTTCTGGCGTAGCACCTTCGTAAAGTACAGCGTGAACAGCTGAAGTGATAGGCATCTCAACACTCATCTGCTGACCAAGCTCATAAAGACCAATGACAGCCTGAGCACCCTCAACAACCATACCAGTCTCTTCCTGATAAGACTGAAGCGTCTTACCCTTGACCAGGGCTTCTCCAAACGTTCTGTTTCTAGAATGCTCAGAGGTACAGGTTGCTACCAGGTCTCCCATACCAGCAAGACCCATGCAGGTGAGCGGATCTCCGCCAATAGCGCATACTACGCGGCCAAGCTCTGCAAGACCGCGGGTCATTAGGGCTGCAAGAGCGTTATCACCGTTGCCCAGACCAACTGCAATACCACAGGCAATAGCAACAACGTTTTTAGCTGCAGCACAAGCCTCAACACCGCGTACATCAGAGCTAACGTAGGTTCTGAAGTATTGTCGAGAAAGCAACGTCTGGAAACGCTTAGCTACCTCGGCGTCTTCAGATGCTACAACTGCTGCAGAAATTCCCTGTTTAATGACCTCTTCTGCGTGGTTTGGACCGGAAAGTACGGCGATTCTTGCAGGGTTTCCAAGCTCGTCAGCAGCTACTTCGTGCATAAGCTTGTGAGAACCTGCTTCCATACCCTTGGAGAGGATCAAAACATCAACCTCTGGATCAAGATATGGTGCGCAAGCAGCACAAACAGAGCGCAAAAACGCGGAAGGCGCTGCCATAACAACAGCATCTACACCGGTGAGAGCCTCAGCCTCACTAGTGGTAGACACAATATTGTGTGGAAGCTCAGAATCAGAAAGATGTCTGCAGTTGACGTGCTCGTTATTAATGGATTCGGTAACATCAGCCTCTCGAGACCAAATAATTACCTCATCAGAAGTTGAAGCAAGAAGTGTTGAAAGCGCGGTACCCCATGATCCCGAACCAATAACAGCAACTTTTTTCATGATTAGTTGTCCTTTTTCTTTTCGCCGAAAGAGAATTTAGACTCACTACCAGCATTAAGACGATTGATATTCTCGCGATGTGCCCAAATAACTGCCGCTGCTACAACAAATACAGGAATGGTTGCCACGGGATCCATACCAAATAGCAGGCAGAATAGTGGAATGGCAACAGCTGCGCCAATGGAGCCAAGCGATACGTACTTAGTTGGTACGGCAAGCGTAATAAACACCGCAAGAGCTACAAGAGCAGCAAGTGGATTTACTGCAAGGCCACCGCCAAATCCAACAGCAATTCCCTTACCGCCATGGAAATGAAGCCAAGGCGAGAAAATATGACCAAGAACGCAGCAGGCATACACAAAAGAAATGATGAGCTCAGCCTCTGCGTGATCATTTCCCGAGACCAAAGGAGTAAATCCCTGGGCTCCCAAGAACCAACGAACCAGCATGACGCTGACAATGCCCTTACCTGCATCGCAAAGAAGCGTAAGAATACCTGCAGCTTTACCAGCATTTCTTGCAACATTGGTGGTGCCAATGTTTCCTGATCCAAGTTTGCGAATATCTTCATGAGCCATAACGCTTGCAATAATCAGGCCAAATGGAATGCCACCAAGGCCAAATGCAATTAGTCCAAAAATCAGAGCAACAACAATTCCAGACATTAGTTAGACTCAACCTTCTTACGGAACTTCAATCGAATAGGTGTGCCAACCAGAGAGAACTTCTCGCGAAGCCTGTTCTCAATAAAGCGCTCGTAGTTGTCATCAACAAGGTCTGGAGCATTGCACCAGAACGAGATAACAGGAGGCTTAGAGCCCGTCTGAGTAGCGTACTGAATCTTAAGACGGCGACCGCGGTCAGACACCGTGTGTCCACCCTCTCTAATCTGGGCGAGAAGCTCGTTGAGCTCGGAAGTCTTAAGCTGAAGTGCGCGGGATTCTGCAGCCGAAAGAGCAGCGGCAAGTACCTTATCAATAGCGCGGCCAGTAAGTGCAGAAACGTTGATGGAAGCAATCCAAGGTGCAAAGGCCAGGCGTTTTGCTACAGAGACTGCTACCTCATCACGCTTTGCCTCAGAGTCAATGAGGTCCCACTTGTTCAGCAGAAGAACCAGCGCGCATCCACGCTCTACAGCCATGTTTGCAAGTTTCTGGTCCTGCTCAGTTACGCCAACAGAGGCGTCAACAACAAGAAGACAGACGTCTGCGCGGTCCATTGCCTGCAGACCTCTGACCAGACTGTAGTACTCAACGTCCTCGTGTACCTGGCTCTTTTTGCGAATACCAGCGGTATCAACAAGACGAATGGGAGTCCCCTTCCATTCAATCATGGTGTCAATAGCGTCACGCGTAGTACCAGCAACATCAGAAACAATAGAGCGCTTCTTATTTGCTAAGCGGTTTGCAAGTGAGGACTTGCCCACATTAGGACGGCCGATAATAGCCAAGTTTAGAATGCCGTCATCCTCTGGCTCTTCATCAGCCTCAGGGAAAGCATTGACAATGTCATCCAGTAAGTCACCAGTACCGTGACCATGAGAGGCAGACAGAGGCAGAGGCTCGCCGCAGCCAAGTGCATAGAAGTCCCAAAGACCGTCCTGCTCTGTTGCAGGGTTATCTTTCTTATTGACAACCAAGAACACGGGCTTGTCGCTCTTGCGGACAATGCGTGCAACCTCTTCGTCTTCATCGGTAACGCCGGTAGAGCCGTCTACCACAAAGACAATAACGTCGGCCTCTTCACACGCAAGAAGTGCCTGCTCACGAATGTGTGGGGCAAAGCGGTCTTGCGATTTGATTGACTCAATACCGCCGGTATCAATGAGCTTAAACTCACGACCATTCCAGTCAGCGTCGTGATATGAGCGGTCTCGGGTTACTCCCCTTGACTCGTGCACGATTGCATCGCGTTTCTCGGCAATTCTATTTACCAGCGTGGACTTGCCAACATTTGGGCGTCCAACAATAGCAACAATGGGCTTAGCCATGTCTCACCTTTCATTTAGTTGGTTTAATAATACCAGCAATACGTGGCTAATCCCACTCTTTGAGCGCTTTAATGCACAACTTGGCAATGTTAGTGGGACCAGGAATTGACATGATGACTTTAGCGCCGCGAGCCTCTAGCTGCGCAGTTAAATCTGCCAGTGACATGCCGTCAAGCGTGACTTTATCAAAGTTAAACATAACCTCAGGAAGCACTACCAGGACATCAGTTAAGTCCTCTGGTACCTGGGCGAGAAGATCAACGGCGCAGATAAGTCCTGTGACATTAACGTCTCCACCAAAGAAATCATTGCGCACGGCAAAGGTAGAAACGTTTCCGTTGGCAGACCAGTCATCGCAGAAGGTCTGGATGGTTTGCTGAGCAGCTTCTCCTACAATCAGCAAAATCTTGCGAGAACGAGCAGAAAGATAGGTATCTGCCTCGTCAAGGCCTGCCCGCATAGTGTTGCAGACCTCTTCAGCCTCATCAAGAAAGCTTCTGAGCATGCCAATACCGTCATAGAACTGAGGATAGCCGTCGTAAGTATATGCAGGTGGAATGGGTAGCTGGGCGTCTACATAGAATTCGTCAGAGAGCTGGAAGCGTGTAATGCCCAAAGAAGCTCGTGCTCGCTCCTGATAGGGCTCAACAATTTTGACTACAGAGCGGGATAGCTCTACGTCATCAGAATAGGAATGCGTAAAGCGCTTAGAGTCTTTAGTATAGCCAAGCGGAACAATGGCCAGAGAGGTGATCTGCTGGTGAGCCTCTACCCAATCAAGCGTTTTATCAAGCTCTTCGCCATCGTTGATATTAGGGCACAGAACAATCTGGCCATGAATTTCAATGCCAGCATCCATGAGCTTCTCGAGAACTTCAATGCCCCTGGCTGCGCGAGCACCAATCAGATTGCGGCGCACGTCAGGTGAGATTGCATGAAGCGAGACGTTCATAGGCTCAAGTTTGTGAGAAATGATACGCTCGACATCTTCGTCTGTGAGGTTAGTGAGCGTAACAAAATTGCCCTGCAAGAAACTCAGACGATAATCGTCATCTCTAATGGAAAGCGAGGGGCGCATATCTTCTGGCAGCATAGCCATAAAGCAGAACTGACAAGCGTTTACGCACGTCTTGATGCCGTCAAAGAGCACGTCAACAAAGTCAACGCCCCAGTCTTCTCCGGACTCACGCTCAAGCACGCACTCGTAAAGCTCATCGTCACCAGGCACAGAAACCTCAAGCTCACAGAGGGAGCCGTCGGCTTCCCAGCGCCAATCAATCAGGTCTTTTGGCACTACACCATTGACCTTCTCGATAATCATGCCTGGCTCAAGGCCAGCCTTCCACGCGGGACTACCCTCTTCAACGGACTCAATCAGTGCGCCAAGTCCACCAGATTTTGTGTTTCCGTAGTCTGCGCGCTGTTCCATATTAAGCGCCTACGATTTGTTCGATGGCTGATTTAACTGCGTTGATGTGAGCTTCTGGTGTAGAAGCTCCTGCGGTAATACCAATATGCTCCGCACCTTCAAACCAAGAAGCCTCTAGCTCATCAGCGCCTTCAATGTGGTAGGTTGCGGGGCAATAGAGCTTAGAAATCTCTGCCAAGCGAGTAGTATTTGCAGAAATCCTGCCGCCAATAATAATCATGACGTCAGACTCTTTTGCAAGCCTCATGCAAGAGTCCTGGTGGCCTGCAGTAGCCTCGCAGATGGTATTCATGACGCGAAGCTCGTCAACAAGCGGAAGTACCGCGTTTACCACCTCAGAAAGCTTTGCAGCGCTCATGGTAGTCTGAACCACCAGACCAACCTTCTTTGCAGCTCTCATAGCATCTGCCTGAGCTGCAACTTCTTCCACGGAGTCTATGGCCAAAGAACCTGGCACGTGAGCCAGCGTAGCTTCTACCTCAGGATGTCCGGACTCTCCTACCACGTACACGGCATAGCCCTGTTTGGCGAGAAGTTCTGCAGCTCCGTGAGCCTTCTTTACAAATGGACAGGTTGCGTCAAGTACGTCAACACAGCCGTCCTTGGCAATCTGCTCCTCTTGAGGAGTTACGCCATGGGTGCGCAATAAAAGCGCACTTCCTTTAGCCGCAGAGGCAGAATCAACTACCTCTACGCCCTGGTCTTTAAGAGACGTAACAACGCGAGGATTATGAATAAGCGGACCAAGCGTGCGCACGGGCGCATGAGCATCTTTGACGGCTTGTTGGACCATCTGAAGAGCTCTTTCTACACCGTAACAAGCGCCTGCTTCATCGGCAATTTTAATAGTAGGCACGAACTAATTCCTTCCGGGATGCTCTTTGAGCATTGCATCTCTTAGCTCGTATACCCTCTCCATGGCCACTTCTTCCATCTCTTTTGCCTGATCTTTACGCTTCGTAGAAGTCAGATCACTAAAAGAAACCTTCTGACCAGCGCGAAGATACACCTTTACAGGCTTAACCAGAGGAGAACCTTTTTTCTTAATATCAAGCGCACCAATAATAGCTAGTGGCTGAACATCTACCTTGGCAAGCTGTGCGATAAGAGCAAAACCGCCGTGGGTTTCTCCACGTTCAGTATTGCTTCTGACTCTGGTACCCTCAGGATAAATGAGAAGCATTTCTCCTCTAGAAAGAGCCGTGGTTGCGCGACGAATTGCCTTCATATCGGCAGTTCCGCGATCTACTGGGATACCGCCCAGTCTAGAAAGCGCCCACTGAAGCGGTTTGAATTTGTTGAACTCACTCTTGTAGATGGTTCTCACGGGGATACCGTGAACAAGGAGGTGAACAACAGTAACAATGGGGTCCAAAAACGTTGGATGGTTCATGATAAGAACGCGAGGGGTCTTATCGCCAACAAAGAGCTGGTCATTGTCCCAGCGCCATCTAAACCAGATTTTTGTAATCAGTCCAAGCACACTGACTGCCAGCCACTTAAAGAACTTGGCTGGAGCTGGAAAATCAGCAAGCGCGGTATCGTAATAATCGTCAAACGAGTTTCCGCCAAAAGGACACAAACGCTTAGATGCCGCTGCTATAGAAGACTTTTTCTCGGAGCGCTTAGGCTCTTCCGTGTGAGACTTCCCGTCATCAGAAGAGCTGCTCTCTGATCCATTTCCCTGGTGAGAAGCCCTGTGGTTGCGGACATCTCTTTTGCCGAGTCCAGGATGCAGGGCAATAATAGCTGCAATAACCTCTTCAACAGAAAGCGCAGAAGAGTCAATGTGATGAGCGTCTTCTGCAGCGCGCAGTGGTGCTGCCTTACGCTCAGAGTCAGCCTTATCGCGAGCCTTGATGTCTTCGAGGATCTTCTCTTCGCTCTTGGCATCTACCTTGGCATCATTGCCAGTAGCTGCGTCTCCACCCTGGCGCTGAACAGCGCGACGGTGAGCGCGTGCTGCGGGATCTGCGGTCAAGAAAACCTTTACATCTGCCTCGGGGAATACCACGGTGCCAATGTCACGGCCTTCTGCAACTACATCGCCATTCTCGCCAGCGCGACGCTGAAGCGTGACCATAGCCTCGCGGACCTCAGGAATAGCTGCAACAGCACTGACGTTTCTATCCACCTCTGGGGTACGAATCTCTGCTGTAACGTTTGAGCCGTTTGCGAAGACGGTCTGGCCGTTTGCGGAGTTTCCAAACGAGATGCTAATGCTGCGTGCAACCTGAATGATTTTCTCGGTATCGGTCAAATCAATGCCCTGACGCAGGCATTCTACGGTTACCGAGCGATACATTGCGCCCGTATCTAGAAAGATCAGATCCAGGCGATCAGAAAGTGCGCGAGCAACCGTAGACTTTCCGGAGCCTGCTGGGCCGTCAATAGCAACAATCATTACTTATCCCCCTTGGTGACACCCCAAATGTCACGAAAATCGTAAAAACTTGGCTCAGTGGAACGACGAATAACCTCTTCTGGATCAAGGTTAAATCCACCAAGCTTGAAATCTGAACCGCCTGTACTAGTAAAGAAGATTGAAGAGACATTTGCAAGATGTACATTCCAGCTCGAACTGCCCGGGATGCCAAAAATCTCCGCCATCATAGAGCGCAGATAGCCGCCGTGAGAAATACAAACCGTGCGTCCAGAAAGGCTGGAGAACTCGTTAAGAATGTTGCGACACCTGCTTCTTACCTGCTCATATGATTCTGCCTCTGGAGCAGGTATGGAATGGCCGTTTTTGTCTGAGGCCCAAGGAAACGTAAGGCCATAAGGCTTTAAAATCTCTTCTGCATCAGCAAAACGTTTGCTCTCCAAAATGCCAAAATCCATCTCTGCAAGGTCATCTTTTACCTTACAAGGAATACCAAGCTCGCTGGCAGCCATCTGGGCCATGTCTTTGCAGCGAGACAATGGAGAGGTCCAAATTCTATCTGGATGAAATGCAACAAGTGCACGAACGGCGTGATCTCGCTGTTCAACGCCATGCTCGGTAAGCTCAACGTCTCTTCTGCCGCTGAAAAAGCGCTGTGTATTAGCCACACTCTCTGGGTGGCGCATAAACAAAATACGATGAACCTGAGCTGGAACTTCAAATGGCTGCATTATGTCTCCTCTCTGGGCGTGTTTGAGCTGTTTGACGTGCGTTTAGAAATCGTGCGACTAGTAATTACTTGATGGCATGTAAAGGCAAAATGGGAGAAGCACCAGGCTCTCTACCAATAGTGCGCTCCAGAGCGGCAACTTCCTCATCTGTGAGAAGTCTCCACTCGCCTTCTTTAACGCCTGTAAGGTGGAGCGGCCCAAACGTGTCTCTGTGGAGTGTAAGAACTCTATGGTGAACAGCCAGAAGCATCTTTTTAACCTGGTGCTTTCTGCCTTCTCTAATAGTTACGCTGACCAGGGAGTTTGGCTCTCCTCCACCGGTTTTTCCTAAACCCTGTGGGGCGAGAAGTGCCTTCAGCTTGGCGTCGTTGGATACAATCTCAACCTCAGCAGGAGCTGCAGGACCGTCTTCAAGCTCAATACCTTCGCGTAGGCGATTTAGCTGCTCTTCTGTAGGCGTACCTACTACATGAGCAACATAGTGCTTCCATACATGCTTTGAGGGATGCAAAAGCTCTTGTGCCATCTGACCATCGGTAGTAAAGAACAGAAGACCTGTAGTATCCATATCAAGACGTCCAACAGGGAAAAGTCCCGGGTATCTGTCAGTGGGAACCATGTCCACAATGGTTGGTCTACCCTGAGGGTCTTTCATAGTAGTCAGATACCCTGCAGGTTTGTTGAGCATCAAGTAGACGGGCTTCTCGGCAATTGAGCAGACAATGCCGTCAACTGCAACAACATCTACCAGCGGATCAACCTTACTACCAAGCTCGGTGACTACCTGGCCGTTTACCGTGACGCGACCTGAGGTCATCAGGCGCTCAGAGCCACGACGGCTAGCCACTCCCGCGCGCGCCAAAAAGCGCTGCAGGCGCATGGGGACAATACGCTCTTCTGCCACGGCCTATGCATCCTCTTGCGTATCGTAGCTTTCTCCCAAAAGGGAGCGCTCATCGTCAATGTCTTCTGCGGCTTCTTCAAGCGTTGAAGTGAAGCTTCTGCCAGAGAGTCTCTCGCGAATAAACTGCTTGGACTCCTCGTCAGGGGCAAAATCTTCCAGCGGCGGCAACTCTCGCAAAGACTTGAGACCAAAGCGCTCTAAGAAAAGGGCTGTTGTGCCATAGAGAATGGCTTGTCCCCTATCTGCCTCTTTGCCCACTTCACGTACAAGGTTTTTCTCGCGAAGTGAAGAGATGACACCATCAGAGTTAACACCACGAATAGCACGGACGCCCTCACGAGTAACGGGCTGGTGATAAGCAATAACCGCAAGCGTCTCAAGCGCTGCCTGAGAAAGGCGACGCGTATCCCAGGAAAGCACAAAATCGCTGACCAGCTGATGGTGAGCTGGGTGCGTAAAGAGACGCCAACCGCCGGCTACCTCCCTGAGCTGAAATCCCCTGTTGCAGCGCGTGTACTCCTCTGCAAGCTCTTTGAGCGCTTGGGTAACCTCGGCAGGAGCTGCATTGGTGACCTTAGAAAAGTCGGCCGTGGTGATTGCATCTGTTGCGACCAAAAGCAGTGATTCTAGTGCGCCTTTGAGCGACTCGGAATCTAAATAGGTAAGCTCTTCTGCCATAAGTTATTCCGCCTCTTTCTGTGCTTCATCGGGCGTTTGAGTTAACGATAAAAGCGTCTGTTGGACGTCTTGGAGCGCATTTTGAGACAAGTTAAATCCTTCAAGGTCTGGCTCATCACCAGATAGTTCTTCTAGCTCCAGAAGAACCGACTCATCAAGCTGGTATGAATCTGCGCCCTCTATGTGCTCAATCTCAATCTCGCCAAAGATGACATCCTGCTGAACACGAACAAGACCGCGCTTAAAGAGCTCAAGCACTGCCAAGAAGTTTGCAACCACAATTTCTGGCGTATCTTGACCGTCTAAGAGCTCAGAGAACGTTACCTTGCCCTTAGAGCGCGTGAGTCGGTCCACAGAAGCTACCGTCAGAGCTACTGGGAGCCTTTTTGGCGCCACATGCTCTGCTTCAAGCAAGAATGTCTCACGTTTTGAGTCAATGTCCGCACAGATGACAGCAAGGCTTCTGAGGGTAATGCCCTCAAGATAGTCTGGCATAAGGTTCAAGAAATCAGGATCTGGGCCCACTGAGCGTGGGAACATGTACGACTCTGCCTCCATGCGGCTACCCAGCGCAGCACCCGCATTTCTAAACTGCTTATAGGCAATAAGGCGAGCAATAAGGACTTCTCGAGCCTCATCAGGAGAAAGCCCGTCAAGCTCGTCATCATACTCATCTTCATCGTATGAGTTTTTGAGCGAAACGTCTTGAGGCACCAAAGCATGGGCCTTCATGTCCAGAAGCGTTGACGCAACAAGTACAAAGTCACTGGCAACGTCTAGGTCAAGCTCTTCCATGGCGTCAACTTCTGCCAAATACTGATCAGCAACCTCAGAGATAGAAATAGAGCCGATGGCAACTTTTTGCCTACTTACTAGCTGAAGCAGCAGGTCAAACGGTCCAGAATATGTTGCAGTGTTTACTTTATACGACATTAGATGATTCTCGCAAGCAGGCTCAAAATGACGTTAGAAATGCCCCCAATAATTGACGAGAAAAAGCCGGGCGCAAAGAACATGAGTCCCACTACAGCAATCATACAGTAAGGCTCAATGGCGTAGAACTTTTGACGGTTTTTCTCGCCAAGAAAATATAACAGCAGCTTAGAGCCGTCCAAAGGTGGAATTGGCAGCATGTTAAAGACAGCCAGGCTTACGTTAATCTGAATGTAGAAGATTACCAGCGAAGAAACGTAGTACATTACCAGCGGATTATATGCCGTGCCAAATGCAACAGCTAATGCGTTGAGCAAACGCAACAACAGTGCGCCGAGAAACGCCTGCAAAATGTTAGAAGCTGGACCTGCGAGTGCTACCAGAATCTCGTCACGACGACGATTTTTGAGGTAGTTGGGGTTATAGGGAACGGGCTTTGCGTAACCAAAGCTAGGACCACCCATCAATACCAACATAAACGGCAAAAGAACCGTACCGAACAAGTCAATGTGTGCGAGCGGATTGAGCGTCAGACGGCCAGACATTTTAGCGGTAGGGTCTCCGCACTTGTATGCCACAAAGCCATGCGCAACCTCGTGAACCACAATGGCAAAGATTACCAGTGCAAATTCAGCGAGCGTTGTCAAAAGCGATGGAACTGATGTTAAAGCAGTTGGCACAACAATCCTTATCTCAACATCTGCAAAAACCGTGCAGACAGGCACGTACAAAAAAAGACTCTCAAGAACATGACGTTAGTTACAAGACAGTAGGTACAAGACAATTTTACCCAAGATTGGCAAATCTACCTACTCATCAATGTCTGCTTCCATTTTTTCTGAAAGCTCCAACCATTCAGCCTCAAGCGCAGGAATCTTCTTAGAAAGTGCCTGGTATTCAGCCATACACTCATCAAACTTTTGAGGATCATTATAGAGAGCCTCGTCAGCCATAAGCGTCATGAGCTCATCGTATCGTTTATGCGCAGGAGTCAGCGCTGCCTCAACCTCGTCCAGACGTTTCTTGGTCTCTCTCAGCGCACGACTTCTACGATTGCGCTCCTCTGCCTCAGCTCTTCTCTGCTCCTTCGTCTTCACATTGCGAGAAGATCCTGCAGCTTGACCTGCCTCTGGGCCAGAACTCTTAACCGCTCTTGCACCCGATGTTCCATACGAGGACACCGCCTTGCTCGACGTCTCTCCCTGAGCTGCTGCTTGGAGCTCTGCAAGCTTAAAGAGAAAGTAATCGTAGTCACCGTCATAAACCGTGACCTTGTGGTCACGAACGTCCACAACCTTATTTGCTACAGCTCTGACCAGGTGCTCATCGTGACTGATCAAAATAATAGTTCCGGGGAAGTCAACAAGTGCCTTCTCTAGAACGTCAACAGAATCAATGTCTAAGTGGTTAGTTGGCTCGTCTAGAAGCAACAGTGGATCTGGAGAAACCAACATCTTAGCGAGTGCGAGACGAGCGCGCTCGCCACCAGATAGCACATTTACGCGTTTCTCAACGTCATCGCCATGGAAAAGGAAGGCTCCAAGCAATCTACGCTCTTCAGAAGTAGTCCAGCCAGCAGCAACGGTATCAAGCTCTGCAAGTACCGTATTTGCAGGGTTCAGCTCTTCAAGCTGGTGCTGTGCATAATAGGCTTCAGTGACGTTTTGACCCAGGCTAATCTGTCCCGCATCTGGCTTAAGTTTGCCAGCAATAAGCTTCATAAGAGTAGATTTACCAGCGCCGTTAGGGCCAACAAGCGCTACGTGATCTCCGCGATACAGCTTAAGGTCAACGTTATCGTAGACAAAGTTATCCTCATAAGATTTGGCCACGCCCTCAAGAGAAATGACGGTATCTCCGGTACGAGGAGGCTCTGGGAACCTAAAATGCATGTGATGAGATTGCTCCGGAAGAACTACCAGCTCTTCACGGATCTTCTCGACCTTTGCCACGCGCTCTTGAACCTGTTTTGCCTTGGTAGGCTTATACCTAAATCGCTCGATGAAGGTCTCCATATGAGCAATATCACGCTCTTGAGCTGCACGTTTAGCGCGAAGCTGCTCAAGATTTTCTTCTCGCTGATGAAGATAGCCGGAATAATTGCCGGTATACGTGACTAACATACGATTCTCAAGTGCCGCAACATGCGTTACGCAAGCATCCATGAACGAGCGGTCGTGACTTACCAGCAAAACCGTACCGTCATATGACGATAAGAACCTCTCAAGCCACTGGACAGATTCCAAGTCCAAGTGGTTAGTAGGCTCGTCCAGAAGAAGAACATCAGGACGACGCAGGAGCAACTTTGACAAAGAAATACGCATCTGCCAGCCGCCCGAGAACTCTTTAGCGGGCTTGTCAAAATCTTCTACCGGGAATCCAAGACCAGCAAGAATCTGACGAGCTCTACTTTCAAGCTCATAGCCACCAAGGCGCTCAAAACGCTCCATGGCATGAGCATAGTCTTCCAAGTATTTGTTAAGCGTAGCGCCTTCAGGGGTTTCAGCAATCTTGAGTGAGAGGTCATTTACTTTTCTCTCCCACTGTTTGATCTCATGCGCGGACTCAATTACCTCGTTGAGGGCGGTCCTGTCTCCCATAAGCTCTGTCTCTTGCTCAAGGTATCCAAGGGTAGCGTCTTTTGCAAAGGTAACGGTTCCTTCATCAGCAGACTCTAGACCCATGATGATCTTTAGGAGCGTAGTCTTACCAGCACCATTAGGGCCAACCAAAGCCCAACGCTCTCCTGCATTGAGCTGAAGTGTTGCGTTTGAATAAAGGACCCTACCGCCAAATGACTTAGAAATCTTATCCGCAAGAGCAATCAAGTGAACTCCTCATACATATCTGAACTGGATAAGTATAAGTCATTCACTTGATTTACGTGCAAAATTATGTAAATGAAGCTAGGCTTGTGAAGATTTATTGACGCTTCTTATGAAGGAAGAGAGCTGCAGCAGCAACAACGATAGTTGCGCCAGCAACACCAATGATTAGAGGAAGCGTAAGAGCGTTATCACCTGTATTTGGCAGTACGGACTTCTTAACCTTCTTAGCCTTTGGGGTCTCTGGCTGAGGTTCTGGTGCTGGAGTTGGCTCAGGCTGTGGCTCTGGAGCAGGTGTTGGATCTGGTGCAGGCGTTGGAGCAGGAATACGAGGATCAACAAAAGTTACTGTGGCAGTGGTATTTGTACCAGTGATCTGACCAACACGAACCGTAGTATCAATCTGGTAACCATCAATGGTGGTGAGCTGTGTGATGGTAGTGGAAGTGTTACCCATAAGGTTAGGAATTACAACAGAGCCATCTGCACCAGTTGTAAGAGAGTAGCTTCCGTCAGCCTCCATGGTGAGAACACCGGTCTGAGTAAATGGAGGTGTTGGGATACGAGGTCCAGCAACGTTTGCGGCAGTAGCCTTAAGAGTTGCACCGGCAATAGGATTGCCATCTGTGTCAACGACTTTAACAATAATATTGCCTAAAATTGGCTGGTTCTCCAGTTCAGCAACGACCACCTCACCTAAACCATATGTAGCGTCTTGAAAAACGTAAGAAACAGAGTCGACCTGAGGAACATAGCCTTCTTTATAAGTGGTTTGTTCAACTCTATAAGCGCCATCAGGAAGTGGGGTATAGGGTCTAAAGTAGCCATCAGGGCCCGTTTCACCCTCGGCCACGATAGTAGAACCACCTTGATAAATTACAACATGTACACCCTCAATTGGTTCGCGAGTGTACTTATCAACAGCAAGAGCACTAATCTCATTGGAATCTGCAAGTGCAATCCTTGGAGTAATAACTGACACAACAAGCGTCAACGCAACAAGAATAGCAAGGACAATGTTTTTATATCGTTTCAATTCAATTCCTTAAAACCGAACCGTACTAGTAAATACTTCTATCTATAGTAAGGGAATTAGACATTAAATTAAAGATAATATCCAAGACTAAACACAATTATTTCAAAATTTTTACTGGCAAAACTTAGGGAATCTGTACTCACCTTATAAGAATCAAGTGAACTCCCCATACATTTTCAAATTACTAAATGCACAGGTTGTTCACTTGATAAGCTCTAACAAATTTTGAAACAGATTCAATAAATCCTATTGTTTTAGAAACGCTTCTTATTCAGATACATTGAAACACCAGCGAAAGAGCTTAATGTACCTGCAATTCCAACAATTAAAGAAGAGACACCAGAAATGTCAGATGTGTCTGGAAGAACAGCCTTCTTTTTCTTTGGAGTCTTAGGCTTTTCCGGAGTCTGTGGTTGAGGCTCAGGAGTTGGCTCAGGCTGAGGTTCTGGCTGAGGTTCTGGCTGAGGTTCTGGCTGAGGTTCTGGCTGAGGTTCTGGCTGAGGCTCTGGTGCAGGTGGCTCTGGCCTACGATTTACAAAGGTAACCGTAGTTGTCTCGTTAGAGCCAGTAATCTCACCAACCTGAGGGTTTGGATCATCGATAGTGTAGCCATCCAGAGTGGTCAGCTGAGTAATAGTTGACTCTCTCTCAACAAGATAATCAGGAATAATTACGGTGCCATCAGGACCAGTTGTAAGAAGATAATTATCATCGTCATCCCTGTCCAGCTCACCTGTCTGAGTATAAGGGACACCGGGAGCTGACGGATCCTGAGTCATAGCACGAGGCTCGCTAGTACCAGGTAAATAAGCTGGATCAGGTGTATTAAACCCACCAATAGAAGGAGGACATGCAGGTGATGGAACACCCGGAATTACTTCATAAGCAGGAGTTGCCTTTAAAGTTGCGCCAGCAATAGGATTTCCATACTGATCAACAACCCTTACGACAATATTGCCAATTCTTGTTGGCAATTTAATTGTTGCGCGAGTTGTTTGCTCAAAGAGACGCGTATCTGAATCATAAGGGAACGTTACTGCATGTAGAGGAATATTGCCATTGCTGCTGGATGAAGAACATGCAAAGACAGAGTCAAACATTACTGCATCGGTATTGTATGCATATTGAGTGGGATAATTTTTTGGAATAAGCGTATAACTTCCTGTTACTGGTACAGTGACGCTTTGTCCTCCTTGAACACCTGTAGCAACTCTATTTCCAAATTCATCTTCAATGTCAAATTGGATATCAGTAATAGCATTTGAACCCCAAACACTACTTGGTACCTTCTTTTCAGCACCAACATAAAGCTGGCCCATAATATGGACATTTTCAAAGCTAATGGTCTGAGGATCGCCATCACTACCAGCAGGAGCGGAGAAAGTCACGTTTTTAGCTGTGTGATCAATAACATATCCAGCTTTAAACGTTGTCTGCTCAACCTTATAACTTCCGTTAGCAAGGCTAGTCTGAGCTCTACCGTTTTGGTTAGTAATCATAGTTGCAGCGTTGGTACCGGTAACTGTATTAGTCACTGTAATTGTTACACCATCAACAGGTTGACCATAATAGTCATCAGTAACATTAACCGTGAGCTGATTTTGAACTGCTGCTTCTGCAAGCGCAAGCTTTGGAACTCCAATTACAATTACGCAGCATAGCGCAACCAAAATTGACGCTGCTACACACTTGAACTTTTTCACTTCAAACCTTCCAAATCCATAAAGGATTACAAATATCTAATTCAAATGATAAAAGAAAATATCATTCAAATGAATATAAACTACATTCTAAATTGCAATTTATTAAATTTTCATATCATCAACAATAAGAATCACCTATAAACAACTATTCACTATCCATCCACACACAAAAAAGCGAGAAGTCCCTTCTACATGAAAGCTCTTCTCGCCAAAAAAATCGACTACAAGATTGATGGAATAGCCTACTTATCCATGGTGAGATGAATAGCAAAGCCAGCAATCTCTTCTTTGAAATAAACCAAAAACGTACTGCCATCTGGATTAAGCCTTCTAGATGACTCATCGATTTCAAAGCCGCGACCTGCAAAGTATTTCTCGGCAGCAGGAATGTTGTTAACGTGGAAGCCAATATGACCCTTTGCGCCTCGGCCATTTTGTTTCATGACCTCTACCAGGGTCCCTGCAAAAAATGAAGGTGGCTGCTCTATAGTTGGAAGTCCCATAAGAGCGGTGAACAGGTTTGCAATCTTTTCTGCCTCGTCCGCATTGCTTGCGTTAATGCCAACGTGAGCAACGTACATATCAAACTGCTCGACTGGATTAAGAGCTCTGGAATTGTTAGGTGAATCTGTCATACATCTCCCCTTTCCTAGAGCTCAAGTATATAAGGAAAGCTCTAAGATGTGTGCTTGGCAATAAATATTAGTCATTACTGTAACTAAGTACTAACAAAAAAGGCCCAGTTACCTAGGCCTTCAAATTTCTATGGTGGGCGATGCTGGATTTGAACCAGCGACCCCTTCCGTGTGAAGGAAGTGCTCTACCCCTGAGCCAATCGCCCGAACGACTAGCAATAATAACAAACAATGAAGCTAATTTCTAGCTTTTGACTTTTTTGAAGGTGAATACGTAGACACAGCTTTATTCATCTGAACAAGAATAATTCCCAGGAAGATAAGCTGAAGAATCATAGGTGCAAGTACCATTGGCTGAGAAGAAAGCTGAGAAACAAACACCCATTCAACAGTAAAGAGAACAAGTTCTACGCCGGCGATGAGACGAATAATGCCATGAGTTTTCTCAAAATCTTTTGCAAGACTGAGGCACTTTTGCAAAATGTAGCAGGAATAAACAGCCATAAGACTGCAAACAAGAAGGACAACCATGCTTGAAGAGAAACGACCATAACCAACAGAAAACGCAAAGATAACAATACCCGCAACACCCAGGGCTCCAAGCATAGAAGATAGAGCCATCATTAACTTAGTACCACGATCCATACTATCCCCCAATAAAATCAGTACACGCAGTTAAATATAAGCTTATTTAGCATCAAGAGACTTTTTAACTTTATGAGATCCTCGAGCAACAGCGCTTGCCATTGCTAATAGCGCAAACAGCTCAATGAACTGCAATGTTACGGAAGGAGTCAAAATCAACTGAGCCACAACAGTAACAGCCAGCACCACACACGATCCAAAAATCATGGGATAAGAGGCTGCAGCTCTATTAGGTACATTAGCCTCCCTAGCTGCATAACCACCAGTTAGAAGCGAGATCATACTTGCAAGTAAAAGAAGAGCGGAATCAAGTGATGGACCAGCACCAATTACAAGAACCGCAACATTAACAAGACCTAAAAGTCCGCCAATCAAAAGTGCCAGACTAAAGAGCTTCATTTTGCGAGTTTCAGGAGTCATATTTCCCCTATCTATACATAATCACTTTGGCTATTGTACCCGTCTTTTATATAAATTACGTAATCGAATCATTGAACGGTAGAGAGTTTCGGTAAAAGAAATGGCGAGAAAACCAAAGGGTTTCTCGCCACATGTGTATTTGGTGGGCCCAGAGGGATTTGAACCCCCAACCCAGGGATTATGAGTCCCCTGCGCTAACCGTTGCGCCATGAGCCCATAAGAAAAAAGCGGCGACAGGTGCCGCCGCCAGAATGCGTGGTGGAGAATAGGGGGATCGAACCCCTGACCTCATGACTGCCAGTCATGCGCTCTCCCAGCTGAGCTAATTCCCCGAACATGGTGCGGGAAATACTATAGCAAACCAAAGCTCTGTTTTTCTCGACAATTTTATAATTGGGTGCATATAAAACGAATTTGCATAAGTTTTACTGGGTACACAAGTAGTAATGATTACTCTTAAATAACACTTAATTGGAGTTTTGATGAATATAGAACTAGTACAAGGAATTTTGATTCCTTTTGCAGGAACTTCGCTGGGTGCAGCGATGGTACTGTTTATGAAGAAGGCCTTGAATCGCACGGTAGAGCGTGCTCTTACGGGCTTTGCCGCTGGCGTCATGGTTGCTGCTTCTATCTGGAGTTTATTGATCCCAGCCATTGAATCCTCTGAAGCTATGGGACAGTTTGCTTTTGTTCCCGCAGTAGTTGGGTTTTGGGTAGGAACTCTTTTCTTGCTGCTACTTGACCATGTAATCCCCCATCTTCACCTGGGCGAGACAGACGATGAAGCTGAAGGCATTAAGACAAGCTGGCAAAAATCAACGCTTATGGCATTAGCAGTAACGCTCCACAACATTCCTGAAGGAATGGCAGTTGGTGTAGTTTATGCTGGATGGGTCTCGGGTAACTCTAATATTACCTATGCAGGAGCCATGGCTTTGGCACTTGGCATTGCTATTCAGAACTTTCCTGAAGGTGCCATCATCTCTATGCCACTTCATGCGGGAGGTACCTCTAAAGGCAAGTCGCTCATCTTGGGAATTTTATCTGGCATAGTTGAGCCTATTGGAGCAGTACTTACTATTCTTGCAGCAGAGCTTGTTATTCCAGTTCTTCCCTACCTGCTGAGTTTTGCAGCAGGCGCCATGATGTATGTAGTAGTAGAAGAACTTATTCCAGAAATGAGTGAAGGCAAGCACTCAAACATTGGAGTACTTGCCTTCGCATTAGGATTTACCGTAATGATGACCCTTGATGTAGCGCCTGGTTAATAACCAGGCGCTCTTTTTTAAAGCTCACGCTCTGGAAGAATCTTCTCTGCCAACCAAGAAGCAACCTCATCAAGGGCAACCTCAAAGCGCTCACCGGTAGCGCGTTCTTTGACTTCTGCGGTACCGTTTGCAACGCCCTTCTTGCCCACAATAACCTGCCATGGGAAGCCAATAAGATCTGCATCTGCAAACTTAACACCAGGACGCTCTGCACGATCATCAACAACAGTCTCAAGACCAGCAGCAACACAGGCGTCAGCAACTGCACCAGCAGCATCCCAAATCTCTGGGTCTTTGTCAGAGAGACAAAGAACAGAAACCTCATAAGGAGCAACAGAGACTGGCCACTTGATGCCCTTCTCGTCATTGTATTGCTCAACAACAGCAGCAAGCAGTCTGGAAACACCAATGCCGTAGCAGCCCATAACTAGAGGCTTGTCCTCGCCGTTTTCGTCTGTGAAGGTAGCGTTAAGAGCTGAAGAGTACTTGGTGCCAAGCTGGAAGACCTGGCCAACCTCAATGCCACGAGCGGCATACAGAGGAAGTCCACACTCAGGGCAAATATCGCCCTCCTGAGAAGTGACAAGGTCTTTCCACTCGTTAATCTCAAAGTCACGACCAAGCTCAACGTGATCAAGGTGGTAGTCTGCCTTGTTAGCACCGCAAAGCCACCACTGAGTATCCTCAAGGGAGAGGTCTCCAACAACGCGGATACCCTCAGGTAGACCAACAGGTCCAATGAAGCCCTTGATGAGGCCATACTCTTCAAGTTCTTCATCGGTCATCATGTGATAGTCACCAAAGACGTGCTCAGCCTTAACCTCATTGAGCTCATGAGTACCTGGAACAAAGCACACAACTGGCTTACCGTTTCCGTCAACAAGTGCAAGAGCCTTGCGAGTTGCTGCTGGTGAAACGTGAAGAAACTCAGCAACATCATCAATGGAGCCAATGCCAGGAGTGTGAATCTCACACATCTTGCCAGACTCACGCTCTTCTACGTTGATCTTTGCAGCTGCTGCCTCAGTATCTGCAGCATAGCCGCAATCGCAATAGACCAGGCTTGCCTCGCCAGCCTCTGCCAGCGCCATAAACTCAACAGAGGTGTCTCCACCAATCTGACCAGAGTCTGCAACTACCTGCAAAGCTTTAAGACGTGTGCGATCACAAACGTTCTGGTAAGCAACCTTCTCCTGGTCATAGCATTCTTGCAGCGACTCTTGATTTGCCGAGAAGGAATATCCGTCTTTCATAATGAACTCACGGCCGCGCATAAGACCAAAGCGTGGACGACGCTCGTCACGGAACTTATCCTGAATTTGATAGAGCGTTACAGGAAGCTGCTTATAGCTCTTGAGCTCGTTTCTTATAAGGTCTGTGAAGGTTTCCTCGTGAGTTGGGCCAAGAGCAAACTGACGATCATGACGGTCGTGCATACGCATGAGCTCATCACCATAGACGTCCCAACGACCAGACTCTTCCCAGAGCTCAGCGGGGGTCATAATAGGAACAAGAATCTCCTGAGCACCAATACCGTCCATCTCATCGCGAATGATGGCCTCAATCTTTAAAAGAGAGCGCCATGCAAGTGGCAGATAAGAGTAAAGACCCGCAGCAGTCTTTCTGATCATGCCAGCACGAAGGAGCATGCGGTGACTTGCAAGTACAGCCTCAGCTGGGTCTTCTTTGAGTGTTGGTGCATACAAAGAAGACATGCGCATCCAGTGCTTCAAGGTAGTTTCCTTTCAATATGAAGTAATACGTATAGTTTACTTATTTTTGCCAAAACGATTCTCTATTTCGGCGAATAACTCATCAACAATTTTATCTTCAGGCACTTTTCTAATAGGATTGCCGTTTTCAAACAACACTGCTTGACCTTTGCCACAGGCTACACCAAGGTCAACACCCCTAGCCTCACCAGGTCCGTTAACAACACATCCCATGACTGCTACAGAAATTGGAGCACGAACGCCATCCAGGCGCTTGGTAACTTCCTCTGCAATAGGAATCATGTCAACGCCACACCTGCCACAGGTGGGGCAACTCACCAGCTCTGGTTTAATGCGACGCATACCAAGAGCCGCAAGAAGCTCCCATGCTACGTGCACTTCTTCTACGGGATCGGCCGTCAGAGAAAGGCGCATGGTATCGCCAATACCGCTCTCAAGCAAAATACCCACCGCAGCGGAATTCTTTACCGTTCCCTGCCTTAACGCACCTGCTTCTGTAACGCCTACATGCAGAGGAATCTGTGGAAGCTCCTTGGAAAGTGCTCGATATACCGCAAGTGTAGTGGGAACATCGTGAGCTTTTGCAGACAAGACAATGTCGTCAAAACCACGAGAAGAGAAATGCTCTACAAATGACTTTGACGATGCCACGAGTTTCTCGACAAGGGTCATATCTTGTCTCGTATCAAATTCTTTAGCAAGAGAGCCTGCGTTAACGCCAATTCTAATGGGAATATGTGCCTCTTTAGCTGCCTCAATAACAGCGTCCACGCGTTCCATAGAGCCAATGTTTCCTGGGTTAATACGAAGAGCTGCCGCACCTCGCTTTGCCGCATCAAGCGCCAGCTTATAGTCAAAGTGAATATCGGCAACAACAGGAAGCGGCGAATATTTGCAAATCTCTTCAAAGCCATCGAGGGCCTTTGCGTCTGGAATTGCCACACGGATAATCTCGCACCCTGCCTCGGCAAGCCCCTTGATCTGAAGGAGCGTTGCGTCTGGATCGTCTGTTTTAGTGGTGCACATAGACTGAACGGAAACGGGAGCACCGCCGCCAACCTGGACAGATCCAACCATGACGGGATGAGTTTTTGTACGAGCAATCTCAGACATAAAATCAGCTACCTAAAAAGTAAATGAAGAATATCGTTTCTCAGTGCAACAACAAACACAAACAGGAAAAACGCCAGTCCAATGTAAGACAAAATGTTTTGAACCTTGATAGACAGAGGCTTTCTAATAATCACCTGAATTACCTCAATCAGAATCTTTCCGCCATCAAGAGGAGGAATAGGTAAAAGATTCATGAATCCAAGTGACATGGAAATAGCTGCTACCAGCATAATAAGAGTCGAGAAACCCTCTGCAGCAGCTTCGGATGCCATTACAGAAATTCCTACAACAGAAGACGATTGATTGAGAACTTCCATGGTCTGCGTTGGAATGAGCAGTCTAAGCGCAAACTGACCAACCTGCGCGGCATACGATACAGCCGCAGCTGATGCGTCAATAAACGAGAAGTGATAGGTGGTCATGACAGGTGTCACGCCGATGATTTTATCGTCAGGACGCAAAACTGGCTTAATGGTAGTTTCAAGTTGAATGCCATTGCGCTCATACGTGACAGGGATATCCTTGCCACCGGCAGACATTGCATCCTTGATAGCAGCAGTAAGGTCTTCCCAGGTATGTACCTCTACCTTGTTAAAGGTAAGAATAGTGTCTCCGGGAGTAAGGCCTGAAATAGCAGCAAGAGAGCCAGATTCAACGGATCCAAGCTGAGCCTTGTTTTGAGCCGCAGGAACGCCAACAAACATCAAAGAGCCAACTACCAGCACAAAGGCTAGCGCAATGTTGACCAAGGGTCCGCCCAAGATCATGAGCAGACGCTTGGGAACATTTACACCAACATAGGTATGTGCCTTTTCTTGAGCAAAGAAATCATCAGCGGACATCTGTGGAACACGAGGCTCTCCCGCTGCTGTAGAGCCTTCAAGCTCAAAGTTATGACCGCGATCATACTCACAGCGAAGCTCAGCGTCTCGTGCAAGAGTCTGGAAGATAATGTGCGCCAGGTCATCTGACTCGGACTCTTTGACAAGCTCAATGGAACCCCAGTCCGCCAAGGTATACAGCAGATTGTAAGCGCGGTCATCCTCGCAGTTAAGTTTTGCGGCAAGAGCGCCAACCTCAAGTGAACCTGCTTCCTGAACGCTCATCAGAGCCTGAGGCAGAAGCTCATCAAGCTGGCCTTCCATACCACAGATGCGGGTATAGCCACCAAAAAGAAGCGGTGTTACACCAACCTCGGTGCCATATTTCTTGCTCTTATGAGAAAGCTTGTACTTGAACGGCATGCCCAAGAAGAACTCAGTGACACGGACGCCACACAGGCGAGCCATACCGTAATGACCAGCTTCGTGAACAAATA
>CAUVBV010000010.1:0-35331 GCA_963550405.1 uncultured Atopobium sp. | reverse complement strand
TTTCTATGAAGTATAGATACGCCCGGCACAGTGGCTTGTTGACATGTGGCTTTCATCAGCGTAAAGTACTTCCCTGCGTAATTCCAAGGGGACAGTGCTGTGTCGCCTTTCGAATATGTAAAACTGCAGGTAGATAGGTATAAGAAGGAGAAGATCTTGCCTACTATTAACCAGCTCGTACGTAAGGGCCGCGTGAGCGTCAAGTCAAAGTCTAAGAACGCCGCTCTTCAGCACAACCCACAGAAGCGTGGTGTTTGCACCCGCGTTTTCACCACTACGCCAAAGAAGCCTAACTCAGCACTCCGTAAGGTTGCTCGTGTTCGTCTTGTTAATGGCATTGAGGTAACCGCTTACATTCCTGGTGAGGGCCACAACCTCCAGGAGCACTCCATTGTTCTGGTTCGTGGCGGCCGTGTCCGTGACCTTCCTGGTGTTCGTTACAAGGTTGTTCGCGGTGCATTCGACTGCGCAGCAGTTCAGAATCGTGCTCAGGGCCGTTCCCGTTACGGCACTAAGCGTGCTAAGTAATCACGTCCACTACTCGAACTAGTTCTTAGGAGATTAATATGCCGCGTCGCGCAGCAGCAGTACGTCGTGAGGTTATGCCTGACGCCGTCTACAACAATCGTCTGGTAACCCAGCTTATTAACAAGGTCCTTCTCGACGGCAAGAAAGCAACCGCAGAGCGCATTGTCTACGGTGCATTTGACATCGTCGCAGAGAAGACTGGCGAGGATGCCCTCACTGTCTTCAAGAAGGCTATGGATAACATTCGCCCAACACTTGAGGTTAAGCCTAAGCGTGTTGGTGGCGCTACTTATCAGGTTCCAATGGAGGTCAACTCCCGTCGTGCAACTACTCTTGCTATCCGCTGGATGGTCACTTTCAGCCGTAGCCGTAAAGAGAAGACCATGGCAGAGCGTCTTGCAAACGAGATCATCGACGCAACTAACGGCGTAGGTGCATCCGTCAAGCGCCGCGAGGACCTGTACAAGATGGCTGAGGCCAACCGCGCCTTCTCCCACTACCGCTTCTAGTCGGAATTCAGGAGTAGCAAACAAATGGCTAAGACTAAGTACAATCTTAAAGACCTCCGCAACATCGGCATCATGGCTCACATCGATGCTGGTAAGACCACCACTACGGAGCGTATTCTTTACTACACCGGTAAGACCCACAAGATTGGTGAGGTCCACGACGGTGCAGCAACCATGGACTGGATGGTTCAGGAGCAGGAGCGCGGCGTAACCATTACTTCCGCAGCTACCACTTGCTTCTGGAAAGACCATGTCATCCAGATCATCGACACCCCAGGCCACGTTGACTTTACCGCTGAGGTTGAGCGTTCTCTTCGTGTTCTGGACGGCGCAGTTGCAGTCTTCGACGCAGTTGCAGGCGTTCAGCCACAGTCCGAGACCGTTTGGCGTCAGGCAACCAAGTACGGCGTACCTCGTATTGCATTCATCAACAAGTTTGACCGCGTAGGCGCAGACTTCTTCCGTGCAATCCAGACCATGCGTGACCGCCTTGGCGCAAATGCAATTGCAGCTCAGGTCCCAATGGGTGCTGAGTCCAACTTCTGGGGTCTTATCGACCTTGTCACCAACACTGCATGGGACTTCAAAGAGGATGCTAAGGGCATGATTTACCCTGAGCCACTCGACGAGATTCCTGCAGAGTTTGCAGAGATTGCAGCTGAGAAGCGTGAAGAGCTTCTTGAGGCAGCTTCTGACTTCTCTGAGGAGCTCATGATGGCTGTTCTCGAGGGTGAAGAGGTTGACGTTGAGACCCTTAAGGGTGCTCTTCGTGCTGGCGTTCTTGCTGGTCAGATTAACCCTGTCTTTGTTGGTTCCGCTTATAAGAACAAGGGTATCCAGGAGCTTCTGGACGCAGTCATCGACTTCCTTCCAAGCCCTCTGGATGTTCCAGAGATTGATGGTGTCACTCCTAAGGGTGACGAGGCTGTCCGTCACGCAGACGTTAAGGAGCCATTCTCCGCTCTTGCATTCAAGATCATGACTGACCCTTATGTTGGTAAGCTTACCTACATTCGTGTTTACTCTGGTCAGGCTGAGGCAGGTTCTTACGTCTACAACTCCGTCAAGGACAACCGTGAGCGCTTTGGCCGCATCCTTGAGATGAACGCAAACGACCGTGTTGACCGTGAAGAGTGCTCCGCAGGCGACATCGTTGCATGCGTTGGTCTAAAGAACACCACTACTGGTGACACCCTTTGTGACGAGAAGAACCCAATCATCCTTGAGTCCATCAGCTTCGCAGATCCTGTTATCGACGTTGCTGTTGAGCCTAAGACCAAGGCTGAGCAGGAGAAGATGTCCATCGGTCTTGCTAAGCTTGCTGAAGAGGATCCAACCTTCCAGGTTCACACTGATCACGAGACCGGCCAGACCATCATTGCTGGTATGGGCGAGCTTCACCTTGAGATTATTGTTGACCGTCTCCGTCGTGAGTTTAAGGTTGAATGCAATGTTGGTAAGCCACAGGTTGCTTACCGCGAGACTGCTGGTAAGGCAGTAAGCCATGCTGAGGGCAAGTTTGTCCGTCAGTCCGGTGGTAAGGGTCAGTATGGCCACGCAGTCATCGATCTTGAGCCACAGGAAGAGGGCAAGGGCTACGAGTTTGTCAACGCTATCGTTGGTGGTGTCATTCCTAAGGAGTACATCCCATCTATCGATAAGGGCATCCGCGAGGCTCTTGAGAATGGTGTCATTGCTGGTTACCCAGTAGTTGACATCAAGGTCACCCTTGTTGACGGTTCTTACCACGAGGTCGACTCTTCTGAGGCAGCATTTAAGATTGCTGGTTCTATGGCAATTAAGGATGCTCTTAAGAAGTCCAACCCTATCCTTCTCGAGCCAGTTGAGTCTGTTGAGGTTGAGACACCTGAGCAGTACATGGGCGACGTTATGGGTAACCTTTCTTCCCGTCGTGGCAAGATTGAGGGTATGGACGATCGTATGGACGCCAAGGTCATCCGCGCTAAGGTGCCTCTTGGTGAGATGTTCGGTTACGCAACCGACCTTCGTTCCCAGACCCAGGGCCGTGCGAGCTACACTATGCAGTTCGATTCTTACGAGCCCGTTCCTAACGCTGTACGCGAAGAGATTGTCGCCAAAAACGGCGGCTCCGCATCCTAGTAAACGACCACGAGCTCTAGCTCATGTATGGAGGTACCCAAAGTGTCAAGCCAGAAGATCAGGATTCGCCTCAAGGGCTATGATCACGAGGTCATTGATCAGTCCGCTAAGCTGATTGTTGACACCGCACAGAAGACAGGTGCGCGTGTTTCCGGTCCTATCCCTCTGCCAACCGAGCGTAACCTTTACACGGTTATCCGCTCCCCACACAAGGATAAGGATTCCCGTGATCAGTTTGAGATGCGTACTCACAAGCGTCTCATCGATATTCTCGACCCAAGCGCTTCTACCGTTGATTCGCTTATGCGTCTCGACCTTCCAGCTGGTGTCGATATCGAGATCAAGCTCTAAGCATACGGCTTAATCCAACTTGCAAACCCTCCTGCGCATCTTCGCGCGGGAGGGTTTTTGCGTGGGTGGACCTTCTGCTTGCGATGAACCCGCGCACCTGGCCCGCTTGCGCCGAACCCGCGCACCTGACCCGCTTGCGCCGAATCCGCTTGCGCCTAACCAGCTTGCGCCTGATTTTCTCACCATGTCTGAACGATTTGCCGGAAAAGTGCACCATGTCTGAGTTATTTGCCGGTTTTTCTCGCCAAGTCTGAGTAAATTTACTCAGACTTGATACACTATTCAGGCTCTTAGTACAGGGGCACGTTGGTTTATAGCGCAGATGTCGTACTTGGCGAGAAACCCGTAGAATTAGAGGGCAAATACTCGCACAAAGCGCAGGAGAAAAGATGAAGCATAGCCAGTTGAACGCAAGCAACCAGCAGAATACTGACCGACCGGAAAACTCCCACGTGACTAAGATTCTCTTTGTGTGTCACGGAAATATTTGCAGGTCAACTATGGCGCAATATGTCATGCAAGACCTTGTCGAGAAAAACGGTCTGGCAGAATCGTTCTTCATTGACTCAGCTGCAACCTCTACTGAGGAGATTGGCAATCCCGTAGACCCTCGCACGCGTAGAAAACTGCAGCAAGAGGGGATTCATTGCGGCAATCATCGTGCCAGGCAGATGACTCGCGCAGATTACGAGGAGTTTGATTACCTCATTGGTATGGATCACAACAACCTACGCAACATGATGCGTATGCTCAAGGATGATCCGCTTGGAAAGGTTTCGTTGCTTCTTGACTGGACAGAGAAGCCTCGCGACATTGCGGATCCGTGGTATTCGGGTAATTTTGACCTGACGTACGAGGACGTTACAGAAGGCTGCGAAGCGTTGCTCAAGAAAATTTTAGCCAGATAGCCTTCACCGCAATTTTCCCGGTAACTAGTTCCGGCAAATCATTCCGACAAAATTTTTCAGAAAAATTTTTCAAAATTCTTCGGGTTTCTCGCCAATGGATACGCCCGGGTCAGCGGTTTGACCTCGCAAAATAGGGGAGAAGAAAGATCTCGCAGCTAGAAGGTATCAAACGGTCTTCACAAAGCGTTCATCTTTTAGAGATTTTAGGCTTGTTTCTTGTCAAAAATGAGTGTAAAGTAGACGGGCTGCTCAAACAGGACAATTATGTCTAAAGGCAGTATGTACAGGACGTGGTCCGCTGGGGAAGAGTACCCGATGTGCTCTCAAGGTCCCATGACCACCGAAGGTTAGGAAAGAGCATGGTTAATACCATCCTCGGCCGCAAGCTGGGCATGACCCAGGTATGGGACGAGAACGACAACGTCGTTCCTGTTACCGTCGTTCTTGCTGGCCCCTGCACCGTTTCACAGGTAAAGACTGTTGAGACGGACGGCTACAATGCCGTACAGATTGGCTTCGGCGACATCTCCGAGAAGCATGTCAACAAGCCAATGGCTGGTCACTTCAAGGCACAGGGCGTCGAGCCAATGCGTTACCTCCGCGAGGTCCGCGTTGAGGATGCTTCTGAGCACAAGACCGGCGATGTTGTCACAGTTGCTGACTTCTCCGAGGTCACCGCTGTTGACGTAACAGGCACTTCTAAGGGTAAGGGTTTCCAGGGTACCGTTAAGCGCTGGAACTTCTCTCGCGGTCCAATGACTCACGGTTCTCGTAACCAGCGTCGTCCAGGTTCCATTGGTCAGTGCGCATACCCTGCACGCGTTCGTAAGGGCCTTCACATGTATGGTCACATGGGCGCAGAGCGCGTTACGGTCAAGAACCTTAAGCTTGTCCGCGTTGATGCTGAGCAGAACCTCATGCTTATCAAGGGTGCTGTTCCTGGCGGCAAGAATGCCCTCGTCCAGGTCCGCATGGCCTAAGGGCCTTTAGGCAAACACTTAGGCTAACAAGGAGACAACATGTCCAAGTATGAGATTAAGAACGTAGAGGGAAAGAAGGTCGGCGACGCCGAGCTCTCCTCTGACGTCTATGGCATTGAGCCAAACATCCCTGTTGTGCACCAGGTTGTAGTCTGCCAGGACGCATCCGCACGTCAGGGTACCCACTCTACAAAGAACCGTCACGAGGTATCCGGCGGTGGCGTTAAGCCTTACCGTCAGAAGGGTACTGGTCGTGCTCGCCAGGGTTCTATTCGTGCTGGTCAGTGGACTGGTGGTGGCGTCATCTTTGGACCTACCCCTCGTTCACACGCACGTCGTATTAACAACAAGATGGTCAAGCTTGCTATGAGGTCCGTCCTCTCCGGCAAGGTTGCAGACTCCGAGCTTGTCCTCGTTGACTCTCTTGAGTTTGCTCAGCCTTCCACCAAGCAGGCAAAGGCTGCACTTCAGAACCTCGGTATTGAGGGTAAGCGCGTTACCGTCATTGTCCCAGACGACGACGTCAATACCTACCTCTCTTTCCGCAACCTTCCTAAGGTTTCGGTCTTCGGCGTTTCTGAGGTAACTACTCGTTTCCTGATCGACAACGGCGCACTTGTTATGTCCGCTGATGTTGCTAAGCAGCTTGGGGAGGTGCTCGCATAATGAACTCTCCTTATGAGGTCATCATTCGTCCTATCGTTTCAGAGCGTGCTTTCGATCTGATGGAGCAGGGCAAGTACACTTTTGAGGTTGCTCGTAACGCAGGTAAAGAAGAGATTGCTGCAGCTGTAGAGAAGCTCTTCTCTGTACACGTCACCAAGGTAAACACACTTTCTGTTAAGCCAAAGAACAAGCGTGTACGTTATCAGCAGGCAGGTAAAACCCGCCAGTGGAAGAAGGCTATTGTTACCCTCGCTGCTGGTGAGACTATCGAGATCTTCGGTAATAACTCTGCTGAGTAAGGTTTTTCTCCCGTGCCTCTTTTGAGGTACGGGTTCGTATGCCGCGCATTGTAGATACGCGCGGTACCGTGGTAATCCGGTGTTAGCTCGACTTTCCCTTAAGCGGGCTAGCCAACGGAGAAGAAAGGGATACTGTTTATGGCAGTTAGGCATCTAAAGCCAACAAGCGCAGGCAGGCGCTTCCAGACAATCTCAGACTTTGCTGAGATTACAACTGATAAGCCCGAGAAGTCCCTTCTCGAGCCTCTGCCAAAGAAGGCTGGCCGCAACAACAATGGCCGCATCACTACCCGTCACCAGGGTGGTGGCCACAAGCGCCAGTACCGTCGTATCGACTTCAAGCGTCGCAAGGATGACATCCCAGCTAAGGTCGCCACTGTTGAGTACGATCCTAACCGTTCCGCTCGTATTGCTCTTCTGCACTATGCAGACGGCGCAAAGGCATACATCCTTTGCCCAGAGGGCCTGAGCGTCGGTGACACTGTTCTTTCTGGTACCAAGGACGTCGACATCAAGCCTGGTAACTGCACCACTCTTGAGCAGATTCCAGTAGGTACTCTTGTTCACGCAGTTGAGTTCCAGCCTGGCAAGGGTGCTGCAATGGCACGTGCTGCTGGTACTTCCGTCCAGCTCATGGGTAAGGACAACGGCTATGCAGTTCTGCGTATGCCTTCCTCCGAGCTCCGTCGTGTTCTTCTGACCTGCCGTGCAACCATCGGTGAGGTTGGCAACGCTGAGCACTCCAACATTGTTGTTGGTAAGGCTGGTCGTTCCCGCTGGGCAGGCGTCCGTCCTACCGTCCGTGGTACTGTCATGAACCCTGTTGACCACCCACACGGCGGTGGTGAAGGTAAGAACCACACTTCTGGTCGTCCTTCCGTCACCCCATGGGGTAAGCCAACCAAGGGTTATAAGACCCGCGACCCGAAGAAGGCTTCTAACCGCCTGATCATTCGCCGTCGTAAGTCCAAGTAAGACACGAGTAGGAGTAGATAAATGAGCAGAAGTCTCAAAAAAGGCCCCTTTGTGGAGACTCGCCTCCTTGCGCGTGTCGCTGCAATGAACGAGGCTGGCAAGAAGGACGTTATCAAGACTTGGTCACGTTCCTCAACCATCTTCCCTGAGATGGTCGGTCACACCATCGCTGTTCACGATGGTCGTAAGCATGTACCTGTGTACGTCACCGAGTCCATGGTTGGTCACAAGTTGGGCGAGTTCTCCCCATCCCGTACCTTCCGCGGTCACAAGGCCAAATAGGGGGAGTGTAGTAAATGGCTAAGAACACCGATTCTATTGAGGTTCGCGCAACAGCTAAGTATGTTCGCGTTGCTCCTCGTAAGGCTCGCGCAGTTGTCGCGCTTGTCCGCGGTAAGTCTGTCGAGAAGGCCCTTGAGGTTCTTCAGTTCTCGACTCGCGCTGCCGCTACTGATGTTGCTAAGGTTCTGCGCTCTGCAGTTGCTAACGCCGAGAACAACAATGGACTCCGCGCTAACAACCTGGTAGTCAAGACCGCTTTTGTTGACGAAGGCCCAACGCTTAAGCGTATTCGCCCTCGTGCAAAGGGTTCGGCTTCCCGCATTAACAAGCGCATGAGCCACATTACCGTTGTCGTTGCACCTCGAAAGGAGGCGTAGGAATGGGTCAGAAAGTACAGCCTACAGGCTTCCGTCTTGGTGTAACCGAGAGCTGGCGTTCTCGTTGGTACGCCGATAAGGACTACGCCGAGCAGCTCGGCAACGATCTTGCTATCCGCAAGTATCTTGAGAAGCGCCTTGAGAAGGCAGCTGTTGCTCGTATTGATATCGAGCGTGCTGGCGATAAGGTCAAGGTAACTATTTTCTCCGCACGTCCTGGTATTGTCATTGGCAAGAAGGGTGCAGAGATTGACGGACTTCGTGCAGATCTTGAGCGTGTTGCTAAGGTCGGCAAGGGTCAGGTCAACGTTGATGTTGTTGAGGTTAAGCGTCCTGAGCTTGACGCAAACCTTGTTGCTCAGTCCATCGCAGAGCAGCTCGAGCAGCGTGTCGCTTTCCGTCGCGCTATGCGTAAGGCTGTTCAGTCCGCTCGTAAGGCTGGCGCTAAGGGTATTCGTATCCAGTGCTCCGGTCGTCTGAACGGTGCTGAGATGGGCCGCCGTGAGTGGTACCGTGAGGGTCGCGTGCCTCTGCACACCCTTCGTGCTGCAATCGGCTATGGTACCGCTACAGGTCGCACCACCATGGGCGCTGTTGGTATCAAGGTTTGGATTTATTACGGCGAGAAGATGCCTGGACAGCCAACACCTAACCCAGCTCTTGAGGGCTCCGCTCGTCCTCGTCGTGCTCGCAATGAGAGGAGGGGCCGTTAATGCTTGCTCCAAAGCGTGTATTGCACCGTAAGGTACAGCGCGGTTCCATGAAGGGCCAGGCAAAGGGTAATACCCAGCTGCATTTTGGTTCCTGGGGCATCCGTGCAGAGGAGGCTCACTGGATTACTAACCGCCAGATTGAGGCTGCTCGTATTGCTCTCACCCGTGAGATGAAGCGTGGCGGTAAGGTTTGGATTACTATCTTCCCAGATAAGCCAATCACCAAGAAGCCTGCAGAGACTCGCATGGGTTCCGGTAAGGGTAACCCAGAAGAGTGGGTAGCAGTTGTTAAGCCTGGTCGTATCATGTTCGAGATTGATGGCGTACCAGAGGAAGTTGCTCGTGAGGCTCTCCGTCTTGCTCAGCACAAGCTTCCAATTAAGACCAAGATTGTCTCCAAGGCCGATCAGGACGGTGAGAACTAATGAAGTACACCGAAATCAAGGCTATGAGCGATGCAGACCTCGCTAAGAAACTCGAGGAAGGCCGCGCAGAGCTCTTTAATCTTCGTTTCCAGATGGCAACCAGCCAGCTGGACAACACCGCTCGTGTCAAGGCTGTTAAGCGTGACATTGCTCGCGTTCAGACCGAGATGCGCACCCGTCAAATTGCTGCGGAAGCATCCGCAGAGCAGAACTAGATCGCAGGAGATAAGTTATGGCAGAGACCGAAAGCAGAAATGCGCGTAAGGTTCGTACCGGACTCGTCGTCTCCATCTCTGGCGACAAGACGATTACGGTAGAGATTACGTACCGTAAGCACCACCCTAAGTATGGCAAGATGATGACCATCGGCAAGAAGCTTCACGTTCACGATGAGAACAACGAGGCTGGTCTGGGCGATACCGTCCGCGTCATGGAGACTCGTCCTCTTTCCAAGACCAAGCGTTGGCGTCTCGCAGAGATCGTTGAGCGCGCTAAGTAATTAGCACCTAGGAAACAGCTTTTAGCTCAACCTAGTTTTGTATCTATCATTATTTCTCATGTGCACAAATACGCGCACCTCTGAGAAATTAGGTTCCGGAGGAACGTCACATGATTCAGATGGAGACCATTCTCAACGTCGCTGACAACAGCGGCGCAAGGCGCGTAAAGTGCGTCAAGGTCCTTGGTGGCTCCAAGCGTCGTTACGCCGGCCTTGCCGACGTCATCATTGGCGCTGTCCAGGAGGCTACTCCAGGTGGTTCGGTGAAGAAGGGCGACATTGTTCGCTGCGTCATCGTTCGTACCGCTAAGGACACCCGTCGCAAGGACGGTAGCTACATCCGCTTTGACCAGAACGCATGCGTTCTTGTTAACAAAGAGGGTGAGCCCAAGGGTACTCGTATCTTTGGACCAGTCGCTCGCGAGCTGCGCGACCACAAGTACATGAAGATTGTCTCACTTGCACCTGAGACCCTTTAAGGAGGAACGACATGCCTAAGATGAAGATCAAGAAGGGCGACAAGGTCGAGGTCCTCACTGGTAAGGACAAGGGTAAGCGCGGCGAGGTACTTCGCGTATATCCAGAGAAGAACAAGGTTGTCGTTGAGGGCGTTGCAATTGCAAAGCGCCATGTCAAGCCAAACGCAGCTAACCAGCAGGGTGGCATCGTTGAGGCAGAGGCAGCAATCGACGCTTCCAATGTTGCTCTTATCGACCCTAAGACCGACAAGCCAACTCGTGTTGGCTACCTGATCAAGGAGGACGGCACTAAGGTCCGCGTCTCCAAGAAGTCAGGCGCTGAGCTCTAAGTTATACGTGTTTCTCGCTTTGTAGAAACATCTCAGAGCTACTTCAAACCCCGTTATCATCAGATAGCGGGGTTTTCTTTTTGGGCGAGAAGTGCGGTGTTGTGTAAGTCGTGTGATGACATGAAAAAATATCAGCTAGCTTGAAATTCTCGCCCCATTTTTGCTCAATAAGGTCTAATATTGTTCATTGCGTCTTTCTATGGGACACGTATGTCTCGAGGATGCAGATGGCTCCTAGTTCGCCAAACTAGGAGGTGCGAGGCGATCCCCGCACTTAAAACCCCAAGAGTTAAGGAGAAACCATGGCAGACGAGAAGTACACACCTCGCCTTAAAGAGCTTTACTACGCATCTGTGCGTGATGCTCTGAAGGAGAAATTTGGTTACACCAACGTTAACCAGATTCCTAAGTTCGAGAAGATCGTAGTCAACATGGGTGTTGGCGAGGCAGCTACAGACGCTAAGGCAATCGACGGCGCTGTAAACGACCTCCGTACCATCACTGGTCAGCAGCCACTTGTTACACACGCTCGCAAGTCTATCGCAACCTTTAAGCTTCGCCAGGGTATGCCAATTGGCGCTAAAGTTACCCTTCGTGGCGATCGTATGTGGGAGTTCCTGGATCGTCTGATCGCAGTTGCAATTCCTCGTATTCGCGACTTCCGTGGTATCTCTGCTAAGAGCTTCGACGGCCGTGGTAACTTCTCCATGGGCGTAACCGAGCAGCTCATCTTCCCAGAGATTGACTTTGACAAGATGGACCACACCCGCGGTATGGACATCACCATTGTCACCACTGCTAATACCAATGAGGAGGGTAAGGCACTTCTCGACGCCTTCCACTTCCCATTCAAGCAGGACTAACTTTTACCTGCGCTTACGTTAAGCGCATTCCTGTTGGCATCTTCGATGCCGGGTGACATAGTCACCAGCACTATTGTTTGAAGTCATCTTGGCGTTCGCCAAGTTGCATTTTGAAGGAGGATTTGTGGCTAAGACTTCGATGATCGTCAAAGCCTCGCGTGAGCCGAAGTACTCTACGCGCACACAGAACCGTTGCCAGCGTTGTGGACGTCCCCACTCCGTTTATCGCAAGTTTGGCCTGTGCCGTGTGTGCTTCCGTGAGCTAGCGAGCAAGGGCGAGCTTCCTGGTGTCCGCAAGGCAAGCTGGTAGGACTCAGGGCTCTGGCGTCAAGGCATCTGCGCCACGGGTGTAGATGAACCAGACACGCAGTTTCATCATTAACGAAGGAGAAGGATCAAATGAAAATTACCGATCCCATTTCAGACATGCTGACGCGTATTCGTAACGCAAACTCAGCTGGCAAGGATTCCGTATCCATGCCATCGAGCAAGGTGCTCGTTGAGATTGCTCGCGTCATCACCGAAGAGGGCTATGTCGAGGGTTACACCGTTGAGGATACTAAGCCTCAGAAGACTCTTCACATCACCCTTAAGTATGGTAAGAAGCGCGCTAAGGTTATCCGCGGCATCCGTCGCATTTCCAAGCCTGGTCTGCGCATTTACTCCACCGCTGAGAAGCTTCCACGCGTTCTTGGTGGTCTTGGTACTGCAGTGGTTTCCACTTCTAAGGGCATGATGTGCGACCGCGACGCTCGTAAGAACGGCGTTGGCGGCGAGGTCATCGCTTACGTTTGGTAAATCTGACAGGAATGAAAGGAGACAGCCGTGTCTCGTATTGGTAAGAAGCCTGTCCAGATTCCTGCTGGAGTCACTGTGACAGTTGATAACACCACCGTTACCGTTAAGGGTTCTAAGGGCGAGCTGACTCGTACTTTCTCTGAGCTGGTTGCTATCGCTCAGGAGGGCGAGGAGATTCTCGTTACTCGCGTTGACGAGTCCTCTGAGTCCAACGCTCAGCAGGGTCTTGTCCGTACCCTTATTCACAACATGGTTGTTGGTGTCTCTGAGGGCTTCGAGAAGAAGCTTGAGCTCACCGGCGTTGGTTACCGTGTAGCACTTAAGGGTAAGGATCTTGACCTTTCCCTTGGTTATTCTCACCCAGTTCTCTATGTTGCACCTGAGGGCATTAGCTTTGAGGTACCTGATAACACTCACCTTACCGTTAAGGGTATTTCTAAGGAGAAGGTCGGCCAGGTTGCAGCTGAGATTCGTATGAAGCGTCCACCAGAGCCTTACAAGGGCAAGGGCATTCACTACGAAGGTGAGCACATCCGCAGGAAGCTCGGTAAGGCTGCTAAGTAAAGCAACCCTACTTTTAGGCTAAAAGACCATCACCCCGTTAGGTGATGGCATGTCTCTAAGGAGAAGGAATGAACAAGCAGCAGGCGAAAAAGGCGGGTCTTGAACGCCGCAAGCGCCGCGTACGTGCCAAGGTCTTTGGTACACCTGAGCGTCCGCGTCTTGCAGTTCACCGCACAAACGCAAACATTTATGCACAGCTTATTGACGACGCTTCTGGAAGAACTCTCTGCTCTGCCTCTACGCTTGACCCAGAGTTCCGTTCTACTGGCAAGGTTGGCTCCAACAAGGAGGCAGCTGAGTTCGTAGGTGAGCTTATCGGTAAGCGCGCTGCCGAGAAGAACGTCACTGAGGTCACTTTTGACCGTGGTGGTCGTCTCTATCACGGCCGCGTCAAGGCTTTGGCAGATGGCGCCCGCAACGCGGGCCTGAAGTTCTAGGAGGATTCAATGGCACGTGATCGTAAGCGCCAGCAGGATACGGATCTTCAGGAGCGCGTCGTTTATATTCACCGCGTTTCCAAGACCGTCAAGGGTGGCCGCCGTATGTCACTCGTTGCTCTGGTAGTCGTTGGCGACGGTAAGGGTAACGTTGGTATTGGCCAGGGTCGTTCCGCTGAGGTACCTCTGGCAATTCAGAAGGGCGTCGAGGACGCAAAGAGGAACATGTTCAAGGTCCCACTGACCGAGACTGGTTCCTTACCACACGCAGTCACTGGTCACTACGGTGCAGGCTCTGTTCTTATTAAGCCTGCATTCGAGGGTACTGGTGTTATTGCTGGCGGTCCTATTCGTCCACTCTTCGAGCTTGCAGGTATCACCAATGTACTTTCTAAGTCCCTTGGTACCGACAACGCTCTGAACATGATTAAGGCAGCAGCTGAGGGTCTGAAGGAGCTTTCCAGCCCAGAAGAAGCAGCTGAGCGTCGTGGCCTAACCGTCGGCGATATGTTCGTCGGAAAGGAGAACTAACGATGGCTAAGAACCTTAGCATCAAGCTTGTCCGTGGCGCCGTTGCAGGCGTCAAGAAGGACCAGACTGCTACGGTGAAGGCCCTCGGCCTCCACAAGATCGGCGATACCGTCGAGCAGCCTGACAACCCAAGCATTCGTGGAATGATCTTCAAGGTTAAGCACCTTGTCGAGGTTGAAGAGAACTAGAGGTAGTAATAATGCAGCTCAATGATCTTCGCCCCGCAGTGGGTTCGCGCAAAAATCGTAAGCGCGTAGGTCGCGGTAATTCTTCAGGCAATGGTACTTTTGCCGGCCGCGGTATGAATGGTCAGCTCTCCCGCTCTGGTGGCGGCAAGGGCGCTGGCTTCGAGGGTGGACAGCAGCCACTGGCTATGCGTCTTCCTAAGCTTCCTGGTTTCACTAACCACAACCGTGTTGAGTACGCTCCAGTCAACGTTGCTCGTCTGAATGCACTCTTTGCAGATGGCGAGACCGTAGACGCAGAGGCTCTGGTTGCTAAGGGAGTTATCAAGTACAACTTCATCCCAGTCAAGGTTCTGGGTGATGGCGAGCTTTCTAAGAAGCTCACTGTTAAGGTCGACAAGGTTTCCGCCTCCGCAAAGGCTAAGATCGAGGCGGCCGGTGGAAAGGTTGAGGCCGAGTAGTGAGTAAAGGAATCGCCAACGCATTTCGTGTTCCGGAACTAAGGGGAAAGATTCTCCTTACGGTACTGATTCTTCTTCTGTACCGTTTTGGTGCGTATCTTCCTGTGCCCGGTGCTCCATTCCAGCAGATGCTTTCTGTTTATCAGAATGGTCTTGCTAAGAATGGCGCAATGGCCGTGCTTAACCTATTTTCGGGTGGCGCTCTTTCTCGCATGTCTGTTTTCAGTCTGGGCATCATGCCTTACATTACGGCTCAGATCATCTTCCAGATGATGCAGTCCGTTATTCCATCTCTTGGCGAGCTTGCTAAAGATGGTGAGAGCGGCCAGCGTAAGATTACGCAGTACACGCGTTATCTTACGGTTGGCCTAGCTCTGCTCAATGCAGTTGGTTACCTGTTCTTGTTTAAGAGCTATGGTGTATCTTTTGCATCTATGGAGGGCGTGCCTGAGGCACTTGAAAACTTCCTGGTAGTCTTTACCATGCTAGTTGGTGCCATCATTATTATGTGGCTCGGTGAGGTTATTACCCAGCAAGGTGTTGGCAACGGAATGAGTCTTATCATCTTTGCAAACATCATGGCTGGACTTCCAACAGCCCTTATTTCTTCAGTAGCTACTCGTGGAAACATTGTTCTTACCGTTGTTACTGTTGTGGTTATGCTCGCTATTATTCCGCTCATTGTTTACATTGAGCGTGGTCAGCGTCGTATTCCTATCAACTATGCCAAGCGCGTTGTTGGTCGTCGTATGATGGGTGGTCAGTCAACGTACCTTCCAATTAAGGTAAACACTGCAGGCGTTGTACCAATCATCTTTGCATCTGCAATCCTGTACCTTCCTGCTCAGGTTGCTGTGTTCTTCCCAGGAGTAGAGTGGATTCAAAATCTTGCTACTTCACTTTCTTCTGGATGGGTTAACTGGGTTCTCTCAGTTATGTTCATTGTCTTCTTTGCATACTTCTACACCTCAATGGTGTTCAATCCAGAGGAGACAGCAGACCAGCTTAAGAAGCAGGGAGGCTTTATTCCTGGTGTTCGTCCAGGTACTGCTACTTCAACGTATATCAAGACTGTTATTGACAGAGTCACCCTCCCCGGTGCTATCTTTATGGCAGTTCTTGCAATCGTTCCAACCATTATTTTCTGGTTCACAGGCGATTCGTTGATACAGGCGTTTGGTGGAACTTCCGTCCTCATCATGGTCGGTGTTGCAATGGATACACTCTCTTCCATTGAGTCCCACCTTAAGATGCACAACTATGAGGGCTTCTTTAAGTAGTTCTTAATACGTAGCATAAAGGGGCCTGGAAACAGGCCCCTTTTATTATTTGAAAGGAAGGCGAAGCATGAACATTGTTCTTCTCGGCGCACCTGGCGCTGGCAAGGGTACACAGGCTCAGAAGCTCGTTGCAGAGTATGGACTTGCTCACATCTCAACCGGTGACCTTCTTCGTGCTGCTGTTAAAGCTCAGTCTGAGCTTGGCGTTAAGGCTAAAGAGTATATGGATGCTGGTCAGCTTGTTCCAGATCAGCTTGTAATTGACCTGGTAAAAGAGCGCCTTTCTGCAGACGATGCAAAGGCTGGTTTTATTCTTGACGGCTTCCCACGTAACACCGCCCAGGCAGTAACCCTTGATTCTGAGCTTCAGAACATGGGCCTTAAGCTTGATGCGGCTTTGCTTGTTGCTGTTGAGCCAGAGGTTATTGTTGAGCGTCTTTCTTCTCGTCGCACCTGCAAAGAGTGTGGTTACACTGCACCAGCTGGTACAGAGACTTGCCCAAATTGCTCTGGTGAGATGTATCAGCGTGATGACGATAAGCCAGAGACTATTCGTAAGCGTCTTGATGTGTACGAGAACCAGACTTCTCCTTTGATCGAGTACTACAAAGGTCATGGAATTTTGAAGGAGGTCAACGGAGATCGTCCTGTTGACGAGGTATTCGCCGACGTAAAGACACTCCTCGCACTATGATTACGATAAAAACACCTGAACAAATCGAGGCAATGAAGGTGTCGGGCGCCCTTTCTAAGGCGGCCCTTCGTCGTGCTGGATCCATGATTAGACCTGGTGTTTCAACGCTCGAGATTGACCGCGCTGTTGAAGCTTTTATTAGACTTCATGGCGGAACCCCTACCTTTAAGGGCTACGGTGGATTCCCTGGATCTGTTTGCTCTTCTATTAACGAGCAGATTGTTCACGGTATTCCATCGGCTAACGTCATTTTGCAAGATGGCGATATTCTGACCATTGATACAGGCGCTACCGTTAACGGTTGGGCAGGAGATAACGCTTGGACGTTCTACTGCGGAACTGTTGACGAGAAAACCCAGGCACTTTGTGAGGTTACGCGCGATTGCCTTAAGGCAGGTATTGCAGCTGCTGTTCCTGGTGCTCGCCTTGGCGACGTTGGACATGCAGTTCAGAAGCTTGCTGAGGATAATGGCTACGGTGTCATTCGTGATTTTGTTGGCCATGGTATTGGCCGTAATCTTCACGAGGATCCAGAGGTCAGAAATTATGGTCGTGCAGGTAATGGTATTGTTCTTCGTGAGGGAATGGTAATTGCAATTGAGCCAATGATTGCCATGGGCACCTACGATTGCACCGTTCTTGAAAATGGTTGGACTGTTGTTACCGATGATGGTCTGCCATCAGCACATTATGAGAACACCGTTGCTATTACTGCCGATGGTCCTGTTATCGTCTCAGAAGACGAAGTTGGTCCATGGTGCGAGATGCAGGGTGGCATAGAGTAACTAATACATTGTTCTTCTCGCTATCTAATTGTGTTGAAAAAATAAGTGATAGACGAGTGGCACATTTTTATGTATTATTGATAACCGCTGTCGATGTGTCGAGAGGATGAAAGTTGGCTAAACAAGACGCGATTGAGCTTGAAGGCAAGGTGCTAGAACCCCTGCCAAACGCTATGTTTAACGTTGAGTTAGAGAACGGCAAGACCATCCTTTGCACCATCTCAGGTAAGATTCGAATGAACTACATTCGAATTCTCCCTGGTGACAAGGTTGTAGTAGAGATTTCTCCTTACGATCTTACCAGGGGTCGCATTACTTACCGTTACAAGTAAGTAGTGTCCAGCCTTGTGCCATGCATGAGGCTATCTGTGTCTTTGCGCATGTCGCAAGGGCATATGTACGCAAGTACAGTCGGTATTTCACGCCAGCGGCTGGGCGAGTATATAGTTCGTATCAGCAGAACCGAAAGGAAGACACATGAAGGTACGTCCTTCGGTAAAGAAGATGTGCGACAAGTGCAAAGTCATCCGTCGCCACGGTAAGGTTTACGTGATTTGCGAGAACCCGCGCCACAAACAGCGTCAGGGCTAAGGAAGGAGCACCAAGTTGGCCCGTATTAACGGCGTCGACCTGCCACGCGATAAGCGTGTTGAGGTCGGACTCACCTATCTTTACGGCATTGGTCAGACTCGTGCAACCAAGATTTGCAACGAGACTGGTATCGATGTAAATACTCGCGTCAAGGACCTCACAGAGGAAGAAGTCACCAAGATTCGTGACTTTATTGACGCTAACTACACCACCGAGGGCGATCTTCGCCGCGAGGTGCGTCAGAATGTTGCCCGCCTGATGGAGATTGGCTGCTACCGCGGCCTCCGTCACCGCAAGGGCCTCCCTGTCCACGGTCAGCGTACCCACACTAACGCTCGTACTCGTAAGGGTAAGAAGCGTCAGGTGGGCGGCAAGAAGAAGTAGGCGAGGAGTAGCTAATGGCACAGAAAAAGAACGCTCGTACTACACGCGTCCGCCGCTCCGAGCGTAAAAACATTGCAGTGGGCCAGGCCCACATCAAGAGCACATTCAATAACACGATTGTCTCTATTTCCGATCCCCAGGGTAATGTAATTTCCTGGCAGTCCGGTGGTACCGTCGGCTTCAAGGGCTCTCGTAAGTCCACTCCTTTTGCTGCACAGCTTGCAGCAGAGGCAGCAGCAAAGGCAGCAATGGAGCACGGTCTCCACAAGGTAGCTGTTTTTGTTAAGGGCCCAGGCTCTGGTCGCGAGACCGCAATCCGTTCCCTTCAGGCAGCAGGCCTCGAGGTTTCGGGTATTCAGGATAAGACACCTATTGCACACAACGGCTGCCGTCCTAAAAAGCGCCGTCGCAACTAGCACGAAAGGACAAGCAAATGGCAATTGATAGGACCCCGGTCCTTAAAAGATGTCGTCAGCTTGGCATCGATCCCGTTGTGATGGGGATCAATAAGACTTCTAACCGTGAGCCACGTCGCCGTCGTCGCCAGGAGAGCGAGTACGGTATGCAGCTCCGTGAGAAGCAGAAGGCTAAGTTCATTTACGGCGTCCTTGAGAACCAGTTCCACGGCTACTATGAGATGGCTAAGAAGAACCCAGGCATTACTGGTGACAACCTGATGAGCATCCTTGAGACTCGTCTTGACAACGTCATCTTCCGCCTTGGCTTTGCTCGTACACGTAAAGAGGCTCGTCAGACTGTCCGTCACGGTCACATCACCGTTAACGGTCAGCGCGTTGACATTCCTTCTTATCGCGTAAAGAGCGGCGATGTTATCGCTGTTGCTTCCAAGGCAAAGGATCTTCTTCCAATCAAGGAAGCTCTCATTTCCTCCGAGCACATGGCAGTTCCTGCATGGCTTGAGGTTGACATTGAGAAGCTGCAGGGCACTGTTCTTCAGCTTCCAATCCGCGATCAGATCGACCTTGAGATTGACGCACAGCTGATCGTCGAGCTCTACTCCAAGTAAGCCCGACCCGTTTTGGAGGTAGCAATGTCCGAATTTATCCGACCAAATGTGTCGGTAGATGAAATCGGCGCAAACGTCGCTCGTGTGAGCGTAGAGCCGCTTGAGCGTGGCTATGGTGACACGCTTGGCAACTCCCTCCGCCGCGTACTGCTTTCCTCTCTTGAGGGAGCTGCGGTTGAGGCCATCCAGATTGATGGCGTTCAGCATGAGTTCACTACGGTTGAAGGCGTCTATGAGGACGTTACTGACATCGTTCTGAACGTTAAGGGCCTAGTTTTCCGCAACACCAACAACTCTGATGAGGCTGAGGCTTCTATCTCTGTTGATGGTCCTTGCACAGTCACTGGTGCTGATCTTGATGTTCCTATGGGTTATGAGCTGGTTAACCCAGCTCAGCACATTTGCACTCTTGCTGAGGGAGCTCATCTTTCCATGAGACTTCGCCTTGGTAATGGTCGCGGTTATGTTTCCGGTGAGGATAACGAGCGCGAGAGCGATCCAATTGGATTCATTCACGTTGACTCGATCTTCTCGCCAGTTCGCCGCTGCGCTAAGGCTGTTGAGCCTTGCCGTGTTGGCCGTCACACCGACTATGATCGTCTGGTGCTTGAGGTTGAGACCAATGGTGCAATCAGTCCTCGCGAGGCTGTCGTTGAGGCTGCAAACATCATTAACCAGCACATGAGCGCATTCATGGGACTTACTGATTTTGACGAGACTCAGGAAGAGGCTTCGATTTTTGCTAAGGCAGACGTCGAGGATGATTCCGAGCTTGAGAAGCAGGTTGAGGATTTGGACCTTTCCGTCCGTTCTTACAACTGCCTCAAGCGTGCAGGAATTCACTCTGTCCGTCAGCTCGTTGATTTCTCTGAGAACGATCTTCTCAACATCAGAAACTTTGGTGTTAAGTCTATTGAAGAAGTCAAGGAAAAGCTCGAGAGCATGGGCCTGTCCCTTAAGGCTTAGTCGCGCCTTGTCACGCATAGGAGAATGTAAATTATGAGGCACAATAAGAAGAGGGGCATGAAGCTTGGTACTGATGCTAGCCACACCAAGGCCATCAAGAAGAGCCTGATCCAAGCCCTTTTCACTAACGATCGTATTAAGACTCTTGACGTCCGCGCTAAGGCAGTTCGCGGCGAGGTCGACAAGGTCATCACTTGGGCAAAGCGCGGCGACCTTCACGCTCGTCGTCTTGCTATGGCCAAAGTTGGTAACGCAGAGCTTGTCCGTGAGGTATTTGACAAGGCTGCTCAGGGTATGTGGGCTGACCGCAACGGCGGCTACACCCGCATCATGAAGCTTGGTCCTCGTAAGGGCGATGCTTCTGAGGTTGTTATCCTTGAGCTTGTTACCGAGCCAGTTCAGCCAAAGGCTTCTAACAAGAAGGCTAAGGCTACCAAGGTTGCTCCTGCTCCTGTGAAGGAAGAGGAGACCGAGGCTCCAGCAGAGGAGACCGAGCAGACCGAAGGGGCTGCAGAGTAACTTCTGTCAAAGTGAATCTAAAGAGGTCCTGGCTTTTTGCTGGGACCTCTTTTTCGAATGAAGGAGGGTTGTCATGATTGAGTTCAAAAACGTATCTTTTGTATACGGTACGTTAGCTACTGCGCAATCTACGACTGACTCTGCTTCTGAAGATGCCACAGGAGCCACTGAGAGCCAGTCTCCGCACCCAATGACACTAACCCTTGATAACGTTTCATTTACCCTAAAACCGGGCTCTAGAACGGTTGTGCTTGGCCACAATGGTTCAGGCAAGTCAACGCTTGCAAATCTTTGTAATGCATCGCTCTTTTCGTTTTCTGGAGAAGTTTTAGTAGACGACACCTCAACTGCTGAAGTACCGTCTACTCAGATTTCTTCGCATGTGGGAATGGTTCGCCAAGATCCAACTGCGCAACTGGTATGTGCAACTGTCTTTGACGAGGTTGCTTTTGGTCCTGCTAATCTTGGGCTGCCAAAAGAAGAGATTGTTTCTCGCGTTTCTCAAACACTTGAGCTCTGCGGTATTGCTGACTTGGCCAACGCCCAAACACATACGCTTTCTGGTGGTCAACAGCAGCTTGTTTCTATTGCAGCAGCGCTTTCTCTGCGTCCGTGCTATCTGGTGCTTGATGAGGCATTTGCTCAGCTTGATACGCGATTTAGAAATCACCTTTCTAGGCTGGTAAACAACCTTGTGGCTAACGGGATGGGTGTGCTTGAGATCTCTCATTCTTTTGAGTCTTTACCTGGGGCTGATCAGATACTTGTTTTGGAGAAAGGCCGTCTGGTTTGGACGGGCACTCCCACAGAGTTTCTCTCAGACGCAGATATAATTGCGCGCGCCGGATTTGATGACGCGCTCACGGCAACAGCTCATGTAGCAGCGCAGGCTGGCTATAACTTTGACGTGCCTCTTAGCGCATCAGAGTTTGTTGCGTTTCTTGTCCAGAACAACCTTGCGTTTGACGCTTTGGACACCCTTGTGTATCAGCGTGCTCTTGAGGTAGTGCGGGCAAATAACTATGACGGAATTCAAGCGCTTGGAGAGGCACACGAACTGGCAATGTGTGGCGTTTCTCATACGTTTGACAAGCCAGTTTTGCATGACGTAACGCTTTCTTCCACGGGGGAGCTTACTGTTTTGGTGGGCGCTTCTGGTTCTGGAAAAACAACCTGCGCCCGAATAGCTGCTGGCCTCATAGAGGCTGATACTGGTCATGCAACAATTGATGCACGACTGGTAAGTCCTGGAGATGTCGGCATGTGTTTCCAGCGCCCCCAGGATCAACTTTTTGCCCAAACTGTTGCTGAAGATATTGCGTTTGGTCCAACTAACAAGGGTTTCTCGCCAGATGATGTTGAGGCGCTTGTTGCGTATGCGGCAGAACGTGTTGGTTTGGACCAGCAGGTCCTGGACGCGTCTCCGTTGACGCTTTCTGGTGGTCAGGCTCGCCGTGCGGCGCTTGCAGGAACACTGGCCTGCGCAACGTACGCGGTTGTGTTTGACGAGGCAACGTCTGGGCTTGATGGCAAGGCGCGCTCGCAGGTGCTGCATCTTGCTCGTGAGCTTGCAAACGAGGGCAAGGCAGTTCTTGCAATCACGCACGACGTAAGCGAATGGCTTCCTTTTGCCGATAGAGTAGTGTTTCTCGAGAAGGGCTGTGTTGTTGCAGACGTCAATGTACAAGAAGCGCAGACAAGTCCGGAGGTCTACGAAGCTGCGCAGCTTGATTGCCCGCTGTTTGTAAGCGTATTGCATGAGCTTTTGGAGGCTTGCTATGTCTAAGTGCCCCTGTGCTCTGCTTAAGCGTATCTCGCTTGCCTCGTTGACAGCGCAGACAAAAATCGTTGCCACCCTTGTGGGAATTGTTGCTCTTTTCTGTATACAGCAGCCACTTGCATTTGCTGCATTTGCTTTGATTTGTGTGAGCCTTCTTTGGAGCGCTCGTGTAAGTATTTTGGAGTTTTTGCGCGTGGCAAAGCCTGCAGCTTTTGTTTTGCTCCTCTCATTTGTGGCCAATACGCTGGTGTTTATTGGACACCCCGATATCATTTTCTCTGGATCAGTTGGACTTTCTGTGGCAGGCTTTTACAGGAGCACTGTAGCTATTGCTCGCGTATTGCTTGCTCTAGCACTGGTTTTATCGGTAGCGTCAACAACTACATCCACGCAGCTTGCTGACGGCTTTTCTGTACTGTTGATGCCTCTGCGCCTTATTCGTGTTGACGTTGACGGCCTAAGTATTGCGCTCTCAATTGCGCTGCGAGCAATTCCTCTTACCCTCGAAGAGCTCGACAGAATTAGAGCAGCTCAACGGGCACGCGGGTTTAATTTTGAATCAGGCAGTATTGTTGAGCGAATCAAAAAGTGGTTTACGCTTCTGGTGCCGCTCACCGTATCGCTCTTTCAGCGAGCCGATCAGATGGCGCAAACCATGACAGATCGCTGTCTTGGCGCCGCAAAACGTACACGTATCTCCGCAAAAATGCAGCTCGTAGACTGGGTTGTGCTTCTGCTCTGGTCTGCGCTGTGTTTTGGTCTTGCAACGCTGTAGCGGGTTTGCAACGCTGCAGTGCTGGCGTTTGTTGTCGCGTAGCGTGCGCTTTTTTTGAGCCTACGATACAATCACTTTGTTGCGCCAAAAGTCTTTTCAGGGAGCTTCATGCACTCAGAAACGTCACAGAATAATGCATCAAACTGCAACGTTTATGCATGCGAAGAACCTTCTGCTGAGCTATCAGCTGCCGAGGCTCTCTCTGACGCTTCTGCTGAGCCTGAAGCTACGCTTGTCATCAAGCTAGGCTATCGTGGCGCTGCCTTCTGCGGCTTTGCCGAGCAGCCAACCCAGCGTACCGTGGCAGGAGACCTTCGCCGTGCGCTTCAGACCGTTTTGCGCAGAGAGGTCGAGCTCACCTGCGCGGGCAGAACCGACGCCGGCGTGCACGCCCAGGCCCAGTACGTGAGCCTTCCCGTATATGGCGCTGAACTGGCGCTGTCTGGCGAGAAACTCGTCCGCTCGCTCACCGCTCTGACCGACGATGACATCTCTATCCGACAACTCTTCCGTGCCCCACAGGGTTTCTCGGCACGCTTTGATGCCCAGGCTCGCTCGTACCGCTATCGCATTTGTGCAGATAGCGCTCGTCCCGTGCTGGGCTGGGACCACGTGTGGTGGTACAACGGTCACTTGGACGCAGAGCTTATGGACAAGGCGGCGCAGGCGCTGGTGGGAGAGCACGATTTCAAGAGCTTCTGCAAGGCAATTTCTGCCGAGGGTAAGCCAACGCATCGTTTTGTGGAGCGCCTTACCGTTGAAGAAATTGAAGAGGCTGGCGAGAAACTCATTGCAGTTGATATTACGGGTAACGCCTTCTTGCATAACATGGTGCGCACGATTGTGGGCACACTGGTTGAGATTGGCCGAGGTCACAGGCCTGTTGAGTGGATCGACGAGGTTCTAGCTGCTCAGAATAGAATTGCTGCTGGCAGTTGTGCACCTGCTCAGGGCCTCACGTTTGTGAGCGTTCGCTATCCAGAGGGTGTTTTGCAACCCTGGTAGCGCTTTCGGTTCCTTGATAGCGTCGTAGTTTCTGTGTGCCAATCCAGCTCCATCGGTCTTCTCGCGCCGTTTACGAAGTCTTTTCTACCACTTGTATTGTGTGCGGTGGTTTCCCTCGCAAAGAAATAGCATCATAGAAGAGAGCGTCTTTTTTAGGAGCTCTTGCAGAACTGATGAACAGTGAGGCAGGGAGCCAGTATGTTTAGGAAAAGAGAAAGATTTGAGCGCAGCGATGTTCCGCGTGACAATCCTTATACCAACGTGATTGGCCTTGCCGTAATTGCCATTGTTGCTGTTCTTGTAGGCATTGTTGTTGTAACTCTTTGGGATCGCGCGCAGCTTGAGTCTCACCTGGGAGATCATGGGCTTAACAAGGCTATAAAGAGCCAAAGTGTTTCAGGCAATCCGGATGGCACTACACAATCTGATGATGACTTTCTTACCTATGCCGTTATCAGCACAAATTCGCTTAAGGCAGGGGAGTCGACGCTTCAGTCTATACGGCTTTTGGTCATTGATCGCACGCAGGGAACCGGACATATAGTGTCTATTCCTACTGATGTGTATGCAGAAGTAGACTCAAACGCTAAAACACTGGCAGATATTTACAAAGATGACGGTCAGAGCGCTTTTGTTAGCGCACTTGCTTCTGTCACCAACATCAAGATTACGCACGTTATCATTGCCACAGATGATGTGTGGGAGAAAATCTCGGCACTTTCTGGTTCGGGCGCTCGTTCACTGGTAAGTAATGCTTCTAGTTTGTTGTCTTCAATGATTACCGATATGAAGCCCAATCAGCTTCTTGAGCTTGTAGAGATTGTGCAGCCAATTGGCGTGTCTAATCTTGAGCATGATGAAGCTCCTGTTGTTGAAGGTTCAAGTGGCACTACCGTTGACCCTACGGCCTTAGGAAAGCTTGTTGGTATGCTCGTATAGACGTTATGGGCGTTGTGTGTAGCGCCGCTCCTACAAAACAGGTCAGATGTCCACATAGCAGCAGTTAAACACGTTATGTGGAGAGATTTTGATAGAATAAAAATGCTTTTTTAATTCACTTTTTATGGGTAAACTGGTATCTAAAATTTAGGACCAGTTTGGGGGATGTGGAATGCACGAGCGCTCATACAATCCACATATGATTTCGGTTCTCATGGCCGCTGATAATGATGCTGATGCTATTAGAACGGTAATTAGGCAACTTCAAGAGCAGACATACCCTCATTGGGAGCTCATCATTGTTGATAACAGCTCCGACCCTCAGATTGCTCGCATGCTGGATAACCTTGCTAATCAAGAGCCTCGTTTAGATGTCCTGTGCCAATCGGGCATTAGCCATTTTGTTGCGCTTGAAATTGCTCAGGGTCGCGCTCGTGGAGCTTATACGCTTACTACTGAGCCTTCTTATAGGTTTAATCCCCATGTTTTGCAGAAGCTCTATGCTGCAGCTACTGCTCTCGGTCCTGTTGGTTCACCTAAAGCGGCAGATATTGTTATTGCACACATGAAAACTGCCAATTCACCTATGGAATGCAAAAAGGCTTTTGGTGCAAAGGCTTCTGCATTGTCGCAGGTATTTGAGGAGTCACAGCTTCCTTATTTGACGTCTATGAGTGGAAAGTTGTGCTCAACGCGCATTTTGACCGATATTAAACATGAACCAGAGACTGATGGTGAATGCAATTTTGTAGGCTACTGTTTTGAGATTGCAAAAAACATTACGTACGCTCCTGAAGCAATTTTTGTGGATGTACCAGCAGACTCTTCTAAGGAAGAAGATACTATTACTGCCGCTATGGATAAACTTACCCAAGAGCGTCAGACACTTGGTGCTCTTGCCAAGCATCTTGGCTTTGCAAACTCCAAGAAAGTTCAAAAGTTGATTAGTCGTTATCTGATCAGCAAGCTTCTTAAGAACATGTATCCCGTTTTTAATGGGGAGTCTCAGCTTAGCCATGAGGAGAAAGAAAATCTGATTGTTAAGATTCTTTCTAATCCTGTAGCTCATCTTATTGTTACTGAGGCAACTTCTCCGCGATTGGTTGCTCATGCTTTGCTTGGTGCCATTTTGTCTACCACAGTGCAGGCGCGCTATGCCTATGCACGAAGAGCTGTATGGTACGCACGCTTTATGCGTATACCTCTTGCGTAAGTAACTTCATGTAAGGTTGGACGGTATTTGGTCGCTTGATGTTCGTCAGCCTTAGCGCCTATCCATAAGCGATTTGAATGTCTGTGCAATGCCGTCGTTTTTGACGCGGAAGAATCCCTCTTTGGCTAGATATGCATAGCGGGAAAACTTGTCGTCTTTTGGCAAAGCAATACCGCGTACCTGCGCAAAGAGTGCTTTACCGGTGCTTGAGATTGCAGGGTTTTCAAACACGCGCTTTGCATCCATGCGCTCAAAGCTCTTGGCGAGAAGATCGCGCACTTCTGAGTCAATCTGACCTGCAGCATCATGTTCTTCTCGCCAGATAAGTGCGTCTTTTGTAAGCAGTGCGTAGTTGATGCCGCGCAGCGTGAGTGCATCAAGCACTGCGTTTGAAGTGATGTTGCGTGCGTCCACAACGTCCATCATGTCATTCCAGCGCTCAAGCGGAATTTTAGGCTGACGCTGCGCAAAGGTAGTGGCTTCTGCATAGCCATTCTCGCGATAGTTATAAAGCGCCGAGTCTGTGTATACCAAGCGGGCTCCACAGCAATGTGAGGCAATAAGGAAGGGGTTGTCTACCCAGCCTGCACCAGGGACTTCTTTAAAGCTGATGTTGTTCTGGGTCAAGAATTCTTTGCGATAGAGCGCCGTCCAAATGGCAGGGTGGTGCAACAGAAGTTGTGCCATCTGGTCAATAGATTCGGGCTGATGCTTGGGCTTGACGCGGCCCTTATAAGCGCAGGGAATCCTGTGCTCGGTCGAAGCAGCGGCATTTTTTACCTGTGCTTTTACTCCTGCTCGACCGTTTTTCTGATTGCCAAACACGCGCCAATAGGCTGAGCGCGCAATATCTACCTGGTCTTCTCCGCCGTTTGCTTGGATAAGATCAACAAGTTCTTGAACCATAGTTGGCTCAAGGTAATCGTCAGGCTCAATAATACCCACCCATGTGCCATGAGCTGCGGCAATACCACGATTACACGTTTTTCCGTAGCCCTCGTTTTCTTTGTCTATGATGATAAGGCGTCCATCACGGGCAGCATATGCTTCCAAAAGAGCTAAAGACGAGTCAGTTGAGCCATCGTTTAAGCAGATAATCTCCAGGTTGGTGTAGCTCTGCGATTGAATGCTTGCCAGACACTGCTCCAGATAGTCTGCAACGTTATATATAGGCACAACAAGAGAAACCAAGGGTTGGTGGTTTTGCGTGTGACTCATCTAAACTCCTTTTGATTGCTGCTTTATACTATAAGTCACTAACCCATTCACGAAGTCACATTTTGAGGAAATATGAAGCGCACCGCCCTTGTCATAGTCACCTTTAAACGCCAGGAATTGCTTTCCAACCTGCTCAATTCCATTACGCAGCTTACGCAGGCACCATGGCGCATCATTGTTGTGGACAACGAGAACTCCCCTGAAACAGCCTCGCTTGTGTCTGACTTTTCCGAGAAGGTCAAAACCTTGTGGGGAGAAACCACTACAGATCCCGATGCTCACGGAGGCACTAATCGCATGTGCTACGTGCCTATGGAGCAAAATACCGGTGGTTCTGGTGGCTTCTCTGAGGGTGTGCGCGTAGGTTATGAGCTGGGCGCCGAGTGGTTCTGGGTTATGGACGATGACGTAGCCGTGCTGCCTGACGGTCTTGATAAGCTTGACGCATGGTCAGACAAGGCTGAGGTCATCCAGGGCCAGCGCTACGACTTTGATGGCGGTCCTTTCTTCTGGCAGTATCGCTTTAGCACTTCACTAGGCATCTATAATCCGCTGGCAAAGGCCGGTTTTGATGGCGTTGCGTACCGTGAGTGCAATGTGATGTGCTTTGAGGGCGCCTACTTTAAGCGCTCTGTAGTACAGAAGATTGGCCTGCCTGATGCGCGTTTCTTTATCTACTGGGACGATGCTCTGTACGGCTATTTGGCCAGCAAGGTAACACAGCCAATTTTGATCCCAGACTTTGTTCTCTCAAGATGTCGAGAAGTTCCTGGTCAGAGCATTGGTTCTGTGCGCCAGCTTAATTCAACTTCTGATATGACGCGCTATTACATCACACGTAACCGCGGCTATATTGCTCGTTACTTCCAGGTTCATGGTGATTACAATCCCGTGCTCTTTGGTGTTGGCACAGCGCTCACCTTTGCAAAAGAGATTATTCGACTCATTTTGGTAGATAGAGCGCACTTTTCGTCTGGTCTTTCTCGCCTTATTAAGGGTTGGAAAGATGCACGCCTTATCTATAAAGATGCAACTTGGCGTCCACAACCTCCACTAGACTAGCCACCAAAGCCGACATTTTGTGTCGGCTTTTTTAGTCCCCCAAACGCTCAACAAAAGTGAGCGCTGAGGGGTGAATTGTGGCGCATTTGTGAAAGGCGACGAATGCCTACTTACAAAAAATCGAATTATTTTTTGACCATTAATAAATTTTGTAATTAGCGAAGTTTCTAGCTAATTTTCTACCTGCAGAGATATTGGTTGCCGCAACGTGTCAATACATAATTTTGTATTCGTGTGGAAATTTCACAATATATTGTTATAGTTCTCGAACCCAAACACTATAAGTTGTGGCATAGTAGTTCCCATCACACAAGCGGGTTCCCAACCACTTCGCTTAGGCAAAAGCTTAGGAACCGCAGTGATAATCCAATTAAACACGCATGAAAGCGTTGCTTTCACCAACGTTTGTTCAAGGAGTTTGCACATGAAGATTATCAAGCGCAATGGCTCAGAGGTTACCTTCGAGGTAGAGAAGATTGTTAACGCAATCGCTAAGGCTAACGCAGAGGTCCCTGAGGATCAGCGCCTGACTGAGCGTGAGATTCAGTTTGCTTCCCTCAACGTTACCGATGAGTGTGAGAAGGCTGGACACACCGTCACCGTCGAGGAGGTCCAGGACCTTGTCGAGGATCAGCTCATGGCTCTTGACCGCTTTGAGGTTGCTCGTAAGTACATCATTTACCGCTACATCCAGAACCAGAAGCGTCATAAGAACACCACCGATGACAAGATTCTGTCTCTGATTGAGTGCAACAACGAGGAAGTCAAGCAGGAGAACTCCAACAAGAATCCTACCGTTGTTTCTGTTCAGCGTGACTACATGGCTGGTGAGGTTTCTAAGGACCTCGTTCAGCGTGAGCTTCTTCCAGAGGATATTGTTGCTGCTCACAATGAGGGCCTTATCCACTTCCACGATTCCGATTACTTTGCACAGCACATGCACAACTGTGACCTCATCAACCTTGATGACATGCTGCAGAACGGCACTGTTATCTCCGGTACTCTGATTGAGCGTCCACACAGCTTCTCTACAGCATGCAACATTGCAACTCAGATTATTGCTCAGGTAGCATCCTGCCAGTACGGTGGTCAGTCCATCTCCCTGGCTCACCTTGCTCCTTTCGTTGATGTTTCTCGTAAGAAGATTCGCAAGACTGTTATGGAGGAGATGAACTCCGTCGGTGTTGAGCTCTCTGCTGAGCAGCTCAACGAGATGGTTGAGAAGCGCCTTCGTGATGAGGTTTCTCGTGGTGTTCAGACCATTCAGTACCAGGTTGTCACTTTGATGACCACCAACGGCCAGGCTCCTTTCATTACCGTCTTCATGTACCTCAACGAGGCAAAGAATGAGCAGGAGAAGCAGGACCTTGCACTCATCATTGAGGAGATGCTCCGTCAGCGTTACCAGGGCGTAAAGAACGAGGAGGGTGTCTGGATTACTCCTGCATTCCCTAAGCTTATTTACGTTCTTGAAAAGGACAACGTTTACGAGGACTCCAAGTACTATTACCTCACTCAGATGGCTGCAAAGTGCACCGCTCGCCGTCTTGTTCCTGACTACATCTCTGAGAAGAAGATGAAGGAGTACAAGCTTTCTAAGGGCGAGAAGGAAGGCGAGGGCGATACCTTCACCTGCATGGGCTGCCGTTCCTTCCTAACTCCAGACCGTTCTGGTAATGGCTTCAACAACGTTGCTCGCGCAAAGAACTATGAGCCAAACAAGCCTAAGTACTATGGCCGCTTCAACCAGGGCGTTGTAACCATCAACCTTCCTGATGTTGCTCTTTCTGCTGGTCGCGATATGGACAAGTTCTGGAAGATCTTTGATGAGCGTCTTGAGCTTTGCCACCGCGCACTTCGTGCTCGTCACGATCGCCTGAAGGGCACCCTGTCTGATGCTGCTCCTATCCTTTGGCAGTACGGCGCACTTGCTCGTCTGGACAAGGGTGAGGTTATCGATCCACTGCTTTACGGCGGATATTCCACCATCTCCCTTGGCTATGCAGGTCTGTATGAGTGCGTTAAGGCTATGACTGGTCACAGCCACACCGACAAAGAGGCAACTCCATTTGCTCTCCAGGTTATGCAGCACATGAACGATAAGTGCACCGAGTGGAAGGAAGCAGAGGATATCGATTACTCCCTCTACGGAACTCCTCTTGAGTCCACCACCTACAAGTTTGCTAAGGCACTTCAGCGTCGCTTTGGTGTTATCCCTGGCATCACTGATAAGGGCTACATTACCAACAGCTACCACGTCCACGTTGCAGAAGAGATTGACGCATTCCAGAAGCTTCAGTTTGAGTCTGAGTTCCAGCGTCTTTCCCCAGGTGGAGCAATCTCTTACGTTGAGGTTCCTAACATGCAGGACAACATCGAGGCTGTCCTCAGCGTCATGCAGTTCATCTACGACCACATCATGTATGCAGAGCTCAACACCAAGTCTGACTTCTGCCAGGAGTGCGGTTATGACGGTGAGATTCAGATTGTCGAGGAGGACGGCAAGCTGGTTTGGGAGTGCCCACACTGCGGTAACCGTGACCAGACCAAGATGAACGTTGCTCGTCGTACCTGCGGCTACATTGGTACCCAGTTCTGGAACCAGGGTCGTACCCAGGAGATCAAGGACCGCGTCCTTCACCTCTAAGTTTTAAGTACTAGACAAACGAGCAGAAGAGCGCCTTAGCCCTTCTGCTCGTTTTTATTATCTCTATCAGGTAACATCCACAATATGTGGAAGTTACCCATCAAAGGTTATGTATGAACTATTCAAATATTAAGTTTTCAGATATTGCAAATGGTGTTGGCGTAAGAACAACTCTGTTTGTTTCAGGCTGCCGTCTGCACTGTGAAGGCTGCTTTAATTATGAGGCGTGGGACTTCAAGAGCGGCGGAGAGTTTACTCCAGAAGTTGAGCAAGAGATCATTGACTCCCTTGCACCTGTCTATATCAACGGTCTTTCCATCCTTGGTGGAGAGCCTTTTGAGCCAGAAAACCAAGAAGGCCTTGTTGAGTTTGTCGAGAAGGTCAGAGCTACCTACCCGCAAAAGAGCATTTGGATGTATTCAGGTCACACCTGGGATCAGCTGACCGAGGGAAAGTGGCACACAGAGTACACTGATCGCATTCTGTCTTGTATAGATGTTCTGGTAGATGGCCCATGGGTTCAGAGTCTCCACGATATTACCTTGCGTTTTAGAGGCTCTTCCAACCAGCGTCTTATTGATGTCCCTAAAACACTGGCTTCAGGAGAGATTACCCTTTGGTCCGATGGGCCTATGCTGAGCTCTCGAGAGATGTAAGAGCTGCTTATCGCATTAAAAAGCCCGCGTCTGCGGGCTTTTTCTTAAGTACGTTTTATGGAGAGAGCCTTAGCTTTCTGAAGGGGTTTGGGGCTCTGCGGGTTTCTCGCCAAGCTCGCTGATAAAGATTGCAACAAAGATAACAATAAAGCCAAGGAAGATTGTGGGGGTAATAACCTCAGCAAGGAAGATCACGCCAAAAACTGCTGCAAAAATACTGTCCAGAGAAATTATTAGTGAGGCCTGAACAGGAGTAACTGACTTCTGTGCGCGGTTCTGCAAAACACCAGTCAGTGCGGTTGCAATAAGAGTGATGTAGGCGAGGGCAACCCAGGCATTTATGGGCAGTGCCGCAAAATTGGGAACCGTTTCAAAGCAAAGCGCGTAGGCAAGGCAGGGAAGGGCGCTCACGCCAAGCTGCACCACCGTAAGTGTGATGATGTCGTATTTGTGAGCAAGCTCGGCAGTAAGCACAAAAACGAAGGCAAAAATAATGGCTGAGAGCAATGTCATCTGCTCGCCCAAGCCAAACGAGAACGAAAAATCAGTGCCCAGTGAGATAAGACCAATGCCAGCTACGCATAAAAAGGCTGCAAAAATACTGGTTCCATGAGGTTTTTTCTTTGCAATGAGCCAGTTTACAAACGGAATCATCGCACAATAAATTGATGCAATAAAAGCAGCTTTACCTGCAGTGGTATAAGCAAGAGCTCCATTTTGGAACAGAAATCCTAGACCGTTAAGAACGCCTAAGAGCACGCCGTATTTGATATGTGTGACATTCAAGTGTTCTTTAAGTTTTTTTCTAAAGATGATGGCAACAATACCTACGGCAAAGACAAAACGTAAGGTCATAAGCCAAGCTGCCGAGATATAACTAATTGCATCTTTGATAACGACAAATGACCCGCCCCAGATAAGTGCGCAGATAAGAAGAGCAAACTTCCATACAAGCGTAGAAGAAGTATCTAGTGTGAGTCCGGAAGAGTTTCTAGTAGAAAGATCTGATGATGCCACGCGCTATCCATTCCCGTCGAAGGTAAAAGTTAAGGTATAGGTAGTGATTTGAGAAAATCAAACGCGTGCAAGTATACGTGATTTTGCACTTGAAGCGCCCCACAAGCAGCATAAAAATGAGATTAGAAGTATACTCACATCTGCAAGAAAAATAAGTGTGTGCGATTGTTTTATGCAAGAAGATATTTCAAGGAGACTCGTATGTCCAACTACGTTCTGACCTGTTGCTCTACGGCCGATGTAAGTGAGAAGTACCTTCAGTCACGTGATGTGAAATACGTATATTTCAACTACGAGCTTGATGGTGTTCAGTGCAAGGATGACTTTGGTCGCACTAATTCACCAGATGACCTCTATAAAAAGATGCTTGCAGGCGCTGAGTGCCGTACTTCACAGGTATCAATTGGTGAGTACATGGCTTTCTGGCGTCCTTTCCTTGAGGAGGGCAAAGACGTTCTTCATGTTTCGTTGAGTTCTGGCGTTTCTGGAACGTATGAGTCTGCTTGCCAGGCAAAGGTAGAAATTGAGCAGGAGTTTCCTGACAGAAAGATCGAGGTTGTCGACTCTCTTCAGGCATCTTCTGGCTATGGTTTGCTGGTAGACGGTCTTGCCGATAAGCGCGACGAGGGTCTGTCTTTTGACGAGGCAGTTGCATGGGCCAAAGAGGCTCGTCACCGTGTGTATGGATGGTTCTTCTCAACAGATTTGACCTTCTTTGTTCGTGGTGGTCGCATTTCCAGGACAGCTGGCCTGCTTGGCGGCATGCTTAACATTTGTCCTGTTATGGATATTGAGGCCGACGGTTCTTTGGCTGTTAAAGAGAAGGCACGTGGCAAAAAGAAAGCAATCGCTCGCGTAGTTGAGATCATGACTCAAACTGCAGAGCAGGGCAGTGCTTACGCACGTAAAGTGTTTATCTCTAACTCTGAATGCGCCTCTGATGCCCAGGCTGTCAAAGAGCTTATTCAAGAAAAGCTTCCACAGACCGGTGATATCAACATCTTTACCATTGGTGCAACTATTGGTGTTCATACTGGTCCTGGAACTGTTGCAACATTCTGGTGGGGAGAAGAACCTCGCGCTTAAGATGTTGTTCGAGTAGGTAGGAAAGGTCTTTAGTCATGGTTAATTTTGAGTACGTTGTACCTACTCAAGTGGTTTTTGGAAAAGATACTCAACTTCGTGTGGCAGAGCTTGTCTCTGCTCACGGAGGTACCAAGGTGCTGGTGCATTTTGGTGGCAGTCACGTGGTAAAGAGTGGCTTGCTTAACCAGATCCACCAGCTTCTAAGCAATGCGGGAATTGCTTTTGTTGACTGCGGTGGAGTTGTCCCTAATCCTCGATTAGAGCTTGCAGAAGAAGCTGTAGAGCTGGGCAATCGCGAGGGTGTTGACTTTATTTTGGCCATCGGTGGCGGATCTGTCATGGATTCTGCTAAGGCGATTGCATATGGCCTGGCCAATGACGTTTCTCTTGAAGACCTCTATTTGCATAAGGTCAGTGTTTCAAAGGCAGTTCCTCTTGGTGTCATTTCTACTATTGCAGGAACTGGATCTGAAACCTCTGATTCTTCCGTCATGAACATTACGCTGGCTGATGGCCGTGTTCTTAAGCGTTCTTATCACCATCAGAGCGGCCGTCCTTGCTTTGCCATCATGAATCCAGAGCTCACCTATTCCGTGAGTGCTTATCAGACGGCATCAACAGGCGCCGACATCATGATGCACACCATGGAGCGCTATTTTACGCCCGAGAAGGACGTGGCACTCACTGACGAGCTAGCCGAGGGGCTCTTACGCACCGTGAAAGAAGCTGTCTTGATTGCTGTCAAAGAACCAGAGAATTACGCTGCACGTGCAGATTTGCTCTGGGCATCGTCGCTTTCTCACTGCGGACTTACCGGAACTGGTCGCGTAAGCGATTTTGCTTCTCATGCAATCGAGCATGAGCTGAGCGCAAAGTATGATGTAGCTCACGGTGCTGGTCTCACGGCTATTTGGGCAAGTTGGGCTCGCTATGTTATGAGCCAAGATCCAGAGCGCTTTGCGCAGTTTGCGGTTAATGTTTTTGGAGTTCAAAATAACTTCCATAATCCAACCGCTACAGGCCTTGCGGGAATCGAAGCTTGGAATCAGTGGTGTCATGCAATTGGTATGCCAACCTCCCTTGCCGAGCTTGGAGTAGACCCTTCGGAAGAGGACATTCTCCAGATGGCAAAAGGCACTATTGATGCTCGCGGTGGAGATCATGCGGGCAACTTTATGCAGCTTAAAACAGCAGATGTTCAACAGATTTTAAGAATGGCCCTAAAGTAAAGTTTCTCAAGGTAAATTTTGTTTCATTGCGGGTATTATTACTACATACGAAGTTACTGAGCTAAAAGCTCAAATATACGGAAGGAAGATTCATGAGCGGTTTTGTTAAGGCAGACAATGTTTTTGTAAACCAGAACGCAGCGAGCCGTAATGATGTCCTGCGTTTTATTGCCGATAA
>CAUVBV010000009.1:0-36148 GCA_963550405.1 uncultured Atopobium sp. | reverse complement strand
ACACGGACGCCACACAGGCGAGCCATACCGTAATGACCAGCTTCGTGAACAAATACAAGGAGCGAGAGAACCAAGAGTCCCCAAAAAATTGGTGAAAGAATAGCTAACAAATTCACAAAATTCCTATCCCACAAAAGAGCGAGCTAAAGCTCGTGCTTCTGCGTCTACAAGCGTCAATTGTTGAAGGTCTTCTACCCTTTGGACATGAGAGGCATTCATGGTCTCTGCAACAATGCGCTCGATATCAAGAAATGAACATCTTCCTCGCCTAAATGCGTGGTTAGCAACTTCATTAGCAGCATTCATGATGCAGGGAAGCGTTCCACCAACAGTTCCCGCGTGACGAGCAAGAGCTAGGCATCCAAAGGTCTTCTCGTCAGCATAATCTCCTGTAAGAGGAGCTGTCTCTTGCCACTCAACTGGCTTAGCAATTGCCGGCCAACGGTGCGGATAGCTCAGTGCAAACTGGATTGGCAGCCTCATGTCAGAGGCTCCAAGCTGCGCTTTTACGGAGCCGTCCACAAACTCAACCATTGAGTGGATGCGGCTCTGACGATGTACCAGCACCTCAAGCTTGTCCATTGGGGTGTCAAAGAGATGATGAGCTTCAATGAGCTCAAGGCCCTTGTTCATGAGCGTGGCGCAGTCGATGGTAATCTTGGCGCCCATCTTCCAGGTTGGATGCGCCAAAGCGTCGTCTGCCGAGACGTGCTTGAGCTGCTCACGAGAATATCCGAAGAACGGACCGCCAGAACAGGTGAGCCAAATCCTCTGGATGTCAGCGGGGTTCTCGCCAATAAGGCACTGGAAGATGGCGCTATGCTCAGAATCAACGGGAATGAGCTGACCAGGCTTGACCAGAGGCATCAGGAGGTCTCCGCCAACAACAATTGACTCCTTGTTAGCGTAAGCCAGCACTTTGCCAGCCTTCACAGCGGCCAGACCAGCGTAAATGCCAGCCTCTCCCACCACTGCGTTGACTACGCAGTCAACCTCATCTAGCTCAGCAAGCGCCTGAACAGCCTCAGGGCCAAAACTTGCTTTGCAGCCTTGGGGCAAGCTGTCGAGAAGAGCATTGCCCTTGACACTTGCATCGGCAAAAGCAACGTATTTGCAGTTGAACTCAGATGCTGCCTTCACGGCAAACTCAACCGACGACCTCACCGCAAGGGCTGCAACCTCCACCTTTTGCGGGAAATGACGGCATACATCAAGCGTCTGCATACCCACAGAACCCGAAGCTCCGAGGACAGCAACGCGCAGAGGCTCATGCCTTACAGCGCGAGGCGCGGTATCTTCAAAAATGCTCAAAACCTATGCTCCAAACGGCAGCGCAATAGGTAGCTTGACCTGGCTAAAGAGCACGGCAAGCTGGAAGAGAAGAAACGCCGCCATAGTTCCAAAAATCATCGAATCGGTTCTATCAAGTAGGCCACCATGACCAGGCATAATTGAACCAGAATCCTTGAGGCCCACTCCTCGCTTAATGCGAGACTCAAAGAGGTCTCCAACAACAGAGAAGATGCCTTCTGTTACGCCAAAAAGAAGCGCAAATAGTGGATTCATATCAATTGCGCCAAAAACTGCTATCAAGAACCACACAAGCATTGAACCTAAAAGACCACCGTAGAAGCCCTCCCAACTCTTATTTGGAGAAATCCTCGGCGCCAGTTTATGCTTGCCAAATTTGGATCCAAACAAATACGCAAATGAATCGTTAGCCCACACAGAGAGCATGACAGCAAGCGTAATCCAAGGAATAGAAAAACTTGGCTCTGTGGACCTTAGAAGCACTACCGTTGAAAGTGAAAGCGAGGTATACAGTGGTCCAAAGGCCGTAACCGCCACGTCTGCAAGGTTTGCTCGCGGTGTTAAAACATACCAAAGTCCGCAAAGAATAATCAAAAGCAGAGAAAATACCAGCGGAAAGACGTGACCAAAATACGCAATTATGGGAAAAACAAGCGAGAAGACAAGGCCAAGAGGCTCGTTTGGCATACGTCCGCCCATACGGCAAATATGGAAGAACTCAGAGCAGCAGAGCCATGCCATGCCAGCAATCAAAACAATAGTGGCTTCTTTGCCCACAAACAGCGCAGCAAGCACAATAGCTGCATAAACTACGCCAGACAGAGTTCTTGTCAAAAGCTTCTCGGTAACGCCACGAACTCGCTGACCCATAAGGTTACCAGCGGCTCGTTGCAGCTCTTTAAGTGAGCGACGAATCTCCAGCTTTTCGATCTGTCTATCAATTCCAACGCTACCTGTTTCTTCAGCATTAAGCTGAGAGTCAGCATCAATCCTGGAGGTAGGCCTTCTGGAATCGCGCGTATTGTCCACCACTATTTCACTCCTCCGAATCGCCTTTCGCGACCCTGATAGTCCTTAATGGCGCGCAAAAAATCCCACTTAGAGAAGTCAGGCCAGTAAGTTTGCGTGACATACAGCTCCGAGTAAGCCAGCTGCCATAGCAAATAGTTAGAAAGCCGCAGCTCTCCTGACGTACGAATCAACAGGTCTGGATCAGAAAGACCTGCCGTATAGAGGTTCTTCTCAAAATCTGCTGGAGTCACCGAGTCAGCGGACACGGTGCCCTCAGCAATTTGATTAGCGAGAAGAACAGCTGCCCTGGTTAGCTCTGCACGAGAGCCATAGTTAACAGCCAGTGCAAACGTCATACCGGTGTTTTGTGCGGTTTCATCAAGTCCGCGCTGGAAGGTCTTGCGGGTCTTCTCTGGCAAAGCCTCAAGGTCACCAAAAAAACGCAGCTTAACGTTCTCTTGATGGAATAGTGGAAGTTCTTTAAGAAGCGTCTCTGCAAACAGACGCATGAGCAAGTCAACCTCACGCTGAGGACGTTTCCAGTTTTCTGTGGAGAATGCGTAAACTGACAAAACATCCAATCCAAGGCGCACACTTGTAGTAACAGCCTCACGCAAAGAAAGAACACCGGCCTTATGACCTTCGGTTCTGTCAAGTCCACGAGCCGTAGCCCATCTACCGTTTCCATCCATAATGATGGAAACGTGAGACGGAATAGTTTCTAAATTGATATCAGAAAGACTGATATCTTCTGGTGCGTCAGAGAAATACTGGACGAGCTTGTCTGTATCAAACTGCACTTAAATCTCCATGATTTCTGAAGTCTTGGTCTTAAGAAGAGACTCAATCTGTGCAATATAGGTATCGGTCAACTTCTGAATACCGTTCTTCTCGCGCTTCTGATCGTCCTCAGACAGCTCCTCATCGCGCTCAATCTTGCCATTAACGTCACGACGGACGTTACGAACAGCTACGCGAGCTTCCTCAGCAATCTGAGAGCACTCTTTAGCAAGCTCACGACGGCGCTCCTCGGTTGGCATTGGGAAAGGAAGTCTGATTGCGGAGCCATCATTAGATGGAGTAATACCAAGGTCAGAAGTCTCAATGGCCTTCTCGATGCTCTTTAGAGCAGTCTTATCCCATGGCTCAACAAGCAGCATAGATGCCTCAGGAACCTTGATAGCTGCAAGCTGAGAAATTGGGGTTGGCTGACCATAGTAGTCTACCTTGATGTGATCAAGCGCATGTGGATTTGCACGACCAGTACGAACACGACCAAAGTTATTCTTAAGTGCCTCGATGCACTTCTCCATAGACTGCTTAGCTTTATCAGAATGAACGCTCATTAGTCCTCCTCAACGACAGTAGTACCGACTTCTTCTCCGGAAATTGCCTTCATGAAAACGCCTTCAGACTGCATGTCAAATACAAGAATTGGCATCTTATTGTCTTTGCACAGCGCAATTGCTGCAGCGTCCATAACCTTAAGTTCTTTGGCGAGAACGTCTTTGTAAGTGACGGTGTCATACTTAACTGCATCTGCATGAGTAACAGGGTCACAGTCGTAAATGCCATCTACCTTTGTTGCCTTCATCAGAGCCTCTGCGCCAATCTCGCAGGCGCGAAGAGCTGCAGCAGTATCAGTGGTGAAGTAAGGGTTACCAGTACCTGCAGCAAAGATAACAATACGGCCCTTCTCAAGGTGCCTAATAGCACGACGACGAATATAAGGCTCTGCAACCTGGGCCATGGAAATTGCGCTCATAACGCGGCAGTCCATGCCGTTGCGCTCAAAACAATCCTGAAGCGAGAGAGCGTTAATTACGGTTGCAAGCATGCCCATGTTGTCTCCCTGGGCACGATCCATACCAGCTGCTGCCTGAGAAACGCCTCTGAAGATGTTTCCGCCACCAACAACAATGGCAACCTGAACGCCAGACTCCCAAACAGGCTTAATTTCTTTAGCAAGCATTTCTGGGATTGAAGGGTCAATACCAAAGGATTGCTCACCCATCAATGCTTCACCAGAAAGCTTTAAAAGTACTCTTTTGTATTTAGCTGAAGACAAAGCTTCCTCGCTCTCTCCGTTTGCCATAGTTGTAATAATTTTAACAAACGACACCGTAAGTTTTGCAGGAATCGCGTTAAAAAAAGAGCCGGTTGAAGACAACCGGCTCAAAATAATTGAAGTAAAAAGTCTTACTCTTCACCAAAAGCAAAACGTACGAAGCTGACAATCTTAACCTCGTCGTCAACCTTCTTGGAGAGCAGCTTTGCGTACTCAGAAATGGTCATATCTGGGTCCTTAACAAATGCCTGCTCAGTAAGGACGTACTCCTTGTAGTACTTCTCGAGACGACCATAAGCCATCTTCTCCTGAATAGCCTCAGGCTTGCCGGACTCAGCTGCCTGTGCCTTATAAATGGAGAGCTCGTGATCAACGATGTCCTGTGGAACATCCTCACGGCGAGCAGCAACTGGAGCAGCTGCAGCTACCTGCATTGCAACATCGTGTGCAAAGTTCTTGAAGTCCTGAGACTCAGCGGTCTCTGGCTTGTTGAACTCAAAGGTAACAATGTCAGCAAGCTTGCCACCAAGGTGGATGTAGCTAGCAAGAGCGCCGTTTGCAGCCTCAACGCGCTGGAAACGAAGAACACGCATGTTCTCGCCGATGTTGTGGATCTTATCGGTAATTGCCTCGTCGACAGTCTCGTCGCCAAGCTTAGCAGCCTTGAGCTCCTCAACGTCAGCTGGGTTGCTCTCAACGACAACTGCAGCAAGATCGCCAGCAAAGCCGGTGAACTGAGGGTTAGTACCAACAAAGTCAGTCTCGCAGGAGAGCTCGAGGATTGCGCCAGTCTTGCCGTCTGGGCTGATGAAAGTAGCAATGGTGCCCTCGTTGGTGTCACGGCCAGCACGCTTAACTGCCTTAGCAACGCCCATAGTACGAAGGATGTCTACTGCCTTCTCAATATCGCCCTCAGCCTCGACGAGTGCCTTCTTGCACTCCATCATAGGAGAGCTGGTCATATCACGAAGCTGCTTAACAAGTGCTGCGGTAATCTCTGCCATGTTTTCCTCCCAAAAATCTACTGAATAACTAAATTATTTAACCCGTTGCTAAGAGTTACTCAGCAGCTGGGGTCTCGGACTCAGCACCCATCTCTTCAGCAGAAATCTGCTCCTTGCCGCTACCTGCAAGAATTGCGTCTGCAGCAAGCTGGCACATAAGAGAAATGGAACGAATAGCATCGTCATTTGCAGGAATGCCGTAATCAACAACATCTGGATCAGAGTTGGTGTCAAGCAGGGAGACAACTGGAATGTGAAGACGGTTTGCCTCACGAATTGCGTTCTCCTCACGCTTGGAGTCAACAACAAAGAGAGCCTGTGGAAGAGAAGTCATATCACGGACGCCACCGAGGTTAAGCTGAAGCTTCAGAAGCTCCTTGTTCTTAAGAGCCTGCTCCTTCTTAGGAAGGGCTGCCATACGGCCGTCCTCTACCATTGCCTCAAGCTCCTCAAGGCGCTTAATGCGGGAACGCATGGTGACAAAGTTGGTCAGCATACCGCCAAGCCAACGCTGGTTGATGTAAGGCATGTTTGCACGAGCTGCCTCAGTAGCGATTGGCTCCTGAGCCTGCTTCTTGGTGCCGACGAAGAGAACGCGGCCACCCTTAGATGCAACATTCTTCAGGAAAGTGTAAGCAGCGTCTGCGCCAAGCATGGTCTGCTTAAGGTCAAGAATGTAAATGCCGTTGCGCTCACCAAAGATGTATGGCTTCATCTTAGGGTTCCAACGACGAGTCTGGTGACCATAGTGGCAACCAGCATCCAGAAGAGTCTGAATAGTAATCTTTGCAGCCATTTTTTACCTCCATTGGTTGTTCCTCCGTACGAGTTCAAGCCTTGTTAAAACCACCCAACACCTGGCTTAGCGTTAGGCACCACGGCAAACAAGTAGTCGTACGTGCGATTTTGTGCTGTTTGGTAACAGCATGTTGTGCTTCTACACAACTTTTGAAAGTATAACAGGAAAACAAGGGCTACGTCTATAAAGAATTTAGACCATAACCTCTACAAATACTGCGCAAATACATCTAACTTCAAAGTGCAAGATTTTCCGTAACAAAGCACAGCTTATTTTGATCTTGGATGGGCTGCCTTTGCCGCTTCTTTGAGCCTATCAACTGACAAATGTGTATACACCTGCGTAGTTGAGAGCGACTCATGACCCAAAAGCTCCTGCACAATACGCAAGTCTGCTCCACCACCAAGAAGCTCCGTGGCGTACGTATGCCTCATTGCATGTGGAGAAAGTGAGCTGTCTAGTCCTGCAGCCACTAAATATGACGAGAAAACCTTGCGCAAAGAATCTGCGCTCATGTCATTTCCCCTGACAGAAATAAAGAGAGCCGAGTGTGCACGGCTTGATTTGTCTTTTAACAAGAGCGTAGGACGAGAAGACCTAAGGTACTTCGTAAGCCACTCAATTGCAGACTCATACAACGGAACAATTCTCTCTTTAGAACCCTTACCAAAGAGACGTACTGTCCCATTTTGTAAATCAATCTGCTCAAGCTTGAGCGTTGCTACCTCAGAAATACGAGCACCTGTTGCATACAAGAACTCAAGAAATGCTCTATCTCTCAGCCCTACTGCTGTTGAGGTATCACATGATTCCAAAAGCCTATTTACATCAGAGTCAGTCATGGTGTGTGGAAGATTGCGTGGCGCTCGAGGATTACTAAGTGCAAGAGCGGGGTCAGTTGCAATCAGTTTTTCTCGCTGCATCCACTTGTAGAAACCACGTAATGCAGACAGGTGTCTGTTAAGCGTTTTAGCAGAATATTGAGCTTGTTTGAGGTAGGCTAAATACAAGCGAAGGTTTCTGTGATCAACCTTAGTTACCTCCACGCCTTCCCTACTGCACCACTGCTCAAATGCTAAAAGATCAGTTTGATATGACCTTAAAGTATTCTCAGAAAGATTCCTCACCTTGCTTAAATACTCAATAAATTGTTCAACGTGACTTTTCTGCACTTTAGAAATGCCCACATTAATCACGCTTTACACAATCAAAGAGTTCATGACGAGAGGCAAGATACTCATCAAAATCTTTATGAGCGCGCTCCGCCATCTTCTGACGGCGCTCGTCTTTCCTTTTAATGTGCTCGTCCAATGGCTCAAAAATGCCAAAGTTAACATGCATAGGCTGGTAATCTTTGGTGTTTGGATTTGTTGCATATCCCACAAGAGAGCCAAACGAGGTTGTTAAGGGAAGCTTGACTTCCTCTTTGCCTAACAGACGAGCGTACATGTTAAGCGCTGCAAGCAAACCTGAGGCAATCGCCTCGACATAGCCTTCTGTACCTGTAACTTGACCTGCGAGAATAGTAGAAGTGCCAGGAATTCCAAATGATCTATCAAGCGCATGAGGGGAATCAACAAAAGAGTTTCTGTGCATAACGCCGTAGCGAACAAACTCAGCATTCTCCAATCCTGGGATGAGCGTAAATACGCGTTTTTGCTCTCCCCAGGTAAGGTTTGTCTGAAAACCTACCAGGTTAAATGCTGTTTTAGCTGTATTTTCTGCACGAAGCTGAACTGCCGCCCAGGGACGTTTACCTGTTCTAGGATCAATAAGTCCAACAGGTTTTAGCGCTCCAAACCTAATGGAATCATGTCCTGTTCTTGCCACTTCCTCAATAGGCTGACATGCCTGGAACAAATCGGATTGCTCAAAATCGTGTCCGATAACACGCTTAGCTGCGAGTAACTCCTCTACAAATGTGTCGTATTCCTCTTTATTCATAGGGCAATTAAGGTAATCGCCAATTCCTAAATCCTCATAACGAGACTGGGAAAATGCAATCGAGCGGTCTATTGACTCTTCAGACACAATAGGTGCTGCCGCATCAAAAAACGACATTCTGTCAGTTCCCACACGCTTAGAAATGGCCTGATATAAGCTATCAGAACACAGAGGACCTGCGGCGATAACTGTTGGCTCATCAGTTAGCTCTGTAACCTCGGCATGAGTCACAGAAATGTTGGGGTGGTTTTTAATCTGCTCAGTTACAGCTTTTGAAAACTCTTCCCTATTTACCGCAAGTGCGCCACCTGCAGGAACGGAGTTTTCCTCTGCTATACGAAGCAGAAAACTACCCATCTTCTTAAGCTCAGACTTTAAAATTCCAGCTGCAGAATCTTCTTTGGTAGATTTCAAAGAGTTGGAACAGACCAGCTCAGCAAACATGTCTGTGTGATGTGCTGGAGAAGAAACAACAGGACGCTGCTCAATGAGCTCTACAAAAATACCACGAGAAGCAAGCTGTAAGGCACATTCACTTCCAGCTAAACCAGCGCCTACTACCGTAACTTTTTGCGTCATTTTTCACCTATCACACACTACGAGTCCAAATAAAAGTCTTTAGAAGGAGTATACCTTCCATCCGGTAATCTTTTTACCATTCCACGAGCTTCATAATCAGTTAGAGAATTTAGTACGGTAAGTACGTTTTCTGATAACCTCCATGCAAGCTCTTCTGGTCTTGAAGGAGAAGCGATAAGTGCAGATAAAAGTGGCGTGAGCTTCTTGTCTTGCTTTATTTGTTCCTGAACCAAGCAATCAAAATCTAAAGAAATTGCAAGGCCTAACGAAGTCTCATCAGGAATAATTTGAGCACCTTCAGCAATTAGTCTATTGGTACCAGCAGAAGCTGGAGAAAAGATAGACCCAGGTATTGCATAAATAGTTTTACCAAGAGAGTTGGCAAACTCAGCAGTGCTCATGGTGCCTGAACAAAGTCCTGCTTCCGTTACCAAAAGTACTTTACCTAATGCTGCAATAACCGCATTTCTTCTAGGAAAGGCATAGCGTCTAGGAGGCGTTCCCCACCTGTCTAAAGAAATAACTGCTCCCCTTCCTTCTCGCGCTGCTTCAAAAAGCTCTGCAGAAGTAGTTGGGTAGGTCACATCTGCACCACAGCCTGCTACTACAACAGTCTTTCCTCCAGCATTAAGAGAAGCCATACCCGCCATATAATCGCAGCCAAGAGCCCCACCGGATACCACCACAATATTGTTATCTGCAGCACATCTACCAGACATTTCTGCAATTGCCATGCCGTATGGAGTGGCTCTACGAGCCCCAATTACAGACATACAAGGTTGCTGCAAAACGCTTCTATCCCCCATTCCATAGATAATTTCAGGCGGGTGGTTGAGCAGTAGCAATTCTTTTGGATAGTCCTCATCTTCTGATGAAATCTCCCATTTCTCCATTGCTACTCCAAAGAACGAGACCTATAGGCAACCGCCTCAGATACGTCGTCTTTTGTCACCTTTTCATGGTGAGCAATATCTGCGATGGTCCGTGCAACTCTGCAAGTGCGCGTTATTGCTCTACCTCCTAAATGAAGTCCACGAGCAAATCTATGCAGCAGTTGCAACGCTGATTCATCAAAGCTCTCCACGTACTTTTGGCGAGAAGTGCCATCTACTCCACGGGTTTCTCTCCAAGAAGCAAAGGCTCTGCCAGAGACAACAAGTGAGCGCATACCTGCTGACGTGAGTCCTAGCTCACCTTGAATTACTCGATCAGAAGAAGGTCGAGCTACATCACACACAATATCTATTCGATCCATTAAAGGACCTCCAATTTTTGATTGATACGTAGAAATCTTTCCTGGAGAGCACTTACAGGTGTGAGTTTTATCTCCAAAGTATCCGCAGGGACAGGGATTAGCTGCAGCGATGAGCTGGAACTGAGAAGGAAACTTATAGATGCCATCCACTCGCGCAAGACGTACATATCCATCTTCGATTGGCTGACGTAAAACCTGCAACGTATTAGAAGCAAACTCGGGCAGCTCATCTAAAAAGAGCACGCCTTTATGGGCAAGAGAAATTTCGCCAGGGATGACAGGTCTGCCACCTCCAATCATGCCTGCAACAGAAGCTGAATGATGAGGAGACCTAAAGGGGCGTACACCTGCTTGAATAGAATCTGTTTCACACCCCGCTACAGAATGTATGAGCAATACTTCATCGCGTTCTTCTTTAGAGAGTTCTGGCAGGATAGTTGGAATTCTTTTAGCAAGCATTGTTTTACCTGCACCTGGCGGGCCAATCATGAGCATCCCCAGGTTTCCTGTGGCTGCGATTACGACAGCTCGCTTGACTAATTCCTGGTCAATTACCTCTTCAAAGTCTAAATTCTCGCTGAGCATTGCTGTTTCAACAGCATGCTTACGCTGAACCAATGGCTTACAGAATGATTGATCTCTTAAGCTCAGGTTGAGCAATGATTGAATTCCTATGACGTGACTCCAGTCAGAACCAAACAAATTGCAATCTGAAGAGGAGATTAGTTTCATTTCCAGTTTCTTAGCAAGCATTGCATACGCTGCCATACCTCTAACTGAAGAAATCTTGCCGTTTAATGAAAGCTCTCCAACAAACAGCCTGTTGTGCACAATCTCTTGAGGAATCTGTCCGGTAGCTGCGAGAATAGCAACGGCTATAGGCAGATCAAAGCCCGTGCCCGTCTTCTTTATATCCGCAGGTGTCAGATTGATTGTTACCAGCAATCGAGGAATGGTAAATCCAGAAGCTTTTAGTGAGCAGCGTACACGAGAGCGAGATTCCATAATGGAGCTGTCGGGCATGCCCACGATAGTAATTCCAGGTATGCCACCTAAAATACCCACTTCAACATCTACAGGAATTGCCTCAATCCCTCTTAAAGTTGCCGTGTGAACGCAGATGGTTGCTTGGCTCATTGCTCATCCCAGCTAAAAGCCCCAATTAAATGCCTCAAGCTTGCCGTACTTGGGGCCACCAAATTGATGGCAACAACATCAAACCTAATGGAAGTAAGCGCTGGATGAAGCGCTGCATACATAAGCGCAAGCGTCCTGTATTTTTCCTGCTTTGCTTTATTTACCGCCAGTTCAGGCATGATGCTGTCATCTTTGTTCAGGATGCGTCTTGTCTTTACCTCAACAAGCACAACGTTATCGTCATCTTGAGCAACAATATCAACCTCACCAATCTGACACGTCCAGTTAGTTTGGATAATTTTGTATCCTCTTTTGATGAGGTATTTTGCAGCGATCTCCTCGCCCTTCTCGCCAATTTGACGAGAAGACATCTCTTCTAGCGGAATCCTTCCCTCTTGTTCGTCATCATCTTGAGGGCTCTTGTCTTGGTCTTTTAGATCTTCCTGTGGTACAGGTTTCTCCTCCACCTCTTTAGATGTTGTTCCTGCATGCTTACTTGTTTCTTTCTTGCTCATAACTCTCCTTTCATTGTGGGAGAGTTCAGTTTGCAAGAGCACTTTGACACTAACTTGGCCACTGTCTGTCAAAGCATCTTAATGATTCTTTCGGAACTAAAAAATTTGATGTAATTAATTTGTGCCTCTAGAAAAAGCCCGTTCAATCCTTTTGGAATGAACGGGCTTGGATTTATATCTGCAAGTTAATCTGATTGCGTAAATTGGGTGTATTAAAACAGTCTTTGCGTCTTAACAAAGTTTCCACAAAACGAAGCACGATGGATTGGAGAAAGTCCCATCTCACCAATAGCCTCGATATGTTCAGCAGAAGCATATCCTTTGCATTCTGCCAGGTGATAGCCAGGGTACTCCTCATCGTAGGCCACCATTAAAGCATCTCGTGTTACTTTGGCCACAATTGAGGCTGCGGCAATAGATGCAATGCGCGCGTCACCCTTAACAAGAGTCTTCTCTTTAGGATGGATGTGCATAGGATTTCCATCAATCAAGACACAGTCAGGCTCAATACCTGTGTTTTTAACAGCTTGTAGCATGGCGTCTCTTAGACACTGTGCCATACCAACTTCATCAATCCTTTGAGGCGCAATATGAGCAATTCCAATTGCTGTAGCAATTTCTTGAATTTGCTCTGCAAGAATCTCTCGCTTTGTTGCAGTCAATTTTTTTGAGTCATTAAGTCCGTAAATAATAGGTTCATCAGGCAGACATACCGCACAAACCGTCAAAGGACCAGCTACAGAGCCTCTACCAACCTCATCAACACCAACAACAAGTCCGCCTCCAGAAAGCTCCTTCTGAAAGCGATACATTTCTTCTACACGGGCCTTCTCGACGTGTTCTTTTTCAATACGCTTTTTAGCTGATTCCAACGCCTTGATAACATGTTTACGAGGGTCTTCACTATAACGAGCTATAAGTTCGTATACCTCAGCCTCTGGAGCGTCACTTAAACGAGCAATTATGTCTTTAGCAGAATCAGCCATGTTTTCTCCAAACTACATGACTATGGTACTAAAAAAGCCGCCCGGAGGCGGCTTTAAAGAGCATATGAAGTTGATTAGCGCTTCTCGCGAAGACGAGCAGCCTTACCAACACGATCGCGCAGGAAGTAGAGCTTAGCGCGGTGAACAACACCGTGGCGAAGAACCTCAAGCTTAGCAATCTTTGGTGAGTGAAGTGGGAAAGTACGCTCAACACCAATGCCGAAGCTGATCTTACGAACGGTAAAAGTCTCACGGGAACCCTCGCCGGAAAGACGAATGATGTCACCCTGGAAGACCTGCTCACGAGTACGGTCACCCTCGACAATACGATAGTGAACCTTTACGTTGTCACCAACGCGGACCTCAGGAATGTCCTCGCGGATCTGCTGACGCTCAATAGCGCGAATGTAGTCCATTGTTTCCTCATCTCTAGAGGTGCCGACGCCCCTGCGAACGACACATAGTTAACACACAGACGGAAAGTATACGTGAATACTTTCCACTGTACAAGGGTTAGTTTGGATAAAACTTACTTTACATATCTTCTTTTACCCCAGGAACGAGGCAGGCGAAGATCTTCAAACACTCTTGTAGCGTATCTGTCGGTCATTCCAGACACATAATCTGCTACTTGAATCTCTGGATGATCAAAATCATGACACTTATATTCTGCAGGAACCTCATCTAAATGGTTAACAAAGTAATCAAACAGCTCAATGATAAGGTCATATGCCTTTGGCTCTTCATATTTTGCATCGCCTGATGCGTACAGATTAGCAAACAGGAATGCCCTCATGGTCATCATGGCGCCCCACATGGAGTCGGTCATTTTAATATCGCCTACGCGAGAGCTCTCAGAGACAATATCGTGAACCATGTTTTCAATACGCTCAGGTGAGCTATTTCCTAAAACCTCACGAGCTTCTGTTGGGAGATACTCCTCCGAAAGAAGTCCTGCTCGTTTTGCGTCATCAATATCGTGCGTTACATACGCAATGCGGTCCGAAATGGCAACAATTCTTCCTTCTGCTGTTTCTGCACGTAGATTACCTGAATGACACCTAATACCATCTATAACTTCATAAGAAAGATTAAGACCTTGTCCGTCTTTCTCCAGATACTCAACAATGCGAGCACTCTGCTGATTATGGGCAAAAATATACTCATTTCCTGGAGCGTCGGGGTCCATTCCCCTATACAGGCTAATGGCATGCGAAAGCGCCTTCTCGCCAATATGGCCAAACGGCGTATGACCTAAATCATGTCCAAGTGCAATTGCCTCAGTTAGGTCTTCGTTTAAGCCAAGAGGACGCGCAATCGAGCGTGCAATCTGCGAAACCTCAAGCGTATGGATAAGACGAGTCCTATAGTGGTCCCCTTCTGGGGCGAGAAAAACCTGTGTCTTGTGAGCAAGTCTTCTGAAGCTTTTGCTATGAAGGATACGGTCTCTATCACACTGATAACAGGTACGGTACTGGTCAGGTTCCTCTGCAATCGCACGACCTTTACTTTGATCAGAAAAAGCCGCTTCAGGAGATAAGATTTGATGCTCGCGAGCTTCAAGATCTTCTCGTCTAATGAATAACATAGAACCTCCTTGTACCTGCATCTTTACCTCATAATAGCAGGATATTACTATCTAGCAAAAGAGGGCGACCGAAGCCGCCCTCTAGAGTTTGTTGCAGTGAGTCTAGAAGAAAAACTACTTCGTAGCAATCTTCTGTGGACCACCGTTAGCCTGGATCTTAGCCTGTGCTGCAGCAAGACGTGCAATTGGTACACGGTATGGTGAGCAGGAGACATAGTCAAGACCAAGGTTGTAGTACATGTGGATGGACTCTGGATCGCCACCAGTCTCACCGCAGACACCAATGGTGAGGTTAGGATTACCCTTACGGCCACCCTCAACGCCCATACGGACAAGCTCTGCGACACCCTTATCAAGGGTTGCAAATGGGTTGGTCTTAACAATCTTGCGCTCAAGGTAGAGAGGCATGAATGCAGACTCAACGTCATCACGAGAGAAGCCAAGGCAAGTCTGAGTGAGGTCGTTAGTACCGAAGGAGAAGAAGTCTGCGTGCTTAGCAATCTCCTCAGACATGATAGCTGCACGTGGAAGCTCGATCATGGTACCAACTGGGATGTTGAGCTCAACACCGTACTCATCAGCAACCTGCTTGATGGTCTCCTCAACCTCTTCACGGACCTGGATGAGCTCCTCTTCGAAGCCAACCAGAGGAACCATGATCTCTGGGCGAGGGTCAAGACCAACGCGCTTGAGCTCTGCAGCTGCGCTTGCGATAGCGCGAACCTGCATAACGTTGAGCTCTGGGTAGACAAGGCCAAGGCGGCAGCCACGGAGGCCGAGCATTGGGTTTGCCTCCTGGAAGGCGTCAAACTTAGCGAGAAGAGCACGCTTTGCAGCGGTGTCCTTACCCTGCTCCTCATCGCGAGCAATCTCAACGTCAAGCTCACGTGGGGAATCAAGGAACTCATGCAGTGGTGGGTCAAGAAGACGGACAACAACGTCTTTGCCGTCCATTACCTTGAACATACCAAGGAAGTCACCCTTCTGAGCACGGCCAAGCTGCTCGATAGCAAGCTGCTTAACGTCCTCAGAGTCTGCAAGGATGAAGTCCTGAATGAGGTGCTTACGCTCACCAAGGAACATGTGCTCTGTACGGTCAAGACCAATTGCCTCAGCGCCGTTATCAACGGAAGTCTGAGCATCTGCTGGGTTATCAGCGTTTGCACGTACGCCAATGACGCGACCACGGGACTCGTCAAGGCGGACCTCATCTGCCCATGCAAGGATGGTCTGGAGGTCACCAGAGAGCTCTGGCTGAACAAGCTCAACAGCACCAAGGATGACGTCACCAGTGGTACCGTCGATGGAGATAACATCGCCCTCGTTAACAACAAGGCCGGAATCAGCAACGGTGAAGCGCTTGTTAGCAGCGTCAATGCGAAGTGTATCAACACCGCAGACGCAAGGAGCGCCCATACCGCGAGCAATAACAGCTGCGTGGCTGGTCTTGCCGCCGTGAGAAGTTAGGATACCCTCTGCAGCAACCATGCCGTGGAGATCATCTGGAGTGGTCTCCCAACGGACAAGAATACAAGGCTTGCCTGCCTCTGCAAAAGCCTCGGCGTCTGCAGAAGAGAAGACTGCAGCACCAACAGCTGCACCAGGAGAAGCGTTAAGACCCTTAGCAATGGTCTCATACTCAGCGTTAGGATCAAACTGTGGGTGCAGAAGCTGATCGAGCTGCTCAGGAGCAACGCGAGAAACAGCCTGCTCCTTAGTAATACGACCCTCTTCGTACATCTGAATTGCAACCTTAAGTGCAGAGAGAGCAGTACGCTTACCAACACGAGTCTGGAGCATCCAGAGCTTACCATTCTCAATGGTGAACTCGATGTCCATCATGTCTGCGTAGTGATCCTCAAGAATCTCAAAGACGTGGAAGAGCTCCTCGCCTGCCTCCTTGAGTGCAGGAACCTTAACGAGGTCTGCAATAGGCTCAGTGTTACGAATACCAGCAACAACGTCCTCGCCCTGAGCGTTGATCAGGAAGTCGCCGTAGCGCTCGTTAGTACCATCTGCAGGGTTACGAGTAAATGCAACGCCAGTTGCAGAAGTCTCACCCTTGTTACCAAAGACCATGACCTGAACGTTAACTGCAGTACCAAGCTCATCAGGAATCTTGTTCTGCTTGCGGTAAAGGATTGCGCGGTCGTTCATCCAAGAACCAAAGACTGCCTGCTCAGCAAGGCGGAGCTGGAGGTAAGGATCAGATGGGAAGACAGCGTAGCCGTTCTTGGAGACCTCTGGGTGCTCCTTAACGTCAACGTTTGCAGCAAAGATTCCCTTGAACCAAGTTACAAGGTCACGAAGGTCATTTGCGTCCAGCTCTGTATCAAGCTTAACGCCCTTCTCGGCCTTCTTAGCAGCAATTGCATCCTCAAAGAGCTGTCCAGAGACGCCCATAACAACGCCAGAGAACATCTGAACAAAACGACGGTAAGAGTCCCAAGCAAAGCGCTCGTTACCAGTCTGCTTAATGAGGCCCTGAACGGACTCATCGTTAAGACCAAGGTTAAGAACAGTGTCCATCATGCCAGGCATGGAGAATGGAGCACCGGAACGGACGGAGACAAGCAGTGGATCTTCTGCATCGCCGAGCTTCTTGCCCATGCGCTCCTCAAGAGTAGCCATTGCAGCGTCAATCTCATCAGTGACGCCCTCAGGCCAGACGTTGCCGTTGTTGGAATAAGCAACGCAAGTTTGGCAAGTAATTGAGAATCCTGGAGGTACAGGCAGGCCAATCTTAGACATCTCTGCAAGGTTTGCACCCTTGCCACCAACAATCCACTTTGCCTCTTCTACGGATGCGCCAGCGACCTCAGTAACATCGTTACCGGCGTGGTCCTTTCCGAAGCTGTAAACGTGCTTCTCGGACATAACACTCCAAACTCTCAAACTGTCACACGCAAAGCGTGCACCAACACAATTGAACGCAAAGACATCAAACCAAACAAGTAGGTTCTGTCTTCACATTCATAGTATGTTACCAACCTACGCGTTCCATCTGAACAAAATAACGGTGAGCGGTCAATATCGACCGTTCACAGAATGATTTACAAACTTATGGTTGCAAATTGTGAAATTCTCCATAAAGAAAATGAGCACCCAAAGTGGATGCTCATTTAACTTTTTGATATTTTGAGGCGTCAGCACTCTCTTAGCGTGTAACTCCCTCAAAGAAAGCGCCAATTGCGTGGCTTGGCTCTTCACCCGTAAGCGTAGAAATAACGTTTACTGCTGGTCCCAGAAGATCAATAGATGGGATGAGGCGCTGATCAAGCTCACGACGAATCTCTCTTCTGAGAGAGCCATCTGCAAAGGTGTGGAAGACCGCGCGAGGACGATCCTCATCTTCATGCTCGTTGAAGTATGCGCGGACGTCTTCAACGCTGTGAATATTTGGAACCCTTACGATCTCTACGGAATCATCGCCAAACTGAGCAGCAGCAGCCTTAACTACTGCAGCACCGGTCTCTCCGCGGGAATCTGACAAAACATAGACGATAGGCAGACCATCACCAAGAGTGTTGTTGTCAATATCAAGTGTGCTCATGCTGTAACCCTTTCAGTCAACTATTCAGAAAGATACAAACATTTATCAGTCTAAGCGTACCCTACTTCTTGCGAGAAAGCACACTAATATCGGCGACATTACTAAATACCTGGGCAAACTTGTTCAAAAGACGCAAACGATTTCGGCGAACGGTATCATTTTCGTCCATGACAAGCACTTTATCGAAGAAAATATCAATTGGCTCACGCAGCTGAGACAGCGCAGAAACAGCAGTGGCATAGTCCGCGCTAGCAAGAGCAGCAGCCACTTGCTTCTGGCCCTCTTCGCAAGCAGCAAGCAATGACATCTCTGGCTCAGTGAGAAGCTCTGTATCAACTTCTACGCCAAGAGAAACATCACTGAGGTGAGCAGCTCGAGCGTATGCAGTAGCAAGATCCTCAAAGAGTTCAGGCTCGTTCTGACGTGCCTCATCAAGTGCGCGAGCACGCTGTAGGAACTCATCAGGATTGATAACGCCAATTGCACTGACAGCCTCAATAGCATCTGCAGAGATCTTCTCGTCCTTAGCAATAGATGCAAGACGACCAATAAAATACTGCTCAACCTGAGACTGAACGGACTCGTCAACAGCGAGACCTTGCTGACGGTAGAGCTCCAGAGAGCTTGCAATGAGCTTCTTGAGATTAAGGTTGGAGGTAGAACGGACCAGCGCAATGACGCCAATTGCTGCACGACGGACAGCATAAGGATCGGAAGAGCCGGTTGGTGGCTCGTTGATAGCAAAGATGCCGCAGATGGTATCAAGCTTGTCAGCAATAGCTACAAAGCGACCAATCTGACCACTTGGGAGCTCGTCGCCGGCAAAGCGAGGACGATAGTGCTCGCGAATAGCTGCAGCCACATCGCTCTTCTCGCCAGCGGCTTCTGCGTAGTAGCCGCCCATGACGCCCTGCTGGCTGGTGAACTCAACAACTGCCTGGCTGACAAGGTCTGCCTTGGCAAGATGCGCGGCGCGAGCAGCAAGTTCAGCCTCTTCCTGACTGGATGTCTCGTCGAGCGCGATCTCTGCAGCAAGGGCCTCCATACGCTGAGTCTTCTGTAGAACCGTGCCAAGCTTCTCCTGAAAGACAACGGTCTCAAGGCGCTGAGCAAACTCGTCAAGCGTGTGCTTCAAGTCCTCCTCAAAGAAGAACTTAGCATCGTCGAGGCGAGCACGAACAACGCGCTCATTGCCGTCAATGACGCGCTCGGCGCAAGATGGGTCTGCATTAGAAACCACAATAAACTCGCGAGTCAGCTTACCCTCAGCGTCATAGATTGGGAAATAGCGCTGGTTGGAAAGCATGGACTCAGTAATAATCTCTGAAGGAACGTTAAGGAATTCCTCATCAAAGGTACCCACAAGAACCTGAGGCCACTCAGTCAAGTTAATGACCTCCTCAAAGACCTTCTCTGGCATATCAACGTGAGAGCCTGGTCGAGCCGCCTCAACCTCTTTAATACCGGCGAGAATAACGTCTTTTCTCTGCTCCTGAAGCAAAACGCCAGCGTCTTTAAGAACTTGCTCATAGTCAGCTGGACTTGCTACCTCATGGTAACCAGATCCAAGAACACGATGGCCCTGGGTGGTGTTTGAGCTAGTTACATCAGCGTAAGTAACAGGAACAATCTCAGAACCAAAAAGGGCGCACAGCCAGCGAACAGGACGAACGTAGCGCTCGTGGAAAGAACCCCAGCGCTGACTGCGAGGCCAATCAAGTGCAGAAATCCAAGAAGTTGCCAGCTCAGAGAGGATCTTTGTAGCAGGAACTGAAGGAATATTAAGCTCTGCAAAGACGTACTCATGACCGTCAGTATCTACACGACGAGTCAATACATCAGCGCTCACGCCGCACTTGCGAGCGAATCCTTCAGCAGCCTTGGTTGGATTGCCCTCTGCATCAAAAGCAATCTCCGCCTTAGGACCACGCTTGACCTCGGAAATCTCTTCTGTAGCCTCAGCAACGTCCTTTACATAAGCAGTTAAACGACGAGGTGTCGAGAGGATCTTAACCTCTCCAAATGACAAGCCAGAGTCTTTAAGTCCGGAAACGACAAGCTTATTGAACTGAGCAATAGCTTTCTGCAATGGAGCAGAAGGCATCTCTTCAGATCCAATCTCAAAAAGGAAGTCTCTAACCTCAGCCATTTAAGCCACCTCCTCCTGAGTAGTTGCTGCAGGCGCTTTCTTAGAAGCAACCTCCTCCAAATACGATTCACAGCATGCCTTAGCAACGGTGCGAACGCGAAGAATATAGTTAGCTCTCTCAACAGCAGAAAGAGCACCACGAGAGTCAAGTAGGTTGAATGCATGGCTGCACTTCATAACGCAGTCATACGCAGGTAGTGGAAGCTTGTGCTCAAGGCAGCTGTGGCACTCTGCCTCATACTCGTCGAACTTCTCGCGCATGAGCTCAATGTTGGCTACCTCAAAGTTATACGTTGAGAACTCACGCTCGTTCTCCAAAAATACCTGGCCGTACGTCATTGGCGTGCCATCTGGCAAGTAACTCCATACCAGATCATAGACGGAATCTACACCCTGAGCATACATAGCAATACGCTCAAGACCATAGGTAATCTCAACAGGAACAGGATCTACCTCAATGCCACCTACCTGCTGGAAGTACGTGAACTGAGTAACCTCCATGCCGTTGAGCCAAACCTCCCAGCCAAGTCCCCAGGCACCAAGAGTTGGGCTCTCCCAGTCGTCCTCAACAAAACGAACGTCGTGGTCTTTTGGATCAAGGCCAATAGCAGCAAGTGAGCCAAGATAGAGATCTTGGGAATCTGCAGGAGATGGCTTGAGCAAGACCTGGAACTGATAGTAGTGCTGCAAGCGATTGGGGTTCTCGCCATAGCGTCCATCAGCAGGACGACGACAAGGCTGCGGATAGCAGGTACGCCAAGCGTCAGGACCAAGTGAGCGCAGGATAGTTGCGGTATGGAAGGTACCAGCGCCTACCTCAGAGTCGTATGGCTGCATGACCGTGCAACCTTTTTCTGCCCAGTAGTGTTCAAGGGTCAGAATCATATCTTGAAACGTTAGTGGTGTTGCGCTCATGATGTTCTTTCTCTCAAATGTCCGACGTAAGTACTATAGCCCGCGAGCATGGTCAAAGGGCCAGAAAATAAACATTGCCTTAGAGGTCACGGTAGAAACCGCAACTGCTCCAAAATATCTGGAATCAAGCGAGTTTGTTCTGTTATCCCCCATAACAAAAATATGACCTGCAGGAACAGTATACGGATAATTCTGAATTACGGCACCTGTGCGATCTGCAAGAGAATACGTTGGCTTGCCTTCAGTGTAAGGCTCGTCCATAAGCTGGCCATCAACATACACAGCGCCGTCACGCAAATCAACCGTTTGACCTGCTGTGGCAATGACGCGCTTAACTAAAAGCGTATCGGGGTTTTGAGGGCTGGTAAAGGTAACCACATCGCCTGCTTGAGGAGTACCACCAAAGCGATAGGTGAGCTTCTCTCCTACCAAACGGTCTCCCAGCTGAATGGTATTGAGCATGGAACCTGTTGGAACCTCATACACCTCAGCAACAAAAGTCCTGATAAAAAATGCCAGCGCAACGGCAACTGCAACAATTACCAGGTATTCAAAAATTTCAAGAACTCTAGAATGTCCACTACTCATCGTCATCACCAGATTGCTGATCAAGCTCTGCTAAATACGCTCTGTCCTTCTCAGTGAGCTGAGCGCTCTCGAGAAGATCGGGACGCCATGCGCGCGTACGAGCAAGTGCGGATTGTCGTCTCCAGATTGCTACCGCTCCGTGGTCTCCAGATAGAAGCACGGACGGAACTTCTCGCCCCTCAAAGTTTGCTGGTCGCGTGTACTGAGCATACTCCAGAAGACCATCGTCAGAGAAAGACTCATCCTGCGAGCTCATCTCATCGCCAAGCGCACCAGGAAGCAGGCGCACAACCGAGTCAATCACGGTAAGCGCAGGAAGCTCTCCGCCCGTCAGAACGTAATCTCCCATAGAAATAACGTCATCTGCCAGCTCATAGACACGCTCGTCCATGCCCTCATAACGGCCACAAACAAACAGAATGCGCTCTTTTTGAGCAAACTCTTGAGCAATAGCCTGAGTATACGGCCTACCAACTGGCGAGAAAAACACCACGTGGGGCTTAGGTTCCGCCTGATCAGAAATCTCACGAACTGCCTCAAAGATGGGAGCAGGCTTCATAAGCATGCCTTGACCACCACCAAAAGGAGCATCATCTACCGTACGATGCCTATCATGCGTCCAGTCACGCAAGTCATATGCATAGAACTCAAAAATATGTGCCTTTTGAGCCCTGCCCATAATAGAGGCATTTAAATAGGGCGAGAAGACCTCAGGAAATACTGAGAGCGTTTCTAGACGCATGCTACTCACCTAACCTAAGAAGGCCCTGAGGAATTGAGACGGTAATGGAGCCCTCGGCTGAGGCCTCTTTGATAAATTCATCCACGGCAGGCATCAACACCTGTCCAAAAGGCCCCTCAATGACCCACACATTTTGTGTAGGTCCAACAAGAACCTCTGTAATTTCACCCAGAGAACCATGTTCTGTATCACGTACTTCTCTACCCACAAGTAGAGAAACATTTACCAGACCAAAGTTTTCTGGAAGACAATCTTCTTCTACCAGAAGCGTTTTACCAATAAGCTCTTCTGCATCAGAGATGGTAGTTACATCTTCAAAAGTTACAAGACTACCTTCTCTATCATCTGACTCAACAGAGACAACTGAAAACTTCCTGGAACCCTTAAGCGCAGGCGGAACAGGAACAACTGTCATGCCTTCAGCTATAAGAGAAGGAAGGCTGTGAACGGGAACCGTCACAACCTCCCCTCTTTTACCATGCGTTTTAACAATTTGAGCAATTGCTCGCCAGTGTTTACGCAAAATTAGCCTACAACCTCGACATCAACAGAGGTGCCAACACGCTGGCCAAGAGCACGAGCCAAAGTACGAATAGCCTTAATGGTTCTACCCTTGCGACCGATGACACGTCCAGCGTCTTCCTCAGAGCAAGAAACCTCAATCAAGGCTCCATCCTCGCGATCGGTGACGTCGAGTGCAACAGCATCTTCATTATCGACAAGACCACAAACGATGTACTCGACAAGATCAGCAACCTTGTCAGAGGGCATCTCCTGAATGTCTTGATCGACAGCGTCTACCTCAGTGGGCTCTGTGAATTCAGACACGATTTACTCAGCCTCTGGAGCCTCGGACTCCTCAGCAGCTGCGGCAGCAGCCTCAGCAGCAGCCTCAGCAGCTGCAGCAGCCTTTGCCTGTGCCTTCTTGGAGAGCTTGGTCTTCTTCTCTGCAACTGGAGCACCAGTACGAGCGATCTCAATGAGGTGAGAAACTGCGCTTGTTGGCTGAGCGCCCTTTGCTACCCACTCATCAACCTTCTCGAGGTTGATATCAATCGTCTTAGGGCTAGTCAGTGGGTTGTAACGACCGACTTCTTCAATGTAACGACCATCGCGAGGCATACGACCATCAGCGACAACTACGCGATAGTACGGACGCTTCTTGGCACCGTGACGGGCCAGACGAATCTTAACTGCCAATGAAAACTCCTCCATACGAGCGGTGCCTCGGATGTTAGATGGGCTGCACCGCAAAGCCACAAATCGGGTTACAAGTGTACAACAACGCGTTAACCTCGAAAAGTATAAATTTGCTCTCTTCAAAAAGTACTCGTAATTTATGTATGAAACACTTGTTCTATTTACGCAAAAAGTATACACTAAATCTATGGAAACGTCAAAGAACATATCGGATAAAACCGCACGTAAATCGTGTGATTTTGAATGGCATGGTAAGGCTATTGGCCTTCTTGACCTAGATGCGTTCTTTGCATCCGTAGAACAACTTGATCATCCTGAGTGGCGTGGAAAACCAGTAATTGTAGGAGGTTCTCCTCACAAACGAGGAGTTGTTTCAACCGCATCTTATGAAGCAAGAAAGTATGGTGTTCATTCTGCCATGCCTTCAGCTACTGCGGTAAGACTTTGTCCTCATGCAATTTGGACTTCAGGACGTTATGACAGATACTCAGAAATGAGTGCTCTTGTTATGGGTTTTCTCAAAGATGAGACTCCCCTTGTTGAACAAGTTTCTATTGATGAAGCATTTTTTGACATTACTCCTGGAAGATTTTCTAAAGAAAATCCTTTAGAAATTTGTAAGCGCATACAAAAGAAAGTTGCAGCACTAGGTGTTACCTGTTCCATTGGTCTAGGAACAAACAAGACAATTGCCAAGATTGCTTCTGAACAAGAAAAACCTCGAGGTCTTACTGCGGTCTTTCCTGGTACAGAAGGCCGCTTTCTGGCGCCACTACCCATTGAGGCAATGAGCGGCATTGGTCCTGCTATGGCAAAGACACTTCATCAGCAGGGAATCAAAACGCTTGGAGAGCTCTCAAGAGCAGATGCAACGTATCTGACTTCCCTTGTTGGCAATACTGCCTCAAAGATGATTTTGCGCGCCCAGGGAAAAGAAGTCTCAGAAGTTCATGAAGCTGCCCAGCCTCGTGACGTTAAATCTGTTTCTAACGAGAGAACCTTTGAAACAGATTTGTATGATAAACAAGAAATAGAAGAAGCCATCAGACACATCTCTAGTGTTGTAGGCAGACGTCTTCGCCGCAAACAGTTACAAGGGTATACCGTAACGCTTAAGGTAAAAGCCTCTGCAACAGAGTCTCATACCGCTCAAAAAAGAATGCCTACTCCAACTGATGATGAGCACCTCTTTGCAGAGATCGCTGTGAGCCTTCTTTCAACCATTTGGAAAGAAGGGCAGCCAGTAAGACTACTTGGCGTTGGCATTAGCTCATTTACAGACGAGACACAGAGCAAGCCTGTTCAAACGTCTCTTTTTGATCAATTTGAAGACACGTTTGATGTGGCAGCCTCTGGACCCGCAACAAAAAAGAAACCTCGGAGTGACTTACGTCATCTCTCCGAGGTAACCGATAAACTCAAAGATAAATTTGGCGCAGATGCTGTGCAGTATGGTAGAGACCTACGCTTTGAGCATCGCGTTTCAGACACCATGCCTACAGGCAAAAACGAGCAGATCTAGGACGCTCAACCTACTCAGTTGGATCAGCAGATTCTGGAAGATTGTCTACCAGGTCATCCTCGGAAAGCTCAAAGGCTGGAGCCAGAGCATCCTCTGGAAGATCAGCATAAGGAATCTCAGAAGTCATAGCTCCCTCAATATCTAGCTCTACACGAGGAGCATCTGCCCAAAGTCGCTCAAGACGATAGTAAGACCTTACCTCAGGCTGGAATACGTGAACTACAACTGAGCCGTAATCAATCAGAATCCAATTAAGGCCGTCACGACCCTCAGTAGAGATTGGACGAACGCCACAATTTGCCGTGACCTTCTCGCGAACTTCATCAACAATAGCATCAGCCAAACGAGCATTTCCGCCGGTGCAGATAACAAAGTAATCGCAGACGTCGCTGAGACCAGTGAGGTCAAGCACAAGAATATCTTCAGCTTTCTTTTGATCTGCAGCAATTGCAGCAGTCTTTGCAAGCTCAAGTGAAGTTACAGCCATGAATTTCTCCGTTTTCTCATGTAGCCAGGCTACTTAGATGTCTTCTCAATCATCTCATTGTATAGGGCAATTGAGTTTGGATACAAATAACTTCTAGTAGAAATTACATACATCATAACGCCACAAAACGCCGTCTCATAAAGCTCATCAAGAGAACCGCCGCGTAAATATACCTCGCGCGCCTCTTCAACTGACTTAAAACTTGGTCGCAAGGGCTCAATAAGATCAGCTACGTACAAGATTTTGTCTAGCTTGCTCATCTGACGGTCGCCCGCAGTGTGCTTCTGAATGGCGCTGAGAATCTGCTCAGAAAGCCAAGGATAAATGGCTGGTAGCGTTTTTGCGGCGAGAGGACCATGTAAGAGCCCAACAATTTTCTGATAAGGAGCTTCTGTCTGGATACGAAAGCGCTCTGCCAGTTCAATGGTTTCTGCATCAGGAAGAAGTTTCTCCCAATCATGCAAAATACCTGCAACGCGAGCGCTCAACATATCTGCACCATAAGCCTGCGCAAGCGTTTCTGCACAATGTCCCACAGAGATAGAATGCGCAAAACGCTTAGGGTTCTTGTGATACATATGACTCTTCAAATCAGACTCAAGCTGATCAATAAGCGCCTGTTGTTCTGCGGTGTAGACAATATCTTTTGCTATAAGTGTTCTTTCCATTATGTCCTACAAAATATTGAGTCAAACATGATCTCCACCTGTTTGACACTACCCTGATACGAGCGTATGTCAATCTGAGCAGCGGGTCGCTTTAGCTTGACCACTTAATTGAGTGGCGTTGAGTCGGCGCCATAAAGCCCATGCTTGTGAATGTAACCTGTTACAGAATCGGGAGTTAGATATCTGAGGCTCTGACCATTTTGAACTCTACTACGCAAGTAGCTTGATGAGATTGCTAATGCAGGAACCTCAAGATAGGTTACCTTGAAGTCATAAGGTGAGTCTGCAATAACCTTTTGAGCACGACTCAGCTCATAACCAGGACGCGTTGCGGCAACAAAGTGAGCAAGCTCAGCCACTGTCTGTGCATCTTTCCAGGTGACAATATCAGCAATTGCATCTGCACCAGTAATAAAGAAAAATTCAACGTTAGACGGATATACCTTGCGCAATCTTCTAAGCGTATCAGCGGTATACGTAATACCCTCGTAGTCCACCTCAAAACGAGAAGCAACAAAATGTGGATTATCTGAGGTTGCTAAAAGCGTCATTGAGTAACGGTCTTCTCCCCTGGTAACTCCTTTATTTTGTTTAAACGCAGGACGTCCAGCAGGCATAAAGACAACCACGTCAAGGCCGAGGTCATCATATGCCTGTTCTGCAGCTACCAAGTGGCCATTATGAATGGGGTCAAAGGTTCCACCCATGATTCCCAAACGGTACGTATGGTTTTTATCCTGTCCCAAACGAGGCAGGCCAGGGTGCATGTTATTTAAGACGTCAACTGCCATATCCTACTCAGTTTCTGAAGAAGCCTCAGCTATATGAGACGCATCAGATGGAGCATCTTCAAACTCAACATCATCAAATTGCTGGTCAGAGACATCTTCATCAGGAATCTCTATGCCATCTGTATTTGGCTTGTTAGGATCTTCATAGGTAAAGGTGAGTTCAAGAATGCGAATCTCGTCGCCATCAACAGCACCTGCCTTTGCCAGCTGAACTTCAAGGCCCATACGGTCAAGACGACGCTGTAGGTACGCCACAGCCTCATCATTATCCCAATCGGTCTGGATAACCATGCGCTCAATCTGGCCGCCGGAGACGCGCCAAGCATGACGCTCTTCTCGCTCAATGCGAAGCTTGTTATCACGGCGAAGTCGCTGGTTCTCCCAAGCCTCACTACGGTCAACCGTAGGAGTAGTGATGGCAATTTCTTTACGGAGCTCTGCTACTTCTGCGGCGCAGGTGGTAACAAAGTCATCAAGATTTAAACCAGTTACCGTAGAGATGGCAAAGAAAGTCCTGCCGTCAGCCTCTGCAGCTTTTCTGAGAGCCTCAATAGCATCTTCTGTACCAGGCATATCGCACTTGTTTGCCACCACAATCTGAGGGCGCTCAGCAAGCTTTGAAGCATATGCTTTGAGTTCCTCGTTAATGGCGTGATAGTCCTCTACAGGATCTCTGCCTTCATAGCCGCCGGTAGCATCGACCATATGGACAATGAGTGCCGTACGCTCAATGTGACGCAAGAACTGATGACCCAGGCCCTTGCCCTCAGAGGCACCCTCGATAAGACCAGGAACGTCTGCGCAGACAAATGACTGTCCATTTTGTGCACGGACGACGCCAAGATTTGGCACAAGAGTGGTAAAAGGATAGTCAGCAATCTTTGGGCGAGCAGCACTGATACGTGCGATAAGAGAGCTCTTGCCAACGGAAGGCATGCCTACCAAGGCCACATCTGCCATGAGCTTCATCTCTAGCTCAATCCAATGCTCTTGGGCTGGCTCGCCCTTCTCGGCAAATGCTGGTGCACGCCTTACAGAGGTGACAAAGTGAATGTTGCCGCGGCCGCCGTTGCCACCAGGAGCAACAACTACCTGCTCACCTGGGGAGGTAAGATCAGCAATCTCATAAAGAGGCTCTTGTGTAACTGGATCAAGCTCGCGCACAACGGTTCCCAAAGGCACCTTGAGCAGCAAATCTTGTCCGTCAGAGCCATGACGGCGGGCGCCCTTACCGTGAGTGCCGCGCTCTGCTTTAAAGTGATGCTTATAGCGGTAATCAATCAGGGACGAGAGCTGCGCATCTGCAACAATGACAACATTGCCGCCGTGACCACCATCGCCACCATCAGGGCCGCCTTTAGGTACATATGCTTCTCGGCGAAAAGACATGCAGCCTGCGCCGCCGTCTCCGCCTTTAACGTTGATATGACAAAGATCAGTGAAAGTTTCCACGTGTCCTCCTTCTAATACCTTAATGTTACGGCATTTACCAGCGAAGCACAGTGAAAACACGAGAAGTTCTTATGCAAACACGAGGATAACAACAATTACCGCAACGCCAAGAATCATCAAAGCAAAGTCTGATGGAGCCAAAGGATAGCGTTTAAATGCAGATGAAGCGTTCCTTAGATAAAAACCTCGCTGCTCAGCTGCAAGCGCTGAGGCGTCAGCTTTTTTAACGGAGCTTACCAATAGAGGAACAATCAAAGGCATGGTGAGCTGGAGCTTCTTAAGTGGATTTTTGGTATCAAACTCAACGCCACGAGCCATTTGAGCCTCCATGATGTGGTTCATCTCGGAAGCAAAGACAGGTACAAAGCGCAAAACCGTTGCAATGGTAAATGCATAAGGATATGGAACATGCGCTACTTCTACCAGCGCATTCATCAGGTCTTCCACGCGCATCAGCGAGAGCATAGAAAGCAGCGGCAGTGCCAGCGCGATCGTTTTGAGAGCAACGTTAAAGCCGCGCTCTAAGCCACCTACCGTGATGCATAAAAAGAGCACTTGACCAGCAGGGGCAACAAGCGTCTGTACCACGCACAAGATAAGGCCTAAGACCGCAAAACCAAATACCAGCTTAAAAGTCTTCTGAGCATTTTGCGAGATAACTCCCACAAGAATGGTGAGCGCGAGCACTACAAGTACCTCAAGCGTTCCCTGAGCAGCAAAGGCGGCTACAAAGAGCTCAAGCGCAAATACAAGCTTGGCCACAGGATTTGCCTTATGAAGGAAGCTTGTTCCTTCGGTGTAATCAATAACACTACCCACGAGGAGCCTCCTTACCATTCAGCGTTGCTGCAATACGAGCAATCTCAAACTGATGCTGCAATGCCTCCAGCACCTCGGGAGCACTACTGAGCCCAGCAAATGATGGATCTACGTGCGCGCCCGCAAGCTTTGACAGCTGAATCATCTGAGGAGCCTCAACGTATGCTTCCTTCAAAACTTCATCTGCCGAGAAGATCTGTGCAACTTCCCCATCGTCTAACACGCTACCATGTGCCATAACGACAATTCTTGTGGCAAAGTCCAGCACAACCTCCATGTCATGGCAAACCATAAGAACTGCACAGCCCTTCTCGCACAGTGATTTGACCATATTCATGACCTGCATACACTCTTTGTAATCCAGACCAGATGTTGGCTCATCAAGCACAAGAATATCTGGCTCGCAGGCAACCACAGAAGCAAGTGCTACCATCTGACGCTGACCGCGAGAAAGCATAAACGGAGACGCATCAGCGTCCAGTCCCATACGCTCAATGACTTCTAGCGCCTTGCATCGGGCATCCTCTGCAGACGCACCCTTGAGCTCAAGACCAAACGCAATCTCCTCAAGAACACTCTCTTTACAAATCTGGTAATCGGGATTTTGGAACAGCGTTGAGACATGCTGAGCAATCTGCGACGTCTTCCAATCCTTGCAAGAGGCACCCTTAATATGAATGTCTCCCGATCGAGGACGCAAGAGACCATTTACCAGCTTAGTCAGAGTTGTTTTGCCAGCGCCGTTTTGACCCACAAGAGCAACGAGCTCACCAGCGTGCAAACTGAGAGAGACACGCTCTACGCCATCAGTACTATTTTGATATTTAAAGGTGGCGTCGATAACGTCAAGGACAGATTGAACACCTGGCTGCTCTGCATCTTGAAGAACACCAATCCTGTCAAACGGCCCGCTCGACTCAGCAACCACAGGACCATCTATTTTTGGAAGATATGACTCCCCTGCTAGCTCAACAGCGTCAGTAGCCGGTGATTCAGCACTCTCTGTAAGAGAAATACGACGATGCTGTAAAGCCCCAACACAGCACGCAAGCTGCTTGGCAGCTGACTGAACCGAGAGTGCGGTTTCATCACAGACAGCCTGATCAGCCTCGCTGAGTAAGTGGACATATTCCACCTGATGCGAGAGCTCGTGAACACCCTTTGAGACGCGCACGCAACGAGGAACGTCAACACCAACCTCTTGCAGCAAATCTACCTGTGAGAACACTTCCTCGCCGCTACCGTATGCACAAATGGCACCCTTGTCCATAACGGCAATCTTTGAGCAATACTTGGCGAGAAGACCTACTTTTTGCTCAATTACCACAACCGTAATACCTTTGGTTTTGTTGAGCCCTGAAAGCGTCTGGAAGATGAGCTCAGACGACGTCGGATCTAAGGCTGCTGTTGGCTCATCTAGTACCATAACCTGCGGCTGTAGTGCCAAAAGAGCTGCAATAGCAACCTTTTGCTTCTGTCCACCAGAAAGAGAGGCAATCTCTCTAAAGCGAAGGTTGGCAATACCAACTGTTTCTAGCGCATAGGTAATTCGCTCTGGAATTTCTGCATGAGGAACAGCAAAGTTCTCAAGACCAAAGAGAAGCTCATCCTCAACAATTGAAGCAACCATCTGTGCATTGATATCTTGGGTAATAGAACCCACAATCTTTGAGATATCAGTTAAGGCAACCGTGCAAGTATCCATTCCAGAGACAAGAATCTTACCAAAGAAATTACCTCTAAAGTGATGAGGAATGGCACCAGAGAGCGCAAGAGCAAGCGTAGACTTACCTGCACCAGAAGGGCCAACAATACCTACAAAGTCACCCTCCTGAACGCTCAACGAGAGCTCATTAAGAGCGCGCGCCGAGCTATCAGGATAGCTGTATGACACAGATTGAACTTCAATAATAGACACAGTGTTCTCCAGGAAATATGTGCGTATCTAAGAACTTATCGGCCCAAAACCTTCTTAAGAGGAGCCGCAAGAACCTGAACAACAATAGCATTAAAGAATGCAGTTCCCACGATGACAGGAAGCATTACGTAGAAAAGCTCAATAGTTGCACCTTTGGCTGGAATAGCAATGGCCGCAAAGATCAGGCCAGAGATAAGAGTGGTTACAAAAGAACCAATTGCAGGCATTACTGGCTTATCTGCAAGAGCGGACTTTGTGAAAGCAAACATAACAAGTGAAGCAATGCCCTCTGCAACAAAATCAGCGCCAGGAACAGAGGTGGTCAGCTGAATAACGGTAGCTGCAATAAGGCCAATAACCAGGCTCTGTACAGCGTTTGGCTTCAGCAGAAGAATAGCCAGGCAGAACGACGCAATAATGAACTCTGGGCCAATACCAATAGCACTAATTGCCTTACCAACGGTCAGGTTAAGAATAAAACCAGCAGCAATAAGAACGGCAACAAGAACAAGAGAAGTTACATCCAAAACGCCTGCAGACTTTGAAACAGCAACAACGCGTGGTGCCTGCTCAGCAGATCCTGTCTCTGTGTCTGTGGTGCTGACCTGATTGAGATTCTCTGTAGACATACAAACTCCTTTAACGCAAAACAAAATGAACAAACAAAACTTTCAACAAAACGGGTTTCTCGCCATCCGGATTTAGCAAGAAACGTACGCACAAAAAAAGCTCTCGGTCACCCGAGAGCCTCTAAATGCGTATGCAGAAGCAACTCATCGCTGACCGGAGAAAGACAAGTTGTTCCACCACCACTGCTGAGTGCCTGTAGCGCGCATGATATGTCCTCCTCCCAAAAGCGTAAATTGCAATATAAGAAGAATACCATTACTAAGCCTGATTGTGTCAAGAAAAACATTAAGAAACAATTTAGAAACTGTAAACGGCAACAGCAAGTGCAAAATACCGCGAGAAACAAAAAGGGGCCCCGAAGGACCCCTTGAATGAACTGTGGATGTTCAAGAAAACTTATGCCTCAGCAGCAACGACGTTAACGACGTGCTTAGCACCCTTCTTGAACTCAACAACGCCATCGCAAAGTGCAAAGAGAGTGTCATCCTTGCCGCGACCAACGTTTACGCCAGGAGTGATGTGAGTACCACGCTGACGGATGATAATCTGGCCAGCCTTGATTGCCTGACCACCGTAAATCTTAACGCCAAGGCGCTGTGCTTGTGAGTCGCGACCGTTGCGGGAAGAGCCGAGACCTTTCTTGTGTGCCATAAATGCTACCTGCCTATCTCAATATCAGAAGTGACCAATTACTCTGCAGACTCGTCGGATGCCTTAGCAGCAGCCTTACGAGCGGTAGGGAGCGCGGTAACCTTCAGCTTAGTAAGGTTCTGACGGTGACCGTTGGCGCGGTGATAGCGCTTACGCTTGTGGAACTTGAAGACGAGGACCTTCTTGTCCTTGTACTGCTCAAGAACCTCACAGGTAACCTTCTTAGAGGAAAGAGTGGCAGCGTCAGCAACAACCTTCTTGCCGTCGTTAAGCATAAGAACATCAAGCTTTACCTTATCGCCAGGCTGCGCATCAAGCTTCTCGACGCTGATTACGTCGCCCTTGGCAACCTTATACTGCTTGCCACCAGTTGCTACGATTGCGTACATGTGTGTAACCCTTCATTGCTGATTCTTGCAACGATTAATACTATCTTTGCATTTCTGAAGATCCGAGCAAAGATCTTCGCCGCCGTGACCTGTGGCATCCGCGGGAAACTGTCGGTGTCCCATGTCCCTCGGCGAGAAACACAACTCGAAATAGTCTACTGCATATTTCAGAAAATTCCAAGACAAAACTACATGTTATAGAGGCTTCACAAGGAGTCCATTTTCTGAAACATGTGCCTGTGAGGTGCGACATACCTTCAACGAGTCAATACCTTGCAGTCCATCCACTCCTGCTTGAGCTGCAATTCTTTGCGCCTCGTAGATCAAAACCGCAGGTCTAAGCGCTGCCCGTGGATCTTGCAACGTATCAAGCTCAAATGAAATGCACGTATTAGATGAGCTCTCAGAGATGCTGTAACCAGCAAACGTTGTCTCTAAGTTGACCACTTTTTGCTTGTCACCGCGCATGTACGTCAGCTCTTTTTTGGCGAGAAGATCCTCAAACCCCCAACGCAACGCCTCGGACTTAAGACCCTCTCCCAAAATGTCGCATCTCCAGTGAGCGGCATTCAACCATGCTTCAAGCGCTGGCAGCGACCGGTCAACGTAGCTGACGGCAAACGGAGCAAGCGCGGGAGGCGTTGCCGACAACAACCTCTCTAACGCCTCATCCGGGTCCACATATTCAGTGAGCTTCAAGTCAAAGTACTCCGCCTCAGACGAAGCACCAACGGGAAGCGCCTGAGAGAACTGCACACCCATGCGCTTTGCAAAGCCGTTTCCTACTCTAAACGGAAGTTGAGCTCGACGAACACAGCGCTCAATAGTGCCAATAAGCTCAAGGTGTCCTAAAAACGCAAGGCGATCGTCTTTTTTGTAAGCCACGCGGAGCCTAAAAATCTCTGCTCCACGTTCCGTCATAATCTCTGGCTGAATCTGTGGCCTACCAGCGCGCCAGTCTTTCTTCGCCGGCTCAACCACATCAGGAGCTACGCTCTCTAGCTGCGTATCCGTCATGAGCGCACCCCCATCAAAACGTTGTCGACCTTCAAGGTCTGGCATACCGCGCATCCCGTACAAGAGGTAAATGTGCAGTCTGGTGTGGTGACCTCGTCCATTGCTCGACGATATTCTCGCTGTAAGTAGCCCTTGGACACGCCAGGAGACGTGTGATCCCAAGGAAGTTTTGCCTGGATATCAAAGGTTTCTGTTGCAATATCAGACAGCGAGAAACCCAGACTTTCTGCAGCTGCATTCCAAGCATCAAGGTTAAACTCACTGGTCCACGCATCAAACTTGCAACCATTTTCCCATGCCTGGTAAATCAGATCAAAGCCGTCGCGACCCATCTTTGACAGCGCGCCTTCTACCAGCGAAGTGCCAGAATCATGATAGGCAATCTTGAGTCCCCTATCGTGGTTAGAAGACAGTAATAACTGCTGCCTACGCTGGGCTTCCTCACGAGAAATCTGACCAACCCACTGGAATGGTGTGTAGGACTTGGGAACAAATACGGCAACAGAAGCAGAAACCGTAACGCCCTTGCCGCCAATTTCTCGGCCGATGTCCAAAATACGCTTTGCAACTGCAGGAATAGCTTGGATGTCCTCGTCAGTCTCGGTTGGAAGGCCCATCATAAAGTAGAGCTTCATGCGGCGCCAACCGTTTTCAAACGCGTTTCTTGCCGCAGATTCAAGATCATCCTCGGTGACGTTCTTGTTGATAACATCACGCATGCGCTGTGAGCCTGCTTCTGGCGCAAACGTCAGACCACCGCGCCTTGAAGTAGAAACGGCGTCTGCCATCTCCGCACCAAAAGCGTCCATACGCTGTGACGGAATAGAGATGCGCACGCCACGTTTACGCAGGTCAGAATTCATACGGCGAAGAATATAGCCGCATTGAGAGTGGTCCGTTGTAGAGAGCGACGTGAGCGAAACCTCATCATAGCCACTCTTCAGAAGACCTTCCTCACCTGCTTTAACAATCTGTTGAGCCGGGCGCTCACGAACAGGTCGATAGGTCATACCAGCCTGACAAAACCTGCATCCACGAGCGCATCCGCGCTGAATCTCAAGCGCCAGCCTGTCTTGCACAATCTCGGTATACGGAACAATGCGCTGAGCCACAGGGTCAGTCACCGAAAGATCTGGCAGACAGCGCTTATACACCACGCTTGGCGCACCGCTTCCCTCTTTAGGGACCGCGTAACCCCAGCGTGTTGCGGTGTCATCGTGCACAATCTGATAAAGCGATGGTACGTATACACCCTGAATCTGAGAAAGTCTATGCAAAATCTCTTGGCGAGAGACCCCGTCCAGCTTGGAAGTTCTCACGCATTCGCACATCTCTACCAGTGCTTCTTCGCCATCACCTAAAAGAATGGCATCAAAAAGCGGAGCCACGGGTTCTGAGTTCCAAACAGATGGGCCGCCACCAAAAATAAGCGGATCCTCTTCATCACGCTCTTCGGAAAGCTTTGGAATACCTGCTAGATCAAGCGTTTCTATAATATTGGTAGCAATCATTTCATGCGCAAGGGTGAAGCCCACTACATCAAAAGATGCTAAAGGCGCAGCACCCTCCAACGAAAGTAGAGGAACATTGCGCTTGCGCATCAAAGCTGCCATATCGACCCAAGGCAGATAGGCGCGCTCACAAGAAATATGAGGCGCCTTATTCAACGCGTTATAGAGAATAGCAATGCCCAAATTAGGCTGACCCACCTCATACACGTCAGCGTAAACCATACAAACGTGAAAAGGACCTTCTTGCTCCTCGACTGCTCCCCACTCGTGATTTAAGTATCTTGAGGGTTTCTCGACATGCGGAAGCATGGGCTCAATGAGATGGAAGAGATTTTCTCGTTTAACACGCACGATAGTCTACTTTCTATCTTTTAGCGAGGGACTGTGTGGTTGGTATCTCTACGGTATTTGATTGTGAATTTGAATCTACTGTTGCAGCTGCGTCTGTAGAAGCACTCGAGGTGCTGGTCTTGCTTGTAGAATCAGTTGCTACCCCATCGCGCTTCTGGGCAATTTTGCGAGCATATGCGTGAATGACGCGAGCAGTCGTATGAGTTCCTGCGTATCCCATGCCAGCCTTAAGTGCCCAGCCAAATCCAGGAACAGTGCCCGCGACCGTGCGTGCAACCGTACGATATCCAAAGCCCGCACCCACAACGCCGAGAAGTTCGGCAATGGTTTCAACACTCATATTGATGTTATACGCAGCGGTAATATCAAGCGCAAGTCTAATCTGACGTGCAGTCATCAGGGGCATATCAGAACCAGGAACAAAGGCTACAGCACCAATAGCTGCATTTTCTTTGGCACAAGCAGCAGTTATCTGCTTAACTACTTGAGTTCTGCAAAGAGGATACGCTGCTGCAAAAGAAACTGATTTTTCTGTTGCAGTTGCAATCCATGAAGAGAGTCGATCAAAGAGCACTTCTTCAGTAGTACCTGCAATGAT
>CAUVBV010000008.1:0-37544 GCA_963550405.1 uncultured Atopobium sp. | reverse complement strand
TACCGAATACCGAATACCGAATACCGAATACCGAATACCGAATACCGAATACCGAATACCACATGCAGTCATAACCTTTTTTAAACGAAATCTCTTTTAAGGGAGATGGCATGCTTAAATACCTTTACGCACAGCAAAAAAGCAAACTATTTTTCTTTGTAGTCTTCTCTCTTTTGAGCAGCTTGTTTGAAATTGCCCTTTCATTTGTAATGCTTCAATCCGTTAATCTTGCCATGGATGGTAATCTGTCGGACGCATTGAATGATGGACTCTGGTTTGGCCTCTATATACTCTGCTATTTTATTGTCGACTTGATTTGCAGGCGTTTGCGCTGGTCAGTAATACAGGGCTGTCAAACGCATTTACGTGACGAGCTGATACAAAAGATTTTCAGTCGCTCTATTCCTGAGTTCCACTCGTTCAACACCAGTCATTGGCTCTCAATCCTTACTAACGACCTTGATTTGCTTGAGGAAACATACTTTCGCGTTTTTATCGATCTTTTGATAGATGTCTTTTCTGGTGTAGTAAGCCTAATAATCTTGCTGTTCATTTCACCATGGCTTGTTCTGTTCATTTTGTGCATGATAGCTGTCCAGATGTTTGTTCCTAACACAATGTCTGGGATTATTTCTAGCAAGCGAAAAGAACAATCTGAGTCAGCTGAACATTTTATTGCTACAGCAAATGAGCATCTTGAAGGGTTTGATCTGCTTAGAAGCTTTCATCTAACAGAGGCTTCGCGGGTTGCCATGAGTAGCGCGAATCAAGCTTGGGAGAAGCAGAAATTTGGAGCTCGTTACTTTAGTTCTTTGGCACGTTTGCTTTCATTTACTGTGGGACAAATTATTTACATCGGAATTTATTTTATTGGCGCCATTCTTACCCTTAATGGATTGATGACAGTAGGAATGATGGTCGCGGCATCTCAGCTTGTTGTCTACATAGCAAACCCCATTCAGAACATAAGTGATTCAATTACTGATATGAGAAGCGCAAAAGAGATTATTACTAAAATACAAACGCTTCTTAATGAAGCTCCAAGTACAGAAGGCGGAACAAAAGATACCCCTGAGCACTTTACAAATCTATCGGTCAATCATGTTTCGTATGGTTATGACGAGGACAAATTAGTTTTGTCGGATATTAGCTTTAATTTGGAACGTGGTAGAAAGTATCTTCTTGAAGGAAGCTCGGGAAGTGGAAAAACAACACTAATCAAACTGTTAACAGATGCTCTGAGCCCAGACAACGGAGATATTTGCTTGGATGGTGTGCCAATCAAGCAATTCAAAAGCGAGCAATACGCTCGGTTCATAATCCCTTGTTCTCAACAAACGTTCATTTTTAATGCAACCATCAGGGATAACGTTACGCTGTTTTGCCATGAGTTTACCGATGAAGAAATTATTGATGCTATAACAAAGTCAGGCTTTTCTGAGATTCTTACCAGATATCCAGATGGAATCAATCATATGATTGACCAGGCAGGAAGTAGTCTTTCTGGTGGAGAACGGCAACGGTTGGCTCTTGCTCGAATCTTTTTGTTTAAGCCACAAATTGTGATTTATGATGAGAGCTTTGCCCACTTGGATTCCGATTCTGTTCAGAGCCTCATTGAGTTGATCTTAAAAGATGATGAGAGAACCGTTGTTATGACATCTCATCAAGTAACTCCAGAAATAAGAGAGCGCTTCCACTCTCTCGTTCTAAAAGACGGAACCATTCACTCAGAAACTGCTTAGCTTTTTACTTCTTGACCTAGTTGTAATACGTGAATACAATGATATAACTAGGTAAAGGAGGAGCTATGGATAGCGTTGTAACCGCTCGTGTTCCTGTTGAAGTAAAAAATCAGGTTTCTGAAGTTCTTGAATCGCTTGGGTCAAACACTACCAAACTGATTAATGCTGCTTTCGAATATGTGCTGGTAACAGGCAAGCTTCCTGATGCTCATGAGGGTGCTGTGTCAGAACTATCTGCTAGAGGATCTTCTCGCCAATTGAGCGAGAAGGACAAAGAGCAGCTTTCGGCACTCTTTGGAAAGATTTCAGTTCCCGCACCGGCGTCGTTCTGGAATGATTTGGGCGACAGCACCTACAAAGAAGCAATCAGCGAGTGGAGGTCAAATGACTATGAAGCTCTTGGTTGACACTAACGTTTTGCTGGACGTCTTTTTATGTAGAGAGCAGTTTGTTGCTGACGCTAAAAAGCTTTTTATAATGAAGCAGTTTAGAGACGCTGAGCTGTGGATTGCGGCTCAGTCATATACAGATCTCTACTATGTGGGCGCTAAGGCTCATGGCTCTGCTCGTATGCAGGAAATCCTGAAAGAAGTATCTCCGCTGCTTAAAGTATGTTCTATTGATGGAGCAGATATTTCAAATGCACTTTCTGAGCAGTGGGAAGACTTTGAAGACTGTCTTATTTGGCGCGCGGCTAAGAAGATAAAGGCAGATTATATCGTCACAAGAAATACGGCAGATTTTGTTCGCTCGGATATACCAGTGCTTACGCCTGCCAAGTTTTTCTCGACATTGGAAGCTGAACAAAATCTGGTCTATGAAGAGGCAGAATTTTAGGGGAAATAAGACGCAGGATAAGGCTGCGGAAAAGCTCAGCATAGTGCAATAAGAAAATCTACTACAAACACACTTAGATATGTATTAAAAGTCGTGCTTGAGGGTATATAGAATCCGATGAAGATTCAGTCCCCGGCACGATTTTGTTTGGGGTAGGAGGGTGATTTTATGAGACTAGATAAATGGGCCGTAACCGCCCAGGAAGCACTGCAGGCAGCTCTTGGTATTGCTGGTGATGTAGAGGCTTCCGAGGTTGCACCAACACACCTGCTCAAGGCGCTGCTGGACAGCAATGAGCGCAACCTGCGTTCTATCTTGGAGAAGATTGGCGCAGATCCTGACACCATTGCTACGCAGGTAGACCAGGCAATTTCCAAGGCTCCAAAGGTAAGTGGAGCACAGATTGGCATTGGCAACGACCTTCTCAAGGTCATTAACGAGGCCGAGAAGCTTGCCACTAAGCTGGGGGATTCCTACGTTACCTCTGAGCACCTGCTCACTGCGCTGGCAAACGACAACACTGATGCAGGTAGAATCCTTCGTGACGCCGGCGTTACTGCTAAGCGTGTGGAAGAGGTCTACAACGAGCTTCGTGGCGATGAGCGCGTAACCTCTCAGGACGCAAAGCCGCAGTTTGAGGCCTTGGAGCAGTATGGTCGCAACGTGACCGATCTTGCTCGCCAGGGAAAGCTTGATCCAGTTATTGGCCGCGTCGAAGAGATTCGTCGCACCATTCAGGTTCTGAGTCGTCGCACCAAGAACAATCCTGTTCTTATCGGCGAGCCTGGTGTTGGTAAGACCGCAATCGTGGAAGGCCTGGCAGAGCGCATTGTTTCTGGCGACGTTCCAAGCACCCTGCGCGACAAAGAGCTTGTTGAGCTTGATATGTCCGCCCTGGTAGCAGGCGCAAAGTACCGTGGTGAGTTCGAAGACCGCTTGAAGAGCGTGGTAAAAGAGGTGGCCAAGTCTAACGGCCAAATTATCCTCTTCATCGACGAGCTTCACACCATCGTAGGCGCCGGCGCTTCCGAGGGTTCCATGGACGCTGGCAACATCTTGAAGCCGGCACTTGCCCGTGGCGAGCTTCGCGCAATTGGTGCTACTACGCTGGATGAATACCGTAAGTACATCGAGAAGGACGCTGCTCTTGCACGTCGTTTCCAGACCGTACTTGTCTCCGAGCCTTCTGTTGAAGACACCATTTCTATCCTGCGTGGCCTTAAGGAGAAGTACGAGCAGCACCACCGCGTCCGTATTACGGACTCCGCCCTGGTTGCAGCAGCAGACCTCTCTAATCGCTACATTTCTGACCGATTCTTGCCAGATAAGGCAATTGACCTGGTAGATGAGGCGGCATCAAGGCTTCGCATGGAGCTTGATTCCATGCCGGCAGAGATTGATGCGGTTGATCGTCAGCTCACTCAGATGCAGATCGAGGAGCAGGCTCTGATGAAAGAGGAGGACGCTGCTTCAAAGGAGCGCCTGGAAAACCTCCGCGCAGAGATTGCTACGACGCAGGAGAAGCTTGATGGTATGAAGGCCAACTGGCAGAACGAGCGTGGCGCAATTGACCTGGTACAGGACTTGAAGTCCCAGATTGAGGATGCAAAGACGCAGATGGAGCGCGTTACTCGCGAGGGTGATTTGGCGCAGGCATCTGAGCTTCGTTATAGCACCATTCCAGAGCTTGAGCGTAAATACGATGAGGCAGAAAAAGCCCTTCTCGCCAAGCAGGAAGACGGCGGAATCCTCAAGGAAGAGGTCACCACGGACGAGATTGCCGAGGTAGTTTCTTCGTGGACTGGCGTGCCTGTTTCTAAGATGATGCAGGGCGAGATGGACAAGCTCAAGAACCTTGAGGACCAGCTGCACCTGCGCGTTATTGGTCAGGACGATGCTGTTTCCGCAGTTGCTGCAGCAGTCCGTCGTTCTCGCGCGGGCCTCGCAGATCCAAACAAGCCTCTGGGCAGCTTCTTCTTCCTGGGCCCAACCGGCGTGGGTAAGACCGAGCTGGCAAAGGCTCTGGCAGAGCTGCTGTTTGACGACGAGCGCTCGCTGGTCCGCATTGATATGTCTGAGTACATGGAGAAGTTCTCGGTCCAGCGACTCATTGGCGCACCTCCAGGATACGTGGGCTATGATGAGGGCGGCCAGCTCACCGAGGCAGTCCGTAGGCATCCATACTCCGTCATCTTGCTGGACGAGATGGAGAAGGCTCATCCTGATGTCTTCAACATTTTGCTGCAGGTGCTGGACGACGGTCGTCTGACGGACGGTCAAGGTAGGGTAGTAAGCTTCAAGAACACCATCATTATCATGACCAGTAACGTTGGTTCGCAGTTCATTGCTGGTGCTGGCGCTGAGGGCTTCAACGAGGAGTCCAGAAAGCAGGTCATGGAGGCGCTGCGTAGCTCCTTCCGTCCTGAGTTCTTGAATCGTATCGATGACGTGGTAATCTTCCAGCCTCTGGGTCTTGAGGACATCGAGCACATTGTGGATATTCAGCTTAAGGATGTCCGTAGCAGGCTTGCGAGCGAGCGTATGACGCTGGAGCTTTCTGAGGCTGCTAAGCAGGCGCTGGCCCTTGACGGCCTGGACCCTGTTTACGGTGCTCGTCCTCTGAAGCGCCTCATTCAGCGTCGCGTCGTTGACCAGGTAGCAAACTTGATTATTGCAGGTGAGCTGCATGAGGGCGATACTGTTCTGGTTGATACTGACGAGAACGGCAACTTGGTTGCTCGCAAGAAGTAAGTGAGGCTGCGCATGTGTGACGAGGCAAACAGGGCCGAGAAACCCGAGCTGCAGGCCGCGGTACGCAAGGAAGCTGCGACGGCTACGCCGCAGGTCGTGGGGCAGGTTGCGGCGCAGGTCACGGCGCATGTCAAGGCGCAGGGCGCGGTGCGCAAGGACGCTGATTCCAAGAAAGCGCAGGTAGTTGACCCGGAGTTCGCTCGCGCGGAAAACGAGGACGATGACGGCTACGACCCGTACTCCGATCGTCGTCCCGTGAACGAGCCACTCTTTGAGCGCGATCCCTGGAGCTAGACGGGGTTTCTCGCCACACGCTGAGCTTCACAAACAAAGCCGCTGGTACATGACGTATCAGCGGCTTTTTGCGTGCAGTTCGATGGTTAGCCCATGATTGCAAGCCTGAAAAGTGCATCATGTCTGAGTAAATTTACTCAGACATGGTGAGAAAAACCGGCAAATAGCTCAGACTTGGTGCATTTTTCCGGCAAATCATTCAGACATGGCGAGAAAATCAGGCTCCATGTGAGCGTCCATGGAAGGGCAATCTTGGGTACGTTTCAAAGCCCGCCTAAAAAGTGCAAAGAATCTGTGTTTGGGACACAGATTCTTTGATGAAATCAGGCAAATCCACCGATTCTTTTACATTTTTAGGCAAAAGGTACAGATTCTTTGCAGAAATCAGGCGCGCACTGGATGGCTCAGCTGCCGACACACCGCACGACATCGCGACTTTGCAGCTACCGCTGGCGAACAGCGCGTTTAGCGAATCGCAACGCCCCAGTTGGCGGACATCCAGGTCCAGAGGAAGTAGAAAACTGCGGCAATGATGGCCAAAACGATGATGGCGGCAATCAGCGAACCCGCATTTGATCGGCGCTCTTTTCTGACAAAAATGTCGCGCTGGCCCTTAGGAACCTGCAGGTATTGGCCATAGTGAACGTCTTTGCGAAGGTGAGCAATCTCGTTCTTTGGCTTGCGCCAACCCTTCTTCGCGTAAGCGCCCTTGCTGGATTCAAAGCCAGCAGCCTGGTTCTCTGGAATCTCGAGTTTCTCGCCCGGCATCGTAAAATCACTGATAGGCTCCACTGTTTTGTGATGGCGATGCTGGCGAACGTATGGCTGCTTTGCAGCGTCTTCGCCTGCATGCTCAGAAATCTCAGATGACGAGAAGTGCTGTGCACCAGTTGCGTGAAGCTCGGCATCGTCAGCTGGCTGGGCTTCCTGCTCAAAAGATTCAGCGTATTCAAACTCCTGCTGAGCGTCAGAACGAGGGTCCTGATTCGCAGGTGAAACGTTATTTTCAAGGTTGTTCGAGGTGTCCACGATGGTCCTTTTGTCGCAGTCTCGCAAAACATTGATATAAAACATGATACCGCAGCGCGCGCAATCCTGCACAGTTTTGCTCGGATATTTGGGCGATTGCAGATTGAGTGGGTGTTGGCCCGCGTGGCGGCTCTCGTGTCGGCTCGCGTGTCGATCCGCGTGTCGTTCCGCGTATCCATACGGTACATAAGTGCAGGACAATCTTAGTCAATAAGACTTAGAAATTTTATAAAAAGTTGTATAAACTCGTTCAAGCAGGGTACAACAGATGATGAACAACGAAGTGCCAATAACGGCATCTACCAGTAAAGGAGTGGTTACTATGAAGAATGTAGTTCCTTATGATCGTATTGCAAGAAATCTGAGCACGTGGCCTTTTGGCTCATTTGATTCTTTCTTTGATGCGCCTTATTCCGCCCTGTCTTCCGTATCGTCCGATGCATTTGTTATGAACGTTGAGGACGCAGGCCAGTCTTACGTGGTAACAGCAGAGCTTCCTGGCGTTTCCAAGGAAAACATTGACGTCGAGCTCAATGAAGGCAGACTTTCAATCACCGCAACTCGTAAGGAGTCTGAGGAGGAGAAGTCCAAGAATTACCTGCACAAAGAGTCTTCTGAGTGGCAGGCTACTCGTGGCGTGTATCTGAAGGACGCAGCTCGAGAGGGTCTAACTGCAAAGCTTGATGGCGGCATCCTGACCATCACTGTTCCAAAGCAGGATCAGCAGGCTAGCGTCACAAAGATTGCAATCGACTAACACAAGAACAGCTGAACAGCGGCTTGGGCGGTTGGCCAGGCTGCTGTTCAGGCAGTAAGGTGCCTGGTAGTTGACCTGCCAGGCACGTATAGCTGCAGCCAAGCGTACGGCTAGACGTGCCTGCTCAACGCCCGATTACAGGCACCTCGCATAGCGAGAAGATCTTGGAGCTCCAAGGTTTTCTCGCTTTTTGTTGTCGCAAGCCTGGGATGCGCTGTTGAGTCGCGGGGCAGCGCACAGTCCAGGGTGTGCGGTAGCCTGCGAGGGAAGGCAGCGCGCAAATGCGCATCTACAACGATATTGGCCAATCTTGACTGGCAACGCAGACGGCAAGGGAGCCGTCGGGAGTTTGTGCCTCGGTGAACGCGTCGTTGAGGGGTTGCGCACCAACCGCCTCAGCAAGCGTTCTCACAGCGACGCTTGGACGGTTATTCTCGTGAGAGAGGTGCATGCCAACCACGCAACGCGTATTTGGGCCAACAAGCTGCGGCAACGCCTGCGCGGTGTACTCGTTTGATAGGTGACCGGAGTCTCCGTGGACGCGCTGCTTGAGCATGTAAGGATAGGGTCCCGTGAGCAGCATGTGCTCGTCATGATTGGACTCGATAGCAAGAATGCGCACGTCAGAGAGGCACTCGAGAGCCTTGGGCGTCAGAATACCCGTGTCGGTACAGTAGCCCACGGAGTCCACGATGCGCCTATCAGGACCAGCAAGATAATCAAAGCGCATGCCCATAGGCTCGCAAACATCGTGCGAGGTGGGGAAGATGCTTACCTCAATGTCTGGAGCGGCGTCAATATGGACAGAACCTGCCTGGTCAACAAGGGTAAAGGTGACGTTGGAACAGGGCTTTCTTGAAAGTACGGCAGCAGTTCCTGTTGTAGCGAACACGGGAACATCAAAAGTTTTACTTACTACCGAAAGACCCGCGACGTGATCGGTGTGCTCGTGCGTAATAAAGATGGCCACAAGCTCAGAGAGGTCAACGTTCAGCTCTTTAGACCGACGCAGAATTTCTTTTCTAGAGATTCCGCAATCAATCATAATGAGACCATCAGGCGTTTCTAGCAGGCTGCAATTACCTTTTGATCCGCTGGCAAGAATATGTAGGTGAAACGTGGGATTCATGAATTTCTTTCTACTGAGTAACTTTCGGGTATAACTGTAACAAACACACCGGACAGAAATTGGTGCTAAGTGCCATCCGTACACGCATACTTCAATAAAAAGAACGCTCTCACTGCAAAGGACCAGGTAGATGATCAGCGCCGAGGCCAGGTAGAGGGCTCGCGACGTGGTCAGGCAGCTGCACCCGTCATCCTAATGGTCTCGGGCGGAGCCGACTCGATGGCGCTGCTTCACATGGCGGCAACGGAGCTACTTGACCTTGGCGATGGTGCAGGTCTTACGCGCGTTGCAAAAAAGCGCCTGCATGTGCTGCATGTAAATCACCTGCTTCGCGGGGCAGATGCAGACGCTGACCAGCACTTTGTTCAAGAGACTTGCGACTCGCTGGGCATTCCCTGTACCGCATTGCGCGTGGACGTAGCAAAGCTTGCGCAGGAGCGTGACGGCAACGTGGAAGAAATTGGTCGTCGGGTGCGGTATGACGCTGCGCGAGAACTCGCTCAAAAACTTTGCGCTGAACAGGGGTTTTCTCGCCAGAGGGCAAAGATTTTAACAGCGCACACGGCGGACGACCGCGCGGAGACGTTCATGATGAACGTGATGCGCGGGTCCGGAATGAGCGGTCTTGCGTCGATTCCTAGGCATCGCGGGTTGATTTATCGTCCGCTGCTCAACTACACGCATGACCAGCTCAAAGACTGGCTGAAGGCTCGCAACCTGGAGTGGCACGAGGACGCCACAAACACCGATACCCACTATCTACGTGCGTATATGCGCCATAACGTGCTTCCGCTCCTTAAAGCGAGAAACCCGATGTTGGTGCAAACGGTGTGCAAAATTGCAGATTTGATGACCGACGAAGACGATTATCTTGAGGGCAAGGCCGCTCGCAAACTGAGGCAGATTACGCTGCGGAAGAGCGAGTCTTTGCTGGTACTTGACGCGCTGAAGCTGAGCTCTACCGACGTGGTGATTGCTCGTCGTGTGGTGAGGATTGTGGCCAGGCAGCTGATCCCCGAGGCTTGGCTGGAGTTCAGGCACGTAGACGCTGTGCTCGAAGCGGTTGCCGCGGGAGTTGGCGTGGCCAACCTGCCGCAGAACCTTGAGGCGCGCGTTCGCTTGGGCACCGTTATGTTCTCGTTCACGGGCGCGGGCTCGGGCGCGGGTGGTGCCGCAACCGGCAACGAACCAGCAGCTACATCACTTGCTGCAGCAACGTTTGGCGAGCACCTTGCAGTTCCGGGAACGCTGGAGCTGGCAGACGGCCGAGTGCTTTCGGCGCGCATTCTCCCTGTGGAGCACGGCTTTGACGTCGTGTCCTATGCAACCGCGCATAGTCAGGAATGGTTGGGCGAGTCGGTTCTTCTCGACGCACGCGCCTGTGGGGTAGATCCGGTTCACGGCGGCAGCCTGTGGGTCTCGGGACCCGAGGCTGGGGACACCATGCAGCCCCTGGGCATGCATGGGCAGTCAAAAAAGATCTCTGACCTGCTGGGCGAGGCAGGCGTTCCCGTTGAATCCAGGAGTATGATGCCTATTGTGCGCACAAATATTCGTGGACATGTAGTGTGGGTTGCGGGAATTCGTCCCGATGAACGAGTAAAATGTACGCAAGATACAAAACAGCTGCTAGAATTGAACATCTATTCTGGTCATAAGCCATTTGAGAGGAGCCAGTAATGGCGGAGCTTCACCCTGATATTGAAGAGATTCTGCTTGACGAACAGGACATCAAGGACATCGTCAAGAAGGTGGGTGCGGAGATCACGCGTGACTACGCGGATAAGAACCCCCTGGTCATTGCTGTTCTTCGCGGAGCTGTTGTATTCATGGCCGACATCATGCGCGCCATTGAGTGCCCACTCTCCATCGATTTTATGGCTGTTTCCAGCTACGGCGACGGTGTTAAGAGCTCCGGCGTCGTGCGCATTGTAAAAGACCTTGACACCAAGATTGAGGGTCGCCACGTCATCATCGTTGAGGACGTCCTGGACTCCGGTCTAACCCTCTCTTACCTGGTGCGTATGCTCCAGTCTCGTAACCCCGCGTCCATTGAGATTGCCGCTTTCCTGGTCAAGGACATTGAGGGCAAGCGTCCAGCTATTGATCCTCGTTACGTAGGCACTCACGTACCCGACAAGTTTGTTGTTGGTTACGGCCTGGACTATGCAGAGCGCTACCGCAACCTGCCATTTGTTGGCGTTCTGAAGCCTTGCGTGTACGAATAGGCTGAGACTCTGCGGTCAAGTCCTCGGAATCGACGCTCGGATTGTGCGGTTCACAGCAAAACCCGTGCAATAGATACAAATTTGTTAAAACTTTTAAAGCTTGGGCGAGAAGATCGATTTTCTCGCCCAATATGCTATCTATCAAAGGTTGCGCGGCGGCGTCATCCGCACCTCAGCCCAACGTTTTACCAGGTAGTTACTGTAGGCTTCGAGAGAATCGAGAAACCATGGTCAACCAGAAAAGTCTTGCGTACGGAGCGGAAAAGTCTTCAATCCGCGAGATTGCAGGCTACGCAGCACAGCGTCGCGCTGAGATTGGCGCTCAGAACGTGTTTGATTTCTCGATCGGTAACCCTTCCGTGCCTGCTCCTGAGGCTGTCCGCACCTCTATCGAGACTGCCATGCAGCTTCCTCCTCAGCAGGTCCACAGCTACACGCCTGCAATCGGCATTCCTCAGGCTAGAGAGGCAATTGCCGCATCGCTGCGACGTCGCTTTGGAGACCACGCAGCTCAGGCTGACGATCTCATCTTGACCTGTGGAGCTGCAGCCTCCGTTTCTATGGCACTCAATTCCATTGTTTCCCCAGGTGAAGAGGTTATTGTTATTGCTCCATACTTCCCTGAGTACCGCGTGTGGATTGACCATGCCCAGGCCACCTGTGTTGAGGTTCTGGCTGACGAGAAAACCTTCCAGATTGACGTTGATGCCGTTTGTGCAGCTCTTACGCCTAAGACTCGCGCGGTGATTGTCAACTCGCCAAACAACCCTGTTGGCGCCGTGTACACCAGAGAAAACCTGGACGCGTTTGCCGATATGCTCCGCAAACGCTCCACTGAGCTAGGAACTGACATCTACGTCATCTCCGACGAGCCTTATCGCGAGATTGTTTTTGGCAACATTGAGGTTCCTTGGGTCCCCGATGTCTACGAGCGCACTATTGTGTGCTATTCCTACTCCAAGTCCCTCTCGCTTCCTGGCGAGCGTATCGGCTGGGTGCTGGTACCTGCGTCTAATCCGGAGCAGAAGGAGATTTACGCAGCTTGTGCGGGCGCTGCTCGTTTGCTGGGCTTTGTATGCGCGCCAGCTCTTTTCCAGCGCGTTATTATCGACTGCGTTGATGAGCCGGCAGATGTTGAGGCTTATGCAAAGAATCGAGAAGTTCTGACCGAGGGCCTAACTAAGCTTGGTTACGAGCACATCCAGCCTGATGGCGCATTCTACCTGTGGGTTCGTGCTCCTGGTGGAGATGCTCAGGCGTTCTGTGATGTGGCAAAGCAGTTTGAGTTGCTGCCTGTTCCATCCGATTCGTTCGGCTGTCCAGGCTGGCTGCGCGTGAGCTACTGCGTTGCGTACCAGACCTGCGTGGACTCGCTTGCTGCCTGGGAAAAGGCTCTTGTTGCAATGAAATAAGCACTGCAGCAGACTAGAAGATCACCTGGAGAAGGTCAGCCGTCAATGGCGAGAAAATCAATCGACCGCAAACGACAAAGTGAACTGCCTCCCATTTCTTGGACATAAGAAATGGGAGGCAGTTCATATGCGGGTGATTATGATTCTGCAGCGTGTTAGCGTCGGCTTTTAGGCCTGGCGCACAAAATAGCGCAGCTTTGGTAGGTTCTGCCGAAGAATCGATATGTTCTTAATCAAGATAGCAGGCAGCTAGGCGGTCACACTACCTGATATGCATCTCTATGCATAAACTTTATTTAATATGCTTGGAAATGAATAGGAATATATAAGAAATTTAACTATAGGCAAATTCCGCTTCTGAGGAACACACCTATGTCAGATAATCTGCACAATTGCGGCCATATTACACATCAAATGAAGATAATCTGCACGTTTTAGCTATTTTCAGCGTCATGTATACGTCTTTTTGACAGATTATCTGTCATAGGTGTGTTTTGAACTGACTCCAATTTCTCGTGTCAAAGAAATGGGAGGCAGTTCAAAGCCGCGTGAAAACGCGGCTTTTTCTTTATGCAATGTTGTCGCTGCAGTTGTTCGGCCTAATATCCCTGCTTAGAGGCTGGAATCTTGGCGTCAGCAATGGTATCCAAAAACGTCTGGGCATCGCGACAAGCCATAAGCTCCTCAGGAAAATCAACCTCTTCAAGCAGCTTAATAACGGAGTGTGCATCAGCAATGCGGGTTGCAATGTGAGCATCTGAGCCAAAGGAAATCTTACATCCCAGTTCAGCGCATGTTTCTGCAATTACACGACAACGCTCAATAGCAACCTCACGCTGGCCTTCGTCGTGCGTAGCCTCGTTCATCTCGATGAGCTTGCCGCGATCGCGACACTCTCTGACCAGTGCTGGAATATCAAAATCTAAACCACTGCGGCCAAGGTGACCAAGAATCAAAACATGTGGATTATCCAGCGCATTTACATACATCTGGGTAATCTGCTTCTGCGAGGCACCGGCAGCCCACTGCTTACTGTGGATACTAGCAACCGCATAATCGCAGGTACCTAGGATGTGCTCGCCAAGAATATGAGGCTGGCGGAGTTTATCACCATTAATGCCCTGGTCAAACGTAATATCGTAGGCAAACAGATTGCCCTCAAGGTCAACAATGTCCACCTCAGCACCGTGAAGCAGCCTGACGCCGTACCAAGTTTCTGGCCAAATGGCGGTATTCATATAGAACTGGAAATTTTTGATGGTCTGCTGGTCATACAGCATGGACGAGAAGTGGTCGGTGATTCCAAGTAGCTCATAGCCACGCTCAGAAGCCGCACGAACGTTCTCCTCAACGGTTGAATAGGCGTGCCTAGAGTACAGGCTGTGAGTATGAACGTCGCAACTAATGCGCATGACGTGCTCCTTTGAATTCCAATCGACAACTCTAGTTAATCACGGCCGCCATCATGAGGCAACCCTGGCGAGAAGATCGGTTTTCTCGCCACGCGCTCAAATTACAGCTCAATGCTCAGCTCAACAGGACAGTGGTCGCTGCCGTAGACCTCGCTCAAGATGGAAGCGCTTTTGACCTGCTCAGCAATGCGATCGGAGACCAGGAAGTAGTCGATGCGCCAGCCGGCGTTGTTCTTGCGAGCGTTGAAGCGGTAGCTCCACCAGCTGTAAGCGCCGGTCATGTCGGGATGGCGATACCTAAATGTATCGGTAAAGCCTGCGTCCAACAGCTTAGTAAAGCTTTCTCGCTCCTCATCAGAGAAGCCTGCGTTTTGCCTGTTAGACGATGGGTTCTTAAGGTCAATCTCGTTGTGAGCAACGTTAAAATCGCCGCAGGTAATTACTGGTTTTTGCTCAGACAGCTCAGCTAAGAACTCGCGATAGTGCTGATCCCACTCAAGACGCTCGTCCAAGCGCGCAAGCTGGTCTTTTGAATTTGGCGTGTATACGCACACAAACCAGAACTTCTCAAACTCCAGCGCACAAACGCGACCTTCGTCGTCAGCAACGGGGCATCCAATCTGACGAATTACCTGCAGAGGGGTTTCTCGCGAGAAAACCGCTGTGCCCGAATACCCCTTTCTATCTGCGTAGTTCCAGGTCTGAACGTAGCCAGGGAGGTCCAGCTCAACCTGGCCTTCTTGCAGCTTAGTCTCTTGAAGTGCAAATACATCAGCATTTATGGTTTCAAAAATTTCCGTGAACGAAGGCTCTTTCTTGAGCACGGCACGCAGACCGTTAACGTTCCAGGAAATTAGCTTGTACTCTCGAGTATCGCTCATAACTCCTCTTTCATACTACGACCTGGTGGTTTAGGTCGCAGTGGATTCGTATCACAGTAGCCGCGAGTAACGCGCGTTCCACGCTCCAGTTACGGCGCCAAGCGGTGCGTTTGCGGCAATAAACTTTCAATAAATCCATGGTATACGACTAGTAGCCACCAATACCGCTACAATAGAAACATTCATAGCTGGCAAGGAGGATTCATGCTTCGTCAAAGCTACAACACCTGGCAATGTGGAACTCACACTATCTCGTTGGCGCGTCCTAGGATTATGGGCGTTCTCAACGTCACTCCAGACTCGTTCTCTGATGGCGGAAAGAACTTTGATCCAGATGCTGCAATTGCACGCGGTCTACAGATGCTGGATGAAGGCGCTGACATCATTGACGTTGGGGGAGAGTCTACTCGACCAGGTCACACACCTGTTCTGCCTACAGAAGAGGCTGAGCGCGTAGTACCTGTGGTGCGCGCGTTGGTAGCTGCTGGAGCAATTGTCTCCATCGACACGCGTCACGCCGAGGTAGCAAAGATGTGCGTCCGTCTTGGAGCATCCATCATCAACGACGTTTCCGGCTTCACCGATCCAGAGATGGTTGCCGTAGCTGCGGAGTCTGACTGCGGCTGCATTGTGATGCACTGGAATAAGGACGGCCTTGGAGCTCGTGTTGAGCGCAAGCAGGTGCAGCTGGACGACATGCGCCCTTCTCGCCCTACTGGTAGTGCAGCTGCTCGAGCCGCAGCTACAGGAGCCGAGACACGCACGCTGAGCTCGCAGCGCCGTTTTACCCTGCCTGAAGAGGCGCCTATCATGCGCCAGATTATGGGCTTTTTGGGCGACCAGGCTCGCGGTTTGATGCGCGCTGGCGTTTCCAAGGACCGCATCTGCATTGACCCAGGTCCAGGCTTTGACAAGTTTGCTGACGAGGACGTTGTTATTCAGCGTGCTACTCGCTCGATGGTTTCTATGGGATATCCACTGCTCTGCGCCGTGTCCAGAAAGCGCTTTGTCGGCGCTGTTTCTGGCGTAACTGCGGCTACGCAGCGCGACGCAGCTACGCATGCAATTTGCATTGCCGCAATCACCAACGGTGCCCGTATCCTGCGCGTTCACGATGTTGCGGGAACCGCTCAGGCTATCAACGCTTACTGGGCTATGACCGAGCGCGATCCTCGTCAGGGATTTGTGGCGCTTGGCTCCAACGTAGGCGACCGCGTGGGTTATCTGGCTCGCGCAACGCAGCTCATCGATGAGATTCCTCTGACCTGCGTTGTTTCTCTCAGCCACGCCTACGAAACTGAGCCTGCATACGGTATTGCTACACCCGTGGTAAACGCCGTTGCCGAGATTAGAACTGAGCTCCATCCGCTGGTGCTGATGGATAAGTTGCTTGAGGTAGAGAACGCTCTCAACCGCACACGCAAGAAAGGCGAGGAGGGCCATGGACCTCGCACTATCGACTGTGACCTTCTGTGGGTTGAGGGCGAACAACACGCAGGTAAACACCTCACTTTGCCTCATCCACGCATGGGCGAGCGCGATTACGTGCTTGTGCCTATGGAGGACCTGATGCATGATCCGGTGCGCTTCTTCTCGCACGGAGGTGTGGAGATTGCCCCTCCTGACCAGCGTGTTGGTCACGTAACTGAGGATTTGGGAGTCATTACGTGGGAGTAGCACAGGAAGCTTTAGAGCTAGCACGTGGCGGCGCACAAACGGGCGAGTTTGTATTCCGCGTCTCTGACGTGCAGGAATGTGCTGCTCAGGATCAAGACGGGTGTCTTGAGTCAGCTTCCACACCGGCTGGCGAGAAACCCTTTGAGGTTGCAACCGTTGTACGTCTTGGGGTTTCGATGCCCTATGTACCTGCAGTTCCATACGTTGTAGCACTGGGAGTTTGTCAGTTCTTGCGTACACAAGATGAGAGCTTTGGTATTTGCTGGCCTTACGATATCTGCTACAAAGACCAGGTAGTTGCCTCAATTAAGGCTACCGCTGGTTATCAAGAGGGCATGTTTGCTGTGGTAAGCGTTGTCGCAGACGCTAAGTTGTTGAGCCCAGTGTTTGACGTTGCAGACAACACAGAACTTCTCGCCAAAAAAGTATCTGAGCTGGTGGTCCAGAGTGTAAGTGCGTGGGAGCAACAGGTTAAACGCGCAAGGAGCTTTGCGGGACCCATCGCGTTGATTCTGAGTGACTACTTTGATATGGTTCCTCTGCTTGGACAGCAGGTCAACAAGGTATACCCCAGTGGTAACGTTGCGCTAACTGCCCGATTTGGCGGTATTGACGTGTGGGGCCATGCCATCCTTGTTGATGAGGATGGTAAAGAAATCCTTGTAAGTGAGGACGAAGCTTCTGTAGTGCCAGCGGTTTAGCCGCCGTTGAGCTGCTGGTTTAGCTGCTGGTCTAGCTGCTGGTCCGATTACGGAGCTGTTGGCCGTAGCGCGCCTGCAGCGTGAAACTACTTGGCAGCTTCGGTAGACTGCTTCCAGATCAGATAAATTCCACGCATAGTGAGCTGCGGATCAACCACGTCAAAGACATCCGTTGCTTCGCTAACGGTGTTTGCCAGGCCACCTGTTGCAATAACAGTTGCACCCTCAATACCAGGCTCTTTGAGTGTCCTAGCAACCAAGCCCTCTGCCTGAGCAGCTGCGCCCACTACAATACCTGCCTGGACAGCGCTTTCTGTGGTGTTGCCCAAGACAGTTCCGGGAGCCTTAATAGGAATGCTAGAAAGTTTGGCCGCGCGCGCAAACAGAGCGTTTGCAGAGATCATAATGCCTGGTGAAATGGCACCCCCGCGGAATACGCCGTCCTTATCGACAACGTCCAAATTGGTTGCGGTGCCAAAATCAACCACAATAACCGGATAACCATAACGCTCAGTCGCGGCAACAGAATTTGCTATTCGATCAGCACCCACAAGCTCGGGGTGGGGGATATTGAAGCGAATTTTATTCGTGGAAAGTGCGTTAATGCGGGTCAGAGGCTTGTTGAGCAGCAGCTCAAAGCAGCGCTGCCAAGCACGTGTGATAACGGGGACCACGCACGAAAGTCCACCAGCCTCAACGTCGTCAAGGCCCAGCCCATCTTTCTGGAAGAACGTGAAGAGACGGCCGTGCAGAATGTCAGAGGTGTCGTTTTGATCGGTGGGCATCCTCCAGCCGCGCACCATAGTGCCTTCACTGTCAAATAAACCAATGGCAGTTTGCGTATTACCCACATCAATCGATAAAAACATTATGCCTCCGAAGAGCTGCAGACCGGCTTTGTATGTTGCATTGGATTTTAGCGCATCAAGGGCTTCTCAAAAGTTGTCGCACACAAGAATTGTCTGAACAAAATGTGAATTTCTCGCCAACTGCTTCTAGCAACAGAGGTGTTGTTCTGCTATACTTTTTCAGCTTATTGTCTTGATTGAGCACGTGCTCATAAAGACGCCCCTGCTCTGGTCGGAAACCAGAGCCGATGTAAGGAGTCCTGCATGAAGCAAGGTATTCATCCAGAGTACGTAGAGTGCACCGTTCGCTGCACCTGCGGAAACACCTGGACCACACACGCAACTGTTCCAGAGATGCGTCTTGACCTCTGCGACAAGTGCCACCCATTCTATACGGGTCAGCAGAAGCTTGTCGACACTGGTGGACGTGTCCAGCGCTTCGCCGACAAGTTCGGTGGCGCAGCAAACGCTGCTCTCGAGGCTGCTAAGGCTGCCAAGGAGGCAAAGGCTGCTAAGGCCGCTGAGCAGGAGGCTGCTCGTAAGGCTGCTGCTGAGGCTAAGGCTGCTGAGAAGGCAAAGCGTGCTGCTGAGTTCGCAAAGAACGCACCAGCTGCAGAGCCAGAGGCTGAGGCTGAGGCACCTGCAACCGAAGAGGCTGCAGAGTAGCAGGTATTTGCTCGCGCAAAACCGCAGAGTACAGAATCGGGGTGGCTTCGGCTGCCCCGTTTTTGTTTGGCGAGAAACCCTCTTAGCTCAGAGGGTATACTTGAAAGTGAAAAATCTGCCGTCGGAGGACGAATGGAATCACTGTATACAAAGTATCGCCCGCAAACGTTTGAGCAGGTAGTTGGCCAGAAGCACGTGGTCGGCACCCTTGAGCGAGCGGTCTTGGAGCAAAAGCTCAGCCACGCATACCTGTTCTGCGGACCTCGCGGCACAGGTAAGACCACCATGGCTCGCTTGCTAGCAAAAGCTATCCTCTGCCATGAGGCTCCTGGTCATCTGCCTGATGGCACTTGTGAGGACTGCCAGCTGATTGCTGCTGGTCAGCATCCAGACGTCTTTGAGATTGACGCCGCTTCTAACACCGGCGTTGATAACGTGCGAGAAGAGATTATTTCTCGCGCTAGTTACGCTCCTGTGCGCGGTAAGGGCAAGGTCTACATCATCGACGAGGTGCATATGCTTACCTCGGCGGCGTTTAACGCCCTGCTCAAGACGTTGGAGGAGCCCCCTTCGCACGTGACGTTCATCATGTGTACCACCGATCCTCAAAAAATTCTTGCAACCATTCTGTCTCGCGTGCAGCGCTTTGACTTCCGCTCCATTGCCGCTGACGAGATGGCAGAGCACCTGGTCAACGTCTGCAAAAATGAGGGCTTTACCTACGAAGATGCAGCTATTGACCTTATTGTTCGTCATGCGCGCGGCGGCATGCGTGACGCTCTGTCTTCTCTTGAACAGCTCTCCGTTTACGGCGGCGGCGTCATTTCTGAGCAGACGGTTCGCGACGTTTTGGGCCAGTCTTCCGGCTCTCTTATTAATAATGCTGCAATGGCTTTGGCTCAGCGAGACATTTCTTCGCTCTTTACCACGGTAAATACGTTGTTTGAAGGCGGCAAAGATCTGCTTCAGTTTACGCGTGAGCTTGCTGTTCACGTAAGAGATCTCTATATTGCCGCAGCTGTGGGCGTTGATTCTCCTGCGCTGGCAAATTCCACCGCTTCGACTGAGCAGCTTACAAAAGAAGCCCAGGCATTTGGCTCGGTTGATAGACTCTCCAGAGTTCTGACCGTTTTGGGCGACGCGGCCAATCAGATGCGTACCGCTGTTAACCAGCGACTGGTCCTGGAAGTTGCATTCACCAAGCTGGCGCGCCCCAACACGGAGCTTTCATTAGAAGCGCTGGCAGATAGGGTAGCCGTTCTTGAGCAGCAGTTGGCAAACGGTGTTGTTGCAGCTCCAGCTGTCGAGAAACCCGCAGTTTCCGCGCCTGCTCCGGTACCGCAGCCAACTCCGGTCGCTGCGCCGGCTCCTGCACCCGTGGCGGCTCCCGCGCCTGTGCCAGCGGCTCCACAACCAGCTCCAGTTGCTGCGCCCTCACCGGTTTCGGTTCCCGCACCTGCACCAACGCCGCAGCCTGCGCCAACTCCTGTACCTGCGGCTCCAGCGCCAGCAGCGGCAGCGCCTGCGCCAAAAGAAGTTGACCAGTCCGACGCTCTTCTCGTCAGACAGTGGAAAGAAGTTGGCAAGGTCTGCGCTTCCAAGAATGCTGCTCATGCAGCACTGCTGGTCAGCTCAATGCTTGAGTCCGACGATGGCTCTGAGCTGGTAGTTACATTGCCTAAGGGCTCCTCGTTTGCCATGAGGATGCTTAGCGCGCCAGCAGTTTCCGAGTTTGTAAAAGAGTGTGTTGCCCAGGTCATGGGCCCACGCCGCATCAAATATGTCGAGTCTAGCCTTGCTGCAACGGCAATCTCTCGAGAAAAACGTGCGACTCCGGCTCCAGCTCCTGCTCCTGCACCAGCAGCTCCTGCTACGCCTGTTGCACCAGCTCCAGCGCCAGTCGCGCAGCCCGCTCCTGCGCCCGCTCAAGTTCAAGCGTCTACGCCAGCACCGCAACCTGCAACTCCAGTGCCAGTACCAGCACCCGAGGCGTCATATCCAATGCCTTGGGATGAACCTGCGTCTGCCGGAGCTCCAGTTGAGGCTCCTGACTACGATCAGGTGCCTTACAGCGATGACGATGTAGCTGCGGTTTTGGATGACTCCATCGAAGATGCTGCTCCAGCTCCAGTTGCGCCTGCACCAACGCCTTCGCCCGCAGCTCCAGTCGCGCCAGCTCCGCAACCTGCGCCAACGCCTGCGCCAGCGCCGCAACCTGCAGCTCCAGCGCCTGCACCCGAGCCGGCCCCGGCCCCAAAGCCAGCTCCAGCCCCAGCTTCACCAGAGGACATCGCGGCTCGTTCAGCACTTCCTCCAGAGCTCAATAACGTGGCGGATATGCTTGAGAAGGTATTTGGACCAGCAGTTTCTTTGTCGGTAGAGAAGAAGTCGGACGCAGGTGCTCCTTCGGATGCAGGTGCTCCTTCGGGCGCAGTAGCACCCTCGGACGCAGGCGCATCTTCGGACGCCGGAACCTCTGCTCCCGCAGACCCCGCAAACAACTAGAACTTCTCGCGATATTCTCGCGATATGACGCTTTGGTGCATGGTTCTACATGCGCCAGCGCAAAAAGCGCAACTTGTCTAAAATAGATACGACGATAGGAGAACATATGGCACGTGGTGGATTTAACATGGGCGGCATGAACCGCAATCAGATGATGGCTCAGGCTCGTAAAATGCAGGAGCAGCTGCTGGAGGCTCAGCAGAAGGCTTCTCTTATGCAGGCAACTGCAAGCGCTGGTGGCGGAGCTGTTAAGGTAACCGCATCCGGCGACCTGCGTCTGACCAACATCACCATTGATCCTGAGGCAATTGATCCTGAGGACATTGAGATGCTCCAGGACATGATTCTGGCAGCTGTAAACGATGCTCTTGAGTCCGCAGAGTCTCAGGCATCTGCCCAGATGAGCGCAGTAACCGGCGGACTGAATATCCCAGGACTGTTCTAATCCATGGCGTTTGATACCACAAACGATGGTCGTGCGCTGCAGCGCTTGCTTGACGAGCTAGGCCGCCTACCAGGCATTGGTCCAAAGTCGGCTCAGCGCATTGCCTACCATCTTCTAGAGGTTGATTCCGAGGAGGCTCGCCGTTTGGCGCAGGCCATCTTGGAGCTTAAGCAGCAGGTGCATTTTTGCCCTATCTGCTTCAACTACGCAACACGCGACGAGTGCGATATCTGCCTGGACTCTTCCAGAGATCGCAGCAAAATCTGCGTGGTCTCTGAGCCCAAAGATGTCTCGGCAATTGAGCGCACAGGCGCGTTCCACGGCCTCTACCACGTTCTGGGCGGCGTTATCTCGCCCATGGACAAGATTGGCCCCGAGCAGCTCCACGTGCGTGAGCTGCTGTCCCGCCTGGCCGACGGCGCCGTAACTGAGGTTGTCCTGGCAACTAATCCGGACGTTGAGGGAGAAACAACCGCAACGTACCTCTCCAGAACTATTAACCCGCTTGGCGTGACGGTTACCCGACTGGCGAGCGGACTTCCTGTGGGCGGAGATCTTGAGTACGCTGATGAGGTAACATTGGGACGTGCAATTGAAGCGCGTCGGGAGGTTTAAGTATGGCAAACCACATGAGAACAAGTTCATCTGGCGAGAAGACCCCTGAGGCTTCATCGGTTGACATGAAGAATATTTCTACACTTCGTGCAGGTCAGGGTGCACAAATTCCTCAGAGTCCTCGACAGGCCGACAACATCCCTGAACCTCCAAATAGAAAATCGGTCATCATCCTGGTGGTTGCAGCAATTGTTGCGCTCACTGCTCTGTTCTTTATTGTTCGCTGTGCTACAAGCACTAAGAGTGAACCCGCAAGTCAGCAGCCAAAGCAGACTCAGTCCGCCTACGCTGACGAGAAGCAGCAGGACGAGCAGGCGGTTGACGGCTCGGTTACCTTCCACGGCTTGAAGTATTCCCTGGAGAAGCAGAGCGACGGTAAAACCGCTGTTGTTCGCACTAGTGATTCAGGAACAAAGAGCGTTCTGTTTGAGGTAGAGGGAACTCCTACCAGTCTGATTCTTTTCAACGACACCATTTTGGTTCCGGAGAATCGTGAGTCTGGCTGGGATGTTGTGGCATGTGCTCTGGTAGACGGATCACTTCCAACACTTATTGCCGATAAGGACGGCAAGGCTGTTGGCGGCAACGGAACTATCACTGCGGCTACGCTTGATGGAACTACACTCAAGGTAACTGATTCCACGGGAAACACCACCAGCGTTGCTCTTCAGTAGAACTTTCGTAAGGAAGTTGTGGATTTCTGGTGAGCGTTCACTTGTCTGACCTGCGGTTATTCTCGCCAAGTGGTTTTTTACAACAAAATTTTTAAATTCGTTGGAAATAACGCTAGACAAGAATAAAAGTTCCCTGTATTATTTCAATTCGCAACAAGGCGTCCGGGGTATTAGCTCAGCTGGTTAGAGCGCCGGCCTGTCACGTCGGAGGTCGCGGGTTCGAGCCCCGCATATCCCGCCATTGCATGTTCAAGCCCTCTTCGGAGGGCTTTTTCATTACCAAAAAAGTCCAGCATAAAAGATTTAAATTACATCTTTAATTTATTGAAACCAAGTCAGAAAATAGAGCATTGTGTGCTATCTTTACATCAGAATGTGTCTAAGTGCTTCTGCTACAGAAACATTTAAAAGCAGAGGTAAAGTGAGGTGGATTGTGCGGGATCAGAATACTTTGGATGCGCTGTCGCAACGCGATAGTGTAAGTTCCATATCCGCAGAATCTTCCAATACGGAACACACTTCAGATTTGATCAAGAAAATTGCTGTTTTTGATTTTGATGGAACCGTCATTTCTGGACAGTCAGGACTCTTGTTCTCTGCGTATTTGCTCCGCCGTCACTTGTCTTCAATTTCACGCACGTTGAAGCTTCTGTGGTGGGGAACCCGCTACAAGCTGCACCTTCCTCAAAGGCAGGAAGAGGCTCGCGAGCTGGTTGTTGGTGCACTTACGCAGTATAGCGTTGAGTTTGCAAATGCCGTCATGCACGATTTTCATCGTGAGGTAATTGAGGGGATGTATCGCCCTCAAGCGCTGGAAGAGGTGCGTCGTCGGCAGGCAGAGGGTTGCTGTGTGTTGTTGGTTTCAGCAACGTTTGAACCTATCGCGGAATTGGCTGCCCAGAAGCTGGGAGTGGACGCGTTTCTTGCCACAAAGATGCAGGTGGGAGCAGACGGACACTACACCAGCAAGGTTGACGGCCCCGTGATTGAGGGCGCTCAGAAGTTGGTCTCGGCAACCGAGTGGTGCAACCAGCGGTTTGGCGAGGGCAACTGGGAGATTGCGTACGCGTACGGCGATCACTACTCGGACGCAACGCTTTTATCGGCAGCACAAACGCCGTGTGCCGTTTGCCCAGGTCCAACGCTTGCCAGACTTGCAAACAAGCGCGGCTGGAAAGTTTTGAACTGGTAGCAACGATAGAGCAAGACGCAACGACTGAACTAGCAACTGAACTAGCAATAACTGAACTAGCAACAAAGATTAGCCTGGTCGCAAGCCAGATAAGTGAGAAAAGCAGTCCCTCAAGCGGACGCAAGAGGGGTACTTGGAGAACCAATGGAAATTTCACGCAAAACTGATTATGCAATCCGCATGCTTTCTTCGCTGGTGAGAAGCCCAAAAAAGCTTCTTTCTGTTCGCGACGCCGCAGACGAAAACGATATTCCATACTCCTTTGCTCGCTCAATCCAGCACGACCTGGTCCTTGCCGGAGTAATTGTCAGCACGCGCGGCGCTCACGGTGGCATGATGCTGGCTATTGATCCTTCTGAGGTGAGCGTTCTTGACATTGTTGAGGCAGTTCAGGGTCCTGTTTTCATTTCTAGCTGCGAGTGGGCTGGCCCAAATAATGAGCCATGCCCTCGTCGCAATTCTTGCTACTTTGGTCCTCTTTGGTGCAGTGCCGAGAAAACCTTGCGTAATTTCTTTGCGTCCGTAACCTTGCATCAAGTTGTTGTAGAGGGTCTTATGCCAGAGATGGTGGGCGAGTTCCAACTGGTAAAGAACGAGAACGCTCAGCGTAACGAGCAGATTATCCAGAATGCTGCTGCCGCTATTGAGGCTGAGGTTACCGCTGGTACGTTTGATAACCTGCTTGATGGCGAGGTTATTTCTGCCGAGAAAAAACCGTACGAGTTCAATATTGGTCGATAAGAAAATCTCACATACAAAGATGAACGAAGGCCTGGAAGTTTTGGCCGACGAGCACGCTGGTGCATCCGGCGGAGCAGAGCTCACGCCTGAGCTGCGTGCATTTGTCGAGTTTGTGGCAAAGAAAGGCCGCGAGCTATATCGCGACTTGCCTTGGCGTCGTACGTACGACCCGTATGCCATTTGGATTTCTGAGGTCATGCTTCAGCAGACGCAGGTCAGCCGCGTGGATGGTCGCTGGCAGAGGTGGCTGGAGCGATTCCCAACGGTTGACGCGTTGGCTGCCGCAGCCCCTTCTGACGTGCTTGAGGAGTGGCAGGGTCTTGGCTACAACCGTCGAGCTTTGTCCGTGCACCGAGCTGCTCAGGCAATTTCTGAGGCGGGCAGCGTCTTTCCGCAAGATCCAAAGGAGCTGGTAAAGCTCCCAGGCATTGGTCCTGCTACTGCAGCGGGTATTCGTGCGTTTGCGTTTAACCTGCACGGTGTTTACCTGGAGACCAATGTGCGCACGGTCTTTCTTCACGAGCTGTATCCCCAGGCAGAAGGCGTGCCAGATTCCGAGCTTGTTCCGCTGGTAGAGCTTACGTGTCCTGCAAGCGTTACGAACGCTGCGGACACTGCAGTGGACACCGCCGCGAATGCCGACGAGACGGAGCTCACACCACGTAGCTGGTACTACGCCCTTCTCGACTATGGCGCGTACCTGAAGAAAACCATTCCCAACCCTTCGCGAAGGTCCAAAAGCCACGTCAAGCAGTCGCGCTTTGAGGGATCTCATCGACAGAAGCGAGCCGAGCTCTTGCGCGTTCTTCTCGCCCACAAAGACGAGGGCGGAGCGGAGTTTGAGACGCTTCACCAGGAACTCTGCCAGATTGAGGCCAACGCCGGGCGAGAAACCCTTGATGAGCAGGTTACCCTTGGCTTACTTGAAGAACTTGCGAAGGAAGGCTTTTGTCAGAAAAATGATGAATACTGGTTGCCTTAAATGGTTATAATTCATAGTGCTGACAAAGGGGTCAGTATATGAGCATAAGTGCTAATGATTATCATTTGCATTTGTTCACCACAGGTAACACGGCGCTACCCAGGCGCTTAACATTGCGCTCACAAGCGCTTTGACATGCGTTAACGTGCCACTCGTTAACGCGGGAGAGGAGAAAAAATGGCAGTAGATTTTGAGAATTCTCAGACAAAGAAGAACCTCGAGGCAGCTTTTGCTGGTGAGTCCCAGGCTACCAACAAGTACAGCTACTATGCTTCCCAGGCTGCAAAAGATGGTTACCAGCAGATTTCCAACATTTTTACCGAGACTTCTGGCAACGAGAAAGTTCACGCTAAGCTTTGGTTCAAGTATCTCCATGGCGGCAAGATTCCAGAGACTGCAGAGAACCTCAAGGACGCAGCAGCTGGCGAGAACTACGAGTGGACCACTATGTACGCCGACTTCGCTAAGGTAGCTGAGGAGGAGGGCTTCGCAGAGATCGCTGCTAAGTTCCGTCTTGTCGGTAACATCGAGAAGACTCACGAGGAGCGCTATCAGAAGCTTCTTGAGCGCGTTGAGTCCGGTGAGGTCTTTGAGCGCGAGGGTGTCAAGGTTTGGAAGTGCCTCAAGTGCGGCCACCTGCACGTTGGCGCATCTGCACCAAAGGTCTGCCCAGTCTGCGGTCACCCACAGGGCTACTTCGAGGAGCAGGCTCTCAACTACTAAGTTGTAGGTGCTCTGAGCTGCGCGACCGTGCCGCGCGGAGCTGCAGCTCAAACTCCTAGTGCGTTAAAAATGTACCCGCCAGCAAGCAAATGGCCTGCTGGTGGGTATTTTTTGTGCGTGGATGTTGCGGGAAGATTGGGTTTCTCGCCAGGCGCGCCGTGCGCTCGGGTCGCGGGCGGTGCACTCGGTGCGCGCGCCTGATTTCTGCAAAGAATCTGTAGATTTTGCCTAAAACCATAAAAGAATCTGTGGATTTGCCTGATTTTGTTAAAGAATCTGTGTCTCAAACACAGATTCTTTGCACTTTTTAGGCGGGCTTTGAGGCATGTCTGAGATTGCCCTTCCATGGGCGCTCACATGGAGCCTGATTTTCTCGCCATGTCTGAACGATTTGCCGGAAAATTGCACCAAGTCTGAGCTATTTGCCGGTTTTTCTCGCCAAGTCTGAGTAAATTTACTCAGACTTGATGCACTTTTCAGGCTCGCATGGTGCACTAAGCGAGAAGGCCGCATCTGGCGAGAAACCCCGTGCACTCGCAGCGGCGCTTCGCGCGTCTAACCTGCAAGTTTGTCCGCACACGACGCTGTTGCCGTACAAAAAACCGGTGTCCACCTGCGTGAACACCGGTCTGACCTGCATGTTATGTGGAACTTCCAGCGCGCACCCGCACCTACCCCTTGAACCAGCGGTTGGGCTGCTCGTAGGAGGGGCAGATGTCGTACATGGGACAGCCAACGCACTTGGGGTTGCGAGCAGTGCAGGTTTCTCGCCCAAAGTGAATCCACTCTTCGTTGACGTCTTTCCAGAGCTCGTGGGGGAGAAGCGCGAGCAGGTCCTTTTCGGCGGCCAGCGGCGTGGAAGCCGAGCTCAGGCGCATGCGCTTGGAAATCCTGTACACGTGCGTGTCCACCGCGATGCCGTCGACCACGTCAAACATCTTGTTGAGGACGATGTTTGCGGTCTTTCGACCGACGCCCGGGAGTGTGACCAGGTCTTCCATGGTGCCGGGAACTTCTCCGCCGTACTCCGTCAGCAGGATCTGGGCGGTTTCCACGCAGTGCTTGGCTTTTGCGCGCCAGAAGCCGATGGTCTGGATGACCTCTCCGACCTCGACAGCATTGGCGGCCGCCATGGATGGGGCGTCTGGCCAGCGGCGAAACAGCTCGGGCGTGACCTTATTTACCGCGGCGTCAGTAGTTTGCGCCGAAAGCATAACGCTGATGAGCAGGGTAAACGCGTCGTGATAATCTAGCGCGCTCTGGACGCTTGGATAGAGCTCGTGCATGCGTTGGCACAGCTCAATGCCGCGTTCTACCTTGACTTTCTTTGATTCTCTGGGCATAACCTCTCCTCAATTCCTTCTATGTGTACCCAGTATGTAGTTACGTTATCACGTGAGGCGAGAATAGCAAAATAGCTGCATAACGACTACAATAACAGCCCAATTGAAAAGTTATCAAACCTTCACCCAGTAAGGTTTGGTGTAACCCGCATGCGTTTGCATGTGGGTTTAGCGGCATGGCGGGAGACTGTGTGTTTATCAATAGAGTTGCAGCTCAACTACTGAGCGCGCCTGAGCTAGAGAAGCTGAAGCGAGAGCTTTCGCGTGGATCAGACGCCACACTGTCCCTCTCGCAAAGCGCTCGTCCGCTGATGCTAGCTGCACTTTGGGCGCAGAATCCCCGCCCGTGCCTGCTGGTTGTCGCAGGCGAGGATGCCGCGGACCGCACGGCGCGCTCGCTTGCTGCGTGGCTGGGAAACGACGCCGTGCTGCGTTATCCCAACCGCAAGGATCGTCCCTGGTCGGACACCACGCCGGACGACGCTCTTATTGGAGCTAGGTGCCGTGCCATCGCCAAGCTCTCTGCTGGCGAGAAGGTCATTGTAGTTGCAAGTGCTCACGCGCTGATGCGCAGAGTTCCCCCTGTTGGTTCGGGTTATTTTCTTCCAGCGACGTTCACCGTTGGCGACGACGTCCCCTTTGAGGACGTGGCCTCGTTGCTCGTCGGCATGGGATACGCCGATACGGGCGAGGTGGATGCGCCAGGCACCTTCCACATTCACGGCGATACGGTTGATATCTTCCCAGCTCAGGCAACAAGTCCCGTGCGTATTGAGTTCTTCGGAGACGAGATTGACCGTATTAGGCGTATGGTGGCGGCTACCGGCCAGACTATCGGTGCCATTGATGAGGTTACTGTTGCCCCAGCTAGAGAGCTTGCGTTCACCAAAGAGACCATCCGCCGTGCGGAGGAAGCGCTCTATACGCGTGCGCAAGAAAACTCTGCACTCGCCGCTGACTTAGAGCTTATTCAGCGTGGAGCCCAAGCCCCTGCGCTTGAGCGCTATCTGCCCGTGCTGTACGGAGGTTCTGCCAGCCCGCTTGAGCACATCTCTTCAGAAACGCTGGTAGTTCTTGCGGAGCCTCGCTCGCTGTTTGATGATTGCCAGCGCGCCTTTGATGAGATTTCTGCGTCTGCAGCAGCATCAAAAGTGAAACTAGATGGTCTGTACACGGACCCCAAGGCTATGGACTTTGGCTCGCAGCAGCGCTTGTCCTTCTCGTCACTTTTACGCACGGGAGCTGCGGTAACGGCAGAGCTTTCTGTGGTGCAGCCGTCTATTGCGGGTTCGGACACAAAGCTTTTGGGCCGTGTCAGGCAACTGGTGCAAGATCGCGATGCGGTGGTGTTTGCGGTACCGGATCGTGCCGCTCGCGAGCACCTCAAGTTGCTTTTCTCGGACGAGTCTATTTCGTTTGAGGAGTCGCTGGGTACAGCACTTGAAAACGAGCCAGATCAAAACGGGGCCTACGCACCACTCAAACGCGGCCGTGTCACGTTTACCGACGCGCCCGTTCCCGCAGGAATCATCATTCCAACGGCCAATCTAGCAGTGCTTTCTGTCTCGGACTTGACGGCCAGGAGCGCTCGCAACAAGAAGCGTTCCAAGCGCATTGATCCCACAACGGTGACGTTCCCGTTTAAGCCGGGCGACTACGTTGTTCACGCAACGCACGGTATTGCGCACTTTACCGCCATTGTGCGTCAAGAAGTCACAGGTAGAGAGCGTGATTACTTCCTGCTTGAGTACGCCAATGACGATAAACTCTATGTACCTCTGGAGCAAGTTGACCGCATCACGCGTTATGTGGGACCCGACGGCAACAATCCGCGTCTGACCAGGCTTAATACAGCAGATTGGTCGCGCGCTACTAACAAGGCAAGAAAGTCTGCCAAGAAACTGGCGTTTGACCTGGTAGACCTCTATACGCGTCGCGCTTCGGTGCCGGGCTATGCGTTCTCGCTGGACACTCCTGCACAGGAGGAGATGGAGTCTAGCTTCCCGTATCAGCTGACGCCAGATCAAGAAAGTGCTGTTGCAGACATTAAGCTAGACATGGAAGCACGCAAGCCAATGGACCGCTTGCTTTGCGGTGACGTGGGCTTTGGCAAGACTGAAGTGGCGCTGAGAGCTGCGTTTAAGGCGTGCCAGGACGCTCGTCAGGTCATGATTTTGTGCCCAACTACTATCTTGGCTCAGCAGCACTACGAGACGTTTTTCTCGCGATTTGCTCCGTTTGATTTGAAGGTAAGCGTGCTTTCGCGTTTTGTCACGCCTGCTCAGCAGAAAAAAGCGCTTGAGGGATTTGCGGACGGAACCGTAGATGTGCTGGTAGGAACGCACAGGTTGCTCTCTGCAGACGTGAATCCGCACGATTTGGGCCTGGTAATTATTGACGAGGAACAGCGCTTTGGTGTGCAACACAAAGAGCAGCTCAAAAACATGCGCGAGCAGGTAGACGTGCTAACGCTTTCGGCAACGCCTATTCCGCGCACCATGCAGATGGCCATGAGTGGCGTGCGTGACATGAGCCTGATTTTGACGCCACCGCCTGGCAGAAAGCCTGTTCAGGTGATGGTGGGCGAGTACAATCCGGACCTTGTTTCCGCAGCTATTAGAAGTGAGCTGGAGCGAGAAGGTCAGGTGTACTACGTGTCCAACCGCGTGACCACTATTGATGAGGCAGTGGCTCGCGTGGAGGAGGCGGCTCCGGAGGCTCGTGTGGGCGTGGCTCACGGCCAGATGAGTGCTCGCGAGGTAGAAAACGTCATGCTTGCCTTCCAGGAGCACGAGATTGACGTTTTGGTGGCCACCACCATCATTGAGTCCGGCATTGATAACTCGCACACTAACACGCTGATTATCGAGGATTCGCAGCGTCTGGGACTGGCTCAGTTGTACCAGCTCAAGGGCCGTGTTGGTCGCGGTAGGCAGCAGGCGTACGCGTACTTTATGTTCCCAGCTGAGCTACCGCTGACGGAAGAGGCTACCGAGCGTCTGACGGCAATCAACGAATTCCAGGATCTGGGCAGCGGCATGCGTATTGCCATGCGTGACCTGGAGATTAGAGGCGCGGGCTCCCTCATGGGCGCCGAGCAGCACGGAAACCTTTCCAGCGTTGGTTTTGACCTCTTTACGCAGATGCTGGGCGAGGCGGTTGCAGAAGCTCGCGGTGAGTCCGCAGAGCTTGAACAGGCCGAGGTAACCATCAATCTACCTGCAGATTTCTATCTTGATGAGGACTATCTGCCGGAGGTTGACCGACGCGTTTTGGTGTATCGTCGTCTTGCCGCAGCTACAGAGCTTTCCGATATTGATGCCCTGCAGCAAGATACCGAGAATAGCTTTGGCGCCCTACCGCTTGCGGGTAAGAACTTGTTTGATCGCGCTCGCGTGCGTATTCGCGCGCAGCGTTTGGGTGCAACGTCAGTGAGCCTGACAAATGGACGCCTGGTATATCTGGGTGTAGAAATTCCTCGCGAACAAGCCCTCAAGTTGAAGGGTCGCGGTGCTATTGTGTATCCAAAGACGCATAAGCTGGCGTATCCGTTCCACCGAAATGAAGAACAGCTGATGCCCGCTGCCTTGGGAGTTCTAGAAGAGCTTGGTGGCGACGACGAGGTTGAGGAGTAACCATGAGCCAAACAGCAGATCAGACGTCACAGAACGCCACGGGTGCCGCGCAGAACGCCGCGAGCACCGTGCAGAACGCCGCTGACACGATCTTTACCGCACCACACCTCAGATGGGGTGTTATTGGCTGCGGAGTCATTGCAAACCAGATGGCAGAGGTGCTGGCCTCGGTTGGTAGAACCATCGACGGCGTGGCCAACAGGACGCAGGAAAAGGCCGTCGCGTTTGCTCAAAAACACCACGTCAAACGTGTGTATGACAGCATCGACGATCTTCTCGCCAGCGACGAGATTGACGCGGTGTATCTGACCACGCCTCATAACACGCACATCATCTACCTGCGCAAAGCACTTCAGGCGGGCAAGCATGTGCTGTGCGAGAAGTCCATTACGCTCAATTCCGTCGAGCTGCTTGAGGCTGAAGAACTTGCTCGTCAAAACGGCGTTCAGCTCATGGATGCCTGCACCATTTTGCACATGCCACTCTACAAAGAGCTGGTCAGCCGCGTGGAGGCAGGAGAGTTTGGTCCAGTCAACCTGATTCAGGAGAATTTTGGCAGCTACAAAGAGTTTGACATGAAGAATCGCTTCTTCAATCCCAAGCTTGCCGGTGGAGCTCTTCTGGACATTGGCGTGTATTCGCTGACGCTAGCTCGTCTTTTCTTGAAGAGTCAGCCTCATGACGTGCTTTCTATGATGAATCCGGCTCCTACCGGCGTTGATCAGACGGACGGCATTTTGCTCAGAAACGCCGAGGGTCAGATGGTCGTTCTGGCACTGACGCTTCATTCCAAGCAGCCAAAACGCGCCATGATTTCCGCTGATAAAGCTTTCATTGAGATTATGGAGTACCCACGCGCGGACGTTGCCACAATCACCTGGACTGAAGACGGCAAGCAGGAGAAAGTCCAGGCAGGACGCACCGCTGATGCTCTGGCATATGTGCTGGCAGATCTGGAGGCCGCTGTTGCAGGAGACGCTTCTGCTCAGGCGCAGCTTGAGGTCTCAAAGGACGTTATGGAGCTCATGACTGGCCTGCGCAATGACTGGAATTTCCTGTACCCCGAGGAGCAATAAACTACATGACATCTGACGAGAAGATCGCCCAGCTAGCAGCTGTAGTTGATGAAGAAACAAAGGCTCGTCCGGGCGCACCTCAGACGCATCCGGAGTTTGACCGTCTGGTCAGAACCATCTGGCGTCTTCGCCAGGAGGATGGCTGCCCTTGGGACAAGGAGCAGACGCACCAGTCCATCTCAAAGAACATGATTGAGGAGGCCTACGAGGCGGTTGAGGCTATTGCCGAAGGCTCTCCTGAGCACCTTGAGGAAGAGCTTGGCGACGTGCTTGAGCAGGTACTTCTCCACTCGCAGATTGAGGCGGACGGCGGTGCGTGCGACCGCGCCCGCGACCACGAGGCGGGCACGGCTGGCGACCGCGCAGCAGGCTTCGACATCGACGACGTCTGCCGAGCGCTCAACCAGAAGCTGGTGCGCAGGCATCCGCACGTGTTTGGGCCAGAAGCTAGTTCAACGTCGTCGGCTGCGGCTGTCTTGGACGTGTGGGAGAGCGTCAAGGCTGAGGAGCGCGCCAGTGCGGAAGACACCGTGCACACCGAGGGTCTTCTCGACTCGGTTCCACAGTCTCTACCAGCGCTTATGCAAGCACAGAAGATCTCAAAACGCGCCGCAAAGATGGGCTTTGAGTGGGCGTCTGTCGCTGACGTGTGGGACAAGGTTGCCGAGGAGCGCGCGGAGTTTGACGCTGAAGCCCCAGGTACGCAGCAGAAAACGGACGAGTTCGGGGACATTCTGTTTGCGCTGATAAACGTTGCTCGTTGGGAAGGCGTTGACGCGGAAGAGGCGCTGATGAGCGCCTGTAGGAAGTTTCGCGCTCGTTGGTCGTACATGGAGAAAGCCGCTGCTAAGAGAGGCTTTTCTCTTGACGAGAAGCCCGAGCTTCAAGAAGATTTGTGGCAAGAAGCAAAACGTCATCTTGATGCGTAAGCAAGCTGCACAGATCTCAGCGAAGACGTGCGACGTACCGTAAAGCTTGCGACTTGCCGTGGAGCGACGACTTCTATTCGGTGAAACGATGAAATTCCAAACTGAGGCAGGGCTATCGGCGCTGCCTCTGCCATAATAAAGATGTTGCAATTTGTTGCGACGCATCACCAAACAAACCAGAAATGAGATCCGTGATGAGTCAAGACACCACTAAAAAGAGTGGTACAAAAAGAAAAACAACGCCCACCAAGCGTTCCGTTGAGCCTCTTAAAGAGACTACCGCGGAGCACGCCGCTGGTGCTCTCAAGATATTTCCAACTAAAAAAGCCGAGAAACCCCAGGTAACTGAGAAATCTCAACCTGATCAGAAGTCGGCTGTGGCAAAGAAAGCTGTGGCGGCTCCGAAAGATACAGCGTCGTCAGAGGGCACGGCGCCATCAAAACAAGCATCTTCCCAGAAGAGTTCCAAGGACATCAAGTCTAAAAGAACCGTTCAAGTTAAGAGGATTGATAGGACTCAGAGGTCCGAAAGAGGTCAAAAGTCCGAGCGCGGACAGAAGACTGAAAGAACCAATAAACCGCAGTTCAGCGTAGCTTCTCTAGTAGAGATTAAGGACAATGCACTTGACTTCGCGCGCAATCATACCAAGCTTGTCGTTTTTCTCGGTGTTGTAATCTTCCTGCTTGTGGGCTTGTATCCACCAATTCGTGGCTACTACCACGCTGTTCGCGAGCATGACGAGTTGCTGCTGAATCAGCAGAAGCTTGAGGAAGATCAAAAACATCTTGAGTCTGAGGTTCAGGGACTGCAGACAAAAGAAGGCATCATAGATGAGGCCCATAAGCAGGGCTTGGTTTCTGGCGACGAGGAATCTGCGCGGGTAGAGGGCCTTGATAAAAAGAAGGACGAGAATACCGTTCAGCATCCTGACTATCCGTGGTACATCAAGGTGGGAGACTTTATTTTTGGTTTCTCGGCGGGTAATTCCGGCAATACTGAGGCTCCTAAGAGCGCATACTCTGATGATTCTACCTCTGCACCAGCTCCTGGAGAGTCTCACGATCAGAAGAACTCCGGAGAAGGTGGCTCTTCTGAGGGATTCGGCGCCGATAACTCAAAGTCTGACAGTGGGAACTCACACTAATGCTTCTAGCTGCGATTGATATTGGAACCGTGACCGCTCGACTTGCGCTTGCGCAGGTAGAGGACGGTCGCGTTATTCGCATGGCCAAATACACCGAGATTGTTAACTTGGGCGAGGGAGTTGATACGGCAAAGCGCCTGCTACCTGAGGCAATTCATCGTTGCGTTGGTTGTGTTTCTTCCTATGTTGATCACGCGAGAAAAGAGGGCGCTGAGGCGGTTGTGTGCACGCTCACAAGCGCTGCTCGCGATGCAGAAAATGCTCCTGACCTGGGAATGGGTTTAGCTTCGCTGGGACTAGAGCCCATGATTATTCCAGGTGAAATTGAAGGCGCGCTCACATTTCTGGGTGTCTCTCACGATTTTGAGAATCATCGCATTCTTGTTGCCGACAGCGGCGGTGGTTCAACTGAGCTGGTTGTTGGCACGCTGGCGGGTCAGCCTGCGGCCCAAGGTGCAAACCAGCAGATTGGAGGCCAGCAGCTCGACATAAACTTTGTCGAGTCCGTTGACCTTGGTTGTAGGCGTCTGACCGAGCGCTTTAACTTGTCATCTGATCATCCTTCGGCCGAGGACATTGATGGAGCTCATAAAATGGCAGCTCAGATGATGTCTGAAGTTATTATCCGAGCTCAACAGCAGTGTGCAGCACCAGAGCTTCTGGTTGGTGTTGGCGGAACCGCCACCAGCCTCATCGCCATCAGGGACCGCCTTGATCCGTATGATCCCGCAAAGGTGCATCTCAATCACATCTCGCTTGACGAGGTGTTGCAGATAGAGGGGCTTCTCGCCAGCAAAACGCTAAAGGAGCGAGAAGACATAACGGGACTTCAGGCAAAACGCGCACCCGTCATGCTCGCGGGCACTATTTTGCTTGCAGAATTGATGAAAAATTCAGGCTTTAAACACCTCGTAGTAAGCGAGAGTGATCTGCTCTTTGGACTGGTGATAACCGCAGCTGCCGTTCACCAGGGAAAGCAGTCGCCTGTGATTTGGCAGCCAATTTTGCGCCCGCTGAATTAAAAGTAGTGGCATAATAGCTAAACATATCCGGGGGCGTGGCGGAATTGGCAGACGCAGGGGACTTAAAATCCCTCGACTTCGGTCTTGCGGGTTCGAGTCCCGCCGCCCCTACCACTTTTGTTGCAGAATAAATAGCGTTTTAGCTGCGTATTTTTAGAAAATATTTAAGTATTAGGCTTTTTTGGGCGTGAAGAGTATATAACTCCTGAACTGGTAAAACTTACCCCATCATTTAGCTCAGGGGACAAAAATGGGACAAAAAGTGTGCTGTTGAGTTTTGATATTTCGCTTTACAGAAGTCTTTGCATGCTAAGATTATTGTTAGTGATACGTCTCGTTGAAATTCTACGGAACCGAGACCGAAAAGCGGTTGCCATCGTGTAGCCGCTTTTTTCATAAGGAGAAGCTATGAATAAGCCTTTTCTTTCTATCGATCAGTAAATAGAGCATTTAAATTCAAGTGGCGTTATAACAGATGAAAAGACGCATAACTCCTATTCTGTTCTCTTTCAGAAACTTGTATACTACTTGTCTTGTACCTAACATATGCACGACCAATTTCTTACTCACTTCGGAGGACCTATGTCATTTGAGACAGGAGTTTTTCCGGTTTTAGTTTCTGAAGATGAAGCTCTAGAGTCACTATCTCCGCAGGTCAGGGGAGGACTCAACACGTCGTCTGCTACGCCTCTTCACGTTCAGCTGTCAGATTTGATGCGCGTCAAAATCTTGTCAGAAGACTGGAAGGCAGGAACGTATATTCCGTCTGAGGCCGAATTTATGGCGCAGTACGGCGTGAGCAGGGGAACCATCAGAAAAGCCATTCAGTCCCTGGTAAAAGAGGGTTTGCTGCTGACTCAAAAGGGTCGAGCAACACAGGTTATTTCTAACACTGTTCGTCATGCGGCAGGAAATACCGTGCTTTCATTTGCGGCCGCGCTTAGAGACGGTGGCTTTGAGTATCGAACTGAAGTCCTGTTTAAGCAGGTAGTTCCTGCAGATCAAGCTGTTGCCGAGCACCTGGAGATTCCCATTGGCTCTGACGTACTCTTTTTGCGTCGCGTTAGGAGTGTCTCGGATAGGCCGGTGGTATGCCAGGAATCGTGGTCTAACCTGCTTGTTTGTCCTCAGCTTGAAGAGGCAGACTTTGAGAATGAGTCGCTCTTTGACGCGGTTGAAAGAACTTCTCAAAAAGAGATTGCGCGCTCTCGCATGCGCTATCAGTCGCAAATTGCAGGCAAAGATCATGCCGAATACCTGCAGTGTTCTCAAAATGAGGCTTTGCTTGTGCTCGAGCAAGTAATTGAGCTGTCCGACGGAAATTGCATTGAGTGGAGTCAGACTTGGCTTGCCCCGCACCAGAGTGTTGTTGGTGTATCTGAGCAGGTAGATGGCTCTATTGGGCCTCTGGACATCTCTTCTGTTCGCCAGTCAGAGCACGTGGGTGCATCGCTGACTTCTGCAGAAATAGACTCTGATCAGCGAAAACAGCTTGAACTTGATTTGCACCACGAGGCGCTGGCAGTGCGTCGAGGCATTATCGAGCTGGCACATCGCTACAGCTCAACGCCATTTCACATTGGCGGCGCGTGTTCTGTAGCAGACATAGTCTCCGTGCTTTTAAGTAAGGTTATGCAGGTAGGTCACAGGGATTGCGAGTGGGAACTCAGAGACCGCTTGATTCTCTCTAAGGCTCACACATCGCTGGCTTTGTTCCCAGCTCTTCTACGTGCAGAAATGATCTCTCAAGAGGATATTGACCGCGGGGTCTTTGGACCCGATGCCGTCCTCTTTAAGCATCCACTGCGAGACCCTCAGCGTGGCTTTGAAATTTCTGGTGGCAGCCTTGGCATGGGCTTGGGCTATGCCGCTGGCCTGGGGTTAAGCCTTCGTAGAAAAGATCTTCCTTCTCGCGTTTTTTGTATTTTGGGTGACGGCGAGTGTGACGAGGGTTCCATTTGGGAGAGCGCGGCGTTTATCGGCCACAACCAGCTCTCCAACGTGACGGTTATTGTCGACCAGAATCGCATGCAGCTGGATGGCCCTTGCGCGTCCATTTTGGACACCGGTTCAATTGCAAGAAAGTTTGATGCGTTTGGTTTTGAATCCGTCGAGGTAGATGGCCATGATGTGCTTGCACTGTACGACGC
>CAUVBV010000007.1:0-46554 GCA_963550405.1 uncultured Atopobium sp. | reverse complement strand
CGACTAACGCGATGGCCGCAACCCCTGTACCCAATACGCGGATCAGTAATGCTCGCCAGAGCGGCGGCTCCCATGTTGATGGCCGATCAATGACAAAAAGCAGCAGCCCGGCGAAAGGTGCAAGCCACAATGGAGTGTTCACCGGGGCGACTTCAGCAGTGAAGAGCAGAGAACCGGGCACTACCGCGAAGCCGAGGATGAACCCTACCCAATACACGTAGGTCCGAACGAATAGTTTTAAAGACTCAACCACTCACACCTCCCATGGACTTCAGCACCGAAACTATAACGATTCTACGGCGGGGAGGCGACTTATGGCCAGACACACTTCAAAACCCGCCCGAAATGTGCAAAGAATCTGTATTTGAGCCACCGATTTTTTTGCAAAATCAGGCAAATCCACAGATTCTTTGATGCTTTTAGGCAAAATTTACAGATTCTTTACAGAAATCAGGCGCCTTCTAGGCGCGCGCTGCCTTGCGCAAGTTTCCGTTGCTCACCTGGCAAAAACCGGCAAATAGCTCAGACATAGCGCACTTTTCAGGCGAATTTCCTATTCCCTATCTTTATTACTGTCTAGCTGTTTTTTTGAAAAGCACCATTGAGCCATTTACCGACTCACCAAATCTTTCCTTGAATATTCTTACTTAAAAGATTATAAACATCTATAACGTTACGTATCAATCATCTTGCACGCACTTGGAAAAGACAATAAGACTCGATTTTGGCAAAGGGAGCGTTACATGAAGATTCAAGACGAGGTAAAGCAAGCAGTTGCTAAGGCAATTTCAGAGCATGATTTTAAGCACGTTGAATGGATCGCTGCAGGTGGTTCTTATGGTGGATTTTATCCAGCAGACTACTTTATGACTCACGAAGCAACAGTACTTTCTTCTCGCATGCACACCAGCAACGAGTTTGTATTTGCTCCACCAGCTACACTTGGAGAGTCAACAATTTGCATTGTCTGCTCGATGAGAGGAACCAAAGAAACTTGTGAAGCCGCACGCGTTGCAAAAGATCACGGTGCTTATGTAATTGCAGTTTATGTTGAGGAATCGCCATTAACCGAGGTATGTGATCAGAAAATCAAATACGAGTCTATCGCTCTCGATGAAAGTAAAACTGAGAGAGTAAATTCAAGCATCGGCCTCTTGATTGCTGCAAATTTAGTAAATCAAACCGAAGGCTATGCACGTATGAACGAGATGGAAATGGCTTTTGACCAGGTCGATTCTCTTTATAGAGAGGCAGTTGTTCGTACAACTCCAATTGCACAGACTTGGGCTCAATCAGTGAAAGATGCTCCAACTATTTATGTTATGGGTTCCGGACCTGCCTATGGATCGGCCTATATATTTTCCATCTGCAATATTGAAGAAATGCTTCAAAAAAGCTCGCCAACAATTAATTCATGCGAGTTCTTCCACGGCCCCTTTGAAGTGCTTGTAAATGAAGATCCTATTTTCCAGCTCGTTTCTTATGGACGTTGTAGGCCAACTGATATGCGTGCAGTTGATTTTCTTTCAACGTATGCTGCCAAGAAAACCTTTGTGCTAGATGCTGTAGATTTGGGCATTACTGAGCTGCCTGAAGAAGTAGCAGAGTACTTTAATCATGTTCTTTTCTCGCCAATATTAAACAATGTCTTCATGAGGGAACTTTCAAAGGCAACTGGCAAAGACTATATGACTCGCACATATATGTGGAAGGTCCCTTACTAGGCGGTTGCACGCGAATCTACGCACGCGGATTTGCGCGTGTGCAGGTTTGTACGCTCAGACCTACGCGCAGCCTGCACTGAGTACCGCTCACCGTCCAGTTCCTACCGCTCACCCGAATTTATATAAGACGTATATAATGTCTTATATGTATTGTATACTCAGTTTTGCAATTTTACTGTTTGACACAATTGCTCTGGAAGAAAGGAGTGTCTATGAATCAAGTTATCCTTGCGTCGCATGGAAATCTATCAGTTGGTGCTTTAGACACTGTCCACATGATTGTGGGAGAAATTCCTAATGTGCACGCACTTACATTGCAAAGGGAGGATAAGGAATCAATTTCCGGCAAAATTGTCGAGCTTATTAAAACTTTTGATAAGAATGACCATGTCTATGTTCTTACCGACATGTTGGGCAGCAGTGTCAACAATTCAGCTGTTGAATTGTTGCAGCAGCAGGAAAATATTGTTGTTATTGCAGGAATGAACATGCCTCTTATTTTGTCTCTTGCACTTGAGGGAGAAGATCTTACGCAAGAGCAGGTTCACCAGCTAATTCTAGAAAGCCGTAAGGGAATTGTTGATTGTGGTCACCCTGAGCTTGAGGAAGCTGTCATTGCAGCTGCTCAGCAGCAGCCTGTTCAGGGAAAGGGTGGAAAGAGCAAAGTTGTTCTCGCCCGCTTGGATTACAGGCTTCTTCACGGACAGGTTGTATTCTCTTGGATTAATACTGTAGGCGCAAACCGCATCATCATTGTGGATAACGATGCAGCAACAAATGATATTAAACAGAACGCTCTTAAGCTGGCTAAACCCACCGGCGTTTATCTCAATATCTTCACTGTTGAAAAAGCTCTTTCAAAGTTGGCAAAGCTGGACACACTTGGTGATTCAGTAATGTTTGTATTTGGCAACACAAAAGAGCTCTTGGAGTTCTCAAAGCAGCATCAATTTGATGAGGTCAACTATGGTGCAACCGCCAATGTAGATGGTGCGGAGCAAATTGGTGGATCTGGAAGTTCCGTATTCCTTACCGAAGAAGGTAAGAAAGATACACAGAAACTTTTGGAGCTTGGAACCAAAGTATACATTCAACAGACACCTACCCATCAGCGTGTCAATTTAAATTCACTATAAAAGAGGGGAGAAGAAATGAGTACATTTGTTAGTGCGCTTCTTGTCGGTCTCGTTGGCATTTTTTGCATGCTTGACTCTCGTTTGCTCGGACGACTCAACTTTGAGCAACCACTTATTGGCGCAACACTCGTTGGTCTTGTTCTGGGAGATATTCCTACAGGTCTTGCTGTTGGAGCTGCAACCGAGCTCGTAAGCATGGGCCTGGTATCAGTAGGCGCAGCCGTACCACCTGATATGGTTCTTGGCAGTATTGTTGCTTCTGCATTTGCTTGCCTTACAGGAGCAGGTGTTGAGACTGCAATGACTATTGCAATTCCAATTGCAGTACTCGGACAGCTTTTTGGTATTGTTTTCCGTTCGATTATTGCTGCACTTACTCACGTATCTGACCAGGCAATTGAAGAGGGTAAATTCAAGAAAGCAACCAATATGCACATTGTGGTTGGCACTACCTTGTACTCTCTTATGTATTTCATTCCTATCTTCGCTGCTGTTTTCCTTGGTACAGATGCAGTTAAGGCTGTTGTTGAGCTAATTCCTGCATGGCTGAGCACTGGTTTAAATGTTTCAGCTCAGATTTTGACTGCATTTGGTTTGGCACTGCTGATCTCAATGATGCTCTCTAAGGGCATGGAGGGCTTCTTGTTCCTTGGTTTCTTGCTTTCTGCATATTTGCACCTCTCTGTAACAGCAGTTTCACTCTTTGCAGTGGTGCTCGCAGTTATTCTTTCCGGTATTAAATTTGGTCGCGGTGGAGCAGGAGCTGGAACTTTGCAATCAGCTCATGTAAGCGCCACGCATGATCCGCTCGAGGATGACGAGTAGGGAGGAAGTTATCATGGCTGAAAATAAGGTTTCTTTGAATAAAAAGCTTTCACAGTTCTTCTGGCGTTCTTGGGCAATTCAGGATTCTTGGAATTACGAACGTCAAATGAACATGGGATTTATGTATGGCATTGCTCCAACTATTGATCGATGCTATCCAGATTCAAATGATCCAAAGCAGGTAGAACGCAAAAAAGAGGCCTATAGGCGTCACATGGCATTCTACAACTGCACACCTCAGACAAGTGCTTTTGTTTTGGGACTTGCTGCATCAATGGAAGAGGCATACGCAGAAGATCCTGATAGCGTTAATCCAGACTCCATTAATGCAATGAAGACTTCCCTTATGGGTCCTCTTTCTGGTATTGGTGACTCGTTCTTCCAGGGAACCATTCGTGTTATTGCCTTTGGACTTGGTGTTGCTCTTGCTCAGCAAGGCTCAATTATGGGACCAATTCTGGCAATGCTTATCTCCATTGTTCCTTCTGTTCTGGTTACCTGGTTTGCTGCAAAGCTTGGTTATCAGGGTGGCCAGCAGTTCCTGCATAAGCTGCAGGATGGCGTCACCATGGAGCGACTGATGTACGTTTGCGGAATCGTTGGTCTTATGGCTGTTGGCAGCATGGTTGCATCTCTTATTGGACTGACAACACCTCTGGTCTTTGCGGATGGAACTCTTGTCCTTCAGAACGTTTTGGATAGCATTCTTCCACAGACAATTCCGCTACTTCTAACTGCAGGAATGTTCTACATGGTTAAGAAGGGCGTCAACACAGGTTGGTTGCTTGCTATTGCAATCTTTGGTGGAATTGCACTTTCCGCACTGGGTATTCTCGCTTAATAAATCATAACGGCATTAATAAACGGCATAAACCATTTGAAGAGGAGAAAAAATGTACGAGATCGATCTGAATCAACCTAAGAGCATTATCTCTAAGATTGTTGAGAACCACACTATTACTCATGTTGCTTTTGTCGGCTGCGGTGCATCTATGTCTGAGCTGTATCCAGCTAAGTATTTCCTGGCAAACAACACCAACAAGCTTAACGTTCAGCTTTTTACCGCTAACGAGTTCAACTACGATACTCCTGCATGGCTTGGCGAGCACACTCTAGTTATAACTTGCTCTCTTGGTGGAGGTACTCCAGAGACTATTGCAGCCAATACTACTGCTAAAAAGGCCGGTGCTCCTGTAGTTGCTGTTACACACGTTGCAGATTCTGCACTCACTAAGGAAGCTGACTACGTAATTGTTCACGGTTTTGAGAAGAACTATGCAGCAAAGATCGAGAAGATGGGCTATGTCCTGGCACTTGCAGCAGAGATTCTTCAGCAGACAGAGGGCACTGAACTTTACCAGGATGTCATTGATGGTCTCAATGCAATTTACGAGCTAGCAGAGAAGTCTGCTCAGAGTGCTGGAGCAGAGGCTCAGAAGTTTGCAGATGCTTACAAGGATGATCAGCTTATCTATCTGATGGGCTCTGGTGCATCTGCAAAGGTTGCTTACTCAACCTCTATGTTCCTGTTCTCTGAGATGCAGTGGATTGACTCCGCAGCTTACAACACAGGTGAGTATTTCCATGGACCATTTGAGCTCACTGAGGATGGAAAGCCTTATCTTCTCTTTATGTCTGAGGGTGCAACAAGGCCAATGGACGCTCGTGCACTTACCTTTATGCAGCGCTTTAACTCCAAGGTAACCGTCATTGATTCAAAGGATTACGGTCTTGCAGGAGCTGTTTCCTCCAAGGTACTCGGCTATTTCAACCCATTCATTCACACCGCAGTCATGCGTGTTTACGCCGAGAAGATCGCTGAGGCTCGTAAGCATCCTCTGACCATGCGTCGCTATATGTGGAAGATTGAGTACTAAGCTGATTTTATAAATCACGCTAAGGAAAGGACAGGTTCTGCCTGTCCTTTCTTCATATTCGGGAGAGTTGTCCTCTTACTGTGAAGTAAACCTTCGACAAGATATATGGATGCAAGATATTTACCTACAAGATGTATTATTGTTATAAAGGTTTTAAATTATTGAGATGTCTATAATGTCTTAGGAGTAGTTTTGAGTACATCAAACGTGCAACCTTTATATCAACAGATATATGATGACATTAAGAGTGATATTGAGTCTGGTGTATATCAGGTTGACGATAAAATTCCTTCTGAAACTGAATTAAGCGAGAAATACAACGTAAGTCGCATTACGGTCCGTCGTGCTATTGAAGATCTTTGTGCTGACAGCCTGCTTACAAAAAAGCAGGGAAGAGGCACGTTTGTGGGTTCAAAGCAGCTTAAGCGTAGACTTGAACAATCTTTAGAGTCTCGTAGTTTCACCGAGATGTGTGCCGCTTGTGGTGCTGTTCCAAGAGCCGAGGTAGTAGACAGGCAAATAATTCCTGCACGTCCAAATGAGATAAAGTTCTTCGGTCTTTCTGAAGGTGCTTTAGTTCTTTATATTCGCAGGATTCGCTATGCAGATGATCTTCCTATTGTTGACGAGCGTGTTATTTTGCCCTACGAGTGGGCTTCAAATCTTTACACGCATCCTCTTGAAAACGTCTCAATGTTTAAGGCTGTTGCTGAAATTCTTGGAAGAAAACCAATTAAGAGCTCTTCTTGGACAATTAATGCAGTAAGGGCAACAACAGAGCAGTCAAGCCGTCTTGATATCTCCGTTGGAGCTCCGCTTATTGTAAGTGAGTCCTATTTTGTGGATAAGCAAAAGAAGCCTGTTTACATTGGTAAAGACTTCTTTGTTGGAGGCCGTTACGAGCTGAGCTTGTAAGAGTAAGCTCTGCAAGTTCCGATACGGCATTCGCGTGCGTTAATGCTGCCGCGTCCCGCCGCGTCCCGCCGCGTCCCGCCGCGTCTCGCGTCATCCCGCGTCATCCCGCGTCCCGCCTGAAAAGTACATCATGTCTGAGTAAATTTACTCAGACATGGCGAGAAAAACCGGCAAATAGCTCAGACTTGGTGCACTTTTCCGGCAAAACGTTCAGACATGGCGAGAAAATCAGGCTCCACGAAGAGCGCCCATGAAAAGCAACTTTGAGTTCAAAAAGTCCGCCTGAAAAGTGCAAAGAATCTGTATTTAAGCCACCGATTCTTTTGCAAAATCAGGCAAATCCACAGATTCTTTAACGTTTTCAGGCAGAATTTACAGATTCTTTGCAGAAATCAGGCGCCCTCAAGGCGCCCCGCTAGGCCCACGTCAGATTCGCGCCGAGCTCGCGTCCAGCGCCCACCGCCTGGCGAGAAACCCCGTCCACCCCCAGCATTTCCGCACAAGAAACCCGGCATCCACACGAAATGGATGCCGGGTTGAAATCGCTTGCGACCTGTACGCACTTGCGCGCCGCTGACCTGCGGCGTTGTGCGGGATTGCAACCTATGCGACTTGCACGCCTTTACTTGTACTCGTAGAAGCCCTTACCAGCGGCAACGCCAGTCTCGCCCTTGTCAATCTTCTCCTTGAGAAGGGCAACAATGCGACCCTGTACGGACTCTGAATCCTTAGCTGCAGGGTTCATCAGAGCAACGTTGTATGCGGTGACTAGGCCAATGATGTCCAGAATCTGGAACGGACCCTTTGGTGAGCCGGTGCCAATGCGCCAAGCCCTGTCGATGTCCTCGACGTCGCCAACGCCGTTAGCCCAGAGCTGTTCAGCGGATACCAGAAGAGGCACCAGCATAGAGTTCAGCAGGTAGCCAGGCTGCTCCTTCAGAACCTTGACCGGAATCATGCGAATGCTTGCCGCAAAAGCGACGACCATGTCAAAGTTCTCTTGAGCGGTGCCTGCGTGACCCATGACCTCGCCGATTGGGTTGCGCCAAATCTCGTTAGCAAAGTGGAGAGCCAGGTACTTCTCGGGACGACCGGTTGCAACAGCAAACATGCTTGGAATCATGGTTGAGCTGTTAGTTGCAACAATAGTCTTCTCTGGCAGGTGCTTGGCAAGCTCGGTGTAGAACTCAATCTTCTGCTCTGGATTCTCTGCGACGGACTCGATGACAAAGTCAGCGTCACCAAAAGCCTCGTCCCAATCGGAAGTAAGCTTGAGGTTGCTGTATGCGCGCTCTACCTGCTCTTTAAGCTGATCGAGCTTCTCTGGAGTAATCTCGTCTTGAGCAATGAGACCGTACGCGTACGCCTTAGGATCGGTCTTCATAGCCTCAAGGGTGTTCAGATATACCTCTTTGAGGTGCTCAATCTTTGGACGAGCGCGCTCAATTGAAGCCTCTGACCTCAACCAAATGGTGGTTTCGTAGCCGCGATACGCGGTCTGGAATGCAATCTGGCTTCCCAAAACGCCGCCGCCAGCAACTACAACTTTCTTAACCTGCGAAATGTCCATAGGACGTTCCTTTCTACAAGCGTGGCGAGAAGTGCCGCGTGAACTATCTACCGTCCCTATACCCCAGAAACTCTCTGTCAAACATTCGCTCGCAAAATTTTCGACTTTTATTTAAATCCTACAAATCACCCCTTGGCGAGAAACCACAGCTACTCCTCACACTTCTTGGGTAGAATAGAGGCGTGCAATAAGCAGCTGGTTTTAATGCAGTCCGGCGAACGTCTCCAACGCAGTCGTTCAACCGAGCTCCAGCAAAACCAACGGCTGCAACCTAATAAAACACCAGGTACAACGCCTGTACAGAATAGAGGCATCATGATCGACGGAACATACAAGATTCAAATGGACTCTCCCGTTGGAGTCAAAGAGGGTACCGCTGTCCTCATCACCTCTGGCGAGAAACTCACAGGCTCTCTGACCGCCATGGGTGTCCAGATTGATATCGAAAACGGCAAGGTTACCGACAACTCGTTTACCTTTGGCGGCAAACTTGAGTCTTTTGTGGGTCCCGTTATCTTTGCTGTTGGCGGCTCCGTTGAGGGTGACACCATTCAGGGCATCGCCCACATCGCTAACCGAGACTTTGTGTTTACAGGCACAAGGGAGTAGTAGAAATTTAGTTAAAAATCTTTTTAGGATTCTTTTCTATTTAAAAAGAGCAAAGGATTGTTGTTACCATCAATCCATTTTATCCAACTGTTTTGGCTGTCTCTGAGTGCGAATACCGCAGCCGCTCTTGGACTTAGAAATTCAATTAAAGAATTACGATTTTTTGATGTGAGCATTAATACTACTAATAATGACCAATCAAAAAGCCTAGAAATCTCATCTGTAGTATTTTTTCTCAAGTAGCTGAGCCTGGAATTACTCCGCTGGTTCATTAGTATTGAAATTTGGATGAAAAGATATACCGTCAAAGTGAAAGTACAATGCATGCGGTCTCTTCCGAATTGTTAAATACTATCTCGTGAGTTGTGTGTATAAGAAGAGCAGCTTGTCTAAAGCTGGATTTCTACTGCATAAAGCAGAAATCAGTGCTCGTGCAAACGTGTTGCTGCTAGAATGTAATCACTTTAGAATTTAATTAAAAGACAGATGTATGAGTTTAAGTATTTGGGGCTTGTGAGTAGTGGTGATGCCGAGACTGAGTTGCTGAAATAGCTTGCTGTCGGCGACATGATAATCATTAGCGCATGTATGCCATGAAGTCTCAAGGGAACTCAAAAAAGACCTCAAATTTGCGTGACATTAGTTCAGTATTTTTATAAATATGTACATTATCGAAGCACTCATGAAGAAAGGGTAGTATCCAGTGGCGCTAGATGAACTACATACCATTAAATTGGGCTTCATCGAGAGCTTTGACTCACGGTATCCAACACGGATTCTAGAGACACTTCTTCAAGATCGCACTACCGGCCGTAATATTATCTGGGCGGATAATGAATATGAAGCGCTCGGCGAGGGATATATGGGTGACGACGAAATTACTGTCGAGAAAATCACCGGTCTCTCCTCAGGTGTTATCAAGCCCCGTATTGCTAAGGAACAAGAACATCAATCCAAGCGAACAAAGTCTCGTGCTGAGGTCTTCACCCCTTCTTGGCTTTGCAATCAGATGAACAACGATATAGATGCTGCTTGGTTTGGAGTGCGGGATGTTTTTAACATTGAAGACAATCAAACGTGGCACATCGCTCAGGAGCCAATCATCTTTCCCCAAAAAAGAGGCTATGGCTGGCGTGTTTATATTGAGAGTCCACGTTTGGAGATAACCTGTGGCGAAGCCCCTTTTGTGTGCTCACGCTACGATACTGTTACTGGTGAAATCTTGCCTGTGGAAAAACGTATTGGATTTCTCGATCGCAAGCTCCGTGTAGTGAACGAGAAAACCAAGTCGCGTCATGAGTGGGTGAAATGGGCAATCTGTGCCCTCAAAGCCTCCTATGGTTTCGAATATCAGGGTGATAATTTGCTCCTTGCACGTATCAACGTGTTCGAGACGTTTTGCGAGCATCTGCGTGAGCGCTGGGGCATGGGTATAACAGACGATGAATTGGACCAGGCGGCATGGATTGTGTCGTGGAATTTCTGGCAGATGAATGGTTTTACGTGTGCAGTACCTACCAACAAGATGGATGCTGTCGCGCAGTCGACTCTCTTCGGATATGAGGAGCCTGCGCCAGAACCACTGCAACCCTCATTATTTGACCTTCTAGATGAATCATCCTTTGACAAATCAACTCAAAAAGAAAAAGAAGAGGAGTCTAGCGAAACAGTACCCTTCTGCATCATATATGACTGGCAGGAAAATGAACCTTTCGAATTCCAAGTTATGAAAGGCAAGGCATGCCCTATGAAGAAATTTTATGCTGTGATTGGAAATCCACCGTATCAGGAAGAGTTTAGTGATGAGGGAAACAAAACCTATGCTAAGCCTGTCTATAATGATTTCATGGACTCTGCGGAAGAAATAGCAGATAGGGTAGAGCTTATTACACCTGCACGTTTTCTTTTTAATGCTGGTAGTACACCAAAGGCCTGGAATGCCAAGAAACTCTCAGACCCACACTTCACAGTGCTTCAATATGAGGTAGATGCGTCGAAGGTATTTCCGAATACTGATATTAAAGGTGGTGTAGCGGTGTCTCTCCATGACGGCACGCGTACGCTTGGCCCTATTGGTACCTATATCCCCTATAACACATTGCGTTCCATTTGGGAGAAGGTTACCAAACGTGGGGACTTTATTAGCTTTGATGACATCGTATGTACCGCGTATGCATACCACTTTACGGATACGTTACATGATGAGAATCCCTGTGCAAAGGAACGCATGAGCAAGGGCCATGCGTATGACTTGAAGTCGAACGTACTCGAGAAGCTCCCTGGCATTTTCCACGAGAAGAAACCAAATGACGGACACGAGTACATTAAGGTCCTCGGTCTCGTGAAAATGAAGCGCGTTTATCGCTATATCCGTCGTAACTACGTAAATGAGCCTGAAAATCTTACCAAGTGGAAAGTATTTGTTCCAGCAGCAAATGGGTCTGGCGCCTTGGGTGAAGTATTCTCTACGCCCTTGATAGGGCAGCCCTTGATAGGGCAGCCCTTGATAGGGCATACTGAGACCTTCATGAGCATCGGTTGCTTTGATACCGAAGATGAAGCCCAAGCTCTACTTAAATATGTGAGGTCTAAGTTTGCTCGAGCATTGCTTGGCATTCTCAAGACGACACAACACAATCCGCCTGAGAAGTGGAAGTTCATTCCTCTTCAGAATTTTGGGCAAGTTTCGGATATCGACTGGTCAAAGTCTATCTCCGAGATTGATAAGCAACTTTACGCGAAGTACGGACTGAACCAAGAAGAAATCAACTTCATCGAGTCACATGTGAAGGAGATGAATTAGTCATGTCTTTCACCGATATCAGTAAGCTCGTAAATACATCACGTCCAGCGCTACCTCAGATTTATGCTTATACGACGCCCGAGATTGCTCGCCATAATGGTTGGACCAAAATCGGTTATACAGAGCAGGATGTTGATACACGCCTTAAACAGCAGATGCACACCGCAGATGTGGAGTACAAGTTAGAATGGCACGGTAATGCTACTTATGAGGATACAGGGGAGACTTTTCACGATACTGACTTTCACGGTTATCTTCGCAAGCTTGATATTGTTAGCAAGCCAGGAACTGAATGGTTTGAAATAGAGCCCTCTCCTGCTCATCAGCGCTTTTATGAGTTTCGAGAAAATCATGGAATTGTAGGGGATGCGCTTGCACCTGTTGAATATCGACTGCGCGATGAGCAGGAGAGGGCTTCGGAAAAAACGGCCGATTATGCACACCTTCACGAGCGTGGTGAGTTTCTCTGGAACGCTAAGCCTCGCTTTGGTAAGACTCTTACTTCGTACGATTTTTGTAAGCGTATTGGCGCACAAAAGATCCTTATCGTTACCAATCGTCCTGCTATCGCAAACTCTTGGTACGACGACTATGTAAAGTTTGTCGGATCTGAGTCGGGGTTAGCTTTTATCAGTTCTATAAGCACACTTCAAGGAAGGCCATATTGTCTTTCTCGTGAGCAGTATCGAGAAGGGCTCAATAACGGTGTTCCTAAGGGCTTTATTGAATTTGTGAGCCTGCAAGATCTCAAGGGCGCTATTGATTTTGGTGGAAAATATGACAAGCTTGCCCATGTGGCAGAACTTGAGTGGGATGTTCTTATCATTGATGAGGCTCACGAGGGTGTAGATACCTTCAAGACTGATGTGGCATTTGACCATATAAAGCGCAAATTCACTTTGCACCTCTCAGGTACGCCTTTTAAAGCAATTGCTAACGAGAAGTTCCCTGAGGACGCTATCTTCAACTGGACTTATGCCGATGAGCAGAAGGCAAAAAAAGATTGGGATAACCCAGAACTTCCAAACCCCTACGCGGAGCTTCCACGTCTTAACATGTTCACTTACCAGATGTCCGACATTGTGGCAGGGAAAATCAAACGTGGCATGGACATCGACGGAGAGAACGTTGAGTATGCCTTTGATCTAAACGAGTTTTTCGCTACCAACGAAAATGGCTATTTCCTTCACAACGATGACGTTAATCGTTTTTTGGACGCACTTACCACACAGAAGAAGTTTCCGTTTTCCACATCTGAACTCAGAGACGAGCTGCGCCACACGCTCTGGATGCTCAACCGAGTGGATTCAGCCAAAGCACTTGCGAAGAAGTTAAAACAGCATCCCGTTTTTAAGGATTATGAAATTGTACTTGCAGCAGGCGACGGTAAGCTGGACGACGATGAGGTGAGTGCTCAGGCCTTTGACAAGGTGCGCAAAGCCATAGCCGAACATGGTTACACCATCACACTCTCAGTGGGCCAGCTTACTACCGGCGTCACTATTCCCGAGTGGACGGCAGTACTCATGCTCTCCAATATGAAGAGTCCTGCACTCTATATGCAGGCAGCCTTCCGTGCGCAGAATCCATGTCTGTTCAACAGAGATGGAAAGTTCCTGCGCAAAGAGAATTCCTACGTCTTTGATTTTGACCCTGCTCGCACACTTACTATCTTCGAGGAGTTTTCAAACGATCTCTATACCGATACCGCCTCAGGTGGTGGCACCGCCGATGACCGCAAGCAGCGCGTGAGGACGCTTCTCAACTTCTTCCCGGTTATCGGTGAGGATGAGAACGGCGAGATGATTGAGCTCGATGCCGAGCGCGTACTCTCTATCCCGCGTAAAATCCGTTCGCGTGAGGTGGTACGTCGTGGCTTCATGAGCGACTTCCTCTTCCAGAACATCTCAAACATCTTCCGTGCACCTGCTGAGGTGCTTGACGTGCTGCAAAAGCTTGAGCCCTACAAGGCTCCCAGTAAGGAGCTTGGTGTGCACGAAGATACAGCAGACGAGCTTGATCTTAATGAAAACGGCGAAGTGGACATTCCTCAGGAACAGGTAATAGGTCTAGCCAATAGTTTATTTGGCGAAAAAGTATACAGCTCTATCGCAGATGAGCTCGATGATGTTATTGACACCATTACTGTTGATGAGGATGGCGATTCCGACGACGTGTTCCTTGATAACTTGCAGTCAATATTCTCGGATAGTATTGCCAAACCTCTTGTGGAAGCAGCAAATGAGAAGTACGGCGATGAGTTCCGTTCTTCGCAGCAGAAAAAGGTGGAACGTCGCATCAAAGCTGATGTGGATATTAGGCTTCACCGAGAGGTGGGTAACTTTACCATCGAGAGGAATCGCATCGAGAAGGAACGAGCAAGCCAGCTTGACCTCGCACAGACGCAGGAAGAGGCTGATGAGATTAACCGCTCCCATGATAAAAAGATTGAGAACGCGCGTCAGAGTTTAGTTGAAAACCTCAAGGATTCTCGCGATGAACTGGTAAAGAGTGCTGGTGAGACTGTAGTACGCGAAGTGGAAACTGCCAAGAGAGAGAACAAGAAGCAAACCATTGAGGGTAGTATTCGCGACCACTTGCGTGGATTCTCTCGCACAATCCCGTCGTTCCTGATGGCTTACGGCAACGAGGATACGACGCTCGCTCACTTTGATCAGATAATTCCAGCGAATGTATTCTTTGAGGTCACAAGTGTGACTGTGGAGCAGTTCTGTCTGTTGCGCGACGGTGGAGACGTTACCGACCCCGAGAGCGGAGAAACAGTTCATTTCGAAGGACAACTTTTTGATCCCGTGGTTTTTGACGACTCGGTGCATGAGTTCATCAACCTGCGTGGAAAGCTTGCCAACTACTTTGATGACAGTCAGGATGAGGATATCTTCGACTACGTGCCACCGCAGAAGACTAACCAGATTTTCACGCCCCGAGACGTGGTTGTGAAGATGGTTGACTTGTTCGAGCAGGAAAACCCAGGCTGCTTCGATGACCCGAATCACACCTTCGCTGACCTCTACATGAAGAGTGGTCTCTACATTACCGAGGTTATAAAGCGTTTGTTTAACAGTGAAAAGATGCGTGAGCTTTTCCCAGATGACCGAACTAGGCTTAATCACATCCTTGAAGAGCAGGTCTTTGGTATTGCACCGACCGAGATTATCTACAAGATAGCAACGAACTACATTCTGGGCGCGAACGGCGAGGTGGGTGGAAACTACGACACGAACTTTGTAAAGGCTGACTCTGCGGAGCTGGCTAAGGAAGGAAAGCTTGCTGAGTTCGTTGAACAAGCGTTTGGAGAGAAACTTTAATTTTCCTCTTAGCAATACATTTCATGAATAGACTGATTGGATCACTACTGCCAAGGGACCATTAAAGAGCTAGAAAAACAGAAGGACAGACGTCTATGGATGGACATAAACAGTACCTCACAGATCTTATTGAGGGAAAGCTTACTAGATTTATCATTCCTGTCTACCAGCGTAACTATGACTGGAAGCCCGAGCAGTGCGCGAGACTCTTTGATGACCTTGTTGAAGTATCAAAGGCAGAGCGTAAAGAGCATTTTTTTGGTAGTATTGTTTCTCAAACACCACGTGGTGAGCGTGTTATTATCGACGGTCAACAGCGTATAACAACAATATTCCTGCTTTTGGCTGCTATTAGGGACCAGGTGAGTGCTGGCGTGGTTGTCTCGGCAGAAAAAGATCTTGCTGAGGACATAGATGACTATTACCTCATAGACAGAAAGCATAAGAAGGAACAAAAGCTTCGTCTTAAGCTCGTAAAGAGTGACAGCGAGGCATTTACAGCGATTCTCAACAAGAACCCAGATGCATACATCCAAAGCTCTAACGTCACTCAAAATTTTCTTTATTTTCAAGAACGCATCGCAAAAATGGATATCGACATCGATGAACTTTATGAATCTATTAAGTCATTGTGTGTTATCGATATCACATTAGATCAAGATGATGATCCTCGGCTCATATTCGAAAGCTTGAATTCAACTGGCCTTGATCTTTCTGAGGCTGACAAGATTCGCAACTTTGTGCTCATGGACCTCGACCAAGAACGTCAGGAGGTTTATTACGAGGACTACTGGAACGTGGTTGAGAGAAACACTGATTACAAGGTTAGTGACTATATTCGCTTTTATTTATCCGCGCGGGAGGCAAAAACTCCTGCAATAAAGAAGGTCTACCCGTCCTTCCGTTCATACGCAGCAAAGCGCCTCAATGATCTCGAAGCTGGTGCCCAGGATATTGATGTCAAGAACTTGCTCGAAGAGCTTTTGCGTTATTCGAAGTACTATCGACTCTGCAATCATCCTGATACGGGCGTAAAAGAAATTGACTCAGCGCTCAGGGCGGTTCACCTGTTTGATGCGAGTGTCACGCTTCCTTACCTGCTCAATTTACTCGATTACTGGGAATCTGGGAATATAGATGATGAGACAGTAGCAACGGTTCTCTGGTGTATTGACTCATATCTTTTTCGCAGGTGGGTATGCAGTGTGCCTGCAAACGCCTTGAACAAGATATTCGAGACACTTCATGGAGATGCTCTCAAGGGAGTCAAAGATGGTGCATCTTATTCGGAAGTTGTGAAGTACCTCTTAACGCACAAAGGAGGAACAGGGCGATTCCCAGACGATAACGATTTTATTCACGCATTGAATACTCGCGATTTCTATCGTATACAGAATCGTAAGTACTATCTATACGACCGGCTTGAGAACGGTACTAGTGAAGAGCGTATCGAAGTGGTCTCTGGTCTCGAAAAAGGTGACTTTTCAGTTGAGCACGTTATGCCGCAGACTCTTAGCGCAGACTGGAAGAAAAGTCTTGGAGACGATTGGGAACGAATTCATGAGGAATGGTGCCATAAGATGGCAAACCTTACACTCACGGCCTACAACTCCGACTACAGTAACCATCCATTTAATATAAAACGCGATATGAAAGACGGCTTTAAAGATAGTGGCTTCCGCATGAATCAGTGGATTGGCCAACAGCCTACCTGGGGAGAAAATCAGATGAAAAAACGCGAGAAAATGCTTAAAGAGCAGTTCCTTGCCACGTGGCCATCTCCTACAACGAGCTATGAACCCGAAAAAGTGCTTCCTGAACTTGCAGAATTAGATTCAGAAATTGAATTTACAGGTAGGCGTATTACTGCATTTAAGTTTATCGGAGACTGGTATGCAATATCACAGTGGAGCGACATGGAAGTAAAAGTATTAAAGTTGCTCTTTGATAAAGAGCCTGCAAAAATTCATTCGCTTGTTAATAGTAATAGTTATCCTGGTACTGCTTTTCGTAATGATGAAGCACAAGGGTTTTCACAGATCACAAGTGGTCTTTATGTAAAAATCAACTCAAGCACTTCGTCAAAGATAGACCTACTCAAACGTGTTTTTGAAGTTTGCGAGATGGATGCCAGTGAGCTTGTTTTTGAGATGTCGGTGGACACTGAGCAAAATTGATGTTGTTGCCCGCTATCCAAACGGTTGATTTGGAGGAAGAATGAAAAAAATTGATTTGCATATTCATACAGTACAAACACCTTCTGATCCAAATGGCTTTACTTTTGATCTAGAGGTATTAAAGGATTACATCATATCGTCCAAGCTCGATGCAATTGCAATCACTAACCATAACGCGTTCTATAAAGATGATTGGGAAACAATTAGTGAGGCAGTTGAGGTTCCGGTGTTCCCTGGAGCTGAGCTTAACATCACAACGACAGCAGGGTTTGGCCACGTGCTTTTAATTGCTAATCAAAATGATATTGAAGATTTTGTTTCAGGCATGAAAGTTTTTGCGAATGAGTGTCCGGGTGAAAAAGATAGTGTTGAATGGGAAAAGGTCATTAAGATATTCCCAAAACTGAAGAACTGGCTTGTGATTCCGCACTACAATAAGAAAAAGAGAGTTGACACTCCTACTCTCAAAAAAATAGAAGAACTAACTGGCTGCGATGCTCTTGAAGTGTCAAATGCAAAGAAATGGATTGTAGAGTCAGGTTCTCAAAGTATATTTCCTAACGCTAAATCAATCGTGACTTTTAGCGATTGTAGACCTGGTCTGCGAATGTCTGATGATAATCCGCCTGACGATACCATGCGGTATGCATACGGCTTTACTTACATCCAGTGTGACGAAATGACCGTTCCGGCCATAAAGCTTGCATTGGCAACACCGAGAAACGTTTCTGTTTTCGCTGATAACAGGGAATTTGAAATACTCCCAGAATCTTTGCCTGTCTCAAAGCGAATGAACGTTCTCTTGGGAGAAAGGTCATCCGGAAAGACCTATACTTTGAAGAGAATACGGGATGCATTTGATGACTCTGATGTTCTCTATATCGAGCAATTTGAAATTACCAACGAGGCTAAAGAGGATAGATTTAATGAGGCTGTTGCTGCTGAAGATGCAAATTTCTTTATCGCATACTTCAAGAGACTTCAGTCCGCAATGAATGATTATTTCGACATTGATGTAATGTCTTTGAAGAGCGACGTGCGCTCATACTGCACCGCAGTTGTTACATACGCTAATTCCCCTAGCGATGAATATTCTAGTCGTCCAATTTATCAGGCAAGAGAGTATGACTTGAGTCAGAGTGAAGCTGAATCTAAGGAAGATGCTGAGCTTAGGAGGGCTTCTCTGGTACTTTCAAACAATACATTAAGACGTTCAGTTATCGAAGAATATCTGGACATCTCGAAGTTGCAGGCTTTGAGTGAGCAGCTGCGCGCATTAATGTATGCATCACATGTTGATAGATGGCAGAGAAAAAAATGCGATGAGGTGGTCGCTGTCATTAAACAAGAGCTTAGCAAGCAGTCGTCACGGAAGCCCTTGCCCTCCACCGCGTCTCTCAAAGACTATTTTAAATATTGCTATCGGCAATATCGTTTATCTCAAGTTCTTGATATGCTCAGCAAGTCAAAAGAGTTGGAATCGGAAGAGGAATATAAGTATCTCAGGAAACGCACCAGAAGAATGTGTACAGGTGTGAATGACGCGAAGTCTGCCTATAAAAAGATAAATAGAGCTTCCGTTCCTCGAGACATAGCTGTAAGCAGTCTTTTTCGCGCGGACATAACATCTGAAGAGCGTCTGCAAGCGCTTCGAGAATTTAACCCAGATATACGCCGCGATTCGTGTAGTTTGCTGTTTCTTATAGAGTCACGCATTGTGCTCAACAATAGTAGTAACGCCTCATTGTCTGGCGGGCAAAGAGCTGAGTATCTGTTGATACACAAAATTGCGAATTCTGTCGGTAAGGACGTAATACTAATAGATGAGCCAGAATCATCTTTTGATAATCCGTTTCTTAACAGTGAGGTAACTAGACTATTAAATGACATTGCAGAACGCTCGACAGTCTTTCTCGTAACGCATAATAATACTCTGGGAGTTTCATTAAAGCCGGACTGTGTTATATATACGGAGAAGGATTCTGAAAATAAATATCATATCTATTCCGGTTCACTTACCGCCCATAATCTTACTGATATTTACGGGAATCAGTGTGACCGCGCGGATATTTTACTGAGTACAATGGAAGCTGGAAAAGAAGCATATCTTGATAGGAGATCTTACTATGGAATTGCTTAAGATTGATGACGGCGGCGATGCATTTTTCAATAAAGACAACGAGTGGGCGTCTGTTCGAGACATAGAGCAGGATGACCTTCTTGCTCTAATTAAAGCTGTAGCTGAAAACAGTACTGTGATACTTGATGAATGCACATCAGACCGTGACATAAAAAATCCGATAGAGAAAACCATTTATCAAGAGATCTATAAACAGCTCAAAGACCTCGATGAACAACGCGAGGTGTATACATTAGAGATTGACAAAGAATTTGATGATCTAGAGCAAGAATATAAGATTGCTGCCAATTGATTAGTCTCTAATATTCTTCCTTTATGAGATGACTTTATCCTGAACCTGAAGGGTTAGTTGGTTGTTTTGGAGTCCATCTTCTGCCATCAGAATATTCTTTTAGTGACAAGTTGATAAGTTTTACTCAGTTACTTTATTAACTATTTTAAGAAGAGGTTGGTTTAAGTAAGGAGGTTATCAATGTTATAGAAATGCGGTAATGGTATAGGTTAATTGGCTCTTTTCAAGCTATAAGGCTGTCTAATATTGTTTGTTTATAAAAGTGATGTAAGAGAAGTATTTCAGTATTTTAAAAATAGTGCAATTATTTCCTAAGTGCGGTCACTTTAAATAAATCAAAGGAAATAATTGCACCGTTTCTTAAAATTCTTTTCCTTACTCTCGATTTACTACTTTAGCTATCATAAACTCTATCAACACCACAAGTATATTAAGTCAGGGTTTGGATTGTTCGATTCTCTCGCATATCTACTCTATAAGAACTTATCTGTAGTATTGGAGATATCATGATTAACATTGATCAAGTAAACTCCGTTGCACTAGCAATGAGCGATACACCCGAATACAGTAATAAAATCTCTCTAGCAGAGCTTGAATCGTTGCCAAAAGCATTCTCTGGCCAGATTGAACTTCATTTCAATCATCGTGATATTCTCTCCAAGTTTATTGAGGACGAAAAAGATTTAACTAAGCTGCTTGATGCAAGCTGGAAGGCAGCACGTACATATTCAACAATTCGCTTTTACGAGGACAAATACATTTTCCCAATTGCGCTTATGCGTGATGACGGAGAGACCCCTCTCGAGATTTCTATCAAGCACATCGAAAAGGCTAATGGATCTGAAATAGAGTGGTGTGTTGTCTATGTAAACACCTATACTAAGTCCATAAACACCTCTCCAACAAAAGAAATTGAAAAGTTTGCATGGATGGGCGAGTGGAACGATTTTTTAAGTGAGCTGGCAAGCATTGCGCTCCCAGAAAACTGGAAATACCACAACACTATGGGTGACTCTTACGAATTCGGCTTGCTAAAAAATTACATCTGTAATACCTTCTTCCGCCTCAAAAAAGAGAATAAGATTTACTTCGCAACAGATAAATCGTTTGCGGTGTTTAACAGCGGTTTGGTAGACAATCGTTATGATGATATTTACGTGTGTTTTGAGCCATCTAGTGGAAAAAGTGAGTGGAGATTCTGTGGCTTTGCAGCTGCAAACAACCGCGCTTTGAAGAAGAGAATCATAAGACAATTTAACACTTTGCCACCAACGGCTCAGTACTTTGAGAAAATTGAGGACTTATTGTTTGACTCATCAAAAGAGCTTTACGTGGACTGTGAGCATATTTTGATTGATAACATTGACCGTCTTCCTCTGACTTTCCTGGTAAATGAACTTAGAGATAACGAAGAAGCAATGGACTTGCTCCGTCAAATTGAACACGCAGATGGTAATAAGAGAGAAGAGGCTTATGATGAGCTTTCTGAGCTAATTGAGACCGATTCTCGTACCTTTAGAACGCTTAGAAATCGTCTGGAAGATGCAGTGTATATTGCTAAGCGTCGAGTCAAGTGGAATTTTAGAACTGCAGTTCCTTCATATTATCCACGCCAAGATACTATGAGCCTACTACTACCTCTCTGCTTAATTGACGAACATGATGCTGATGCTGCCCTTGTAGTTGAGATTCAAGACTCTGGAAAGTACATTGGTCAGACAGTTCTCACCATGGCCCAGGCATATGTAAATGCTCGACTTATCTGTCGCCCAGATAGCGACTGGCTGCGCTCAGAATAAACGTAAGTTGATAAGGTTTTTGTATAGATAGCGTTTCCACCTACCGATAAAACGACACCGTTCATGTGAACCCCATCTGTTTGGACAGGTGGGGTTTCTCGCCAGACGTATAGTTTAAGTGGTGTGGTTTGGACGCGCGGCGCCATTGGACAAGCGTTGCCATTGGGTGTGCACGGCCTTTTGACATGCAGCATCGTGTGACGTGCGGCATCATGTTGCGTGCAGGATCGGCAGAATCGGGGCGAGAAATGCAAAAGTTACAGAAACGCTTTACGACGGTCTTGAACGTATTTATGACGTTGGTGCTCTCGTTTGCGCTGGTTGGGTGCAACGTATTCCCGTTCCTGCAGAACAATTCTGACCAGCAAGCAACGCAGTCGTCAATCACAACGGGGGAAATCGAGGCAATTTACGAGCCCAAGTTTGGTGGCAGCTATCTGGATATCGCCATCGATAATTTTAATAACCTGGGCTTTGAGTACGGCGACAGCGTGGACGTTACGTTTAGTAACGGATACAAGCTCTCCGATATTCCGTACTACCTGTGACGTGCGCTGACGGCAGTCGGGGCTGCGATGCGCGCTGACGGCGGTCGGGGCCGCGGTGCGCACCGGTGGCAGTCGGAGCCGTGCAAAGACCTGACGGGCTAGACACCTGACGAGAAGAGTGATCTTCTCGCCAGGTTTTTAAATAACAAATTTAAATAATGTTATGTGAAGTTGATTTCCTTTTACCGTTGGCGGAATTGGAAATGGAAACGTCAGGGCCCCTTTTTATAATTTTCTATAAGGAGGGTGCGTCATGGATGACAAACTTGTTCGTCTCATAACGTGCTTGGCAAAACAGGAAGATGTTTCTACATCAACGCTGTCTGAGTCCTTATGTGTCTCCGAGCGCACGGTGCGTGCATATATCAAGCGTGCAAAAGAATTACTCTCAGGTATTGCTGAAATTACAACAATAAAAGGTCAGGGCTATCATCTTGAAGTTCTTAATCCTGAGCTCTTGGATTGCTGGCTTAATAAAGAAGATCAGCTACCTCAGACTTCTAATGAGCGTGTGGCATATATATTGGATGACCTGCTTAATCGAAGCGATTGGGTTACGGTAGACGAGTTATCAGAGATTCTTTACGTTTCTCGTAAGACTATCTCTGCTGATTTAAAACAAGCTGAAGAGTTTCTCGCCAGATTTGACCTGCGCATAACGCGTAAATCGCATTATGGAATTCAGATTGAAGGTACTGAATTTAATAAGCGGCTCTGCCTGGCAAGTCTGGTAACAAACGAAGCATATTCAGGTAGTTGTCACGCCACGGTAGAAAATAATGAACTTATTGCTGATGTAACAAAGCTGGTAGTTGAGTGTGTTGAACATCATGATGTCAGCTTGAATGATTTTGCAATTAGAAATCTTGTCATTCATATTGTGGTTGCAATTAATCGCATTAAGCAACAGCGCTATGTTGTAGGACAGGAAGACTCGCTTAAGAGAATTCAGTGCTCGTATGAATATAGCGTGGCACAAAAGCTGGTAAATTGCCTGTCGTCTGAGTTTGATGTTGAGTTTCCTCAGACAGAAGTTGCTTATATTGCAATTCATTTGGCATCTAAAAAGATGTTTAAAGACATCTCTGAGTCTCCAAATCTCGTGATTACCGATGACGTATTTGCAGTTACGCGTCAGATGATTGATTTGGTATGGAGCAGTTTTAGATTTGATTTCAGAAATGATCTTGAGCTACATATGAGTTTAGCCAGACACATTGTGCCACTTTCCGTTCGATTGCACTATAACCTGCAGATAGAAAATCCACTGCTTACTGACATCCAGTATCGAATGCCTTTGGCATACTTGATGGCTATGGAGTCGTCAACAATCTTGGCCAAAGAGTACGAAGCAACTCTCAGTGAGCATGAGGTAGCTTATTTAGCCCTGGCATTTGCTTTGGCTTTGGAGCGCAAGCGTACCGAGCTTCCAAAAAAGAATGTACTTTGTGTATGCGCAACAGGTCTAGGTACTTCAAAGATTTTGGGAATTCGTATCAAAGAGGAGTTTGGACCTTATATCGGATCAATTACTACATGTAATTTGAGTCAGATTTCTCAGATTGATTTTTCACATATTGACTATGTGTTCTCTACTGTTGAGATTGAATCTCCTTTGCCAGTTCCTGTGTGTTATTCGGGGTTCTTGCTCGATGACATTAATAAAGACTTGTTAGTTAAAGACTTGCTTCGTCGAGATGAACAAGAGGAGTTTGCTAAACACTTTAGCGAGCATCTTTTCTTCTCACATCTTGCGTACAGAAGTAAGGAAGAAGTACTTAACTTTTTGGTCAGTCAATTATGCAACATTGAGAAATCAAACATCTCTGTTTCTGAAGATGAGTTCAGAGCTCTGGTTTTTGACCGCGAAACTTTAGCAATGACTGCCTTTGGAAACTTGGTTGCACTTCCTCATCCTTCGCGCCCAGTATCTGAACGTACTTGTGTAGCAGTTGGTTTATTAGATAACCCAATTGACTGGGACGGTCATGACGTAGCTGCTGTGTTTTTAATTTCAGTTTCTTGTTCAGAAGACGAGAAGACCCGTTTATTTAACAAGAACATGGCGTCCCTTCTTATGGATAAAGAGGCAATTTGTTCACTTGTTAAGCATCAAAGTTTTTCAACTTTTGTTGGTCAGATTACATCGTCAGGTGATGGTTTGAGAAAGAGGGGATAGGAATGGATGAAAGAGAGGTAGAGGCTATTGTCACCAACTTGGTTGTGCATGGTGGGGATGCAAAAAGCTATGCAATACAAGCAATCAAGTGCGCTCGTTTAGGAAAGTTTGACCAGGCAGATGAGTTGTTGAAACAGAGTTCAGAATCGTTAAATCGAGCGCATGAGTTTCAGATGGAACGGATTCAGCAGGAAATTATTGGACAGGATAACAAACCACTATCTTTGCTGATGGTCCACGGACAAGATCATTTGATGTGTGCACTTACAACACACGATTTGGCAGTGCAAATTGTTGAGCTTTGTAAGCAAGTAACTACGAGCAGTGTGAGTGAAAGGAAGTAGGTATGAAAAAGATTGATTTGTTTTGTAGTGCAGGTATGTCCACAAGTATGCTTGCAAACAAGATGCAAGAGGTTGCTGATGCCCATGGAATTCAAGTAAAGGTTGAAGCATTTTCTTCTACCGCGATTGATTTCCAGGTAGAGCACGACACTCCTGACTGCATTTTACTGGGACCCCAGGTTCGTTTTAGCTTTGACGATGTAAACGCAAAATACGGAGCAAAAATTCCTGTTGGCGTTATTGAGTCAGCGGATTATGGCAACTTGAACGGCGAGCGTGTGCTTAAGATGGCCATTTCTTTGATTAAGCGTGGTTCTACTGCATAGGGTTTCTCGCTATACGTTTTACCTGTGATTTTATAAAAAATGGAGAGTTGTTAGTTTGGAGGGTTCTATGAAAACGATGGATGTATTTGAAAAGCGACTTATGCCGCTGGCCGAAATGATTGGTAAAAATAAATACCTTTTGACCATGCGAGATTCGTTTGCAATGGTCATGCCAATCCTGATTATTGGCTCTATGTTTACTTTGCTTCGCAACTTCCCAATTCCTGCGTGGATTGATTTTTTGAAGACTACGATGGTTCAGCCAGATAAATCGCTGTTTGCTCTGCTGGCTATTCCTTCCGCATGTACTGTTTCGCTCATGGCAATCTTCCTTGCCTTTAACATTGGCTATAACTTTGCCGAGCACATTGGTATTAAAGACCGCGCATCAGCAGGTATTGTTTCTTTGGTAAGTTGGTTCATCCTTATGCCTCAGGTAACTGAGTTTTCACCTGAAGAGGGCGTAGAGCCATTCTTAGTAGATAGTATTCCTCTTGCATGGACGGGTGCAAAAGGCGTCTTTATTGCCATGATTGTAGGATTTTTTGCGGTAGGCGTATTTGGCTACATCATTAAAAAAGACTGGACCATTAAGATGCCAGAGGGCGTTCCTCCTACTGTTGCCCGTGCATTTAGCGCTCTTATTCCTATGACCGTTGCATTTACCGCCGTATGGCTGGTTGATATTGTCTTTATTATTTCCCCATGGAGTAATGCCTTTAGCTTCATTTATGCAATTCTTCAGGCTCCTCTAACTTCACTTGGTGGAACTGTTTGGGCATTGGCATTTAGTTATGTCTTGGCAAGTGGATTCTGGTTTATTGGCATCCATGGATCCAGTGTTACTGGTTCAATTTACACACCAATTCTTACGGCACTTTCGCTGGAAAACCAGGCCGCATTTGCTGCTGGCGCAGCGCTTCCTAACATCGTCAACCGTGAGTTCGAGACCTTCTTTGCAACCTTTGGCGGTGGCGGCTCTACGCTCTCTCTGCTCATTGCTATGCTTCTGTTCTGCAATTCCAAGCGCATTAAGGATCTGGCAAAGATTTCTGTTGCTCCTGGTATCTTTGGTATCAACGAGCCAATCATCTTTGGTCTTCCTATTGTTCTTAATCCAGTTATGCTGATTCCCTTTATTCTCACGCCAGTGGTCAACATCATCATTGCGTACTTCATCATGGATCTTGGTTTAGTTCCTCTGTGCAATGGTGTCATGCTTCCTTGGACTACTCCTCCTCTGGTCTCTGGATTCTTACTAAGTGGTTGGCAGGGTGCTGTTCTGCAGCTCTTCTTGATTATTCTTGGTATCTTTATTTATCTGCCTTTCATCAAGACATTGGACAAGGAATATCTGAAAGAAGAAGCCGCAGCTTCTGAGGAACCTTCTACTGAGCTAGAAGACTTTGACTCTATCGATCTTGATTCTGTAGTGTTGTAAAACTTTTGTATTTGAGCTGTACCTGGTACAACGCTGAGACGCTGTGCCAGGTACCAGTCTGTATGCTTGATTGGAGGAAGTGATGCATAGGCTTGGAATTTCTCTTTATCCAGAGCACTCAACACCTGAAGCCGATGATGCCTACATGGCATTAGCAAGTAGATATGGTTTCTCGCGCATTTTCACATGCTTTCTTTCTGTGGATAAGTCACCAGAAGAGACGGTAGCTGAGTTTTCGCAGTTTATGGACCGTGCTCATGGGTATGGGTTTACTGTTGCAGTTGATACCAACCCGCGAGTATTTAAGCATCTTGGGGCAACGGCAACCGATATTTCTGTTTTTGCCAAGATGGGCGTTGATATTATTCGTCTTGATGGACATCTGGGAGATCGTCAGGACATTGCTCTGACAAGAAATCCTTATGGCATTGCGGTTGAGTTTAACGCCAGTCAGATGCTGTCGCTTGATCTGCTTATTGAGCGTGGTGCATATCGTCGCAATATGTGCGTTTGTCACAATTTTTATCCACAGAGATTCTCTGGCTTAAGCGAGAAACGATTTATTGAATTCTCCGAGCATTATTTTGAAATGGGTCTAAACCAGGCAGCATTTGTGACAAGTCAGCAGCATAAAACGTTTGGTCCATGGCCGGTTTATGACGGTCTTCCTACCTGCGAAGACGATCGTACTCGTTCAATTGATTTGCAGGCAAGACACCTGTTGGCAACTGGCCTTATTGACGACATTATGATTGGCAATTGCTTTGCTTCTGAAGAAGAGCTTGCTGCATTAGCCGCTGTTGATACCACTAAGGTAACGTTCAAGGTTGAATTTGATTCTGGTGTAACTGAGGTCGAGAAGAACGTTTTGTATCAGTTCAACCACGTAACACGTGGTGATGCTTCTGAATATTACCTGCGTTCTTCAGTGCCTAGAATGTTTGAGTATTCCACTTCAATTCCTGCTCGCGAGCGTAAAAATCGTCAAATCAAACGTGGAGACGTATTGGTAGTGAATGACAATCTGTCTCATTACCTGGGAGAAGTCGAAGTTGCTCTAAGAGATTTTGAGGACGATGGAACCCGCAATGTTGTAGGACATATCCCAGCAGACGAACTTTTCTTGTTGGATTATGTGAAACCTGAATTCCCGTTTGGATTTGTTAGAGACTAGCGGGGTTGTTTGGTTTTAACATCAATGCTGAAATGGAAAATTAGTCGCCTGGCGAGAAGAGTGATCTTCTCGCCAGGTTTTTTAATAAAGATTTTAGTCATGTGAAAGAGGGATTGGAGTTGTCCACGGATAAATTTTACGTGAATGACTTTGCGATAGACAGTTACGATTACATTTGATATAAGATTCTCTCTTCTAATTTTATGTAGGGATTTACGTGCTGTTTTGGGGACTGTATGACTGTAATGGATGGTCTTGAGAAAAAACTAATGCCAATGGCAGAGGCAGTTGGTAAGAACAGGTATCTTCTTACCATGCGTGACTCGTTTGCCATGCTCATGCCAATCCTTATTACTGGATCAATGTTTACGCTGATAGGTAATTTACCTATCCCGGCGTGGGTTGATTTTTTGAAGGCCACAACGATTCAGGGTAAATCGATTTACTCGCTATTGGCTATTCCTTCTGCATGCACCATCTCGCTTATGGCAGTGTATTTAGCGTTCAACATTGGCTATAACTTTGCCGAGCAGCTTGGGCTTAAAGACCGTGGATCAGCGGGTATTGTCTCGCTGGCTAGTTGGTTTATTTTGATGCCTCAAGTAACCGAGTTTTGCCTCAGGGCGCTAACCAGCCATTTTTGGTGGAGAGTATTCCTCTTGCGTGGACGGGCGCAAGAGGTGTATTTGTTGCGATTATCGTAGGCTTCTTTTCGGTGTCTGTTTTTAGTTTTGCCATCAAGAAGAATTGGGTCATTAGGATGCCTGAGGGTGTGCCGTTATCTGTTTCTCTTGCGTTTAGCGCACTGATTCCAATGGCGCTCACGTTTACGGTGGTATGGCTGATTGGTGTTTTGTTTGCTATCACTCCTTGGGGAGATGCTTTTACCTTTATTTACTCGATTCTACAAGCGCCTTTAACACTCCTTGGCGGAACCGTTTGGGCTCTTGCAATTGCATACATTTTGCAGGGCATGTTCTGGTTTTTTGGCATCAATGGATCTAACATTACCAGCCCTATTTTTACACCGATTCTGACTGCACTTACGCTGGAGAATCAGGCTGCTTTTGCTGCCGGTGCAGCTCTTCCAAATGTTATCAATCGCGAGTTTGACTCATTTTTTGTGACGTTTGGCGGCGGTGGATCAACACTCTCGCTTCTGATTGCGATGTTTTTGTTCTGCAATTCTGCTCGTGTGAAAGACATTGCAAAGATTTCTATTATTCCTGGTATTTTTGGTATTAACGAGCCGGTCATTTACGGTTTGCCTATGGTTTTGAATCCCATTATGGTGCTTCCCCTGATCTTTACTCCGGTAGTAAATATTGCGGTTGCATGGTTTGCTATGAGCACAGGCTTGGTGCCGCCGTGCAACGGTATTATGCTGCCCTGGAGTACGCCACCAATAATCTCGGGATTTCTTTTGTGTGGATGGCAGGGCGCTTTGTTGCAGCTGATGCTCATTTCGCTTGGCGTAGCAATCTACCTGCCATTTATTAGAACTTTGGATAGGGAGTTTCTTAAGGAAGAAAAAGGAGCTGAGGCAGAAACTACAATTTAGGTGCTTATAGTCCTAGTGTACATTGCTGCGCAGCTTGATTGGATTATGAAAGATCAGTTTGGAGTAGAAAAAAGAGCCTCGTAGAAGGCTCTTTTACATACGACTATTTTGGATCAGGATTATAAATACCTTCTGCAAAAACATCGTTCTTATCGAGAAGTTCTTGTATTCTTCTGGCAACCAAAGTGTCCCCATCGATGGCTTTTCTGTAGTAGTTGGCCATTAGTATGTGAGCGTAAACGCTCTTGGGGTCAAAGCTAATGTCTTTTGGGCGAAGTTTTTTCTGAACTGGACATTGGATGCGCATGGGTCTATTCCACAGTTGACGATGATGTGCACATAAATTTCTTAGTACATGTAAAGAATGAACAACACTTGAAAAAGGTTTCCATTGGACGCTAAGTGATTTAGCTACTCTTTTGGTTACTTCAATATTAGCTGAGTAGCTAATCATATTAGAAATTCTTCCAAAGGAGAGGACCTCTACAGCAACCCAGATTGGTACATCATGATATTTTTCGTAGGGTGTGTTGAAACTCTCTTTTGAATAATGCTGAATGATTCGACTTTTGTCATGATCAAGATCTGAAAGAATTCCCGGAATTATGACATTTTTTGCAACGTACTGTTTCTGTTTCTTATAGGTTTTGCAATCAAGATAGTAAGCATTTGAACCGTACTCATTACCAAATTCGTGGGCAAGCTTTGCTCTAATTGCGATTTCGATAACACTTAATTGCTCTGTCAGCAGAATTCGTAATTTAGCATCTAGGTTAATAAGTTTATTAATATCTTGAAAAGAAGTATTGCCGACAAACGAGTTCTTGCCGTTCTCCGGATCTTCTTGAAAATCACGAGCATATCCAGAGAAACGATAGTAATTTGTCCTACTTAATAATTTCCTCAGTTCATTATCATCTGGGCAGATAAGTCCACGGTCTTGAATTAATAAACAACACATCTCATCGATGCTTTTAAAAGGTTTATTTTCCATGTGAATCCCAATGCTATGAAAAGGCCCACCGCATTTCAGGACGCATTGCGTAGCCTTGGGTGGGCGCTGATGAATTAACTATAAACTAAATAGCAAGATTGTCTAGAGTAATAGGCGGAAACTGTAAATTCTCTATAGCAATCTCTTTAAGCTATTTATGCAGGTTTACGTATATGGTGTAGGCATCAGAGCGTTTCTCGCTAGCCAAGATTTGATCAAGTGCGATGTGTATACGCGCCGGTAAAACAGCCGTTGCGTAAAAGTTTTGCGGGGTTGGTACTCGCGCTGTTTGCGGGCGTGGCTTGGCGTATAGTTATAGAGTTACAAGAAGAAATATTGGCGTGATACAAGGCGTTTTTACGCCGAGAAGAGTGTTTATGCTTGCTATAAAAAATGAAACAAACGTGGTGCTTGCGGTTGATACGTCAACGGACATGCTGGCGTGCACGGTCGCGCGTCTGACCAGGCGCGATACGGTCGTGGATGCGGCGGGCGGCGTGGGCGCGGCGGACGGCGGGTTCGACGTCGAAGTGCTGGCGTCAACGGATCACCTGTGTCGTCGCCAGGCAAACGTGGAGCTTGTAGGCTCGGTCCAAGAGGCACTTGACGCCGCTGGTCTGACTATGGCCGACGTTGACGCTGTTATCGCTGGTAGAGGACCTGGTTCGTTCACGGGCGTTCGCATTGGCGTTGCAACCGCAAAGGGCATTGCATGCGGCTCTGGCCTGCCGCTTTATGGCGCAAGCGCGCTTGATGCTATGGCGTTTAGCGCGTGGAAGGCGGGCGTGCGCGGCACCGTTGGTGTTGTTGCAGACGCCATGCGCGGCGAGGTCTATCCGGGCATCTACCTGCTGGATAACGCCGGAGCACATAGAACATTCCCAGTGGAGACCGTCCTCAAGGCAGACGCTTGTGTGGAGGAGTGGTCGAGCAGGACTGATAAGGACCAGCTCACGCTTACAGGCAATGGTTTAGTGAAGTACCGTGAGCGTTTTGAGCGCGCGGGTTTCTCGACATACACCGATGAAGAAACGTGGTTCCCAACAGGAGAAGGCCTGGTACGCGCGGTGTGCATGCCCGAGTATCAGCAGGCGGGCACGGGCGATCCGGCGTTGGTGCTGCCCATTTACACGCGACTTTCGGACGCGGAGGAGTCGGAGCGTAAGCGTTTGGGACTCAAGGAGCCGGCAACGGTGGCTTTGACCGGCGTGGATGATGCGCTGGCCGATATTCACCTGCAGCTTCGTCCGATGACGGTGAACGATCTGGATCAGGTGGCGGAGCTTGAGGCGGCAACATATGCTGACGCTGCGCATTCGGCCTGGTCAAAGCAGGCGTTCTATGACGAGCTCTCGGGCGTTGGGCGCAGCTGGTGGCTGGCTCACGACCGCGGAACGGTCATTGGCTTTGCGGGTGGTCGCTTGGCAGGAGCTCAGTTTGAGGTGGAAGAAGTGGTGGTCGCGCCCGAGCGTCGCCGCCAAGGAATTGCATCCAAGCTGGTGGAACGCGTGGCATATGACGCTCAGATGCTGGGCGCATCCGCGATTACCCTTGAGGTGGAAGAGGATAACGCTCCAGCTCAGGGTGCCTATAGCAAGCTGGGATTTGCCGAGGTTGGTCGTCGCCCGGGATATTACGGTCCGGATTGTGCGGCGCTTTTGATGACGGCGCAGTTGCCTTTAGCGGTTGGCGCTGGCTTTGAGGCGAGAAACCCTGAACCTCACGCATCAGTGCGTCCGTGGCCTATTGTTGCAGGTGAGCGCTCTGAAGAGACGCTTGCGGCACTGCGCGAGGCGGGGGATTTGATTCTCAGCCTGGAGTCCTCGTGCGATGAGACCGCCATGTGCATCATGGATTCACACGGTGTGGCCTGCGCAAATGTTGTTGCAACTCAAATTGACTTCCACGCTCGCTTTGGCGGCGTCGTGCCCGAGATTGCTTCTCGCAAGCATACCGAGGCTATCGTTGGTCTTTTCGAGGAGACTATGGCCCGCGCAGGCGCGCACTTTGGTTGCGACACGCTGGTGCCGTCTGACCTGGCCGCTGTTGGTGTTACTGCAGGTCCAGGCCTTGTCGGCGCGCTTGTTGTAGGCGTGGCGTTTGCCAAGGGCTTCTGCGTGGCCACTGACCTGCCGCTTATTCCCGTTCATCACTTGGAAGGCCATCTGCTAGCCAACCTGTTTGAGACGCCCGACCTGAAGCCACCGTTTGTGGCTAGCCTGGTTTCGGGCGGCAATACTATGCTGGTACACGTGCGTGCCTGGGGAGATTACGTGGTTTTGGGCTCCACCATTGATGACGCCGTGGGCGAGGCCTTTGACAAGGTTGCCAAGGCGCTTGGCCTAGGGTATCCAGGTGGTCCCGTAATCAGCAAACTTGCAGCTCAGGGTAACCCTAAGGCCATACATTTCCCGCGCGCAATGATGCACAGCGGTGACTATTCCTTTAGTCTGTCTGGCCTGAAGACTGCCGTTATCACCTACATTGAGGGCGAGAACCGCGCAGGTAGAGCTATTAATCTGCCAGACCTAGCTGCCTCGTTTGAGCAGGCTGTTATTGACGTACAGGTTGCAAAGGCTAAAACTGCTGTTGAGGAGACGGGCGTCTCCGATTTCTGCGTGGGTGGCGGCGTAGCTGCAAACCCCGCACTGAGAGCTGCATATAAGGAAACCTTTGGTCGTATGGGCGTTCGAGTGACGGTGCCTCCGATGTCGGTTTGCGGCGACAACGCCGCGATGATTGCCGTAGGCGCACTTCGTAGCTATCGTACACAGGGTTTCTCGCCATTGACCTTGGACGCAAACCCCAATGCTCAGCTGGGATCGTGGTCGTCGGATGAGGCACCCGTTGTCCCAAGCGGCATGTAAGGAGGCCATTTTGCAAGACGGATTCATCAAAGTTGCAAGTATCACGCCGCGCGTTCGCGTGGCCGACGTGGCGTTTAACGTGGAGAGCTGTCTGGCTGCCATTGAAGAAGCCGCAGGTAATCGCGGCGCCAAGGTGGTCGTGCTGCCTGAACTCTGCATCACGGGCTACACCTGCGAGGACCTGTTCTGGCAGGATGCGCTCCTGGACGCAGCTGAGCGCGGCTTGGTCTCGATTGCCGCTCGCACGGCCGACGTCGACGCGTTGCTGCTGCTAGGACTGCCTGTTCGCGTGGCCGGCAAGCTCTACAACTGCGCCGCTGTTCTCTTTAGGGGAGAGCTTTTGGGCCTGGTGCCCAAGCGTTACGTGCCCATGTATAACGAGTTTTACGAGGGCCGACACTTTGTTTCTGGCCCCAAGACGGTCACCAGTGTGGACTTTGGGCTGCTTGGCGAGGTGCCGTTTGGTACCAACCAGCTGTTTGCGTGCGACACCATCCCTGAGCTGGTCGTGGGCGTGGAGATCTGTGAGGACCTCTGGGTGTCCATGCCGCCATCAAATGCGCACGCCGTTGCTGGAGCTACGCTGATCTGCAACTTGTCCGCGTCGCCTGCGCTGGCCGGCAAGTCCGTGTATCGTCGTCAGCTGGTTGCACAGCAGAGCGCACGTCTGATCTGCGGCTACGTCTATGCAAGCGCTGGTGAGGGCGAGTCTACGACCGATTTGGTTTTCTCGGGCCATGATCTTGTTGTCGAGAATGGCCGTGTGCTTGCCGACTCTGGCGTGTTTGGCGAGGGTATTGCCGTGTCCGAGATTGACGTGCTGTCGCTGGCAGCTGACCGCAGGCGTACCTCGACGTTTGAGGTTGCTCCGACACCGGAGGATTACAAGCACCTGACCACGTATTTCTCGCTGGAGTTTGACGGCGAGGGTGGCAACGAGCACGCCGCCGCAGGTCACGGCCACGAGCACGGTCACGGCGAGGGCGAAGATGGCAGCGAGATTTCGATTCGCACGCCGCTGACCAGGTACGTTGATCCGCATCCGTTTGTGCCCGCGATGGATAACGCTCGCGCAACTCGCTGCGAGGAGATTCTGTCAATTCAGGCTCACGGTTTGGCTTCAAGGTTGGCGCACACCGGCTCTGACCATGCGGTTATTGGCATTTCGGGTGGACTTGACTCTACGCTGGCTCTTCTCGTCACGGTGCGCGCTTTTGACCAGCTAGGATATGACCGTTCGGGCATTGTAGCTGTGACGATGCCGGGATTTGGTACCACGGACCGCACGTACACCAACGCGATTGAGATGGTGCAGTCACTTGGCGCAGATTTGCGTGAGATTTCTATTGTCGATTCCGTGCTGCAGCACTTCGCTGACATTGGCCACGACCAGGACGTTCATGACGTTGTGTACGAAAACTCTCAGGCTCGCGAGCGTACGCAGATCTTGATGGACGTTGCCAACCAGGTGGGCGGCATGGTTATTGGCACGGGCGACCTCTCTGAGCTGGCGCTTGGTTGGGCAACGTACAACGGTGACCAGATGTCTATGTACGGCGTAAACGCTTCGGTACCAAAGACGCTGGTCAGATACCTTGTTGATTACTGCGCCGACTCGTATGAGGAGCAGGGCGAAGACGAGATTGCTCACGTTTTGCGAGACGTTCTGGATACACCGGTTTCTCCTGAGCTGCTGCCAACTGCAGCTGACGGTTCTATTGAGCAGAAGACGGAGGACCTGGTTGGCCCTTACGAGCTGCACGATTTCTTCTTGTTCCACGTGCTTCGTCATGGAAGTGGTCCGCTCAAGGTTCTGCGTCTTGCCGAGCGCGCATTTGGTACGGGCACTGACCAGGAGATTTACGACCACGAGACCATCGTTCGCTGGCTGAAGGTGTTTTACCGCCGCTTCTTCTCGCAGCAGTTCAAGCGCTCGGCGATGCCTGATGGACCAAAGGTTGGCTCGGTCTCGCTTTCTCCGCGCGGCGACCTGCGCATGCCATCCGACGCTTCTAGCTCGCTTTGGCTCTCTGAGTTAGAGAGCTTGGACGCATAGTTTGCGGTTTGCCGGCGCAAGGCGACGTGATGACATTGATGTAAACCAATGGTGCAAATGCGCTTCTGCATCAAATGATGACGCTCAGTACCCGGCTATTCATGAAAATGAATAGCCGGGTACTTTTATGCAGGTCAATTGTTACTGCGAGTGGGGAAGAGGCGATTTTGCCCTCAAAATGGCCCTCAAGTGGTAAAAAATGCGTTTAGTTGGGGATTACAGAAATAGTGTGATTCTATGCATCAAATCTACCTGCTGTTTTGTTTCGGACAAATAATCAGAAATCTGGATAGAATTTGTTACCTGGTAAAATGTAGGTGCAATTTTTCTGAATACTCCATTTCATCCCCAACTAAACGGATTTTTTACCCAAATTGGCCCCTGTCAAAAAGGTGCTCATTTTTCCTATGCAAAAACGCGCATATCACTAGCAGAATATGCACGCAGCAAAAATTTACGCCGAAAATTATGCTAATGGTAAGAAAACGCGGGTCAATACCACTCGGCGTGCGCACCCGCCGACCGCAAGCTACGCTTACCAGCAGCTCAGCGATGCCGTTCACTTGCTCGCCGCCTGCATCCCGTCCGCATACCGTCTGCGCCCCGGCCGCACCTACCAGACAGCGTATAACCGTTGACGGCTTATACTGCACGCCTACAGAAAATCTAAGTCGGTTTTGTAAGATTTTCGCGATATTTCGTATAAATTGTTTTCCCGTGTGGAATAACTAATAGCGTTGGAAAAGGGCGCTTGGCGCCAATATCGGGCTTAGCCCGAAAGGGAGGTTTTCATTATGAATTTGAAGCCACTTGGAGATCGTGTTCTGGTAAAGCCTGCTCCAAAAGAGGAGAAGACATCCTCTGGTCTCTACATTGCATCCGCAGCTCAGGAGCTCCCTCAGCGCGGTGAGGTCCTCGCAGTCGGAACTGGCAAGCTTGATCAGAATGGCAATCGCATTGCTCTTGATGTCAAAGTCGGCGACCAGGTATTTTACGGCAAGTTCGGCGGCACCGAGGTCAAGGTAGACGGCGAGGAGCTCCTGCTTCTTCGTGCTGACGACATCCTTGCAGTCCTCGAGGACTAATCGCTCGCAGTCCGTTCGCTCGCGGCTTGTTTATTTACGTGTAAGTTCAGCTATTTTGGAGGAATACCATGGCTAAAGATATCGATTTTGGCACCGACGCTCGTGCCAAGCTTGCTAAGGGTGTAAACACCCTGGCAGATGCCGTAACCACTACTCTTGGACCTAAGGGTCGCTACGTCGCATTGCAGCGTTCTTACGGCGCACCAACTATTACTAACGACGGCGTCTCCGTTGCTCGTGAGATTGAGCTCAAGGACCCAGTAGAGAATATGGGTGCTCAGCTGGTCAAAGAGGTAGCAACCAAGACTAACGACACCGTCGGCGACGGTACCACCACCGCAACCCTGCTTGCACAGGTCATCGTTAACGAGGGCCTTCGCAACGTTGCAGCTGGTGCAAACCCAATCGCAATTCGTCGCGGTATCGACAAGGCTGTTGAGGCTGTTGTCGCTCAGATGAGGGGCATCGCTAAGGAGGTCTCAACCAAGCAGCAGATTGCTTCCGTTGGTACCATTTCCGCAGGTGACCCAGTCATCGGTGGCAAGATTTCCGACGCTATGGACGTTGTCGGCAAGGACGGCGTTATCACCGTTGAGGAGTCCCAGACCTTCGGCATCGACATCGACACCGTTGAGGGTATGCAGTTTGACAAGGGTTACGTTTCCCCTTACTTCGCAACCAACAACGAGACTCTCACCGCTGAGCTGGACAATCCTTACATCCTCATGACCGATAACAAGATTTCCTCCATCCAGGACATCCTGCCTATCCTTGAGGCTGTCCAGAAGCAGGGTGCACCTCTGCTCATCATGGCTGAGGACGTCGACGGCGAGGCTCTGACCACCCTCATTCTCAACAAGCTCCGCGGCGTTCTAAACGTCTGCGCAATCAAGGCTCCTGCATACGGCGACCGTCGTAAGCGCATGCTCGAGGACATCGCTATTCTCACCGGCGGCCAGGCAGTCATCAAGGAGCTCGGCGTCAACCTCAACGAGATCAGCGCAGAGATGCTCGGCCGCGCTAAGTCCGTCAAGGTTACCAAGGAGACCACTACCATCGTTGGTGGCGCTGGTTCCAAGGAAGCAATCGACGAGCGCATCGCCCAGATCAAGGCTGAGATTGAGAACACCACTTCTGACTTTGACCGCGAGAAGCTCCAAGAGCGTCTTGCTAAGCTTGCTGGTGGCGTTGCAGTCATCAAGGTTGGCGCAGCTACCGAGGTTGAGCTCAAGGAGATCAAGCACCGCATCGAGGACGCACTTCAGGCAACTCGTGCAGCTGTCGAGGAGGGCATTGTCGCAGGTGGCGGCGTTTCCTTCCTGGCTGCATCCTCTGTCCTGGACAGCGTTCAAACCTCTGACGCAGACGAGAAGATCGGCGTCGAAATCATCCGCAAGGCACTTGAGGCTCCAGTCCGCACCATCGCTAACAACGCTGGCTTCGAGGGCAGCGTAGTTGTCGAGAAGATCAAGGCACTCCCAACCGGCCAGGGTCTTGACTCCGCTTCCGGCCAGTATGGCGACATGATTGAGATGGGCGTTCTTGACCCAGTTAAGGTCACCCGCACCACACTCCAGAATGCAGCTTCCGTTGCATCCCTCATCCTCATCACCGAGGCAACTGTTTCCGAGATGCCAAAGGACACCACCATTGAGGAGTCCATTTCTCGTGCAGCTGCTCAGGGCGGCCAGGGCGGCATGTACTAATCCGCACCTTCGAGTCACTTCAATCGGGCCCAGCCTCTCGCTGGGCCCGATTTTTTCTACCCTCATAGCAACCTGGCGAGAAACCCGCCTTGTCGCAGACGAGAAACCCGCCTTGTCGCAGCTGCAACGTTTGCCCGCTCATCGTCCATTAATCGAAATCGTATGAATGTGGCGTCATTTGAGCGGAATTATTGCTTGCTACAGGTTAAAATGTTTATTTGCAACTGCGGTCACGCCGTCGTTGTGACCGCACTGCGGCCATACCGCTGCTGCAACTGCGACTGCGGCCACGCTGCAACCGCACCGTTAATCCGCCACGCGCCAAAGGAGAGGAGGCACCATGGCTCAGAACCAGAATCGTAACGAGGAGCGAGATTTTCTCGACGACCTCATTGATATCCAGGACTCCCTCCAGGTGCTCTCTAACCCGCTCGACGCGCTGATGGGAAGCCTGTCTATTGACCCAAATACGGACAAACCGTTCGAGCCAATGGACTACAAGGAAATCCCCTGGTCAAACGCTAATCGCTGCCTGAGGTGCGCCTCGGGAAAAGCCGAGGCATGTTCTCGCTGTCTTGACGTTTGCCCAGCTAATTGCATTGATATCCACAACCAGTCCGTGCGCATCGACGACGAGGCTTGCCTGCAGTGCGGCCTCTGTGTTGCCGCGTGCCCAACTGAGACGTTTAACACGCGCCGCCACACGTCCCGCATGCTGTATGACCAGGTAGCTCGCGCGGCTTCCGCGTACGAGCAGTGCTACATTACCTGCACTCGAGCTCTGGCGAGAAAACCTGAGGGCAACGAGATTTGCCTGCCTTGCGTGGGTATGCTCTCGGCCGACATTTGGTTCTCGATCCTTACGGACTTTGACAACGTAAGCGTTTACCTGCCGTTGGGCGTTTGCGACCGTTGTCGCACCACCACTGGCGAGGAGGCATATACCCAGGCCATCGCTACCGCTGAGGAGTGGACGGGCGCCACGGTTGGCCTCGAGGTCGACGGCAACAACCTCAACCACAACTTCACGCGTGCGTATATCCGCTCGCAGTTCATCTCTAACGCGATGAACGGTGCAGAACGCCTGGTATCTGCGTCGACGCCTGTTCTTGCGGGCGCCAAAGCAATCGCTGACCGCATCAACTCGCACGCTCGCTCTTTGGATAAGCTTCAGACGCAGCTTGATGACGTGATGGGCCTGCGCACCACCGATATGAGGCAGTCCATGCTCACACAGGATCGCCGTCTGGTCATGGGCGCCCTCCAGCACGATCCAGACCTGGCTCCTTACGTGAAGCTCGCGGCTCCTATTTGGGATTCCAGTAAGTGCACGGTTTGCGGAGACTGTAAAAATACCTGTACAACGCACGCTATCAACATCGACGAACGTGGCAAGCTGACCATCAAGATGCCATTCTGCGTTAACTGCGAGGCCTGCGTAATTGTTTGCCCTGAACCCGGCGCGCTAACGATGGTGCCGATGGATACCTCTGAGCTGGTTGTTCGTGACCGCAAGGCCGAGGAGACCGCTCGCCTTGAGGCGTTGGCTCGTCGCAAAGCACGCTTCATGTTTGACACTGGTAAGGAGCAGCTCAAACACTTGGCAGACTCTATTGCCGAGGACTCGGATGAGGAAGCCCCTGCACAACAGCTGCCAAAAGAGGATAATGGGGAGTAGCAAGCGGCTGCTAACACAGAGTACAACGTTTCTAGCTCTATGTTTTTCTCGCGAGAAATACAAGTAACCGTCCACCGACAACAAGAGGACTCACATGTCGCTTTCAATTGGTATCGTTGGCCTGCCAAACGTTGGTAAATCCACGCTGTTCACCGCGCTGACCCGCAAGGGTGGCCTGGCCGCAAACTACCCGTTTGCCACCATCGACCCTAACGTGGGCATTGTCGACGTGCCCGACGCAAGGCTTCAGAAGCTTGCCGAGATTGTCAATCCTGGTCGCATCATGCCTGCAACCGTTGAGTTTGTGGACATTGCTGGCCTGGTCAAGGGTGCAAACGAAGGCGAGGGCCTGGGTAACCAATTCTTGGCAAACATCCGCAACACCGATGCTATTTGCGAGGTTGTACGCTACTTCAAAGATCCCGACGTCATTCACGTTGAGGGTCGCGTCAATCCTGACGAGGACGTTGACATCATTCAGACAGAGCTTATCCTTGCTGACCTAGGCACTATTGAGCGCGCCCTGCCTAAGCTGGAGAAAGAGGCCAAACGCGATAAGGACCTCCAGCCCAAGCTCAACGTGGCAAAGCGCCTTCAGGAGTGGCTGAACGAGGGCAATCGCGCCGCTGACATGGAGATGACCGACGAGGAGCGCCTTGCTGCCCGCGATCTTTTCCTGCTTACCATGAAGCCAATCCTGTACGTTGCAAACGTTGACGAGGACATGCTCACAGAGCCGGCTCCTGTCATCAATGGTGTCCAGTCTATCCCTGTTTGCGCAGGTGTCGAGGCTGAGCTAGCTGATCTTGATCCAGAGGAGGCTGCGGAGTACCTGGAGTCTCTGGGACTTGAGCACTCCGGTCTGGAGACGCTTGCTCAGGCAGCATATAAGCTGCTTGGCCTGCAGAGCTACTTCACCGCTGGCCCTATGGAGGTCAGGGCATGGACTGTTCGCATTGGCGCAAAGGCTCCTGAGGCCGCTGGCGTCATTCACTCCGATTTTGAGCGCGGCTTCATCAAGGCTGAGGTTGCCAGCTATAACGATTACGTTGAGCTGGGCGGCGAGGCCGGATGCAAGACTGCTGGTAAGCTGCGCATCGAGGGTAAGGAGTACGTGGTCGAGGATGGCGACGTTATGCACTTCCGCTTTAACGTTTAAGCCACAAAACCGCTAACAGTAAACGTAAAACGGGCGAGAAGATCGGTCTTCTCGCCCGTTTTGTGTGGGGTGGGGTGGGGTCGCGGGTTGCGAGCCGCTGCGAGCTGCTAGCGCTTTGGAGCTTGGTCGGTGCCCAGGACTACGGTGATGTCCACGTCGGTGGGGTAATTGCCGTCGTTTGCCTTGATGTTAGCGGTAGGGATGTCCAGCGCTTTTGCAACGCCAACAGCCTTTGCCAGGCCCGTACGCGTGCCATCGTAGATGATAATCGAGTCGGTTGGATGCTCCAGAGAGCTGTCGGCGTAAGCGGTGTAGCCCTTAGTCTTCAGGATGCCAGCCTTTTGAGCTGCAAGTCCTTGAACGTCGGTGCCATTGAGCACGGCAACTTCTCCGGTGTAGTCCGGCTTGATGCTGTCGGCCGCAGAAGTGTCGCCCGCAACGGTACCAACGATACCTGCGGTTTCGTCGGTACTTGCATCCTCCAGAGGAGGCAGCGCCTGGTTTACGCGATCCATCATAGTCTTCCACGCGCTCTTATCGACAATCTCGTACCACACGTCATCAATGAGCTCGGACGTCGTAGGCGTACGCGCGGAGTACATATCCTTGGATGTATCCATGCCTCTAAATGACATAGCCAAACCCACGATATCGGTAACGCTTAAGTCGGTAGTTACGCTTTCTGCCATGGTAGATACAGCGCCCGACATAGAAACGGGATCCAGCTGCAGGACTTTCTTGGCAATAGCTGTCAAAATCATGCGCTGGTTAGCCGCGCGGTAAAAGTCGCCAGCGCCGTAGTTGTCGTATGCGTGGCGACTGCGAGAAAGGCCAAGCGCTTGCTGGCCGTTGAGCTGCTGCTCACCCGCGGGCAGGTCGATGCCCGAGTATTGCATGTCGGATACGGCAACAGGCAGGTTAACCGTAATGCCGCCGATGGAGTCCACAATCTTGGTAAACGACTCAAAGTCTACCTCGGCGTAGTGCGAGATATTGACGTTTGCCAGCTTGGAAACGGCCTCAACCATCCCGGACGCGCCGCCATAGCTGTACGCGGAGTTAATTTTTTGCTTTCCGTGTTCTCCCAGGTCAACCATAGTGTCTCGAGGGATGGAAATCAGAGTGATTTTCTTGTTCTTAGGGTCTACGCGAGCCAGAATAATAGTGTCGGCGCGGAAGTTTGCGTCGGAATCGCCCCAGTTCTCCGCGCGTCCCTCGTCCTTATCCACGCCCAGAAGCAGCATGTAGAACGGGTCGGACGGAGCAACCTGAACCAGCGTTGCCTGTAGGTTTGCATCCAAGCCCTGACGGAGTTTTGAGTTAGTGTCCAGCATCCACCACGCAAACGCTATGCCTGCTACCAGCAGCAACGTTCCTAGGATGCCTGCAAAGATCTTAAGACCACGACCGCGAGAAGATCCTTGGCGCTTCTTGGAGTATGCTCCAACGCCTTCTGCGCGAGAAGGAGCGTGGCTTACCGCACCTGCTCGATGTGCAGCAAAGTGGGTGTGTTTTTGTTGTTGAGCTGGGGCTTCTTCGGGCCACTCGTCGCCGACGTTGGTCTGACCAATCAAAGGCTCTCGCGTAAACCTGGAGCCGTGAGATTCGTGATTGTTGCGTGCAGAGCTTGCACCTGCGCTGCGAACGCTGCCCAGCGTACGAGGCTGATACGCACCCTGATCATAAGCGTCATAATCGTCCTGTGCAAAGTCCTCTGTATCGTACTCAAAGGCATCTTCGCGTCTGTCGCGGTTGTTGCGACCACGATTCTGAGATGAATGTGACCTTCTGGCCATTGGGGCTCCTTTGTGTTTAATTTGCGTTTTGCCCAATGCGTTTTGTCAAACATCTACTATACGCAATTTTGTGATTTCGTGCTGTAAGGAAACAAACCTGCCACAAAAAATCCCCGCTTCAACGTGTGAAGCGGGGATGTGTGCGAGAAGTTCGTGGGGCTTGGTGCGAGAAGTTCGTGTGACTTACCGCGTTACTTACTGCGTCGCACTGCCTTACTTACGACGATCCTTCAGAGCATAGCCAAGCGTGGTAATAACGCTGCCCACCGTAGCTACTGCAACAAGAGCAATTTCGGAGAAGTCGCCAGTCTCAGGAAGCTTTGGCTGCTTCTTCTTTGGCTTCTTTGGAGTCTCTGATGGAGGAGTTGCAGGTGGGGTATTTGGTGGTGTATTTGGTGGTGTGGTAGGTGGAACGGTTGGTGGAATCTCGGTGTTGGTAACCGTGAATCCGTCAGTCTGGTTGCCCGAGACTGCGCTGGTATATCCAGCAGGAACGTTCTCTTCTGCTACGGTGTACGCAATAGCGTGACCATCTGTTGCATCGTTTTTGAGAAGACCGGTGAAAGTGCCTGTCCAGCCGTTAGTCTGGTCAAGAGTAAGTGTCTCAGTGCTTGCTACACCGTCTTTGTAGAGCCTGACGGTAACAGGACCGCCAACGGTACCTACCCATGTCTTGTTAACCTGAACGTCAACAGTTGGGGTCTTCTCGTCCTCAACGGTCTTAATAACGCCGGTAGTTGCAGAAACGGTGAGGGTGTACGTATCAGTATTGAGCTGGTAACCATCAGGAGCGGTAATCTCCTGAACGTTGTAGGTGCCTGCAGGAAGCTTCTCGGTGGTAGCAGTGCCGTCTGCACCAGTGGTAATAGTCCAGGTCTTGGTTGGATCGGTGGTGCTGGTTACCTTAAAGACTGCACCCGCAAGCTTGGTATTGTGATCGTTCTTGTCTACCTTAACGATGCGAATACGAGCGATGATGGTAGAAGTGCCTTCTCCACCTGAAGTTGCGTTGCGATACACCCAATCGGAGCTGTACTCAGGATTATCTGAGTACATGGTAATGAGGTTACGCAGAGCAACACCTGGAACGTACGTGGTGCGATACGTGAACTTAAAGCTCTGACCGTTGCTGAGGTCTATGCCAGAAAGGTCAAGATCAAACGACTGTCCATCAGGAGAAATGGTGAGCATACCTGGGGTAATAGGGATGCGTGTAGCGGTTCCTGGAATGGTTGAGCCGTACTCATCAAAGCGAGCGCTCCAAAGTTCAAAAGTGCCTGGAACATAGGTAATCTCGGAAGGAAGGTCGCCGCCGCCCTGGTCGGATAGCTGGTCGTGTAGACGGACGTTGTGGAAGTTACCACCAGAGTAGTTGATACGGCCAGTCCACTGAATCTCGTTAGCGTTGCCCTCAATAATCTTGCCCCACTTTGAGAGGTACTCAGTACCAATGGTGCCAGGAGCGGTAACGTCAAACGTTACTGGAACAGGGCTGCCGGAGACACTAAAGACAAAAGATTTACCAGTACCTGTCTGAACACGCTGTGAATCAATGGTAAAGCCAAGTCGAGCGGTACCACGCAGGTCAGTGTGATTGTTAACGTAGTCGGTAAAGACCACGCGCATGTTTCCACCAAAGCCATCGGTACCAGGGGTGACGTGAGCCACTGCCATGACCTCGCCGGTTGCAGCATCGGTGATGTTAAAGGTAGAAGCAGGATGAGCTGCCGTAAACCTCATCTCGTTAGGGAGAGTGACGTCAAAGTAGTCACCTGGCTCTACGTTTGCATTTGCAGAGGCGTCCCACGTCATTGCAATGGCATACACGTTTGCCTTGTTAACAACGGTAGTTGGGTTGCCAAAACGATCTTCAACCCTAAAGTCTGTAATGGTTGCGACAACCGCTTTAGGGGTGCCCGTAGCAGCTTCAGTACTTGCGGTCTCAGCAAAAGCCGATTTTGCAGCAAGTGGAAGCGCAAGGGCCAGCAAGAAGACAAAACTTAACAGCTTAAACAGTCGTTTGTTCATCAGGACTCCTTTGCAATAGATACGTCTATTCTCACCTATTTCAAAGAGAATTTATTTGAGAATCTGCATATATCTATACTGCTTTTTAAAAGTTCAATTATTTATGCAGGTACAAGGAATTTGTGGTTTCTTTTTCTAATACCTTTCAAATAAAGTTCAGGTAAATTCACAGGTTCTTCACAATTGTTCACAACGAACATTACACGCTACGAACAGCAAACCGTAATAAAAATGGATAAATATTACCTCTAGTAATTCTAAATGCTGGACATTAGTCACTTTTTATACGTTATTCCGAATAGGTCATTTTTCTGTATGCATTAAGGAGGCGAGAAACCCCGTGGAGCCTTGCAAACTAGACGGTTTTCTCGCCAAAAAAGAACGCCTTGCCACGAGGACAAGACGTTCTTGTTGAGTTGCGTGGAGCTGCGCGCCCGCGCTGCTACGACTGCGCGTCAGACTTACTTGCGGCGCTTAAGTGCAACTGCGCTGCCCAGTGCTGCCAAAGATCCAAAGAGGACGCCTGCGATAGAAGATGCATCTCCGGTGTAGGGGAGGTTGGACTTCTTGCGAGTCTTAGCAGGCTTCTCTGGAGTTGGAGGAACCTGGGTGTTGGTGACTACAAAGCCCTGAGTTGCGTCGCCAGTAATCTGGCTAGTGTAGCCAGCTACCTCGTCCTCAGAGATGGTGTAGGTAATCTCAGAGCCGTCAGCTGCATAAGCCTCGAGGCCTGTGAAGGAATCCTGCCAATTGTTGTCAGAGCTCAAGGTAAGGGTTTTGCCGGTGTCAACGCCGTTTGCAAGCAGGTGAACGGTTACTGCTCCGCCCTCGGCACCATTCCAGACCTTCTGTACGGGGATGTCTGCGTGAGCGTTCTTCTTGTTCTCAATAATCTTGATAGTGCCGGACTGATTGTCAACGTTTACGGTGTAAACGGTGGTGTCGCGCACGTAACCGTCTGGAGCAGTGAGCTCTTCGATGGTGTAGGAGCCGGTAGTGAGTCTCTCGGAGGTTGCAGTTCCGTCGGCGCCTGTAGTAAGAGTCCAAGAATCAGCTGGGTTAGCAACGCTTGTTACCTTAAAAGTTGCGCCTGGAAGCTGGGTAGTTGCGTTGTCAGCATCAACCTTGATAATGCGGATGCGGCCGACAAGATTGCCGATTGCGCCGCCGGAGTTGCTTGGAGAGTAGTAGGTAAAGCCAATCTCACTTCTTGGAGCACCGCCAGCGTTGGTAAGCACACCATAGTTATGCAGAGCCATACCTGGGATAAAGGTGGTGCGATACTGCAGGAGGTAACGCTGACCCTGGGAGAAGTCAACGCCGCTCAGGTTAAGGTGGTAGGAGTGGCCGTCAGCTGCAATAGAAAGTGCACCATTAGGAATGGTGACCTCCTGAAGGTTGCTGAAGTTACCCGTTCCATCAAAGTCTGCACGATAGAGGTGGAAAGAGTTAGCAATGTAGGTTACCGATGCTGGCAGGTCGCCGCCGTTTCTATCAGAGAGGGAGTCAGAGAACTCAACGCCAGTCATGTTAGAAGCGGAGTAGTTAAGACGAACATACCAAAGTACCTCGGACTCGGTACCGGTAACAGGGCCGCCCCACTTGTTGAGCCACTCTTGGCCAATGGTGTTCTTTGGACGAATAATCATGTTGAGAGGAACAGCGGTGCCGTTAACGCCAAAATCAATGTGGGTATTATCGCCAGCGTTGATGGCGTCGCGGTCGTAGAGAGCGGACAGCGAGAAAGTACCCCTAATCTGGGTGTGGGTGTTTGCATAGTCTGTATAAACAACATGCAGAGTTCCACCGAAGATGCTACCTGCTGCTGGAGTTGGATAAGCCCACGCTACGGTTGCACCGTTAGGATCTTTAACTTCAATTGGAGTTGTGTTTTGTGTGGCAGTGAACTGGACTTTATCGGGCAGAGTAATATCAAAATAGTCACCTTCTGCCACGGTAGATGCGGTAGATTCCCAGTTAATTGTAATATGGTACAGATTATCAGTGGTAATCTCATTTACTGGTGTATAGGTATCATCAGCCACAGACATGCTGGTAATTTGAACCGGTGAAACAGTTGCAGCAGAAGCGAATGTTGTCACAAAAGTAACAACAATCATAAATGGCACAAGAAATGCACCTAGTCTGACCAGTACTTTTTTCATAAACCAAACTCCAATTCGTCTTGCGAGCGTGAGAAAATTATTGCAGATAGATACTTAAAAACTGTTACCAGTCTTGGTCGTCACAAAACAATTACATTTCAAGTTATAGTGTCTTTGACCTGCTCTTCTCGCCATATTTTGTGTTTTATAATTGTTAGAAATTAGTAGCATTTCTCGTCAGATTATAGAACTTTACCGTCTTTTGTTTGCGCAGAATAAGAAGACTTTTTGGCGCGCGCAATCTCTCGTGG
>CAUVBV010000006.1:0-60240 GCA_963550405.1 uncultured Atopobium sp. | reverse complement strand
AGGTGACCACGTAAGCGATCCTAACAAGATGTTCTACAGCTCTCCAGAAGCCCTTACAGAGGCTGGCGCTCACGTTCACATGACCACCAACGTCACTTCTGCAGACGTTAAAACCAAGCACGTTGCTTGGGAGGATCTCAAGACTGGCGAAACCTTTGAGGATGACTTTGATTACCTCGTAGTCACCACTGGCTCAAAGCCAATTGTTCCTCCACTGCCTGGTATTGACGGACCTCGCGTTCTTCAGTGCAAGAACTGGGCTGATGGTCGTCGTATTCACGACACTATGGCAGAATCCAAGTCCGCTATTGTCATCGGCGCTGGCTACATTGGTGCCGAGCTTGCAGAGCAGCTCTCCGAGCGTCAGAAGGCAGTCACTCTCATCGATATGCTTCCTCGCGTTCTTGCAAAGAACTTTGACAAGGCAATCACCGACCAGGTTGAGGCTGCATACAAAGAGCACGGCGTCACCCTTGCACTTGGCGAGAAGGTCATGAGCTTTGAGGACAATGGCGATTCCGTCACCGTTGTTACCGATAAGGGCTCCTACACCGCAGATTACGCAATTCTGGGCATTGGTTTCCTACCTCGTACTGACCTCTTTGACGGTCAGCTTGATATGCTGCCTAACGGCGCTATCAAGGTTGATGAGTACATGCGCACCAGCGAGCCTGGTGTCTTCGCAGCTGGCGACTCCGCTTCCATTATCTTCAACGTCACTGGTAAAGAGGACTACATTCCTCTGGCAACAAACGCTGTCCGCCAGGGTCTGCACGTTGGCCCTAACATGCTTGAGCCAACTGCTGCATACGCAGGTACTCAGGCTTCCAGCGCAGTTCAGCTCTATAACTACTCCATGGCTGCAGCAGGTCTCACCGTTGAGGGCGGTAAGGTTCGTGGCTACGAGTATGATTCCGTTTCCATCACCGAGAACTACCGTCCTGAGTTCATGCTGACCACCGAGCCAGTTACCGCTACGCTTGTCTGGGATCCCGAAACTCGCCTTATCAAGGGCGCACAGTTCTTCTCGACACATGACGATGTTGCCCAGGCAGCAAACGTTGTTTCTGTTGCAATTGCCGCTGGTATGACCATCGACAACCTTGCAGCTGTTGACCTTCTGTTCCAGCCAAACTTTACCAACCCAGTCAACTATATTGGCTCTGTTGCTATGGCTGCGTGCGCAAAGGCCAAGTAAGCTCCGCATATAACACGCAATAGGGAAGGAAGCTGGTATTTCTGCCAGCTTCCTTCTTTGCTATCGAGCCTAAAACTAGATTGATTATTTTTGTGCATTTTCTTTAGCAGTTTATAAGTTTATAGTGGACGCAAGGTAAGGGCGACTTACTAATTTTCGCAGGTAATTGATGCGGAATACTAAGGAGGAAGTTATGTATTACTCTGCTGGAACGTATGAATCGTTCGCTAAGCCAGAAAAGCCCAAAGATGCCGACAAAAAATCAGCCTATATCATTGGAACAGGACTTGCAGGTCTAGCTGCTGTGTTTTATCTTGTCCGCGATGGCCAAGTAAAGGGTACAAGAATTCACCTGCTCGAGAAGCTTGAGCTTGCAGGCGGAAGCTGCGATGGCCGCAAAGATGTAAGCAAGGGTTTCTACATGCGCGGTGGTCGAGAGATGGACAACCACTTTGAGTGCATGTGGGATATGTTTAGAGACGTTCCATCTATTGAAACGCCTGGTGTCTCGGTACTTGATGAGTACTATTGGCTCAACAAACACGATCCAAACTACTCGCTCTGCAGGGCTTCCGAGAAGTGCGGTAAGGACGCTCACACAGACAAGAAATTCAAGCTTGATAAAGAGTCTTCACTTGCGCTTGCCAAGCTGTTTATGACTCCCGAGAAGGACCTTGAGGGCAAGAAGATTAGTGACGTACTTCCTGATTCTTTCTGGAACACTAACTTCTGGCTTTATTGGCAGACCATGTTTGCGTTCCAAAGATGGTCCTCTGCTCTTGAGATGAAGCGCTATCTTTGCAGATTCTGTCACCATATTGACGGTCTTCCTGACTTTACCGCGCTGCGTTTTACCAAGTACAACCAGTATGAGAGCATGATTTTGCCTCTGGTTAGGTATCTTGAGAGCCATGGTGTAAGCGTTGATTACGGTATGGACGTCAAGAACGTCATCATCAATGACACCAATGGTAAAAAGGTAGCCACTCAGATTGTTTACGAGAAGAACGGCTCACAGCAGACCATTGATCTAACCGAAGACGATTTGGTGTTTATCACCAATGGTTGCTGCACTGATACTTCTTGCTATGGCGATCAAAATACTGCTCCTGACATCAGTAACGTTAGAAATGGCGTGGGAGAGTCCTGGGACTTGTGGAAGAACATCGCCGCTCAGGCCAAGCACGGCGAATACGGAAACCCCGATAATTTCTGCAGTGACTTTGAGGCAACCAACTGGATGAGTGCCACTATCCAGACAAAAGACGAAGAGATCATCAAGAAGATTATTGGTGTCTGCAAGAGAGATCCAAGAGAAGGAAAAGTCACTACCGGCGGCATTGTAACCGTTAAAGATAGTACCGATAACTGGTACCTCTCGTGGACCATCAACCGTCAGCCACAGTTCAGAGCACAGGACAAGGACACTGTACTTATCTGGGTCTATGCATTGAGCACTAACAAGCCTGGTAACTTTGTTAAGAAGGCTATGCGTAACTGCACCGGCGAGGAAGTGTGCCAGGAGTGGCTCTATCACATTGGTGTTCCAACCAAGAAGATTGAGGACTGGGCAAAGAACCGCTGCAACACAACTACGTGCTTCATGCCTTACATCAACGCATTCTTCCAGCCAAGAAAGGCTGAGGACAGGCCTCTGGTTGTCCCTGAGGGTTCCGTTAACTTTGCCTTTATTGGACAGTTTGCCGAGACTCCTCGTGACACCATCTTTACTACGGAGTACTCAATCCGCACTGGTATGGAGTCTGTCTACACGTTGATGGACGTTGATAGGGGCGTACCAGAGGTTTGGGGTTCTCAGTACGACATCAGAGAGCTTCTAAGGGCAACCTACTATGCTCTGGACAAGAAGACGCTTGATAAGGCGCCGCTCTCGTTCAAGGAGAAGATGCTCTTAAAGGTAGCTCTCAAGGCCGTCAAGGGCACTGATATTGAGCTACTGCTCAGGAACAGCGGACTGATCAAGTAGAAGTGCGGAGAAACTCACAAAAACGCGGAGAAGCCCGTAAAGCTCGAAACGATTGACCTCACGCGATTAAACACGCGCGAATAACATAAAGGTGGCTGCAGATGACTCGTCAAATGCAGCCACTTTTTTTGATTCAGATATAACACTTTGTAATAAGGCTATGTGCACTAGGTTGCATGCTCTGTAGACCTGTATCAATTAGCTAAAAATGTATGTGGCACAAACAGCGAGAAAACAAATTATAATTTGTAGCGACAAGAAAAATGTAATGGTTCTACATGCGACTTAAATCAAAATACAACACTATTTTGAGGAGATTATAAGATGAATGACTACTTAAAATTAAATCAAGATAGATGGAATAAGGTAAACAATGACTATACCGAACCACTAACGCATGAAGAATTAGAAGAAGCTAGAAACAGTCCAATTTCTGTTGCATTAACGGTCGGGAAAAAAGTTCCAACAGAATGGTTTGAAAAGGCCAACGGAAAAAAGATATTAGGCTTAGCTTGCGGTGGCGGACAACAGGGTCCCGTTTTTGCTGCTAAAGGCTATGACGTAACCATAATGGATTTTTCTTCATCACAATTACAAAAAGACGAGATGGTTGCTAAAAGAGAAGGCTTAATGATCAATACCGTTCAAGCCGATATGACAAAGCCTTTTCCATTCAAAGACGAAACTTTCGATATTATTTTTAATCCAGTTTCGAATGTATACATTGAAGACTTAGAAAACATGTATAAAGAAGCCGCTCGCGTATTGAAAAAAGGCGGGCTGTTAATGGTCGGCTTCATGAATCCTTGGACGTATATGTATGACGCTGACGTTGTATGGGACCACCCCGATGAGGAATTACTTTTAAAGTTTTCAATTCCCTTTAATTCAAGAAAGCTTGAAAAAGAAGGCAAAATAACCATAGATCCAGCATATGGATATGAATTTAGCCATACCTTAGAAGCTCAGATTAGAGGACAACTTAAAAATGGCCTTGCTATGATTGATTTTTATGAGTCATGTGATAAAAGGAATCGATTATCACAGTATGGGAATGACTATATTGCCACGCTCTGCATCAAGCTCTAATTTTATAGAGTTCTCTTCAGGACAGCCTGGACAACCTCAGAATCAAAGTCTCCCTGAGCCTCTGTAAGCGCCTCTAAGAGCTGAGCTACGCCTTCCTCATACACGCTAGGCAGCAGATACTTCGAGACAGCCTTAGCCTCGTCAGTGCCGTTTACCATGCAGCATGAGTGATGAGCAATCTTAAGAAGATCCAGATCGTTTTCGGAATCGCCGCACACAATAACTTCTTCTGGCTTAAGACCTATAGTCTCAATGAGCTTCTCAAATCCCTGTGCCTTATTCCAGCCACGATAATTGATATCAAACCAACCAATATAGGGAGAAACCAACTCAACCTCTGGAATTGCGCTGGTAACAGCCTCATAGATCTCTTGCTGGCGCTTTTCATCTTGAGGGAAGAGAAGACCTCCCGCATACATAGGGACATCTCTTGGAACAGACTGTGGCCCAAGTCCTGGCACAAAAGTGTTAAATGAGGCTGCAAGATGGTCTACCACCTCTTGAGTGGTATCAACAATTTTCCAACAAGAGGTAAATGACGTGTCAAGAGGCTGCTCAAGCGGACCTTCTTGATAATACGTAAGCAAACAATCATCCATTGGAGAAATAACCTCGTAGATCTTCTCCATCATCTCGTAGGTAAATTGTTTGGTGAAAATGAGCTTGCCATTAAAGTAGAGAATCTTTCCACTAGAAAACACGCCAGTGTCTGTCAGGGAAACGTCAGACTTTAGATAAGAAAGTGCATCATAAACTGGCCTTCCGGTAGAAAGTCCAAACGCAATACCTGCGGCTTTAAGATTATTAATTGCCTGATGAGTTCTTTCTGAAATAGCCGGAGTGTCAGCGGGTTTTAACGTTTGGTCCATATCGGAAAGAACAAGCTTAATCATCAGGGCTCCCAAGATACGTGTGCTAAGTGAGTGTTTTGTTAATTCTACCAGCAAGAGTAGAGAAACGCGTAAAAATTGCCGTTATTATTACGTTATTAACTTAAAACTACGAGATTAGTAGAGGTCCATGAATATTTACGACCACTTTGCTCACGAGGATGAATATCCAGAGCTCAACATAGAGGCAATGTCTGAAAGACTTGCAAAGGCGCTGTCGTTTAAGACGGTGTATACCGACGCGGAGACAACCGATTGGTCTCAGTTTGATGCTCTTCAACAGCACATTGTTGATAGCTTCCCGTATGTTATGACCGCAGCCTCTAACGTTGAAGTGGTTGGCCACTCGCTCCTCATTGAGATTCCGGGATCTAACCCTAAGCTTCCTGCATTGATGCTTATTGCTCACCAGGATGTCGTTCCTGTTGTTCCTGGTACAGAAGACGCATGGACGCACGACCCCTTTGGTGGAGATGTCGATGACACCTACATTTGGGGACGTGGTGCGCTTGATATCAAAGACATGCTTATGGGCGAGCTTGAGGCACTTGAGTATCTGCTTTCACAGGGTTTCTCGCCAAGGCGCTCTATCTACCTGGCATTTGGCGAAGACGAAGAGGTCTTGAGCCACGGTGCCACTAGGCTTGCAGAAGTCATGGCCTCGCGAGAAATGCGTGCAGCTTGCCTTCTGGACGAGGGCACCACTACGTTTTTTGATGGCAGCGCCTACGGTGCGCCAGAGGCTACCGTGGCCGACATCTGCATCTCGCAAAAGGGGTTCTTGAACGTTAAGCTTACCGCGCCTGGTCACGGTGGACATTCCTCTAATCCGTTTGGTGGAACTTCGCTTGAGCATTTGAGCTGCGCACTTGCCGCTCTTTCTGAGGCTAAACCTCAACCTGAGCTTAATGACATTGTTAAAGAAACCTTCAAGGTTCTTGCGCCAGAAATCACCGAGGAACCTTTTGCTTCTCTGGTACATAATGTAGATACCAATGCAGATAAGATTGCTCTTGCCGCAGCTCAGATCAAAGAGCTTTATCCGTTTGTTACCACCACGTACGCTTTCAACATGCTCGAGGGTTCAAGTAGTGCGGCTAACGTTATGCCTGGCAATGTCAGCGCAACCATTAACATAAGGCTGCTTCCTGGCGTGAGCGTCAGCAAAACCGTTGGACACATAAAACAGGTGGTAGCCCAGGTTGACCCTTCCATTGAGGTTGAGGCTTTGCATTCCACTCCTGCGGGAAGAATCGATTCCCCAGCTGGTGCTGGCTATAAAGAGCTCAAAGCCATTATGGAGCACTACCATCCAGGCGTAACCTTTGTTCCGTCTTTTGTATGCGGCGGAACTGATTCTGTCCGCTACGAGGGAATCTGTGATTCTATTCTGCGCATTTGTCCTTTTAGGCCAACGCCAGAAGATGAGGCAAACGGTGTCCACGGCGTTGACGAACGTATCGAGAAACGCGTGTATGCTCAGGGCGTCCGCGTTCTTGTGTCCTTTGTTAAACAAATGTGCGAATAATTTGCTATCGTGCAACTTACGTTAAAATAGACGCATGTTCTGTTCTACAAAAAGGGGAGAGAAACGTTGCAAACTAGGCAGCAGCTAGCTAATCAAGTAGCATCCCAAATTAAAGAAGCAGCAGACGCCGATGCAGCAAAGGCGCAGGCAGAGGGAACTATTACTGATCCAGTTGGTAGTTCTAACAACCCTTCCAACGCTATCTTTACTGTTGCAAACGTCATTACCTTTTGCAGGTTGATTCTTACAATTGTCTTTCTTGTGCTTTTCTCAACAGGTGGAAATCGTTGGGTAGCACTTGGCTGTTATGTAACTGCAGCTGTTACTGACTTCCTTGACGGCCAGATTGCTCGTAGAACGCAAACCGTGAGCTGGCTGGGAAAAATCATGGATCCTATCATGGACCGAGTCCTTCTTATCACAGGCGTTCTTGGCCTCTTGATTATTGGTGAGCTTCCTCTCTGGATCCCGCTGTTTGTTATCGGCCGTGATGTTTACCTTACTTTTGGCGCACTTGCTGTACGCAAATTCCGCAGGCGTCCTATTGATGTTGTCTTTGTAGGTAAAGCTGCAACTGCCTTTTTGATGACTGGTTTTAGTCTGCTTCTTCTGGGCATTCCAGTTGTATCCGGCCTTGGTCTGGTCAACGTCAGTTGGCTTCCAGGTCTTAACTCTGAGAGCAGCGCACTGGGTATCTTCTTTGTGTATATAGGAATTGTTTTCTCGGCAATTACTGCAGTTGTTTATACTGGTGAAGCGGCTAAAATAGTTAAAGATAGTAAAAATACTCAAGCATAAGTTAGGTTGTTTATGACTTTCCTTCAGCACAACCATGTATCTATGCGCCAGCTCTCTCATAAGATGCTGGCTTTTCTTGTTAGCGTGCTACTTGTACTTGTTCTAGCTGCTCCTTATGCTCCTGCAACTAAGGCTTTGGCAGAAAATGGCTCTTCTAACAAGTCTTCTGTAACCGATGAGCCAAAACTTACTGAGGCAACTACTGCCATTGTCACCGATGCACAAGGAAACGTCCTCTGGAGCAAAAATCCAGATCAAGAGCTTCCTATGGCATCCATCACCAAAGTTATGACTGCAATTGTGGCGCTTGATTCTGGCGTCAATCTTGATGAGCCTTGTGAAATCACAGTTCCAGATCTTGAAGAAGGTTCGCAAGTTGCTGGTTTGACCTCGGACGATACGCCTACACTCAGACAGCTCATTATGATGATGCTGGTGTATTCCGCTAATGACGCAGCTTATAACATTGCTGTCAACGTATCTGGCTCTCAGCAGGCCTTTGTCGATCAAATGAACAAGAAGGCTGCTGAGATTGGCATGACTCACACGCAGTTCCAGAATCCTCACGGCCTCGATGCTAATGGTCACTATTCAACGGCGCGCGATCTTGCCCTGATGGGTCGTTATGCACGCGAGCATTATCCACTTATCGCAAGCGCTGTGCATACCAGGTCATATACTACAACGGTAGGAGGGGAGCAGCGCACGTTCCACTCAACCGATGATCTTATGGACACCTACCGAGGTCTTCTCGGCATTAAAACAGGTGCTGAAGACTCTGGTACTGCCTTCTTGGGCGCTTCAAAGCGCGGCAACATTACGCTCTACACCTGCGTGCTTGGTTGCGAGACTACGCAAGGTCGTTTTGACGATACTGCCATTCTGATGAACTGGGCTTATCGCAATTACAATCGCGTAAGCATCCAGCGAACTGACCAGATTGTGCAGATTCGTACGAGCGAGGACAACTTCTTGCTCTCTGCAGTGGTTAAACCATCAACTTCTACCACGTATATGGCATGGCCTGGCTCTAAAGACTTCACCTACCAGACCTCCATGCTTTCTCCCAACTATCCAGTAGCTAACAACCAGCTGATTTCTTCAACTGACTGGTCCCAAGATTCCGCGCAGGTAGGCACCACCATTACCCAGGCACACCTTACGCTGTGGACTATTCCGGCCTACAACCTCTTTGACCTGTATTCGGTTGCTCCGTATCTCTTTGGGAGAAACTAATGTCTGAGCAGAAACGCTCTATCCTTCATACCGAGCTTGAGTATCTTGGCGCACAATTCTCAACCTCAACTGAAGGCTTCAACTTAGCCCAATCTTTCTATGGCGAGAAACCCCTTGAGGAAGCTCTGAAAGATTGCGCTCTTATTGACCTGAGTGGTATCGGCTACACGCTGGTGAGTGGAGTTGCGGCTCAAAATTTTGTGGAAGCTGTCTTTGCAGGTAAACAGCTTGAGGTAGGAGAGACTTCATTTGAGTGTGCACTTACAGGAGACGGATCTCTGTCTTCCATCGGTCTTCTCGCGCGCTCTGGTCAAAACGAGTACGTGGTACTTGATGCATCTGAGCGCTCTCTTGTTCTAGACGAGTGGCTTTCTATCATTGCATCTGTCGAACAAAACGGCGTAGCTCCTTATGTTGAGGTGTCGTTAGAAGATGCAACTCCGCTACTTACGCCACTTCTTCTTGCTGGTAAAAAGGCAAAAAAGGTGCTCATGGATTACCTGGGAGAACAGCAACTTCCAGAAGACTCAAAACTATGTAACCTTATGCTTGACCAGACAATCCCAGCTCTTGTAGCCAATGTTTCAAATAAGAAAGTTCCTGCATATCTGGTTATGGTTCCACCGGTACATACGGTAATTCTTTTTAGAAGCTTGCTCTCTTTTGAGATGGTTCATCCTCTTGGACATAAGCAGCTCATTGAGGGTCTTAAATCATATCTTCCATGGTTTTCAGAACTTGCAACTAACACTAAAGTAGTAGTAGCTAAAGATAAACTTGAAGGTTGGGGTTTGCTTAGAACCTCTGCTGATTTCATTGGTGCAAGGGGAGATCTTCTATGAAATATGCAATCAATGCAGTAGGTGTTCCAGCTCCTATGGGACCATACTCGCAGGGTACTACCGCGGGAAGATTAGTCTTTGTAACTGGTCAAATTGCAGTTTCTGCAGAAGACCCAAAGAAACTTATTGACGGTGGAATTGAAGAGCAAACTACCCGTGTCATCCATCTTGCTCAGTCAATTCTGGCAGAGGCAGGCTGCACCCTTTCTGATGTTGCTCAAACAACTATCTACCTTGCTGATATCAATGATTTACCTAAGGTAAATGAGATTTATAGGCAGTACTTTGTTCTTCCTGCACCTGGTCGAGCAGTTGTTGAAGTTTCTGCGTTGCCGCTTGGTGCGCTCATCGAAATGGACTGCATTGCGTGTCGTTAAGCGTTATTATTATGATGTAACCAAATTAAGGAGAAACCATGTCAACTGACGACATCAAACAGCAGTCACCAGACTCAACAGAGATTTTCCGCATGCCATCAGCTGACGCTACGGTTCCAGACCTTATGGCTCAACAAAAGCCGGCTCATCCTGTCCTTACTATTGTTAAGGGACCACAGACTGGTCAAACTTTTGAGCTTAATCTTCCACAGATTTCTCTTGGTAGAGACCCAAAGAGCAGCGTTTTCTTGAATGACATGACAGTTTCTAGAAATCATGCCACCATTGACCTTTCAAATCTTGCGCTTGGTTACGCAACTATTGAAGACCTTGATTCTCTGAATGGTACCTGGGTTGATGGTGCCATCATTAACAAAGCTACTCTGCGTGATGGTTCAACCATTCAGATTGGCACCTTCCGCATGGTCTTCCACACCAGTAGAGTTTCAGCTTAAGGTTAAAGGATAGCTTTATGGCTGATTCAGGCTTTCTTACCATTGGTAAAGTAGTCAAGAAATTACAGACTCTCTATCCTGACTTGAGTGTTTCTAAAGTTAGATATCTGCAGGATGAGGGCTTACTTACTCCTACCAGAACTGCTGGTGGTTATCGTCTGTATTCCCAGAAAGATGTTAAGCGTCTTGAGACTATTCTGTATCTGCAGAAAAGCCGTTTTATGCCGCTCTCAGTTATTAAAGAAGAGCTTGATAGACAAGATAAAAAAACTGAAGCTGAACAACAGGTCAAAGCTCAGACTGACGAAGCTAGCGTATCTGATGCTCAGGCTACACCTGAAGCTCAAAGTTCTTCTCGCCAGGCTCAACCACAGCTTGATGGAAAGCAAGTATCTCAGGCAATTCTTGGCGCAACGCATGCCGATGCCATTGTTGTACCTGTAGATGATCCTGAAGTTGTTCAGAAATATCACGCCATTGATCGCATTCCAGAGATTGTGGGATGTTCTGTAGGCTTTGTACGCCAGCTTTCCGAGGCAGGCGTTATTACCTTAAAGCGCTCTCCTCATGGTAGAGATCTTGTGGACGGCAAAGACCTTACGCTCATCCGTCTTTGTAGCGAGCTTCGCCACTTTGGTTTTGAGCCCAAAAACCTGCGTCAATACGTTATGGCTGCAAACCGAGAGTCTAGTATGTTTGCTAAATCACTAGTCGTATACGCTAAAAAAGGCGGGGGAGTTGAAGTTGACCATACTGACGAGACTCGCCAGAAGTTTATGGCAGCTCTAACCCGCATGTTAGGCCTTACCAATGCGGTCAGAAATGAACTTATCACTAAATTAGTTCGTGAATCTTTTAAGGATATGCATCTAGACGAGTAATCTAGGTATATATAACTATTCACTGATTTTGATTTTGAATGTGAGGACATTGTGTCTACGTATGATTATGAAAGTCATATCATTAGCATTCCTGATTATCCAGAGCCAGGCGTTATCTTTAAAGATGTAACTCCACTTTTTAAAGATCCTGAGTGCTTCCACGCAGTTGTTGATGACATTGCAGAGCACTTTGCTGATGCGGGAATTACTAAGGTTATTGGCGCTGAGGCTCGTGGTTTTCTTGTTGGAACTCCTGTAGCCTATAAGCTTGGTGCAGGCTTTGTTCCAGCTCGTAAGCCAGGTAAACTACCTCGTGAGGTCTATGCTCAGGCATATGACCTTGAGTACGGCACCAGCGAGCTTCAGATTCACACCGATGCACTTACCCCAGATGACGTGGTTCTTATTGCTGATGATCTGGTTGCTACTGGTGGCACCTGCGTTGCTTGTGCGCAACTTGCCGAGAAGGCCGGTGCAAAAGTAGCTGGTTTTGCGTTTGCGCTTGAGCTTTGCTACCTCCACCCAAGAGAGATTATTGGCAAGTGCTTTGATCAAGAGGTCTACACCCTTATTAAGGTTCAATAAGCCTCACCGCTTACTTCAGACCTGCTTTAAGCAGACAATTTTGCCTAACAATTTTGGCTGGCAAGACTACGTGCTTGTCAGCCATTTGTCTTATTTACATAAGCAATTTGTTAATCAACGTAAACTTGTTTGCAATACATAGAATTTCTCCATAATTGCAGGTCAAATACAAATTTATGCAATGATATTTACCTATTCCACATCAAATAACTGCATAAATGTTCTTTGAAATTTGTATGAGATGCCATTTTCGGGGTAAACTATTCAAATACTCGATAGGGTAGCTTCCTGTTTACACGGGTTTCTCGCCAAGAAATCGGCGAGTTGACTTTGATTTTTTATCAAATGAGCTATCCTAGATGGCAAAGCAAAGCAACACGTTGCCCAATTGATTTCGTGCTTTGCGGAAGGAGCTTATATGTCACAGCGCCGATCTTTCACAAGACGAGACGCTCTCTTATTTGCAGGTCTTGGTGTAGCTGCTACGCTGCTTACCCCAGCCAGGCTATTCGCAGACCCACAAAGCGATCTTGAGGCCGCATCTGCCCAACTAGATTCACTTGGTGCAGCTCTTGCAGAGGCCATGGATAACCTTAACGAGAAAACCTATGCACTTGACGCCACCAACAACAAGATTGGTGAGGTTCAGGAGCAGATTGCAGAGACTACAGACCAGCTCAATAAGCAGCGTCTTGTCCTTTCTGCAGCTATGAAGAGTGCTTATAAGGCGGGTCCACAGGAGACTTTGGACTTCCTTCTTGGAGCATCCAGCCCAGAGGACTTTGTCAGCCGTGTCTACTATATGGACCGCACCAGCAAGCAGGAGGCTGACTCCATCAATACCGTCAAGGCTCTTGGCGATCAGCTTCAGGCTCAGCAGCTTGAGCTCCAGGCTGAGCAGGAGAACCTTCAGGCTCAGGTCGCTGAGATGAAGACAACTGCAGATGGTCTTCAGAGTCAGGTTGCAGAGGCTAAGGCTTACTATGACTCTCTTGATGCAGAGGTGAAGGCACAGCTTGCTGCTCAGGAGGCTGCATCGGCTAACAACAACGTTGCTTATGCAATTGAGACTGTTACCCGTGAGACTCCATCTGCCAGCTCTGAGTCAAACGACAGCTCCTCTAACGATTCCAGCTCTAGCTCTTCAAGTTCCAACTCTTCAAGTTCGAGCTCTTCTAGCTCCAGCAGCTCCAACAGTAGTTCTAATTCTGGTGGTGGGTCATCATACTCCGGCGGTGGCGGTGGCTACCCAGCTGCAGGCGGTGGCGTTGCTACAGCTTATGCTTGCATTGGCTATCCATACGTTTGGGGCGGAGCTTCTCCTGCTTCTGGCTTTGACTGTGGTGGTCTGGTCTACTACTGCTTCCTCGGCTACCGTGCAGGTACCGCAGGAACCATTGGCCGTGCTATTCGCGCTGCTGGTAACTGGCATGATTCCATGGATGAGCTTAACTATGGCGACATCATCTTTACTCGTGCAGGCTATGAGCACGTTGGAATCTACATTGGCGGTGGCCGCATGATTCACGCTGCTAACGAGTCTGTTGGTGTTATCGAGGGTCCTGTTTATGCTTGCTATGGTGGAGGACCATTCTCCGGCTAATCAATAACCTGGGACACCAGGTGCACTCCTCTACGTACAATTTTCTGTACAAAGTTTTAACTACACGCACGTAAAGTCGTACAATATCCAAGTACGCTTTACGTGCTTTTTATTAACCATAAACTGCTAGGGGAGATTGTGGCGTTTCATCTCAAACATAAGACAAACGTTATTGAGCGTCATTTTTCTCGTAGGTTTCAGGTAGCTCTCATTGGAGAAGGCCTGCTTGTTGGCCTTATGGGTGGTGGCGTTGTCACGCTGTATCGCTTTTGTCTTTCTTTTGCAGAAGCTCAAATGCGCTCTATTACTCAATCAATCGCAGGTAATTGGCCGTATATGGCTCTTTGGTTTGGCATACTGCTCATCCTGATGGTGGTCGTTTGTCTGCTTATGAAGTTTGAACCCTACACCGCTGGCTCTGGAATCCCTCAGACCAATGCTGAGGTTATGGGATCTGCCGATATGCCTTGGTATCGAGTTCTTCCCGTTAAGTTTATCCAGGGCGTCCTGGTTGCCTTTGGTGGCCTTTCTATGGGTCGAGAAGGACCGGCGGTACAGCTAGGCGCTGTTTCTGGCAAAGCAGTATCTAAGTTTCTTAAACGCAAAAGGGGAGAAGAACGCCTTTTAGTCACTTGTGGCGCAGCAGCAGGTATGTCTGCTGCTTTCCATGCACCCCTTACAGGCACACTCTTTGCTATCGAAGAAATTCAAAAAGAGTTTCATGCTCCACTGATTATCTCGGCAATGACTGCCTCAGTAGGCGCTGACTTCCTAGTTTCTAACGTCCTTGGTATGAAGCCAGTACTTCAGCTTCCATACGTAGCACCACTGCCACACGTTGACTATGCCTTTGTACTTTTTGTAGGTGTTACCTGCGGCTTATTAGGTGCGCTTCACAACAAGGGAATGTTCTTTGCGCAAGATCTTTACAAAAAAATTGACAAGTTTGTGCCTTTCTCAAGGCTTGTTATTCCCTTTATGCTTGCGGGATTTATGGCTTTTACCTGGCCAGATCTTCTTTGTGGTGGCGACGCCATTATCGAGAAAATCAAAGAGCCAGCTACTCTTACTGAGCTCATGGTTATAGCGCTTTTGCTGGGCAAATATTTCTTTACCACAACATGTTTTGCTGCTGGAACGCCTGGCGGAACACTATTCCCAATGGTTGTTATGGGAACTCTTGTTGGAACACTGTTTGCCCTGGTAGCAACGCATGTTTTTGGTATTCCTATGGCATATGCACCTAACTTTATTGCTATGGGGGTTGCGGGCATATTTGCCGGGGCAGTGAGAGCGCCCGTCACCGGAGTAGTGCTCATATTTGAGCTCACAGGCTCTCTCGAGGCTCTTATGGCTATGTCTGCAGTTGCAATTGTGTCCTACGTAACCGCAAATATCCTGCGTGTCGACCCATTCTACGAGCATCTACTTGCACAATTCTTAGCTTCTCAGCAAGGGGAGTCTAAACCAACACTGGATTCTGGCGAGAAGATCCTTCATGAGTTCACCATTGGTCAGGGCAGTCCTGTTGAGGGTAAATTGCTGCAAGACATCCCATGGCCAGACAAAGTAAGGGTTGTAACTATTGATCGCGCTGGCTTAGAAATTATTCCAACGGGTCAAACAGAACTGATGGCGCTGGACAAGATTCTTGTAATTTTTGATGAGATGTATGAAAGCGATGTCATGATTAAATTGAATGTCATGACTGACTCATCGGTATAGCGCTTATCGCTGTCGTACACGCTACACTAAAGGAGAGGGGTTTAACATCCTTCTCCTATTTCTTTAATTCATTAGTTTACATAATATCGATTATCAGACTTTTACATACTATTATATAAATAGTATCGACTGCAATAGTATACAGAGCTTCAATCACATTATTATTACCCAGAAAATGAGCCTCTGAGAGCCTTTCTAAGCTACGATATTAATTACTTATGAGTAATTACACCTACAGCTCTATAAACTATATTTAATGACATGATAAATTTGATGATTATTCAATTTGATAAGTTGGCGACAATACTGAATCTTTTATTTATAAAATAGCTTTCTTGGTACCTCTCTAAAACTAATTTTTAGGGCTGAACGTATTTTTATAGTTATACATATTGATAAATCATCTTGAAATAACTTAATCACAGAGCTTTATATATTCAATGTATTGATGGCTACAAAATTACACTGTCTTATGCTTCATCGTATGATTTTAACCTTTTACTCCCCTTTTATAAAAAATAAGCAATCTACCTGCATAAATACAATAAATATGCAGGTAGATTAGGTAAAAATCCTTCTATACAGTCAAACGATATATAATAATTGTACATCCGAAAATCACGGTCTTAAGGAAACATACTATGGAAAAACAAGCACTTCTCGCCCAATGGCTTCATGAACAAGAAATTGCTCATATCAAGGGATGGGATTTCTCCCATATTAGGAACAGATATAAAGAAGAGGATGATCTTCCATGGGACTTTGGAAGTATCATCAAATCCTATCTACACGATACTGATTATCTATTAGATATGGAAACGGGTGGTGGAGAATTTCTTTTGTCTTTTCTCACCAATCCTAAACAGACTGCAGCAATTGAAGGTTATGCTCCAAACATCAAACTGTGTGAAGAGAGACTCCTTCCTTTAGGGATAGACTTTAAGGCAGCTGACGGAGGAGATGAGCTTCCGTTTGAAGATGATTACTTTGATCTTGTTACCAACAGACACGGTAAATACAACATACAAGAACTAAAAAGAATTCTTAAAAGTGGGGGTATGTTTCTTACGCAACAGGTTGGCGCTGAGAATGACAGGGACCTGGTAGAGCTTCTACTAGGAGATATCGAGCTTCCCTTTCCTAAAGCTTATTTAAGTATTGCCAGACAAGAATTAATAAATAATGGATTTGACATTATTGAGGAAGCTGAAGCCTATAGGCCAATAGAATTTTATGATGTAGGTGCTCTTGTTTGGTTTGCAAGAATCATTGACTGGGAATTCCCATACTTTGAAGTCAAAAAATACCAAGAGAACCTCTTTAAAGCTCAGAAAATTATTGAGCAAGATGGCGTAATCAAGGGAAAAATTCATCGATACTACTTTGTGGCGAGGAAAAAGTAATATATCAAGACAAATTTAGGAGACTATCAAAGAAAGAAAACTATGAAAGTAGAAAAAGAACTGTCAGAAATGTCTCTGAACGAATTATGGGAACTTTTCCCAATATTTCTTGTCGAGCACAATGACAAATGGGATGCATTTTATAGTGAAATGGAAGCCAAGCTACAATATAATTTACCTTAACACTCTATAAAGAGGATTAGTCATATTGGTAGTACCGCAGTTCCTGGAATATGGGCAAAAGATATAGTCGACGTTCTTGTTGAAATTTCAACAGATTCTAATATCGAATGTATTGCGCAACTTATCGAACGCAGTGGACTTCTGCAAATGTCAACGGAAGATCGCAGAATATCTTTGAACTCTGGTTATACTAAAAATGGGTTTGCCGATAAGGTCTTTCACATTCATCTCCGATATGTCGGAGATAACGATGAACTGTATTTTCGAGATTACCTGAAAGACCATCCACAGATTGCAAAAGAATACGAAACGTTGAAATTGGGTTTATGGAAACAATTTGAACACAATAGAGATGCTTATACAGAAGCTAAAACAAAATTCATCAGAAAATGGACTGCTGTAGCAAAGAGTGATTACGCTGGGCGTTATTGACTAGAAGAACAAAATGCAGTCATAGATTTTCGGAGACAGCCATGAGAATTGAACATATCGCACTGTATGTAAACGATTTAGAGAGTGCTCGACGGTTTTTTGTAAAGCACTTTGGAGCAACATCCAACGATGGCTATCATAATCCTCAAACGGATTTTCGCTCGTACTTCCTTTCCTTCGATAAAGGTGCACGACTTGAAATCATGAACAAACCTAAAATGTCAGATTTACCAAAAGAGATCAATCGCACGGGATACGCTCATATTGCATTTAGTATCGGAAGTAAAGAAAAGGTAGATACCCTCACTGCAGAGTTGAAAGCAGACGGCTATGAAGTCATCAGCGGACCAAGGACAACCGGAGATGGCTATTATGAAAGTTGCATTATTGCCCTTGAAGACAATCAAATTGAAATTACGGTTTAACTAAAAATTTAATTATCTCAAGGAGTTACATGAAGATCGCTCTTATAAAACCAACTGAAGAAAATAAAGCACAGCTCATAGAGATGCTTGATGAGTGGAAACATGATATCGAGACAAATCATACAAATCCATCTCCAAGACGCATTTTCAGATTTGATCATCATGACTTTACAAACTATCTAGAACAACTAGACGTAAAGGAACCCGTTCCAGCTGGTCGAGTGCCTACAACAACCCTCTTTTGCTATGACTATGATAAAAATATTTTTGTTGGAGCAGTAAATATTCGCCATTCTCTTACTGAAGAGCTTTTACATAGTGGTGGACACATCGGTGATGGAATTCGACCAAGTGAGAGAAGAAAAGGATATGCAACAGCAATGATTGCGCTTGCGCTCAAAGAATGTAAGAAACTTGGTATTGAGCGTGTTCTCATGTGCTGTCGTAAAGATAATATCGGCTCGGCAAAATCTATTATCAATAACGGCGGAATACTCGAAAACGAAGTCCTTGATGAGGACAATGTGCTTACGCAAAGATATTGGATTGACCTTTAACAGTTCTTCTCGCCATAGAAATAATAAGGGGACCGTAATTATTTGCGGTCCCCTTTTGGTATCAAAAGTTAAAGCTTCTTATCGAGAAACTCTTAACCCTCGACAGGCTGTCCAAGATAGGATGCTACAGAAGTTGCGGCAATGGCACCGTCTGCAGCTGCAGTAATAATCTGACGCAGTGGCTTCTTATTGAGGTCTCCTGCAGTAAAGAGACCAGGTGTCTTAGTAGCCATACGCTCGTCAGCAAGAACATAGCCCTGCTCGTCAAGGTCTACAAGGTCTGTCAGAAGCTCAGTAGAAGGTACGCGACCTACCAAGACAAAGACACCAAAGCTGCCCTCATCAAAGGTCTCTGTGTGCTCTTCTCCCGTCTGGTTATTGCGGAAGGTGATGGAAGTAAGCAAATCGTTACCATCAACTGCAGTAATGCTGGTCAGATAACGAATCTCTGTCTTAGGATTCTCCTCGAACTGCTTAATTGCAGTTGCGTTAGCTCTGAGGTGATCCTTGCGGACAATAAGAGTTACTTTGTCAGCAAAACGAGCCAGGAACTGAGACTCCTCTACAGCGGTGTTGCCGCCGCCGATAACAAATACCTGCTTACCGCGATAGAACATACCGTCGCAGGTAGCGCAGTAAGAAACACCCTTGCCTGTGAATTTCTCTTCGTTGGTAAAGCCAGCGTGGCGAGGGTTAGCGCCACCAGAAACAATGACGGCCTTTGCGTGATACGTTCCCTCAGAAGTCTCCAGTGCAAAGAGATTAGTCTCTGGATCCTTAACAATAGAAAGGACATTGGCCATGACAATCTCTGCACCGAGGTCTGTAGCCTGCTTCTGAAGAGTATCGGTAATAGTGAAGCCATCAGTGTTTGGCATACCAGGATAATTCTCAACCTCAGTAGTGGTGATGACCTGGCCACCTACTGCCTGTTTCTCTAAAACAACAGTATCGAGAAGGGCGCGTTTTGCATAAATTGCTGCTGAAAGTCCTGCTGGACCGCCACCAACAATAACAAGGTCTTTAGTAATAACGTCTGCCATGATTGGCTCCAATCGTATAAATCGTAACTGGCTTTGTTATACCCTACTGGTGACAATCATTATCAGTTATCTCTAAAAAATAGATTGCACACAATCTATTCACAAATAAAAAAGAAGCGCGTCAAGACCCCCATCTTGAACGCGCTCCCCTAATACTAAAAACTAGTTAGCAATGATGAAGTAAGCAACAAACGCAAGAGTTGCAACCCACATCAGAGGCTTAACCTTCTTAACGTTACCAGTAACAAGAGCAACAACAACATAGAAGATGAAGCCAAAGCCAATGCCGTCAGAGATTGAGTAAGTCATTGGAATACCAGCGATAACCATGAATGCTGGGAAGCCCTCAAGAAGATCGTTCCAATCAATCTCGGTAACCTCAGACATCATCAGGAAGCCAACAAGGACCAGTGCACCACAAGTTGCTGCAGAGCTGACGATAGAAATGAGAGGTGCAATGAATGCTGCTGCAATAAAGAGCAGACCGGTAAAAATAGAAGAAAGACCAGTACGACCGCCGTCAGCAGCGCCGGATGCGGACTCGATGAATGTGGTAATGGAAGAAGCACCAAAGAAACCACCTGCAGCTGCAGCAGCAGAGTCAACAATGAGGATCTGCTTGATGTCCTTAACGTTGCCGTCCTCAGTGAGGAAGTCTCCCTGCTTAGCAATAGCCATAGCAGAACCCATGGTATCGAAGAAGTCGGACATCATCAAAGAGAATGCAAATACAAGAAGAACTGGAGTTGTCAGTGCCTTAACAATACCCATGACTCCAGCGCTATCGGTCAAGAATGGTGCACCAAAAGTGGAGAAATCAAGACCAGAAACAATGCCAGTAGGGCTTGCGGTAACACCAAGAGGAATACCAGCAAGTACGGCAAGAATAATGCCGATAAGCAGGGAACCCTTAACACGAGCAGAGTAAAGAACAACTGTTGCAACAATGGAAATTACACCAACGATAAAGGTTGGAGAGAAAATATCGCCAAGAGCAACAAGTGTGGACTCATTTGCAACGATAATACCGCTGTTCTTGAGACCAATCATGGCAATAAAAAGACCTAGGCCAACTGAGATTGCGTGGCGTAGGTTTACAGGGATTGCATCCATGATTGCTTCACGAAGGCCGCAGAGAACTAAAAGAAGAATAGCAATTCCTTCAATGAAGATAACTGCCATTGATGCGTGCCAATCTCCACCAGTAATTGGAGTAAGAGAGAAGGCTACAACAGCGTTTACACCCATACCAGATGCGCAAGCAAGTGGTCGGTTAGAGAAAAGACCCATCAAAATGGTCATAATGCCGCCACCAAGACAGGTAGCAGTAATAGCTGCCGAAACTGGAACTCCTGCAGCAGCGAGAAGAGCTGGGTTTACTGCAATAATGTATGCCATTGCGAGGAATGTAGTAATTCCAGCCCTAAACTCTTGAGCGGGATTACTGCCACGCTCAGCTACCTTAAAGAACTTCTCCATTAAGCTCTTCCTTCCTAAAGAGGCTTTTCCTATATGCAAGCGCTGAAGCGCTTATCACCAAAATAAAAAATTATTGAACGCCGCTTGAACCAAAACCGCCTGTACCGCGATCAGTCTGATCAAGCTCATCAACTTCAACAAGCTGTACAACAGGGACCTGTTGAATCACAAGCTGCGCAATGCGCTCACCGCGCTCAATATGAATAGTTTCTTTGCTATCAAGGTTAATGGCACAAACCTTAAGCTCACCGCGATAATGAGCATCAATAAGGCCTGGAGTATTTGCCATAGAAAGGCCCTTTTTAAGGGCAAGGCCGCTTCTAGGCTGAACAAATCCTGCGTATCCATCAGGGATTGCAATAGCTAAACCAGTGGAAATAAGTTTGCGCTCAAAAGGAGCAAGATCAATATCTTCAGCACTTCTAAGATCTAATCCAGCGTCTCCTGTATAGGCGTACGAAGGTAGCTCAACAGTAGGATTAAGGCGTTTAATAGGTAGCTGGATGTCAAAATTGCTCATTAATTCAGGCTCCTTAATTCTGCGCTAAATTCATCAACATCTTTGAAGTCTCTATAGACAGAAGCAAACCTAATGTATGCAACTTTATCGAGCATAACTAGGTTTTTAAGCACAATGCTTCCAAGATCTTCAGATTTAATCTCGTATTGACCCTTATCTCTAATCTGAGACTCAATACCATCAATAAAATGATCAAGAGAAGCAACAGAGATATCTCTCTTTACTGTTGCAGCAACAAGACCTCTCATAAGCTTCTGTCTATCAAAAGGCTCCTTGTGACCGTCTTTCTTAACAACGGTGATAGGAATCTCTTCTAAGCGCTCATAGGTTGTAAAACGAAACTTACAGGACATGCACTCGCGACGCCTTCTAATGGCATCGTTATTCTCAGATGAGCGAGAATCAATAACCTTTGACTCTTCGTGACCGCATTTTGGACAACGCATGGAATCCCCTTTTTTCGTATAAAAGGAAGATACCATTTTACGCAGGTATTGACTGCTATCAACACAGAATTCTGAGAGAAATTTACATAAATATTTACTATTTAGATACAGAAGGAATCTCTAAGGTTTGTCCAGCTCTTAAAAGAGAAGAATCGAGATTATTTCTTTCTCTAATCCAACTTACTTGCTGCTCTGTAGAGACGCCCTCAATTGGGTTGCTCTCTGCAATTGACCACAACGTATCATTGCTCTGAACGGTAATTGTTTGTGAAGCGCTATCCATTACAGATGTTGCAAATGAATTAAGAGCAGTTGTACGAAGGAAAGAAATCGCAAACATCAGAATAAATGATGCGGTAACAATAAGACCTGCAATAAAAGCCTCTTTGTTAGTCAGCGTCTTTACGTAAGAGACTTCCTCAAGCTGAGGTGCAACGGAACCCTTCTTTGCGCCGCCTTCAATAACCTTGAATGCAGGCTTATAAGAAGCAAGTGCTGAAGTGCCGTTAACCTGATACATCTTTGACTGATACATACGCCTCATATCATTTCCTTCCGTAATAGTTTTTACGGAACTAGTTATATCTAATACACCGGACAAAAAGTCATGTCCGAACGTTTGTACTAATAATATGTAGTACATTTGTTCGTGTCAAGAAAAAATAGAACATTCGTTTGATTAATTTTTAGAACACGTGTATTATTACTAAAAAGAAAAAGGAGGCTCATATGCCAAAGGGCAAACTCAGCAAGCGTCAGGCAGCAATTTATGAATACATCTGTTCATACACAGATCAACACGGCTATCCCCCTTCAGTAAGAGAGATTGGTGCTGCTGTTAATCTTGCATCTCCTTCAACTGTCCATATGCATCTAAAGGTCCTGGAGCAGTTTGGCCTTATTGATAGAGACCCAAAGAAGCCTCGTACTATGAAGATTGTTCCCCAGGCTTCAAACATTTCTGACGCAGCAAAGCTTGCTCCCGTTACTCAAGACGTAGCTAATAATGTCATTAGTCTTCCTCTTGTTGGACGTGTTGCTGCAGGCACACCTATTCTTGCTGAGCAAAACGTTGAGGAGTCTCTATCTCTTCCAACAAGCATTGTTGGAGATTCAAGCTCTTTCATTCTTCGCGTACGTGGAGAATCAATGATTAACGCTGGTATTTTTGATGGCGATTATATTGTGGTAAAAGAGCAGCAAGATGCCCATGACGGAGAAATCGTTGTTGCTCTCATTGATGACTCTGCAACTGTTAAGACATTCTATAGAGAAAACAATCGCATTCGTCTTCAGCCAGAAAACGATTTTATGGAGCCAATCTACGTACAGAATCCTGTTATTTTAGGTAGGGTTACTGCACTTATTAGATCAATTTCATAGTCACAATATGGGTGTGGAATTAGAACAATCCAAAGGTAGAGTAACTTTCTTTGATACTATTCGAGGAATCTCAGTAGTATCAATGATACTGTTTCACTTTACCTATGATTTGTTCTTTATCTCTCACATCAAGCTTACGTGGTTTACTCCTTTAGTTATGCGAATTTGGGTGCCTTCAATTTCGTATCCCTTTATTTTTGTTGCTGGCTGCATGTGCGCTTTTTCAAAAAATTCTTTTAAGCGAGCAGGAGTTTACGGTCTTGTTGCTCTTGCAATATTCGCAGCTACTACCTTTGCTAATATTGATACTCCTATTAACTTTGGAATTTTCTTCTGCATGGCTTCATGCACCTTGGTAGAAGCTCTTATTTCACGTTTCGCTAATCCGCCCAAAGGGTATGCAGCAGCAATTCTTTTTCTGTTGTTATTTGTTATCTGCATTCCAATGTCTGCAGGTCACATTGGTATAGGTAACATGGTTTTCTCGTTACCTAAAGAGTTGTATCAAACGCCGTATTTAGCCTGGGCGGGATTTCCTTCTCCAACTTTTTCATCTGGAGATTACTATCCATTGCTCCCCTATTTGTTCTTGTATGTAAGTGGAGCTGCGTTTAACAGACAGCTCAAAGCAGAAGGCTATCCTAACTGGATGAAAACATTTTCCCTCCCCCTTATAACAAAGATGGGAAAACATTCGCTTATCGTTTATATTTTGCACCAACCAATTTTGCTGCTTATTGCCTTATTCGTCAGTCAGAATATCGTCCTCTGACACCACATAAGGCTCTAAAAGTGCCTGCATATAGGTGTCGGCTTTAACTGACAATAAAAGACCTTCAGCAACGTATTGCTCGTGTAGAAGCTGACATCTCTCGTGAACGGACTTAACAAGAGCGCCTTTGTTGAACGGGATAAGAGCGCTAATCACCTTGTCGCCAGCGCTGGCTATTTCTTGAATCTTATGGAGAAGACCGTTAATGCCCGTGCCTTCTTGAGCAGAAATAAATACAGCGTCTGGGTAGAGTGCTTTAAGCATTTGAAGTTCTTGCTCAGAGAGTAAATCAACCTTGTTAAGAACAAGAATTTGATCACTTTTATCGGCCTCAATATCTTTCAAAATACTACGAACAACTGCAATTTCTTTAGAAAGATTCTTGTCAGTTGCATCGGCTACCAGCAGCAGAAGATCAGCTTCTTTAGCTTCAACCAGCGTAGATTTAAACGACTCAATCAGATTAGTTGGAAGCTTTTGAATAAATCCAACAGTATCGGTAAGAACAATCTTTCTTCCTTCATCAAGAGAAAGTGCTCTGGTAGTTGGGTCAAGAGTTGCAAAGAGCTCGTCTTTTGCGTATACATCTGCTCCAGTAAGCTGGTTCAAAAGCGTTGATTTGCCAGCGTTGGTATAGCCAACCAGAGAGACGCTAAATGTTCCAGAATTCCATCTGGACTTAGACTGAACTTCTCGCCTTTGACCAAGCTGTTTGAGCTCATTTTTAAGAGTTGAAATACGCTTTCTAATAAGACGACGGTCAACCTCAAGCTGGCTCTCACCTTGGCCAAAACGGCTACCAATACCACCACGAGTTTGCTCGCCTACCAGGTGACTCCACATGCCGCGGAGTCTTGGAAGTACGTACTGGAGCTGTGCGAGCTGTACCTGAAGGCGACCCTCTTTGGTACGTGCATGAATACCAAAAATATCAAGAATCAGCGCTGTTCGGTCAATGACTTTAACAGGCTCTCCAAGCAATTTTTCTAGGTTAGATTGCTGAGATGGTGTGAGCTCATCATCAAAGATGACCACGTCAGTGTTAGTGTTTCTTACAAGGGAAACAAGCTCTTCCGTTTTACCTTTGCCGATAAACGTTTTTGGAATGGGTGAGTCAAGTTTCTGTGTTAAACGCATAAAGACTTCAGCGCCATCGGTTTGTGCGAGGCGCTCAAGCTCGTCCATTGATTCTTCAAGCGACCAATCGCTTTTACCACAATCAACGCCTACAAGAATTGCTCGTTCAACTTTAGGAGCGGTATCAAATGGAACAAAACGACCCATAAACTCCCCATCTAAGACAAGGTAAATACGTTAGTTTTGATGCGTCTTACTGGCATTGTACGTCAAAATGATACGCAAGAATCAGCTTGAGGGCTTCCTCAGGCGAAAGCTGATCCATATCAAGCCACCTGACTCGGCCATCTCGTTTAAGCCAAGAAATCTGTCGCTTAGCATACTGCCTGGTGTGCTGCTTAATAAGCTCACGTGTTTGCTCAAGCGACTGCTCACCGGCAAAATACGCAAAGAACTCTTTGTATCCAATAGCCTGACCAGCTGTGCAATTCTCGGAGAGACCGGCCTTAATAAGCGCCTGAACCTCTTCAACAAGCCCCTGTTCAAACATAAGATCTACTCGCTGGTTAATTCGCTCATACAGACGCTGGCGATCCATTGTAAGACCCCATATCTGGGCGTCAAAGTACGGTGTATGAGCCTTTAGGCCCTCATGATGAGTTGCATACGACTTGCCCTCTTCTAAGAGCTCTAAAGCCCTTACAACACGTCGCACGTTATTTGGATGAATAAGTTCTGCACTTGCTGCATCTTTTGTGGCGAGAACCTCGTGTAAGCCCTCAGGTCCTAGCTCTTCTGCAAGCTTTTCATAACGAGTACGTACAGGAGACTCAATTGACCCAGAGGGAAACTCCATCTGGTCGATAATCGAATCAAGATAAAGACCCGTTCCGCCACAGAATACAGGTGTTTTACCAGCTCTAATAAGCTTATGAGCTTCTTCACGGGCTGCCACTTGAAACATCTGGACAGAATATTCTTCTGAAATGTTGGCACAATCTACCATGAGAAGAGGAACTTCTCGCTCCTCAACAGGAGTTTTAGCAGTTCCAATATCCATGCCACGATAGACCTGCATTGCGTCAACAGAAATGACAGAGGTCTCAAGCTTCTTGGCAACAAGCTCAGATAATGAGCTTTTGCCCGAAGCCGTGGGACCTACAATGCAGATAACCGAGCCATGAGAGCTCATCGTGGATCAGACTCCATGGTTCCACGTAGATACCAGGTACGAGCCTCATCAATATGGACATCAACAATTTTGCCGATAAGGTCTTCTGGCGCATAACCCTCTGGCAGATTGAAGTGCACAGTTTGGTTCTTCTCGCTGTGTCCCACCATGACAGAATCGTCACGCTTGGAAGTGCCTTCTACAAGAACTGCCTGCGTAGTATTCAAGTCTACCTGATTAGCGTCATGCGCCTGCTGAGCCACAAGCTCTGCAAGTCTGTCAAAGCGCTCCTGGATGACCTCGTGAGGCGTATTGTCTTCGTATTTTGCCGCAGGAGTTCCTGGACGCTTAGAGTAAATAAAGGTGTACGCAGAAGAGTAACCAGCCTCTTTGACCAAAGAAAGCGTATCTTCAAAGTCTTCCTCGGTCTCTCCTGGGAAGCCCACAATAATGTCAGTTGAAAGCGCCAAACCTGGAATGGCCGCACGAAGGCGAGAAACCACGTCTAAGTACTCTTCTCGTGTATAGCTGCGGTTCATCTTCTTGAGAATGCGTGTAGATCCGCTTTGAACCGCAAGATGAAGGTGAGGCATGACAGCTGGCGTTTCCTTCATAGCTGCAATAGTCTCATCGGTAAGATCTTTTGGATTCGATGAGGTAAAACGAATTCGCTCAACGCCCGTCTGACCCACGGCACGTAAAAGCTCTGCAAAACGAGGCTTACCGTAGAGGTCACGGCCATATGAGTTAACGTTTTGGCCAAGAAGGGTAATCTCACGAACGCCATCTGCGACAAGACGCTCGCACTCACCAATAACAGCCTCAAACGTACGACTGCGCTCGCGACCACGAACGTAAGGAACAATGCAATACGTGCAGAAATTATTGCAGCCGGTCATGATAGGCACCCAAGCGTGATACTGCTGAGCGCGGTTACTTGGCAGATCTGTGGAGAAGCCCTTGCCCTCCTCAGAAGTGTCTACAGCTACACGATCATTCTCGCCCCTAAATGCACTGGTGAGAAGTGCTGGCAAGCTTGCAAGTGCGCTGGTGCCAAACACAACGTCAACAGCTGGAACCTTTTCACGGAGCTTCTCGCCATCGCGCTGCGCAATACAGCCACCAATAGCAACAACGCGCTTGCCTGATGGAGGCGTTGGAGCGCTGACCATGGCAGAAGCCTGACCGTAGAGGCGCTGATCAGCGTTCTCGCGAACACTGCAGGTCATAAAGATGACAATATCTGCGTCGTCGGTATCTGAAACCTCATTGCAGCCACAAGCCTCAAGCAGACCAGAGACTCGCTCTGTATCGTGCAGGTTCATCTGGCAGCCAAAAGTTTTGATGTGATATGTTTTTCCTACGAGCTCGGAATTTTCAATCATGCTTAAAGTACCTCGTCATACTCAGTGGGACTAACAGCTGGCGTCTGCGTATCGGGAGCAGACAATGTGTGGACATAAATGGCAATTTTTATTGCAGTTCTACTCTCCCCTGCAATTTCAATATCAGAAAACGTTGGAGCGCAGGTAATGTCCAAGCCACACGGAATCAAGAATCCGCGGGCAATGGCAACAGCCTTGATGCCCTGGTTGACAGCACCTGCACCAATGCACTGGAGCATAACAGGCTCGTTATCTTTAACCAGTCCCGCAATAGCTCCTGCTACAGAAGCTGGTGAAGACTTACTTGAAACTTTAAGCAAACCCATGAGTGCTCCAATTATTGTGCGTTTGTTTTACTCTTGCGACTCAATATCAAAAGTCACAACAATCTTGTTTTTACTTACACGAACACGAGGCTCAGACGTCAAAGAAACGTAGTATTTCTCGGACAACTCAGCAAAACTCTGCTCCATTTTTCGAGAAAAGCTGCTGATATCAGCCTTACTCATCTTGAGGCCTCGGCGGTCTTTCATCAGGTCAATTTCGCGAGAAACCCCTTCAGGTTCAACAGTGTGGCTGACCTGTGCATACACACTACGCAAAGGCTTAATCTGCTCAGCAATAATTCTATGAGCAGTTCTATCTGACATTGAAAGACCAAGAGACTTACAAACCTCAGAAAGCTCTGTTGCATCCGCTGCGGCCCTGAAGCGCTCGAGAATAGGCACGTTTTCAAAGCCTTCAACAAATAGCAGGTCAGCGATATCAAGCGTCTGTGCAATTCTGCGACGAGCAGTAGCTGCAATCTCTGCAGCAGAGCCCAGCATTACCTCACACGAGCCTTTGACCTCAAGCGCAAAGTCACAGCAGGTACGAATAATGTTATGAGGACCTTTAACGGTTGTTTTGATTCCATCCTCATTCAAACCACAGGTTGGCCAAGTAGACTGATCTACTCGCTCAGAAATTTTAGTAGTGTCTACCACAATCTGAATAACAGAACCAAGTCCCGGAGCCGAAGCCACAACCTGGGCCGATTCACAGTTTTCTTTGATGGAATAGAGAGCCATGCCTCGGCCATGAATTCCCCAACGGTCCATATGCATGCTCTCAAGCTTTGAAGTTACACGAGCTTCAAAGATTTTCTCCTGCATGTCTTTTGGAATGCCCTGACCATCATCAAGAATAGTGATAGTTCTGAGTGCACCCTCTTTTGAGGTTGCTACATAAATATGACGAGCGCCAGCATCGCGAGAATTTCTCAAGAGTTCAATAACAATATCTTCTACCGAACGAATATCATGCTTTGCCTGCCTACGCTCTGCCTCTGCTACGCGTAAACGAACGTACCCCGCGCCGAGAGATTCCTCGACACGGAGTGCACGCTCACCTCCCATGGAGGCAACAAAGCCTGTTAAGTCAGTAGAAGTGGCTGCCATAAATTACTTAGCAACGTCCACAGCACGAGACTCGCGAATAACAACAACGCGAACCTGTCCTGGGTATTCCATCTCGTCCTCAATTTGCTTAGCAATATCGTGAGCAAGAACAGTTGCCTCGGAATCGCTAATCATCTGAGGCTCAACCATTACGTGAAGCTCACGGCCAGCCTGCATCGCATACGTACGCTCAACGCCCTCGTGTGCGTTGGAGATAGCCTCAAGCTTCTCAAGGCGCTTGATGTAGTTCTCAGCAGACTCACGACGAGCACCAGGACGTGCAGCAGAAATAGCGTCTGCAGCCATAACAAGCATGTCAAGAACAGTGTTTGGCTCAATGTCTGCATGGTGGGCCTCAATGGCGTGAACAATCTCTGGGCGCTCACCATGACGACGAGCAAGATCTGCACCAATTACAGCGTGTGGACCCTCAACCTCGTGGTCAATTGCCTTACCAAGGTCATGAAGCAGACCAGCGCGCTTAGCTGGAGCAGGCTCAAGGCCAAGCTCTTCAGCCATAATGCCGCAAAGTACTGCAACCTGAACAGAGTGAGCAAGAACGTTCTGACCGTAAGAGGTGCGGTAACGGAGCTTACCAAGAGTCTTTACGATCTCTGGATGAAGATCGTGAATACCACAATCAAATGCAGCCTGTTCGCCAGCCTCAAGAACACGCTCGTTAACAAGAGCCTCAGCCTTCTTGTAGAGCTCCTCAATACGTGCTGGATGAATACGACCGTCTGCAATGAGGTTCTCAAGTGCAACACGAGCGGTCTCACGGCGGACTGGATCAAAACTTGAAAGAACTACAGTCTCTGGAGTGTCATCAATAACAAGAGAAACACCAGATACCTGCTCGAAGGTACGAATGTTTCTACCCTCACGTCCAATGATTCTACCCTTTAGATCATCAGATGGGATATGGACGGAAGTTACTGTAATCTCAGAAGCCTGATCTGCAGCAACACGCTGAATAGCGGTAGAAATAATCTCACGTGCAGTTTTATCTGCCTGTGCACGAACACGCTGCTCAGACTCACGAAGAATCATTGCCTCATCGCGAACACTTTCAGAACGAACACGAGACAGAAGCTCATCATGAGCCTCATCTTTTGTAAGAGCTGCAATGCGCTCAAGCTCTTGAGACTGCTGAGAAACAAGAGAATCCAAATCATTCTTACGACGATCAAGCTGACCCTGAAGGCTGGAGAGCTGATGCTCACGCTTCTCTAGTGCATCAGTACGGTGATCAAGGGACTCTTCACGCTGAAGAATACGATTCTCCATGCTGCGGAGCTCACTTTTACGTTTTTTCTCATCTGCCTCTGCTGCCTGCTTAAGCTGCAGAACTTCTTCTTTAGCCTCGAGAACAGCTTCTTTTTTAACTGTTTCTGCCTGGCGAGCTGCTTCAGAAGCAATACGATCTGCATTAGTCTGAGCATCTTTTAACTGCTGTTCTGCAGTTTTAATCTTTGAATTACTAATGTTAGAGAGTACGCCGTATGCAAGGCCCACTCCCACAAGAAGGCAAATAATGCCCACTGCTGCTAATTCCATACCTACTCCTCAAATGGCGATTACAAAAGTGTTCAGGAGACTTTAGACACAACAGTATCTAAAGAACCCGCCATGAGCAGGGTTCATTGGCTGGTCATGCCACATTCAGAGATAGATCAAATGTATGAGATACCTACTGTATACGTGACGCTGGTTGCCCAGCGGAAATGAGCCTATTCACGGCATATTTATCGTATAGAGCATTGTAACTTTTGTCAATAAATAGCAGGTAGGAAAAGAAAAGTACACCAATACAACAGACTTATAAGCTAAGCAAATATAATCATTCAGATGTGGCGTTTTTATCCAAAATCTTTTTAGCAACAGATGATGCTATAGAAAATGAATATCCCTTTGTGGCGAGAAACCTGACAAGCTTCTCATAATCATTTTTTCCCGACAGGTGTTTTCTCTGGGCCAAAGAATACGCAACTTCAAATTCATCCACGTCAGAAAAATAAGCGTCAGGCCATCCAGGGAGCGTCTCAACTTCAATCCCTTTTTTAGAAATTTCAGTTTTAATTTTAAGAGAACCCCAGCCTTGCGAAATTTTAGAACGTATATAGACGTCCGCAAAACGACTGTCATTAATCAAACCAACTTCAACAGCCCTCTGCACTGCAGGGTCTCTTACATTCTTCTGATAGCCATCAAGCATGAGCTTTTTTTGAAGCTCAGCTGTAGAGTAGTCCCTTTTTACAATCAAAGCCTCAATACGAGCTTTAATACACTGTGTTGAAATCTCTTTTAGCTCATATAAAAACTCATTACGAGAAGAAGGCGTAAAAACACCATCTTTCTCTTTGTTCTGAAGAGCACGAGCTACTGTTGGAGGGACAAAGAATTCCTCCGTCCCTCCGACTTCAGTTTCTAAAAGTATCTTTGCTTTAGGCTTTGCCTGACCCAGAAGTGCCTGTTTCTTTTTTGGAAGCTCAATCGACCAAGAAATTTCTGACATTATTCAGCAGAATCTTCCGTTGCAACCGGAGTGCCAACTTCAGAATCTTCATCAAATACAAGGCCACAAGCAACTCGTACTTTGTGATCAATCTCTTCCATAAGATCTGGATTAGCGGTAAGGAAGGATTTAGCTGCTTCTCTACCCTGACCAAGACGCTCGCCCTCATAAGTGAACCAAGCACCAGACTTGTTAACAATCTCAAAGTCAACAGCCATATCAAGAATGGAGCCTTCTTTAGAGATGCCCTGACCATACATAATGTCAAACTCAGCAACCTTAAAAGGTGGAGCAACCTTGTTCTTTACAACCTTTACGCGAACACGGTTACCAACGTTTTCTCCATTAACCTTAATGCTGTCAACACGGCGAATATCCATACGGACAGTAGAGAAGAACTTAAGAGCCCTACCACCAGAAGTGGTCTCTGGGCTTCCAAACATAACGCCAATCTTCTCTCTAAGTTGGTTAATAAAAATACAAAGCGTATTAGACTTTGAAAGAGAACCCGCTAATTTACGGAGAGCCTGACTCATAAGACGAGCCTGAAGGCCAACGCTAGAATCGCCGATCTCTCCCTCAATCTCTGCACGAGGAACAAGAGCAGCAACAGAGTCCACAACTACAACATCAATGGCGCCTGAGCGAACAAGCATGTCACAAATCTCAAGAGCCTGCTCACCAGTATCTGGCTGAGAAATTAAAACATCATCAATATCAACGCCAATACGAGCCGCATAACCTGGGTCTAGTGCGTGTTCTGCATCAATAAAGGCAACGACACCACCGAGAGCCTGAGCTTCTGCAAGAATTTCTAGAGAAAGAGTTGTCTTACCAGAAGACTCTGGGCCATAAATCTCTACGATACGGCCGCGAGGAACACCGCCAATACCCAATGCTGCATCAAGAGCAAGTGAGCCAGTTGGAATGGCCTGAATATCAAAGGCAGGACCACCCTCACCTAAACGCATAATGGCGCCTGCACCAAATTTCTTCTCAATCTCCGCAGTGGTTGAAGAGATAACCTCATCTCTCTCGTCACCAGTAGTACGAGCTTTAATCTCTTTTGAAACTGCCTTTTTAGCCATGAATACTCCTTGCTCTTTCTGATACCACGATAATATAAGAACAGACGTTCTATGTCAACGTCAAACATATACTCTATAGAGGGAATTTGTCTGATTTCTTACCTCTATTTTTCCGCTCTTGAGCAGTTAATTTCTTCTTAATTACAAATTTGACTGTATAAGTCCTGCATAGCCGCAGAAATTAAGAGACTCAAAACAAACTAGTTTTGAGTCTCCCTATTAAAATTGAATTTTAAGCCTTCACAATTGCTTCATGAATTAATTGTAAAGCCTGCAAAACAGCAGCTTCTCGCACCTGTTCTCTATTACCAGAAAAATGTTTGCAGACCGTATGGATAAAGTTTTTGCTGTTAATGCCAAACCAAACTGTTCCAACTGGTTTACCAGGTTCTTCTCCTGTTGGTCCTGCTATTCCGGTAACGGAAACTGCAATATCTGAGCCAATAACTTCTCTAACACCTGAAGCCATCTGAGCAGCACAGGGTTCAGAAACTGCACCAAGAGAAGGTTCTTCAAAGATATCCTTTGAGACACCCAATACCTTCTGCTTAATCTCAATGGTATAGCTCACAACAGAGCCTTTAAGCACGCTTGATGAGCCAGAGATGGCGGTAAGTGCACCTGCAACAAGTCCTCCCGTACAAGACTCGGCAGAAGCTACCGTAAGGCCAGCTTCAAGAGCTTCTGAAACAACTTGTTGAGCTTCTGTAAGAACTTCAGATGAAAACATATGAATCACAACTTTTCGGTCCGCATGCAAACGTTTGGTATGAAAACTTGCCTATCGTATACAAATATGGCGCCTCAGAGAGACGCCATCTTGTTAAACTTCAGCAATGTATTGCCAAGACTTTACAAAGTAGTCAATTCCTGACCAGGCCGTAAGAACTACTGCAACCCACATAGAAATATTAAAGATAAAGAGCAAAACGTCCTGAATCATTCCGCCGGGAATGCTAGGCAAGAAAAGCAAGCCACAGATAGCAACCATAGTTGTTGCAGTTTTCCATTTGCCCAAGTCAGATGCGGCAATAACAACGCCCTTTGATGCGACAACCATTCTCAGGCCCGACACCAAAAACTCTCGCGCAACAATCACTAAGAGTACCCAAGGAGAAACCATGTGCCACTCAAGGAGTACAAAAAGGGCTACAACAACAGCGAGTTTATCGGCAATTGGATCTAAGAACTTACCAAAGGTAGTAACTTCATTTCTACTGCGGGCAAGGTAACCATCAAGCTTATCGGTCAAAGAAATGACAACATAGCCGATAAAGACAAGAAAAGCTCCGAGGTTAAAACCAGGTGTTGCCAGAGAATCAGCCAGAGAGACGCCTAAAAGCTGTGCAAGGAGAAGCCAAAAGGGCACCAAGACCACTCGAGCGCAGGTAACAATATTTGCAGGTGTCCAAATTGTCTTTAATGACATGACTTATCCCCAACTAAACGGTTTTCTCGCCAGACTGCGTGTCTGTAGCGTCTACAATCTCGCCAATCATTTCATAACAGAAAGAATCTACCAGGTCACAAAGGACAATGTCTCCAACCGCGGCCTCTCCCTCTGCAATATGAACCGCGCCATCACAGTCAGGAGCCTGGAACCACGTATGGCCGATAAGCTCAGTGCCCTCGTCGGATTCTTCGATTCCGTCAATAATGACCTCACAACGCTCACCAACGTGACGGGCAGTTGCGGCAAAGCCAAGTTGCTCTACAAGGTCAAGCAGACGCTGCGTGCGCTCAATCTTTACCTCGTCAGGAACCTGATCAGACATCTTTGCGCCTAGAGTTCCCTCTTCTGGCGAATAGGTAAAGACAGACGTGTAGTCAAACTCCTGCTCCTGAATAAAGTCATAGAGCTCGTCTGATTCTTCATCGGTCTCGCCTGGGAAGCCGCACATTCCGGTGGTACGAAGAACCATGCCAGGAATCTCTGTTCTGAGGCGATCAAAAAGCTCACGAAGCTCCTGCGTAGAGCCAGAGCGACCCATGCGCTTAAGAATACGCTCATTGCAGTGCTGAATTGGAATATCAATGTAAGGTAGAACCTCAGGCGTATCACGAATGGTGCTGATAAGCTCATCGGTCATACCTTCTGGCTGCAGATACAAAACGCGAATCCAGCCCTTATAGGGACGGACTACCTCAGCAACCTGCTGCATAAGCTTAGCAAGCGTTGGCGTCTGGCCATCCTCTGTGTCAGGCATATCAGAGCCCCAAATGCCGGTGTCCTGGCCAATCAAAATGACCTCACGAACACCGCCCTCCATCAGCTCATGAACCTCTTGAAGAATCTCTTCAGCAGGTCTTGAGTGATAGTGACCACGAATATACGGAATAGCGCAGAAAGCGCAGAATCTGTCACAGCCCTCAGAAATCTTTACAAACGCACTAGCGCCATCAATGGTGCGCAACATGCCGTGAGCGGCAACAATAGACTGCGTTGGCTCAGGGATATTCAGAACGTCTGCGACAACGCTCACAATGCCATCTTCTTGATCTGCGGGAACAAAAGCAGCAACCTCAGGAAGCTGCTCATTAAGTTCTGTACCGTAACGAGAAGGAACGCAGCCACACATAATAATGGGCAGCTTACGCACTCCCTCAGAAGCGCCTTCAGCAATCTCAAGGGTAGCCTCAATGGACTCCTCTGTTGCAGAAGCCAAGAACGAGCAGGTGTTGATAATTGCAACGTCTGCTGACTCTGGATCTGCAACTTCACCAAAACCAGAGGCCAGAAGACGCGCACGCATGCGGTCTGTATCAACCTCGTTTTTAGCGCATCCTAACGTGATGTATAGGACGTTATAGCCCCTATCGATAGTTGTTGAACTGGAGGGGCTGGCCATAGTCTTTCTCCTTAAGGCTTGCAATCACAGACTGAAGAACATCGCGAGAAGCGCTAGAAACACGCAGCTTATCGCCCTCAACGGTTGCCTTAGCCTTAACTTTCATATCACGAATATCTTTAGCAATCTTCTTGGCAGTCTCCTGGTCAATACCAGAAACAATAGAGCCAATCTGACGCACGGTAGAACCTGCTGCAGGAATAGAGTCTCCCCAACGAATAGCAGTAAGATCGATTCCGCGCTCTACCAGCTTGGAGCCAAGAACATCCCTAACCTGAGATGCAACAAAATCTGCAGGAGCTTCAATAGTGAACTTGCCCTCTTTCTTAGAGAGCTCAAGTGTTGCACCAGAATCTTTTAGATCGTAGCGCTGGGTAAGCTCACGAGCTGCCTGCTGAAATGCATTATCAACTTCCATCATGTCTACTTCAGACACAACGTCAAAGCTTGATTCTTTAGCCATTTCCCCTCCATAGTACCTGGGCGAGAAGAACTTCTCGCCCTATGGCGTTTAGTTATTTGAATTGCTGTTGGAATTCTGGTTGTTAGTTGTACCAGAGGTTCCGCTTGTTGTATTTGTTGACGTGCTGTTTGTTTGAGTTCCTGAAGCGTTTGCTCCGTTAGCGTCAGCAGGTTTAGTACCCTGAATAGTCAAGGTGCCAATACCAGAAGCATTTGCGTCAAATGGCTTAGCAGTACCATTAACGGTTACCGCAACAGCACCAGGAGTACCTGCAAGAACGGTCATGGAGTCAGTGACGGTGTATGTCTGAGACCATGGGCCGGTAATAGCATCAGCCTCAACACTCTTGCCGTCAACGGTAATCTCAACCCAGCTTGTCTGACCATCTGCAACAGTAACCACTACGGTAGTCTGCTTAGGAGTCTCTTCCTTCTTTGGCTCAGTTGTAGTGGTGCTCTTAGAAGTATCAGTAGAATCCTTCTTAGAGGTGTCCGTGTTGCTATTTGTAGTAGTGGAATTCTTAGAAGAATCGGATGTTGAGTTGTTAACGCTTACCGTTTTAGTTGTAGTAGGCGTAGTGCGAGCTGTCATGCAGGAACGAACGCTAAACAGCAAAACGGCAGTAATGATCACAACAACAAGAGCAAATACGGTGGCAATGGTGCGGCCCGTATCAGAGAAATAATTCTGAAGCGCACCCATAACGCCTGGTCTTTGAGGAGCACGGCGCTGTTGAGCGGCGGCGCTAGATGGCTGGCGACGACGAACATTAGGCCTATCTACCTGCGCAATATTTCTAGAGCCACGGCGACCGGAAATAGTAGATGCTCGCTCATAAGGATCAGTTACATTGTCATAGCGAAGGTCATCGGTGTAATCGCTTGGAGCAACAGTTCTTCTGGTTACATCGTCTTTGTAAGCTGGAATGCTAACGCCTGCAATACCCACACGCTTGCGCTGAACGCCACCGCGCGTACGGCTTGCCATAGTCTTCTGACGAGAAGCCTCTTCAATACCGGCATTGTACGCATGACCTGTGGCGTAGCGAGAATACGAGTAACCGCCGGCATCCTCCTCAGATGCCTGAGCGCCCAGAGGCACGCCAGTTTGCCTGGAGCGTACACCAGAGGTAGTTGCAAATGCGCCCATATCGCCAGCTGGTCCTCCCGATGTGGGGAGAAGACCGTGGTACTGTACGTATGCCTTTGGCCTGCTACCGGACTCGTTTACGACATCATAACCAGCAATACCACGGCCAGACTGGGTATCGCGGGTACGGCGACGCAACTCATGAGAATAGGTGCCGTTTTCAAACTCGTAGCTCTCCTCCTGGAAGAGGTCTACAATCTCACGCGGATTGAGTCCCAGGTAGCGAGCATACGAAGAGAGCATGCCCTGAGCATAACCGCTCTGAGGCATATTCTTAAAATCGCCTTCCTCAAAAGCAATAAGTGCCTGCTCCTTGAGGCGAAGAATCTTTGATGCTTGAGTGATAGAAAGCCCGAGCTGACGTCTACGTTCTACGAGCATCTCACTAAAACGAGGGCGTGGCATGCTTACTCTACCTCCCTATAGGCAGCGTCTTGAACTTTGAGCTCTTCAAGAGCTTCTTTATCAATAAGAACTTCTCGAGGCTTTGATCCGTTAGCGGGGCCAACAACACCTTTTGCCTCAAGCATATCCATAATTCTACCAGCACGAGCATACCCAACAGAGAGTGCTCTTTGCAAACTAGATGTAGAACCTAGCTGAGAATCCACAATAATGCGCGCAGCTTCCCAAATAAGTGGGTCATCTGCCTGTGCCATACCACCAACTCCGCCAACACCATCGGCCTGTGTTGGAGTTGCAACGGTCAAGATGTTGTCGTGATATTCGGCCACGCGCTGAGTGCGGATGTACTTAACGGTCTCCTCAATCTCCTCGTCAGAGACCCAGCAACCCTGTGCGCGATTAGGCTTCTTACCACGAAGTTTAACCAGCATGTCACCCTTACCCAGCAGCTGCTCAGCGCCCTTTTGGTCCAAAATAATGCGGGAGTTCAAAGAGTTATCAACTGAGAGCGCAACACGGTTATCGATGTTTGCACGGATTAGACCAGTTACGACGTCTGCAGAAGGACGCTGCGTTGCAACAATCAGGTGAATACCTGCAGCACGACCAAGCTGAGCAATACGAACAATGGAAGACTCAACGTCTTTGCCCGCAACCATCATAAGGTCAGCAAGCTCGTCGATGACAATAACAAAGTATGGCATGTGCTTTGGAGGGTTCTCCATATCAGCGTATTTATCGCCATCAACGTTTCTGTTGTACGTCTTAATGTCACGAACCTTGTAGTGCTCAAATACCTTCAGGCGGCGCTCCATCTCGGTGACGCCCCACTGAAGCGCACTTGCTGCCTGCCTTGGCTCGGTAACAACTGGAACATACAGGTGAGGAAGGCCAGCATAACCCGTAAACTCAACGCGCTTTGGGTCAACCATGATAAGGCGGACCTGCTCAGGAGTTGCGCGCATGAGCATAGACATGACAATGGCGTTGAGCAGGACAGACTTACCAGAACCAGTGGTACCTGCTACCAGCAAGTGAGGAAGACTTGCAAGGTCAACAACAATTGGCTTGCCCTCAGAATCGCGACCAAAGGCGCACTCAAGAGGACCGCCCTTTGCAAACGGAAGAACGTCAGCCAAGTTGACTGCCTGGGCTTTCTCGTTAGGAATCTCAATACCAACTAGAGAAGTTCCAGGAATTGGTGCAAAAATACGAACAGACTTTGCCGCAAGTGAAAGCGCAATATCGTCCTCAAGATTGGTGATCTTGTTGACACGCTCACCCTCGCCCATCGAAATCTTAAACGTAGTGACAGAAGGACCTGCGGTCCAGCCAACTACCTGGCTGGAGAGGCCAAACTCCTCAAGCGTAGCCTGGAGTCTCTGAGCAGTAGCTTCAAGCTCATCATCGCTTACGGCAGAAGTGGCCGAGTTCTTGTTTGTCTTCAGAATGGTAAATGGTGGCAGCTCATACGACTCATCGTTGTCGCCTGGCCTTTTGAGCTGGTCAGGTGTGGCGAGAAAATCTGGTGTCGTTTTAGCTTTGCTCTTAGATTTAGCCTGTTTTGTTGTAGGAGCAACATCGGCTACAGCAACATCGTTTTTCTCGACAACTGCATCGTCTGGCTGGTCTTTCTTCTTGGAACGAAGCTTATTCTTAGCTTTATCAATGAGCGTAGTAGGAGCATCTCCTGCGTCCTCTTGCGCCTCTTCTTCCTCATAAAGACGGGCGTCACGCTTAATGACAGAAGTCTTGCGATTGCCCAAATACGTGGTCTCCCCTTCACCGGTCTCGTCAAAGAGAGAAGACTGGTTGTTTGCGCCACGTCTACCCTGCGTCTTTGCAGGCTGTGGAGCATTTGCGGCGTAGAGCGCCTCTTCTTTTGCAAGAGCACGCTCTTCTTTACGGTAGCGATGATTCTCGCGCGCTTCATCCAGGCGGAAGCTTACGCGCTCAACCATGTCAGAAATGGAGAAGCCGCAGATAACAACACCGGCAATAATAAAGCCAACCAAAAGGACATTGCCCACCACGCGACCAACAAAGCGCAGCAAAACCCAAGCAATACCGCCACCTACATAGCCACCAGCAGCCTCAAGGACTTTTGTGCCTAAAAGCATGTCTGGAGCAGACTCGGCACCTGGGAAGTTAAGTGAAATAAGAGCAAGGGCAGCAAGAACGTCCAGTGTTAGACCAATAGCAATACGCGTAGAGATTCCCTGATCGTCACGCATAAAGAAGGTCATAGCAAAGACAAAAACTGCAATGGGAAAAAGAAGCGCTCCCGTACCAAAGCAAAGTTTGAGTCCATGACCCATCGCACTGGTAATAACAGCGTTAGAAGGGACAATAATAGACAAAAACATGGCAATAGCAACCACTGCAAGAACAACACCAATGATGTCGTTCTGCAGTGGAGTCAAGCCTGCAGTCTGGGCGGAAGCGGCGTTTCTAGAATTTCTTTTTGCTGCGTTTGAAGTGCGTTTAGAGGGCATTGGGCCTATACCTCCATAATGACCGGAATAACCATTGGTCGAGTACGAGTTTTGCTCCAAAGGAAGTTAGAAAGGGCATTACGAACGCTCTTTCTCATTGCTTCAATGTTTGCGCCTTCGGACTTAGAGGCCTTCTCAATTGAATTTCTCACAAGATTCTGTGCGTCATTCATAAGCTCATCATCATCAGCAAATGAAACGCCGCGGCCAGAAATCTCAACAACACCTGGCTTGAGATTGCGACCAACAAGGGTTACCACAGCTGTGACAATGCCGTCCTGGGAAAGACGCTGACGGTCACGAAGAACAACAGGGTTTGCGTCAGTGACAGAGAGGCCGTCAACGTAGACTACGCCAGACTCAACCGTCTTACCGCGGGTGACCTTGCCGTTTCTCATCTCAAGCGTGTCGCCGTTATCCAGAATAAAGATGCGGTTTGCAGGAACACCCATCTGCTGAGCAAGTTCTGCATGAGCGCGCAGGTGAACCGCCTCACCGTGAACAGGCATGAAGTTCTTAGGACGAGCCATACCAAGCATAAGCTTGAGCTCTTCCTGGCTACCATGGCCAGAAACGTGGACAAGCGCCTTTGATTTGTCGTAAATCTCACAGCCAATCTTAGAGAGAGCGTTGATGATGGACTGAACGCTCTTCTCGTTACCTGGAACAGGAGTTGCAGAGATGATTACAGTGTCCTGAGGACGAATGGAAAGCGACTTGTGCTCGCCGTTGGCCATGCGCGCCAAAGCACTCAGAGGCTCTCCCTGAGAACCAGTGCAGAGAACAACAATGCGATCATCTGCAAGTTTATCAACATCGTAAGCATCAATAATGTCTTTATCGGCAATATTGAGATAGCCAAGCTCACGCGCAACCTTTGTGTTGGTAATCATGGAGCGGCCCGTAACAACAACCTTGCGCTTTACCGCAACAGAGGCATCGCACACCTGCTGCAGGCGGTGAATGTGGCTTGAGAACGACGCCACAAAGACGCGACCAGTTGCATTTTTGATGATGTGACGAAGCGCTGCACCAACAGAAGCCTCGGATGGAGTCATGCCTGGACGGTTAGCGTTGGTTGAGTCAGACAACAGCAGGTCAAGGCCCTCAGAGCCAAACTTGGTAATAGCAGCGTAGTTTGGACGCACGCCATCAATAGGAGTCTGGTCAAGCTTAAAGTCACCGGAGTGAATAAGCGTTCCTGCAGGAGTCTTCATGTGAATACCAAAAGCTGCAGGAATAGAGTGGGTCATCGAGAAGAACGTGATGTCAAAGGCACCAAGCTGGACCTTTGAACCATCGGTAACCTCGCGAAGTTTAGTACCCACAATCTTGTGCTCAGCAAGCTTGCCTTCAATAAAGCCAAGCGAGAGCTTGCTGGAATAGATTGGAACTTTACGAGTAAGGTCCATAAGCAGGTATGGAAGAGCACCAATGTGATCCTCGTGACCGTGGGTAATCAAAATACCGCGAAGCTTATCTTCATTTTCTAGTACGTAGGTGTAGTCTGGCAAAACGAGGTCAATACCAGGCTGTTCGTCATCTGGGAACATCAAACCAGCATCGACAAGCACCATATCATTACCGTACTCAAAAACGGTCATGTTCTTGCCAATGCCATCAAGTCCGCCCATAGGAATGACTTTAAGAGCTGGGTCTTTCTTAGGCATTAAAAAACTTTCCTTTCAAAACAACTTTCTATAACAGACGCAACCCAAAGGGCCGTCTACAAGACTTTTTGCAAAATCTACATGTTGTTTAATTATATAAAAAATCAGCACGTATTACGCTATATATTCCCAAAGAATCAAAATCTCAACAGAATAACAAGAGAGCTCCGACATACATCGAAGCTCTCTTTACTATCTCATGTGTATAAGGTCTCGCGTGGCGAGAAACCCGTTGAGGCTGAGCGTAGCTTATGCGTCGTGGTGACGGCGTGGCTGTCTGCGCTCAGAGTTGCCGTTGTCGTTCTGACGACGTGGACGGCGCTCCTCGCGCTCCTTCTTTGGAGCGCCCTGTGGTGCCTCTGGCTTATCAAGACGGTCAAGAGAAATCTTGCCCTTCTCGTCTACCTCAAGGACCTGAACCTTGACCTCATCGCCAACGGCCAGGACATCCTCGATCTTCTCGACACGTCCCTGTGCAACGCGGGAAATGTGAAGCAGGCCGTCTTTGCCAGGAAGGAGCTCAACAAAAGCGCCGAATGGCTGAAGACCAACAACGCGGCCAGTGTACTCCTCGCCTACCTCTGGAACCTTGACAATAGCCTTGATGCGCTCTGCAGCAGCCTCAGCAGCACCATTGGTACCAGCAATAAAGACGGTGCCATCCTCCTGGATGTCAACGGTTGCGCCCGTATCCTCCTGGATACCGCGGATAACCTTGCCACCAGAGCCAATGACGTCGCGAATCTTATCGGTTGGAATGGAAAGCGAGATGATCTGTGGAGCGGTCTCTTTGGTCTCAGTGCGAGGTGCAGGAATCTGCTCGAGCATCTTGTTCAAGATGAACATACGACCCTCTTGAGCCTGAAGAAGTGCGCTGCGCAGAATCTCTGGAGTAAGGCCGGTTGCCTTGTTGTCCATCTGCATTGCAGTAATACCCTTGGTGGTACCGCAGACCTTGAAGTCCATGTCGCCAAGGAAGTCCTCAAGACCCTGGATATCAGTAAGAACAACAGTCTTGCCGTTCTCCTGGATAAGACCCATAGCAACACCAGAAACAGGACGCTTCAGAGGAACGCCTGCATCCATAAGGGAAAGTGTAGAACCGCAGGTAGAAGCCATGGAAGAAGAACCATTGGACTCCATTACCTCAGAGACAACGCGGATGGTGTAAGGGAACTCTTCCTCAGAAGGAATAACAGGCAGAAGTGCACGCTCTGCAAGAGCTCCGTGACCAATCTCGCGGCGCTTTGGGCTGCCCATACGGCCAGTCTCACCGGTGCAGAATGGTGGGAAGTTGTAGTGATGAATGTAGCGCTTGCCATCCATTGGCTCAATGGTGTCAAGACGCTGCCACTCGTTGAGCATGCCAAGTGTACAAATGGAGAGAACCTGGGTCTGACCACGCTGGAAAAGACCAGAACCGTGAACAAGTGGCAGGTAGTCAGGCTTGACCATGATTGGACGAATCTCGCTAGCCACACGGCCGTCAACACGCTCGCCAGTCTCAACAACCATGACGCGCATTGCGTGCTTCTCAAGGGCCTTGAGCTCAACCGCAATAGCACGGCTCCAAAGCTCCTGCTCCTCCTCGGTGAACTGAGCCTTGATCTCATCCATCAGGTCAGCAACCTTCTGCATGCGGGACTGCTTGTCAGCATCCTTAAGAGCAGCGCTCATCTGGTCGTAGTAGGCAAAGATGCGGTCGTGGACCTCAGCGATGGGCTCGTCAAGGATGTACTCGCGCTTAACGATAGGACCGTTAACCTCTTCCCACTTAGCAATGAACTTCTTCTGCTCCTCGCAGAATGCTGCAATTGCCTCCTGGCCAAATGCCATAGCAGAGAGCATATCCTCTTCGGAGATCTCGTCTGCGCCAGCCTCAAGCATGGAAATGAAGGTTGAAGAGCCACCAAGCTCAAGGTCAAGATCAGAGTGATCACGCTCTTCGTAGGTTGGGTTAACCAAGAACTCACCAGTATCAGCATTGCGACCAATACGGACGCACGCAAGTGGTCCCTCAAAAGGAACGCCACCAACAGCCAGAGCAGCGGATGCGCCCATGACAGAGATGGTATCAACAGCGTTTACCTGATCGGCAACAAGAGAAGTTGCAACAATCTGGACCTCGTTGCGGAAACCTTCTGGGAAGGAAGGACGCAGAGGACGGTCAATCATACGAGCAGTAAGGGTTGCCTTCTCAGATGGACGAGCCTCGCGCTTGAGGTAGCCACCAGGAACGCGACCAACTGCGTACATTTTCTCAATAAAATCAACAGTCAGTGGGAAGAAGTCGTAATCCTTACGCTCCTTGGAAACCACTGCAGTGAGAAGTACGGTAGAATCGCCGCACTTAACGATACAGGCACCTGTTGCCTGCTTTGCGAGCTCACCAGCCTCAAGGGTGTAGTGCTTACCATAGAGGTCAAATTCGTGAGTTACTTTAGTCATTTCTTTCCTCTTCTATCTCCGTTTGCCCCATTGCAAACGGGCCTCAAACATAAAGGGCGCCAGACGGCGCCCTAAAAAGCCAACTTACTGGATGTTGTCGCGGATACCCAGGGAAGCAATAAGAGTACGGTACTCTTCAATGTCGTTCGACTTGATGTAAGAAAGAAGACGACGACGCTTACCAACGAGCATCAGAAGACCACGACGGGTGTGGAAGTCCTTCTGGTGGGACTTCATGTGGTCGGTGAGCTGACGAATACGCTCAGTAAGAAGAGCAACCTGAACCTGTGCGGAACCGGAGTCCTTCTCGTCCTTGCCGTACTGCTTGATGAGCTCAGCCTTACGATCCTTAGTTACTGCCATAATAAACCGCCTTTCGCGTTGAATACTCCTTGTACTGAGAAGGTAGCCGGCAGTGACTAGCCCCTAAGAACAAGGAAATAACCTACAAGAGGATACCAGTTACTGGTGAACTTTTCTAGTAAAAATCCACTTCAACTAGATACTCAGCAGAAATTCAAATGCTTTAAGCCGCGCTTCAAGGTGTGTGGCTGCCCAAATATGTGCGCTTGTGAGCAAAAAGAGCGCAGTTTCTGCAGCAATCTCGGCAACAACAAGCTGGTCAAAGGTAAGTTTTAGAAGCGACGATAACCACGAGAGCTCAAGCGGAGTTACCTCAATGGCTCCCTCAATCTCATGCGCACAACTTCCACACAATGCGCCACCAGCAGCTGGCGAGAAGTACGTCAGAGCTTCATCTCCACAGGCAATGCACGATTCCAACTCAGGGCGCCAGCCTTCATGTGCCAAAACCTTAAACACATAAGCAGCAACAACAAGATCTAAGTGTTTCTCGTCAGCTACTTCTTCGCAGGCTCTGAGAGCGCGAGAGAGCAGTGGATAGAGAAATGCGTCTTCGACGCCGACGATACACGAAAGACGTGCGACTTCACAGATAACTGACGCAGCCGCCACCTTAGAGAGATCGCCTCGAAGCGTTGCATGTGGTTCAAGTAAGGTTGCCTCGGACAAGATATCAAGTGAGCGGCCTTCTGCCAGCAGTACGTCTAGCTCACAGAAAAGTTCAACACGAGCAGCAAAGCGGCCGCCTGGCTTTCGAGCGCCCTTGGCAACAGCTCGACGTTCTTCTCCCGAATCGGAGAGCATGGTCAAAATGAGGTCTTGCTCAGCGAGTTTCGTTCTATCAAGCACAATTGCTTTAAGACGCGTGGACTTTCTACCAGGCACAACTAGTCCTCAGTTGAGTAACCCAGGCGCTTAATCTCGTTGGCATCACGTCTCCAGAGAGGTTGAACGCGAACCTGCAGGTCAAGGTAAACCTTGCGACCAAACAGTTTCTCCAGGTCTTTTCTAGCCTCAACGCCAACGCGTTTAATCATGGAGCCGCCCTGGCCAACTACGATGCCCTTTTGTCCTTCTCGCTCAACCAAAATGGTTGCAGAAATAGATAGATGGCCGTCCGTTGCTACCTCATAGGAATCACAAACAACGGCAACGGAATGGGGAACTTCTTGACGAAGATTAAGCAAGAGCTTCTCGCGAACAAACTCTGCTACCAGATCTTCTGGCAATGCGTCAGTCTCCATATCCTCTGGGAACCACATGGGACCCTCAGGAAGATGCTCTGACACAAGAGAGATAAATGCCTGGATATTGAAGTCTTCTGGAGCAGAAACAACAAGCACGTCATCAAAGTGTGCAAGAGCTTGTGCAGCCTCAAGCTGTTCTGCTACTTGCTTTGGAGTTGCAATGTCGGCCTTGGTAATAACCAGCAGCTTAAAGGCGGCATGCGCCTGCTCAACATGATTGGCAACCCATTCATCTCCACGACCAACAGGCTTAGTGGCATCAATCAAAAAAGCAATGACATCGGCATCGTTGAGTTCTCCGAGCGCTGCCTTATTGAGCTCTTTTCCAAGAGCGTCTTTAGGCTTGTGGAGGCCCGGAGTATCTACAATGACAAGCTGAGAGTTCTCTCCGTTTACCACTGCTCTAAAGCGACGGCGCGTAGTCTGGGCAACAGGGCTTGCGATAGCCACTTTCTGACCCATGCAAGCGTTCAAAAGCGTGGACTTACCAACGCTTGGACGACCAACTAAAGCAACAAAACCGCTCCTAAATGGAGTGGTCTCAGATGAAGTGTTTTTAGAAACTGAATTGGCGGTCATACGTCCTCCAACTTACCAATGAAAAATTGCATGCGAGAAAATCAAAAGTCCTATAAGAGCTGCAGTAATGCTAATACAGCATGAAGCAGCCGCAGCAATATCTTTGGCTTTACCAGCCATAGGATGAAACTCTGGAGAAACCAGGTCTACCACAGTTTCTATTGCAGTATTAATGAGCTCTGTGGTTAAAACCGCACCAATACACGCAAATACAAGTGCCCAGCTTACGGCATCCAAGCCAACAAACAATCCCGCTACCACGGTTAATACGGCAGCAACTGACATACGGCGCAGGTTTGCCTCTTGAGCAAACGCTTGACGTGCGCCTTGTAGCGCAAAAAGAAGACCGCGCTTAAAGCTTGGATGTCTGCCCTTAGATCCCGGAATCATTACTCGTCAATCCCTTCACGGTGGCGAGTCAACACAACTGGCTCAATAGTTCTATCCGTTGAAAGCAGAGCAACAAGGGAGTCTTCACGAGCCTCCATAACCTCTGCCTCATCGTCTTCAATATGGTCATATCCAAGCAGGTGAAGCATGGCATGAACAAGCATGAGCCTAAACTCATCTGCCTCCGTAGTGCCATATTCTTTTGCCTGACGTGCAATAAAGTTAGGGGCCAGAATAATATCACCCAGCTCACACATTTCACCAGGAGCCAAATCTGGATCATCAGGGCGTTCTACCTCAAGTGAGATAACGTCAGTGGGCACATTTTTTTCTCGCCACTCAAGGTTTACCTGCTGAATCTCTGCATCGCTAACAATAGAAATGGAGACCGTGCAGGGGCGCTCAATACCCTCTTCAGAAAGTACCAGATTGCAATCAGCTTCAATCTCTTCCACAGAAATTGGCGACTCGACGCCCTCTTCGATCACAATGTCGTACTCGTTAACCACGTTACTCCCCTAGCTGTTTTTTCTCATACGCAGTGTATGCATCAACTATCTTACCAACCAACGTGTGGCGAACAATATCATTTCTATCTAAATCAACAAAAGCAACGTCTTCAAGGTTGCCAAGCACCTGTCGAGCAACATCCAAACCACTTCTGCCCACAAGGTCTCGCTGTGTTGCATCGCCCGTAATTACAAACTTTGACGAGAAACCCAATCGAGTAAGAAACATCTTCATCTGCTCAGGAGTGGTGTTTTGAGCCTCATCCAAAATGACAAACGCGTCATTCATGGTACGACCGCGCATAAATGCAAGTGGCGCAATCTCAACAATTCCCTGTTCAATGAGGTTATTTGCGTACTCCATGGAAGTCATATCAAAAAGCGCATCGTAGAGCGGCCTAATGTAGGGATCCAGTTTTTCTTGAAGTGTGCCTGGAAGAAAGCCGAGAGACTCTCCTGCTTCTACAACAGGTCTTACCAGCACAATTCTGCTAATTTGTTGAGAAGTTAAGGCGGCAAGTGCCATAGCAACTGCCAGATACGTTTTACCTGTTCCTGCAGGACCAATACCAAACGTAATGGAATTGTTTGCTATTGCCTTGGTATAAGCAATTTGACCTTGTGTTTTAGGTTGAATTGCTTTGCCTTTATGCGTCACAAAGAGTGTACGTGTTCCCGTCTGCTCTAAGCTGGCATTTCTTTTTGTGCTATCGAGCAGAAGCTTTACATCTTCAAGCGTTGGCCTAGAGCCTGATTCAACCATTTGAATCAGGCGAGAAAAAATAAGTGTTAGTTGCTCAATTTCTTGAGAAGTTCCTGACAAAAAGATTGCTTTGCCTCTGATTGAAATAAGAGCTGCACATGACGATTCGATTTCTCTGAGCAAACTATCAGCTGGACCCGTGAGATACAGAGGGTCTACTGAATCAGGAATAGTTAAGCGAATCTGTGTTGGCTCCATGTTCCCCCAATTTATAAACGAGTAGCTTTTAGCGTTCCATTAGGTAAAACTTCGTCAAAGCGCATAGCAATAAGCTCATTAAGTTCAATAGTAGGATCAACCTGAACGTCAAAGAGACCACCAGAAATTCCCCTACCAGGATACTGTACCACCACATTATCGCAGGTACCAACAAGCTTCTTAGCAGCATCAAAGCGCATAGCATTACCCAAATCACGCATTTTCTTTGCGCGCTCAGCCATCACCTTTGGATCTACCTGATTTGGAGCGGTTGCTGCAGGAGTTCCGGGTCGTTTGGAATACCTAAATACGTGCATCTTTGAAAAGCCCATCTGACGACAAAACTCAAACGACTCTTCAAATTCTTTATCAGTTTCTCCAGGAAAACCAACAATCAGGTCTGTTCCCAAAGCGATAGTTGGCATCACCGAGCGAGCTTCCTCAACAGCATTGCGATAAAGTTCTGTCCTATACACCCTGCCCATACGTGCAAGCGTAGCGTCACAGCCAGATTGAAGACAGATATGCAAAAAAGGCGCAATTCTTCCGTTGGAACCAGCAATGACCTCTACCAAACGAGTATTAACATCTGGTGGCTCAAGAGAAGAGAGTCTTAGGCGGCCTACCTCGGTTTTTTCAAGCACATACTCGAGAAGATCTGGGAGTCTGAGGGTTTTCTCGCCCTCATCCTCAAGTTGAGCTTTATAGCTACCAAGGTTAATTCCCGTAAGGACAACCTCTTGAGCTCCCCTGCTCATAGCATCTTTTACCTGTGAAACAACCTCACGAGGATCAAGAGATTTTCCCGCACCGCGTGCCTTCCAGACAATGCAGAAGGTGCAACGGTTATCGCAACCATCTTGAATCTTGATGCCAGGGCGCGTGCGACCTGTTGGAGTTGGCTTGGAGATAACAAGTCCGTCATCGCTTACGGATTCTGGAGCAAAGCCTAGCTCTTCAAGAACTCTATCTGCAACTTTATCCTTCTCGGGCTCTACCACAACATTAGGAGCAAGAGAGGCAAGCTCGTCAGCAAAAAGACTTGCAACACAACCCGTTGCAACAACAAGAGGAGCTCCTGGCATAAGCGCTGCTTTACGCACAGCTTTTCTCGTCTTAGCCTCGGCTTCTGCAGTGACAGCGCAGGTATTGATGACAATCGCTTGAGCTTCATCCTCTTCAACAATGCGACATCCCATACGAAGCAGAGAGTCCGCCATCAAATCAAGCTCTACGCGATTTACCCTGCATCCAAGATTTATGAGCGCAATTCCATGAGCCATTAGCGCCTCTTCTTAGAAGCCTTTTTGGCTTTCTTGTCTTTATGATCAGAGGAATCTGCTGCTGCAGAACGCTGATCGTGCTGCTCCTCTTGAGTTTCTTGAGCTGAGTTTTGTTTGCGCTCATCAATAAGGGAAGTAAGTGTCTCTAACTGATCTTTAGTCAATCCAGTTGAAGTCTCAATGTGAACCAGAACGTAAAGGTTGCCGCGAGCCTTAGTATGCAAACGAGGCATACCTTTACCAGCCACGCTGAGCTGCTGGCCGTACTTGCAGCCCGCTGGAATAGTAATCTCAATAGTTTCATCTTTGATAATACCGTCAACGGTGACAGTAGTACCAACGATTGCCTCAAGAGAATCAACACTCACTGAAGTAAAGAGGTCGTCTCCCCTACGCTCAAAATCTTTATGCTGGGAAACCTCAATGGTTACGATAAGGTCACCAGAGGTATCACCTCTAACGCCAGCCTCGCCCTTACCGGCAATAGAAATTGACTGGCCAGAATGAACACCTGCAGGAATTTCTACAGAAACACACTCGTGATCAGGAGTTCTTCCCTGACCTCCACAGGTCTCGCACGCGTGCTCAACCTTCTTACCTGTTCCTTGGCACTCTGGACAAACTGTCTGAGACTGCATTTGGCCAAAGACAGTATTTTGAACCTGGACTACCGTGCCCGTACCGTGACAGCGCGGACAGTCTTCAATTTTTCCGCCCTCACCAAGACCGGTGCCATTACAATCATCGCAGGTAGAAAGTCTGTTATATGAGATAGTTTTAGTAACTCCAGCTGCGGCTTCTTCCAGCGTAATGGACAGCCTAATGCCCATATCACTACCACGAGTGCGTTGAGCAGCGCCTCGGCCACCATGGTTGCCACCAAAGAAGGAGTCAAAGATATCTCCAAAGCCACCAAAACCGCCGCCAAAGATATCTGACATATCCACATAGCCGCCGCCAAAACCTGATGGACCATTAGGGTCACCATAACGGTCATAGTTGGCACGCTTTTGCTCATCTGAAAGCACAGAATAAGCTTCGTTTACCTCTTTAAACTTCTCTTCTGCATGAGGATCATCAGAAACATCAGGGTGCAGCTTTCTTGCCAGCTTTAGAAAAGCTCGCTTGATTGTTTTTTGGTCTGCATCACGAGCAACACCTAAGAGCTCGTAGAAGTCTTTCTTCTCTGCCACGCTTACTAACTCTCCCCTTGTAAAACCTAAAACTTAAATTCCCATATAGCCAACATGGCCTAATCCGGCCGTACAAGCATACAAAGTCATAATAATAATTGAGTAGAAGGCACCGTTGATAATTCCCGAAACAAAGGCATTTGCAAAACTTCTCCACCAGCCAGCGTTCATCTTGACGCCATCTGCAAGAACGTTTCTCATGCCAAATATCAAAAGCGGAATCAACACAATGGCAAATAGTGGTGAGCGTAAATTAAGCGCCACAAACACAAGAAGCATTGCAGTTATACCTGTGATACGAGCTCCCGCGCGTTGGCGGAACGTCAACTGCTCTGAAGGAACCTTAATATTTACGATAAAATCACCAGTTGCAGAACCATTTGTTCCTGCATTTCCCATTCCAGGTACTCTGATCTGGTCACCATCATGTGAATTAGCTGGTACATCAACCATAATTTCACTTGCAGACAAAACACGTCCAGAACCACCACAAACGTCGCATGGGTCCTGTACAACGTGTCCAGCGCCTTCACACTCTGGACAGTCAACTCTAAACTTGCCTACTCCAAAAATGGAAGAAAGATCAATGTCAATATGGCCCGTTCCGTGGCAGGTAGGACAGGTAGTTGCCTCAGCTTTATGCTGAGATCCCTTACCAGCACAAGCATCACAAGTAACAAAGCGCTGATACGTGATGCCTTTCTTAACGCCATTTTTAGCGTCTGTATCATTCAGCGTTAAGTCATAGACAATATCTGCGCCAGTCTGAGGCTTGTATGCACGAGAGCGCTTTTGAGATCCAGTGGTCCAATTAGTAAAGTTGATATCACCAAACGGGAAGCCTCCCTCAAAAGGAGAACCTCCATAGGCAGATCCGCCAGGATAACCAGAAGGACCATAGCCGCCGCCATAGAAAGAACCGCTTCTCATTGCGTCATAACGACGGCGTTTCTCGGCATCTGACAGAACAGCATATGCCTCAGAAACTTCTTTAAAACGCTCTTCAGCATCAGGTTCTTTATTTACATCAGGATGAAGCTTACGAGCTTTAGTTTGAAAAGCTTTTCTAATTTCTTCAGCTGTCGCGGACTCAGAGACACCAAGGATGGCGTAATAGTCCTTTTCATTCATAGCAGCCATGAAATCTCTCCGATTCGACCCGTTACAACATATGATTATGAGAACGTTTGAAAGTGTACCCACTTGTTTTTAACTTAATGCAGCACAAATCCCATTAAGAATATTCGTTAACTACATACATGAAAATTCGACATACTATCGAATATGTTCATGACTTTTTCAAACTACTATTGAAGAAGATTTTCAAATGTTTATTTATGATATTCCCGTATTTTAAATGCATACTTAATTAATAAATCTTTCGAATAAGTTTTTTCACCTTTTGAATCTCTAACTTCTTTCCAAAGAATAGAAGCCACCTTTAATTTATTGGAATAGCTATAGCTATTTTCATCTGCACAAAAATCTTTTAAAAATTGATTCCACTGACAAGCCGAATTATCGTATTTCGCATAATCTAAATCACCATAATATACATTTAACAAATCCCTGATTGTAAATGCACTATTGTTCTCTCTCTTAACTTTTCTCCAAGCAGCAGCCATATCAGCAGTAAATTTAAATGGTGTAACTTTTGTTAAAGAAGAAAAATATTCTCTAAACTTTGAATTAAATGAGAAGCCACACTCAAGCAATGGTGAATTTAAAGTAACAATTTTTTGATTAACTTTTTTATTCTTTGTAAGTTTTTTCTTAATTAAATTACCTTTAAAATACTGTTCGATAATATAATTGAGTTCTCGTTTTGTACCTCTATATTCCAAACCTAAAGACTTACATATTTGCATAAGTTCTTCACGATACCAGTAATACTTATTAAACTCATCAAAAGATGTAATATCATCAAAACTAGGTCTTTTTTCTGCCATTCTTCAATCCTTTTTTATTATTCATTTTATTTTGTAACATCAATTAAATACTAACTGCATCAAATAAATTTTTCTAACATTATCTTAACTCCCAAAAACGGCCATAAAGCTCGTTTCCAAGCAGCCAGCCCTTCTTGGTAGGCCTATATGAAGCCTTAATCCCAGAATCTGCTGCATCAACGCATTCTAGTAACTCATCTTGTACACAGGCATCAAACACTTCTTGTAAAGTTAACGCACCAAATACCTGCTCAGACTCACCCAAAAGCGCAGGCGCAATTGGCTCTGTGAGGCGTGCATGGAGCATCAAATCTTCTGCCACAGCCTCTCTGTAGGTCAAAAATTCAACGTCAAACTCTGTCGAGAAAAGCGATACGCCTTCAGCAATTTTATTTGGAGAATCAAGCACCACAAGTCGCACACGAATAGCGTCTTGTGGTCGCGTTGGTAAAGAGATGTTTTCCTTTGCCAAAGCATCATACTCATCCGCAGTCAACATACTTGCAGCGCTGGTGCCTAAACCAAGGTACGACTCACCTGTCCAGTACATCTTATTATGCTTGCAACTTTTCTGATTACGAGCATAACTTGCCACCTCGTAACGCTCAAATCCCGCTGCTTGAAGCATCTTTGAAGCCGTTTGCATTCGATCCGCCTGCACGTCATAAGCATTCCATGGAATGTCTTTATCTTGGGTTTGCTTAGCTAATGCCGTGCCGTCTTCAATAGTAAGTGGATAGACACTCACATGATTTACCCCAAGCGAGATAAACCTTGAAAGCGTGTACTCCCAAGAACTCTCTGTTTGCTCAGGAATAGCGCACATGAGATCAACCGACACTTCGTAGCCGCTCTCTTTTGCAGCTAAAACTCTATCGTATGCCAGATCAGCTGAATGAATTCTGCCAAGCTCCTTAAGCTCATTATCATTAAAACTTTGAACTCCAAAAGAAATTCTCGTTACTCCTCCTGCAGAAAGACTAGCGAGAAGTTCGTCAGATAGTGAGTCTGGATTTGCTTCCATACTAAATTCAATAGAATGTGTAATAGATGAGGTATGATGCGCTAGATCGACCGCACCCTGACCAAGTAAGCTGGGAGTTCCACCGCCCATATAAACTGTTTTTGTAACTGCTAACAAGCCAAGCTGTGCGGCTTCATCTAGCTGGAGTTTCAGGGTTTTTACGTAATTTTTCATACGACTGTCATCTTGTCTTGTGGACCAAGAAGAGAAATCGCAGTAGAAACATTTTTGAGAACAAAACGGAATATGCAAGTAAAGTGCAGAGGTAGCCGTTTGATTGTATTTAGACTGCCAAGAATCCACAACAGACCACTAGCTCATAGATGGATTGTGCTCAGGAGATTCCCGCTCACCCTCAAGTTGCTTGACGGTTTCTTTAATCTCTAGCGCAAGATCAATAAAGTCTTGAGCTGTAACGCATCTCACCGATTTGCCACGCCAGTAGGCAGCGTTTGGAATACCCCTAAAATACCAGGTAGAGAGGCTTCTTGCACGAGCAATATGAATGTGGGCAGCGTCAAGCAGACGAACATGCATCATAAAAGATGCAAGCATCTGATCAAGTGTTGGAACAAGTGGAGCTTGACCTTCAACTAAAGCTTGAGTGTTCTTGAAAATCCATGGATTACCATAGGTTCCACGAGCAATCATTACCGCTGTCACACCCGTCTCTGTAAGGGCATGAGCTGCTGCTTCAGCAGAGAGCATGTCACCAGATCCTATAACAGGAATAGAAACTGCGTCACAAACCCTATTAACGGTCTCCCACTCTGCCTGACCTCTATACATCTGGGAGGCAAAACGCCCATGAATAGCAACGGCAGATGCTCCAGCAGCTTCCATAGCACGAGCAAACTCAGGAGCTACTTCCTCATCTTGACGTCTACCTCGTCTAATCTTCACGGTAACAGGCACCGTGACCTCAGAAAGACAAGCTTTGACCAGATCTGCAGCAAGCTCTGGGGTATCGAGAAGGGCTGAACCCTCCCCTTTTTTAACAACCTTAGGAACAGGACAAGCCATATTGATATCGATAAGAGCAAGTTTATTTCCTAGTCGCTCACTAATCTGAGCTGCCGCTTCTTTAAACTGCTCTGGCTTTGAACCAAAAAGTTGAACAGCAATATCTGGCTCAGTTGAAAGGGGCTCCACAAGCTCCCAGGTTTTATCGCCACCATAATGAATTCCTGCGACAGAAACCATTTCTGAGTATGCAAGACCTGCTCCGCCCGCTCGAGCCATAGTGCGATACACACCATCACTGACGCCAGCCATGGGTGCCATAAGCACAGGATTTGCGGACAGGCGTTCCTTGAGTGAAGATCCTGACGCAAAAGGAACAATATGTGAAGAAAGGCCTGCTTGAGGTGAGCAGGTTGAAATGATTGTTTGAAGCGACTCCACAAATACCTTCTACTCGTCGTCGACCTTGAGAACAGCCAAGAATGCCTCTTGAGGTACTTCGACTGAACCAATCTGCTTCATGCGCTTCTTACCCTCTTTTTGTTTTTCAAGTAGTTTGCGCTTTCTGGAAATATCGCCGCCGTAGCATTTAGCCAAGACGTCCTTTCTACGTGCGCGAACGGTAGAGCGAGAAATGATTTTATTGCCAATAGCACCTTGAATAGGAACTTCAAAGAGCTGCTGAGGAATGATGCCTTTTAGTCTGTCGCAAAGACCACGAGCAAGATCATATGCTTTGTCTTTGTGAACAATAAACGAAAGCGCATCAACGACGTCTCCAGCAAGCAAGATATCAAGCTTAACTAGGTCAGAAGTGCGATACGAATCAAACTCATAGTCAAGTGAAGCATAACCTTTGGTTCTGCTCTTAAGCTGGTCAAAGAAGTCCAGGATAAGCTCGGCCAAAGGAATGCTAAAGATCATCTCGACGGACTTATCAGACAGATACACCATGTCTTCAGATACGCCACGATGATCAACGACAAGCTGCATAACCGTACCAACAAACTCAGGAGGCACAATAATTTTTGCCTTGAGGTATGGCTCATCAATGCGGTCAATCTTGGTAACCTCTGGAAGATCTTGAGGACTGGTAATCTCAATCATAGTTCCATCGGTCTTGTACACGTGATAGTCAACAGAGGGACTGGTAGCAATCAAGTCCAGGTCAAACTCACGCTCAAGACGTTCTTTAACAACCTCCATGTGGAGAAGACCCAAAAAGCCTACTCTGAAGCCAAATCCCAAAGCAACAGACGTCTCTGGAGACCACGTAAGAGATGGATCGTTAACGTGCAACTTATCAAGTGCGTCACGGAGATTCTCGTACTGTTTGTTATCAACCGGGAAAAGACCGGTAAATACCATTGGTTTTGCCTCACGATAACCTGGCAGTGGTTCTGAACAAGGATTTTGCTTATAGGTCAGCGTGTCTCCAACGCGGACAGCTTCAGGGTCTTTGAGGCCAGTTACCACATAGCCAACTTCACCAACAGAAAGCTGGTCAACAGCCATCTCAAGAGGTCTCTTAGCACCTACTTCTTCAACAAGAAAAGGCACAGATCCCTGCATCATAAGAAGCTGATCGCCGGCCTTGATTGAACCATCAAAAACACGTACTGTTGCAACGACGCCTCTGAACTGGTCAAAATACGAGTCAAGAATAAGCGCCTTAAGTGGAGCTGTAGGGTCTCCCTTTGGAGGAGAAACCAAATACACCAAAGCCTCAAGGAGCTCGTGGATACCCTCACCTGTTTTACCAGAGACACATACCGCATCATCAGCTGGGATAGCAAGAACATCTTCAATTTCTGCGCGTACCTCTTCAGGTCGAGCAGAAGGAAGGTCAATCTTATTGATTGCAGGAACAATATCCAGGTTAGCGTTCATGGCCAGCATAGCGTTTGAGACAGTCTGTGCCTCAACGCCTTGCGTTGCATCAACAACTAGTACCGCTCCCTCACAGGCAGCCAAAGACCTTGAGACCTCATAGGTAAAGTCAACGTGGCCTGGGGTGTCAATCAGGTTGAACTGATAGCGCTCTCCGTCATCTGCCTCATACATGACGCGGACTGCATTTGATTTAATGGTAATTCCACGCTCACGTTCAATGTCCATAGTGTCCAAGAGCTGTGACTCCATATCGCGTTCTTCAACGGTATGAGTAAGCTCCAAAATACGGTCACTGATGGTAGATTTACCGTGATCGATGTGCGCAACAATAGAGAAGTTGCGAATATGTGAAGTATCCTGTGTATTCATAAGGAAAATAATAGCGTAAACTACCCCCTTCGTGCTATACTTCTAAAGCTGCCTCAAACGTGTCTCAGCGAAGAGGCCTCACATAGTAAACACCGAAAGGAACCGCACGTGGCTAACATCAAGTCTCAGAAGAAGCGTATTCTCACCGCTGAGAAGGCACGCCAGCGCAACAAGGCTGTCCGTTCCGAGCTTAAGACTGCTATTAAGGCAGTTCGCACTGCTGTTGAGGCAGGCCAGCTTGAGGACGCACAGGTTGCAGCTAACAAGGCATCCCGTCTTCTTGACAAGGCTGCTTCTAAGGGCATCGTACACAAGAATCAGGCTGCTCAGCGTAAGAGCGGCGTTCAGAAGCTTGTTAACACCCTTAAGTAGTTCTTATCTACTTTTAACTTTTTAAAACGGACTCCTTGGAGTCCGTTTTTTCTTACCTTAATTCTTTGAATCTACATATTTGAGACGCCGCACAAAGCAAAGATAAGCTTGGTCATTGTGGTTGTTTTATCTTCTCCACTTTTAAGACCACGTTCTGCATCTGCACAGAGACTCAAAATATGCTCAAGCTCGCCATCAGCAAATTGGCGCGCCCACCGTGCATAATTTCTTACTTGCCAGTCCTGCTTACCTAAAACTGAGGCAATTTCCCGTTCTGTACCACGCTTAACCATAGACCTAGCGCAAATGAGTTCTCTTACACGTCCAGTCATAAGTGACAGATTGCCAATAGCTCCCGACTCATCCATCTGACTGTAAAGCTCCAAAGCCTTTTGAGCATTTCTCGCTGACAAACTGTCGAGAAAATCCCATGGCTTGACTTCCACTACTCGTGCAACATGAGTTTCTACAAACTGAACGTCAATTGCACCAGGACGACCCAGCAGAGCTGCTAAAGATTTAACTTGAGAATCAAGCATGGTGGTATTATCACCAACACGACTTATAAGCTCATTGGCCACATTTAGTGGGATTTGTAGTCCGTACTTTCTTCCAAGATCCCCAATGTATTTAGGCAAATCTTTTCTAGAAATTGCACCACAATTAATAACTGCAAGCTTACCTAACGCATCTACTGCTTTATAAAGCCTTGTAGTTTTTGCAAGCGTCTGTGCAGAAAGCATCAAAGTAGTAGTTGGATTAGGATTTTTAAGATACTCCACGAGAGCTTCTGATACAGACTTAGGCAATTTACCAGCATCGTCAATAACAACAATTCGCCTAGAATCACCCATAGGAAGTGTTTGAGCAGAAGACAAAACAGATTCTGGAGTCAGCTCAGCGCTTACAGAAATCTCATCAAGGTTAAAGGTAATAAAGCTCTGGTTAAGACGGCTTTTAAGCTTATCAATAGCCCTTGCACGCTTCATCTCATCAGGACCAACAGCCAAATATGCAGCTAGTAACTTAGCCTGCTCCGCCATCTTTTTCCTCCTCTAATTCTGTATCTACTTTAGCATGTTGCACGCTCACCCTAGGTCCATGTTCTCCAGGAAATACTGTGACGTCTCCATAATCTTTTGTGCAATAAAACCTTGCGCCAACACCCTCTAAGATATCCACCGCTTCCTGTTTAGGATGTCCATAACGATTATTCTTTCCAGCACTTGCAACTGCTACCTCAGGTTTTAGCGCGCGAGCAGTTTCTGGATAGAGTGACTTTGCCGCTCCATGATGTCCAACTTTCAAAAAATCAATATCACCGACATCACCCGATGTTACCGTCTCTTTTGTTTGATCTCTTTCAGCGTCTCCCGTTAAAAGTGTAGTCAGGGTATTTTGCCCATCGTTATACGTCACATAGAGCTCAACCGACGCATTATTAGCTTCTTTAGCTTTATATCCCCTATGTGGCCACACCACCCGGACATGAAAGCGACCAACATCAAATTCATCGCCATATAAAACTTCATAGGAACCACTACCAGAAATCCTCTGAATGGCTTTTTGTAACTCAGGCTTTTCTTGTTTTGTTATTCCCTCTCCAACTAACACCCGGCCTGTCTTTACCGAACCAACCATATACCTCACGCCACCAGCATGGTCTTCATCAAGGTGTGTAAGCAAAATTGCATCAAGATATGAAATGTGTTGTCGCTCCAAGGCATCGTTAACTACATCTCCCACGCTTGTATCTACAAGCAAGGAGTGCGCGCCATCACTCAGCAATATGGCATCTCCTTGACCAATATCCATCACACAAATCCTTGTTGGCGAGAAAAACCTCCAATAGATACTTAAACCCAAAATAAGCATAACTACCATTGAACATATGCCAACTAAAACTGACCTTTTCCCCTTAGGCCAAAACAGGTAGAGCGCCACCATTGCTACAAACACAAGCAATGAAACTATCCAACTCATGTCAGTTAACGACACACTTGCAAAAGATCTTTCAGATAAAAAAGAAGCGAGGGTCTCTATAAACTGACCAAGAGAATCCACTAGAAAAAGAGCAATGCCTTGAACTGGCTTAAAGCCACTAAAAACTATTACTCCAATTCCAAATAGGCTCAGAAGAGAAAACAAGCTTGTAATTAAGGCGCTTGAGAGAGGTGCAAGTAACGAAAAGTGGCCAAAGTACATACATGAGATTGGAATACATGAGAGCTGAGCTACTGTTGTTGCACATATGGTATTTCGTACATGAGAAAACGGTTTTCTTAGAACATTCTGTACTTTTCCATAGCCAGATACGTGAAAGGCAATTTTTGCATAGTACTGAGCAAGACCACCATATATATTCATTCCAAAAATACAAGCTAAAGACAAGGTAAAAGCAATGTTTACGCTCAGCTGTGGATCAACACAGAGCATAAGTAGAGCCAGAGTAGAAACAGCAGATAGCGTGTGTTGTTTCCTGCCAACACACTGCATAACGTATTTTTGTTCAACAAGAAGTATTGCCCTTATTGCAGACGCAGGTAATCCACAGAAAAGCGCGTAACTACTGAGTAGAAATAAATTCAATACTCCTCTCAAAAATGGCTTTAACGTCAACTTTTTAAGCAAAGCATCAATAAAGGTAGAGAGAATTACCATGTGACAACTAGATATGGCTATAAGGTGCATAAGACCACAGCGCATAAATATTCTTGGAATGTTAAAGCTATACAAGCTAGGCCTATAGGCACAAAGGCCACATGCAGCTAATGCTCGACCAAAGCTCGCCTCTGGTTGAAGTTGAGAAATGCAGCTTTCTCTAAATTGAGCAACTTCTCCAATAATTCCCTCTTCATAAGTTGAGGAATTTACCTTGGTTACCTGAATTGAACCAAATACTCCCCTCTTAAATTGTTCGTCTGAAAACTCTTTATCTTTATACCGAGTAAATCTACCTTCGCAGCACAGATGCGTTTCTCGTAAGATTGGTTCTTTGGCATGTATGCCCACAGACCCGATACAGCCACCTTGGTAAAAAACAGACGCCTGACCAGTCCATGCATGATTTTTGTAGACTAAATCTCTTGATACAACGAGTTCAAAATCATGTACGGAAGTTGACTCTAAAAGATTCACTGACGCCATTTGACTG